>CAVRZH010000169.1:0-74987 GCA_963725455.1 Bryobacterales bacterium
CGGCGTCATTCACCCAGACGCCCGCCGTGATGTGCATGGCCGAAACCAGGATCATGCCTTCCCGAATCCCGCTTTTCTTGAGCGCCGCATCCACTTCGCCCGTGATGTTGATGTACTGCCGGTGCTGCTTTGTCTGGAACTTCAGATATTCGGTGTGGAATCGCATACGCCGATGATAACGAGGGCCAACCACAGTCAGCCCGCTTGACACATCGCGCCCTCCGGGGTCAGACTTGAGTCTGCAATCAAGGAACGAGCAGGCTGGTATCCAGAATCCTCTTCCTGGCGTTGCTGGCGGCCGGCCTCGCTCCGGCGCAGGACCAGCCTGATCCTGGGGAGCGGGAGCAGCAGGAACCAACTTACGAAAGCCCCTCTGTACTGAACCGTCAGGACGGGTTCGCTCTGTATGCTCGCGCCGCGGGAGCGTACGCTATCGACGGCGCCTCCGCAGATTCAGAAGTGCCGAGCGTCCCCGGCGCGCCAGATCTATCCCAATCCACTTACGACGGACCGCCTGTGATCGGCCAGGACAACGGTTTGTCAGAGGAGACCAAGGGCGCACTGAACGCCTTCGGCCTTTACGCTCAGATCATCGGCGTGTACGATTCGGGCCTGATAGCCGCGCCTATCGCGCAGGGCAAGACGGGAAGCACGGCCGGGCTCAATCCCATAGCGAGCTTCGGTGAAGAAGCCGACTTCGCTGCGAACGCCGTTCACCGCTGGCGGCGCGGCAAACTGAGCGTCGAGTATCGCGGCACCTATCGCCAGTACACCAATGCACCCGAGTTTGACGGCTTCGACCAGTTTCTCCGAGTCAACTACCGCGAAGCGGTCTCACGTCATCTCACTCTGGATGTGAAGAACACGCTCGGCACTACGACGCTCGCCGACGGAGCATTTTCCTACTTCCCGCTGGCCAGCCTGGATCGCATTGGCATCCCGACCGCCGAACTGTTCGACAGCCGCACCAACTATCTGCAGTCGCGCGTGGACCTGACCTGGCGTCCCAGCGCGCGAGTGACGTTTGATTTCGGCGGCGACGGGTTTGTGGTTCGCAGGGCCTCCTTATTGCTCGCTGGGTTGAACGGCTACAACGCGCGGGCGAGCGTTGCCTATCGCGCTACTGCGCGGCAAACTATCTCCGCTCTTTACAGCAACACTTATTTCGATTTTCAAAACACCTTTGGCAACTCGCGTCTGGAAACCGCGGCGCTCGGCTATTCCGTCCGGCTTACGCGCGAATGGGATCTAAGCACATTGGGCGGTGGGGTCCGCGTGGATACGCTGGGCCTTACGGAGGTTGCTGTGGATCCGTCCATTGTGGCGCTTACCGGCGAAAGTTTCGCCGTGGTGACATTCTCCAACACGCGCTATCTTCCGGTGGCCGAGATCCGCTTGACGCGGCGGCTGAAGACCGGATCGCTGACTATCGATTACTCCAGCACAATTACGCCGGGAAACGGACTTTATCTGACCTCCCGCCAGACTTCGGGCGCCGTTCATTACTCGTATATCGCGACCCGTGCTCTGCAAGCTCGATTCAACGCGGGCTACAATCAACTCTCAGCTCTAGGGCAAGCTCTCGGCAAATACGTAAATCTGCAGGGTGGGATTCAGGTGTTGTATCGATTGGCGGGAGACACATATCTCGATGTACGCTATGATTATCGCCGCTACACCACAAACTACCCGATAGGAGATGCACTTTTGGAAAACGATTCCAACCGCGTGAGCCTGGGAGTTGCGTTCAGTTTGGGTGAAACGTCCCCGGTGGCGTGGTGAGCGACGCTCCAGTCAAGATTCTGCTGGTGGAGGATGAGCCTCCGCTGCTGCAGCTCATCGAGAAATATCTCCAGCGGCTCGGATTCGAAGTGGAGACTTACCTCAGGTCCGTGGATGCTCTGCGAAATTTTGAAACCGCGCCGGATGGGTATGGAATGGTAATCGCTGATCTAGGCATGCCCGACATTCCGGGTGACACGCTGCTCACTCGCATGCTTGAGATCCGGCCAGACCTTCGCATCCTGGTTTGCAGCGGATCGCCATTCTTTATCGAAAATCTTCCGAACTCGCTGCAGCAGCAAGTGGCGTTCCTGCAAAAGCCCTTTGTGCCCAAAATGTTGGCGGAAGCGGTGCGGAATTTGCTGAAGGAACGCCCGGGTAGTTCTCCAGCGGCCATTCACTGAGTCCTATTCAGACACCGCGCTAAGCGCCTGATGCAGCTTCTCCGCGAAGTTCTCACCGGATTCCGACCAAAGCCGCCGCGTTTCCACCGGCAGGGCGTCATCCAGATCATGCACCAGTTTGAGCAGGCTCTTGATGTTGGACTCGATCATATGCGGGCTGTCGGGCAAGTCCGGCTGCGGAAGAAAATTGGCGTCGATCCCAAATTCGATCTCGAGCGCGCAGCCGATGGCCGCGTCTTCGTCCGGGTTGGGAAACGCGAGCACCGGCGTTCGCGGGACCTCTAGCGAGCGCGGATCGCTGCTTGGGCTCTGATTGAACTCCGGACCGAAGCAGCACAATGCCACGCGCGCCGGAGACAGCTTCCAATCCCCCTCATATAGCCACAGGTCCCACCACGTCTCCAGCCGATAACAAGCATCCGCGTTTTGGAAATCCTTGGCCACCGCCAGCACGTCGTCAATCGGGACGGGCGGAGGATAGGGGATTTCAGCCACCACCGGCTCGCTCGGGTCCACCGCCATGATCTTAAATGTGCTGGCCTGGTTTGCCAGCCGCGAGAATGGGAACAACCTGAGGAACTTCTCATAGTTCCGCAGCATCGTCGCGTCGTTGTAGTTTCGAAGCCAGTAAGAAAGAAAAAGTTGATCCGCCATAGTTGTCCGCGCCCTATCTGTTACCATCGTACTGTCTTCTCTTGCGCAAATCTCCGCTTCTCCCGATATTCCTGATCGTCTCCGTTGACGTACTCGGACTCACTATCATCCTTCCGCTGCTGCCCTTTTATGCGGAGCATTATGGCGCTTCGCCGGCCGTCGTGGGATTGCTCGTCTCCTTATATGCTTTGTGCCAGCTGGTGGCGGGGCCGATGCTTGGGCGACTGTCGGACCATATGGGCCGCCGGCCGTTACTTCTGGTGAGCCAGGTGGGTACGTTCATCGGCTTCCTGATCCTGGCCTACGCGAACGCGCTCTGGCTGATTTTTCTTTCCCGCGCAATCGATGGGCTGACGGCCGGCAATTTGTCGCTGGCGCAGGCCTACATCTCTGACGTCACCAAGCCCGAGGATCGCGCGAAATCGTTCGCGCTGATCGGCATCGCCTTCGGCATGGGATTCCTTATCGGCCCCGGACTTTCCGGCTTTCTGTCCCGATATGGATATCAGTATCCGATCCTGGTGGCCGCGGGGCTTTCGGCGACTAGCATCTTATGTACCTATTTTCTTCTGCCGACCGTTACGCCAGCGGCGGCCGACAACGCCACTCCGCGCAAGTTTACGCTGCTCGATTGGGGAAACTATGTGCGCTACTTTCGCGAGCCCGGCCTGGCGCCGCTGCTGTGGCAATTTTTCGCGTTCACCATGGCTTTCTCGCTGTTCATGACCGGCTTTCCATTGTTTGCCGAACGGCGCTATACATGGCACGGACAGCCTTTCGGGCCGCAGCAAGTCGGCTACGTGTATGCTTTCTTAGGTTTTCTCGGGGTCATATTACAAGGCGGCCTCATCGGACGCCTGGTGAAGGCATTCGGAGAGACCAATCTCGCGCGCGCCGGATTTTTCTTTGGCTTTATTGGCCTGGTGGGGCTGGGGTTCACACATTCGATTCCGCTGCTGTTAGTGGCCGCCGCCGTCGCGTCCTCAGGCACCGGAATCATTCGGCCAACCGTAACCAGCATGATCACGCAGAAGGCCGGCCGTTCCGAGCAAGGCGTGATTCTGGGGCTGACGCAATCGCTCAATTCTGTTTCGGCGATCGCGGCGCCGGCACTGGCGGGTTTCCTGATCGATCATTCACTGTTGTCGACCTGGGCCGTCATTGGAGGCTCGATTTGCGCAATCGCGCTGCTGTTCTAGTTCTGCTTTACTCCTCGGCGCTCGTTGCGCAGACGGTTCGTGTTCCGTTTGTTGGATGCGCGGCTGATGGTCAAGCTGATCTTTGGAAGGCTCCTAAAGGCAATGATGAGGTTATGGCGGTCGACCCAGGCGAGGCGCAGAGACTCGCCTACTATAGAACGGCGCACGGCTCGGGTGTTCTGGCGCCACGGGGTTGGTATTGCTACGGAAGGTATGGATCGGACGGCATATCCCTGTTTGTTGCGCCCAGGCCGATCAGAAGAGATGATTTGTTCGGTACGAATTGGACGGGGTTTGCCGGACCTGTTGTTCAAATCGACGATCTCTTCGGAAACACATCAGGCAGGTACGAGGTCGCTGATGTGATCGCGCGTGTTTTCCCTACGCATAGAGCGTTTGTCCGAAATGTAATTGATTCATTTTCTCAAACAGCAGACCAGTTCACTTTTGCTCCCTATCCGAACGATAAGTTGATCGTCCAAAATGATCGCGTTGTCGAGTTTCAAACGCCTGCTCATTCCGATGGTCTTGGCACGATGAGCCGACTCAAAGCGAACGACGATCCGATTGACGGTGTTGCGATCCTGGAAGGCAAAACGCCCGATTTGCTCATGTTGCGAGTGCGTCTCCCGCGTGAGAAACGCGATCTTGCGCCGGTGATTATCCAGGACCTACTTGTCCGGCAGCGCGGCGACGCCCGGTAGCTCGATTCCCGCCAGAAACTCCAGCGACGCGCCCCCGCCCGTGGAGATGTGTGAAATCTTGTCCGACACGCCCGCCGACTTGATGGCTTTTTCCGAATCGCCGCCGCCCACTACCGACACCGCGCCCGACGCCGCTACGGCCTTTGCCAGCGCCACCGTCCCGCGATCGAAAGGCGGCTTCTCAAAAACTCCCATGGGACCGTTCCAGATAATGGTCTTCGCTTTGGCGATCACCGCGGAGTAAGCGGCCACCGTCGCCGGGCCGATGTCCACTCCCATCCTGCCTTCCGGGACGTTCACAGTAACTTCGAACGGCGCGCCTTCCTTCAATTCATCCACAACCACATGGTCCGTCGGAAGAAGAATCTTGCCCCCCGACCGCGCGAGCAACTCCTTGGCCAGTTCCAGCTTGTCATCCTCGACTAACGACTTACCCACCGGCTTGGCCTGCGCCTTCAAGAATGTGTAAGCCATCGCCCCGCCGATCAGTAACTGATCCACAACCTTCATCAGATTTTCGATTACTTCGATCTTGTCAGATACTTTCGCACCGCCGAGAATCGCCACACAAGGCCGGTCCGGATGCTTGGTCGCCTTAGTCAGATACTCCAGTTCCTTATCCATCAAGAGGCCCGAAGCCGCTTCCTTCACAAGCTGAATCATTCCCACCGTGGACGCGTGCGCGCGGTGGGCCGATCCGAAAGCGTCGTTGATATAGACATCGCACAGGGAGGCGAGCTGTTTCGAAAAGCCCGGATCGTTCTTTTCCTCCTCGGGATGAAAACGCAGATTCTCGAGCAGCAAAACCTCACCGGGAGCCGGCCGCATTTTTTCCACTTCGGGCCCCACGCAATCCGGCGCCATCTTGACGGGACGCCCCAGCAACTGCGCCAGCCGAACAGCCACCGGTTGGAGGCTCATCTCCGGATTTCGTTTGCCCTTGGGACGGCCTAAGTGGCTGGCCAGGATCAGGCCTGCGCCATGATCGAGCGCGTACTGAATGGTAGGGAGTGACGCCCGTATCCGCTTATCGCTGGTGATCTCCTGACCTCCAGGCGCCAGTGGGACATTAAAATCCACACGGATGAAAGCGATCTTACCTTTCAAATCCAAATCTCGAATAGAAATTTTTGCCATCAGACTTCCTTACGAAAGATCCTAACAGCCTACCAAAGGTGAACGCGTAGGGTTGAAGTCACGGTTACAGCCTGCACGTTTTTGGAAACGGAAGCACGCGTGCGACAATCCCACTTCCGTGCAGCCACGCGACCGCGTCCCGCCAGACTGTGCGCCATTTTGTGCAGTAAATCCTTTTTAAATTGGAGTAAGTCGTGAAAATCACTGGACCCTTGCCGTTCTCGTTGGGACTAATTGTGGCGACACTGTGCTGTTTTGACACAGCGGACGCTCAGACAAACGCCGTGGTGGCCACGCCACAGCAGCTCACGTTTAATACGGAGAGCGGCGTCACCACGGCGTCGCAGACTATCCTGCTGTCCTCTGCCAGTGGCACGGCGAGCTTCTCGGTCTCGTCCTATTCGGACACCGGCTGGCTCACTGCCACTTCATCCAGCACCAGCACCCCCGCGATTCTCACGGTCTCCATCGGGTCCAGTGCGCCGAGTTCCGGTATCGACGTCGGTTTCATCAACGTTGTTTCGGGGACGACCAATCTATCTATCCCAGTGACGCTCAACGCCAACTCGAACGGGGTTGCCAGCCCGGTTTCAGCGAGTCCCAATTCGCTCAGCTTCGTTTTTGCGCCCGGCAGCACGGCGGCGCAGTCGCAGACTGTGTCCCTCTCCAGTTCTAGCTCCAGTATCACGACTTATACGGCGGCCGGAATCACAAATAGCGGTGGGACCTGGCTGACGGTGAGCCCCACGGCGGGCAGCCTGCCGGGGTCGCTTCAGGTGACTGTGAATCCCGTCACTTTGCTGAATAACCCGGGAACATTCGACGCGGCCGTTGCTATCAACGCTCCGGGCACCAACGGCATCAGCATCCCCGTCCTGGTGACAATCCAGGGGACACCGGCGCTCACCGTGAGCCCCGCGCAGATGTCCTTCGGCTATCAGCTCGGAACGTCCGGTCCCCAGGCCCAAACCCTTACTCTGAACAGCAGCACCGGTGCGAATGTCAGCTTTACTGCCTTCGCCCAGACCAGCAGCTGCGGAAACTGGATCGTCCTGAGCCAGAACAGCGGCGCTACGCCCAGCACCCTGAACGTGGAAGTGAACCCGTCGGGTTTATCGGCGGGAACGTGCAGCGGCACAATCAACATTTCGGCGCCCGGAGCCAGTAACCCGAATGTGACGGTGCCGGTAAGTCTGCTGGTGAGCACGCTACCTCTGATCCAGACGCCCGCCACCGGGCCGACGTTTACCTATCAGATCGGCGGCACACCGCCAGCAGAGCAGAATGTACCCATCACCAGTTCCACGTCCGGGCTCAGCATCGCGGCCAGCGCAGCGGCGAATAGCGGAGGACCCAACTTCCTGGAGATTACTCCGGCCTCCGGCACCACGCCTCAATCGCTGACGCTCAGTGTGAATACCAGCGTTCTGGAGATGCTTGGTCCGGGAACATACACCGAGACAGTGACTCTGACCTCGGCGGGCGCGGCTAATTCTCCGCAAGCCTTTGATGTCACTCTCACCGTCAGCAGTAACCCAACTTTGATTAGCAGCCTGCCATCGCTGAACTTCAACTATCAAGTGGGGCAGACCGCGCCACCGAATCAGACCATCACCATCACCAGCAGCGCCGCTCCGCTGAATTATCAAGTGGCGGTGAACACCACCAGTTGCACCGGGTTCCTGAAAGCCTCGCCGGCCACCGGCAGCACCTTCGGCACTCAGAATCAAGTGGTGGTGTCGGTCAATACCCAGGGCATCACGCCACAGGTTTGCAGTGGGAACGTCACCCTCAGCGTGCCGGGCTCAACGGCCGCGCCCTTGGTGATTCCCGTGACCCTCAACGTCAGCAATAACGCTCTCCTCAGCGTGAGCCAGCCTGCGATCAACATAACCGCTCTGGCCGGTACCGCGACTTCCACCGTGCAAACGATTTCGGTGACCAGCACCAACAATACCGCGCTGGCTTTCTCCGCCACTGCGTCCACCAGCCCGGCGGGTTTGACCTGGCTTGGAGTGACGCCGAATTCCGGCAGCACGCCGAACAATTTGCAGATAACCATCAACCCAACAAGTCTGGGCGTGGGGATCTACACCGGCTCCATCATCGTATCCAGCAGCGTCCAGAACGTCCCGGCGCTAACTATTCCGGTGACGCTCACCGTGGTTGCTTCTACCGCCGTGGCCACTCCAACCACGCTCACGTTTACACAAGCCGCGGGGGCCGCTGCTCCCGCCGGCCAATCCGTAACAATCGCGGGCGTGCCTAGCGGCACCACTATCGGCGTGATCGCGACAGCGCTCAGCGGCACCGGCTGGCTGACTGCGACCGCTTCAGGAGACACAGTGACGGTCACAGCGAATGGCTCCCAGCTTACGCAGGGAACTTACACGGGCGTAGTAACCGTGATTGTTCCAGGCGCGGGAGCCAGTCCGCTCTATATCCCGGTAACGCTCGACGTTACTCCGGCTATCTCCGCCATTGCGCTATCCACGCATAGCGCTTCCTTTACCGTACTGGCCGGATCTATGTCTATTCCGGACTCACAGACGGTCCAGGTAACCAGCACCACGGCGGGAACAAGCGCTTCATTCACCGCCTCCTTTGTGCCTAGCACGGGAGGTAATTTCGTGACCGTGACGCCGTCCAGCGGCAACACTCCCGCAGCTCTCACGTTGTCCGTGAATGCGGCCGTCTCCAGCACGCTTTCGGCCGGGACCTACACCGGAACGGTTCAGGTTTCCTCTGGAACCGGCGCGGTTCAGACCGTCGGCGTGACGCTGCTGGTTAGCCCGGCAGGCACGCCCGTGGTTCTCAGCATCGTCAGCGGGGCAAGCCTTCAGCCCGGAAGCGTGTCGCCTGGTGAAATCGTGACCATCTTCGGCAATGGAATCGGGCCTGCAACGCCAGCCACCGGGACCTCGTTCACACCCACCGCGAGCAACACGGTTCCCACCGCGCTGGCCAACGTCACGGTCACGTTTAATAATGTGCCCGCGCCCTTGATCTTCGTCGCCCCGGGCCAGATCAATGCGATTGTGCCCTATGAAGTGGCCGGACAAACCAGCGTACCTGTTGTAGTAGAAAACAACGGCACCAACTCGGCGAGCTTCACGGTTCCTGTTGCGGCGGTTGTTCCGGCGATCTTTGCCTTGAGCGACAACGGCAGCGGACAAGGGGCGATCCTGAATTCCGATGCCAGCGTCAACGGCTCCGGCAATCCGGCCGCGCCTGGCAGCATCATTTCGATCTATGCCACCGGCGAAGGCCAGCTTGTTCCGGCCGGCACCACGGGATGCATCACCGGCGGGACGTTACCGCTTCCTAAGCCGGTGGCTGCTGTGTCAGTCACCATCGGCGGCCAGCCCGCCACTTCCATTGAGTACGCCGGCGAAGCGCCGGACGAAGTATGCGGACTGATCCAAATTAACGCGATGCTTCCGTCTGATCTTAGCGCCGGTGCGCAACCTGTGGTGCTGACCATCGGCACCGCCACTAACGTCAATCAAGCCATCACGGTGGCAGTGAAGTAAGCTGCCATCAAACTCACCAGAGGCCCGGGAAACATTTCCCGGGCCCTCTGGTTAAATGTCGTAATACAGCGCGAACTCGTATGGATGCGGCCGCAAACGGATCGCATCCGCTTCGTTCTTGCGCTTATACTCGATGAAAGTCTCGATCAAATCGTCGCTGAACACGTCGCCCTTCAGCAGGAACTCGTGATCGTCCGCCAGGCAATCCAGCGCCTCTTCGAGCGACGACGGCATGGACGGCACGCTCTGCATCTCTTCTGGCGACAGGTCGTAGATGTCCTTGTCGAGCGGTTCACCCGGATCCAGTTTATTCAGCACTCCGTCCAGGCCCGCCATTAACATCGCCGCGAACGCCAGATACGGATTCGAGGCCGGATCGGGCGGGCGAAATTCCACTCGTTTGGCTTTCGGACTCGCCGAGTACATCGGGATGCGGCAGGCCGCCGAGCGGTTGCGGCGCGAATAGGCCAGGTTTACCGGCGCTTCGTAGCCCGGCACCAACCGCTTGTAGCTGTTGGTGGTAGGCGCGATGATGGCGGAAAGCGCCCGGGCGTGCTTCAACAAGCCGCCGATGTAGTTCAGTCCCAGTGTGCTGAGCCCCGCATAACCGTCGCCAGCGAAGAGCGGCTTGCCTCCATTCCAGATGCTCTGGTGAGTGTGCATGCCGCTGCCGTTATCGGAGAACAAAGGCTTCGGCATGAACGTTACGGTCTTGCCGTGCAGGTTCGCGGTGTTGCGGATGACGTATTTGTAGACCAGCATGTTGTCCGCCGATTTCACCAACGTGTCGAAGCGCTGATCGATCTCGCACTGCCCTCCGGTGGCCACCTCGTGATGATGGCATTCGATGTTCAACCCACACCTCAGCATGGTCTCCACCATCTGGGCACGCAGGTCCTGATAATGATCCGTGGGAGGAACCGGAAAGTAGCCTTCTTTGTAGCGGGGCCGGTAACCCAGGTTGTCGTTCTCACGGCCCGAATTCCAGCGGCCCTCCTCGGCGTCGATGAAATAGAAGCCCGAATGCTGATTTTGATCGAAGCGGACGTTATCGAAAATGAAGAACTCGGCTTCGGCTCCGAAGTAGGCGGTATCGCCGATGCCGGTGTTCTTCAAATACATCTCGGCTTTGCGAGCGATCCAGCGCGGATCGCGCTGGTAGCTTTGCCGAGTGATGGGGTCGATTACGTCGCAGGTCATCACCAGCGTAGGGATTTCATAAAAGGGATCGGTGAACGCCGTAGTAGAGTCCGGAATCAGCAGCATGTCGCTTTCATTGATAGCTGCCCAGCCCCGGATGCTGGAACCGTCCATCCCGAAGCCTCCCTGGAAAGAATCCTCCGAGAGTTCGGTGATTGGATAGGAGACGTGATGCTGCAGGCCAGGAATATCGCAGAACCGCAAATCGAGCTGCTTCAGTTCGTTCTTCTTGGCGAACTCGAGGACTTCGGAAGGGGTCATGGAAGCTCCTGAACGTGGGACTTGGGGAACTTTTCAAGATAGCGCAGTTGGAGCGGAGCGCGCATATCGCGCAAGGCTAAGGTCGCAAAGGGCTAAGGCGGGAGGACTAAGCTCTTGGCCCGGGAGTATACGCGAGTATAGGAAAGATTGCGGTAAACTCAGGTAATCGCGCTATAGAGTTTTCAGGTGCGACAGCCGATACTTGTTGTGAGCGGGAAATGGGTTCTAAATTCCGGGCAAGAGATAGCGGCCGAGTAGGTTGATGCCGGTGAGACAAACAGTCTGGATCCGGGCTTATGTTTCTCGCAGTTACGTTCTACGGACTCACAGTTACCTTCTTTTGATCGCGTGCCTGCTATGGGCTCCAGCAGCCCTGTTGGCTCAACAAACTCATCCCGTTGAATCCGGCCGGACGGTATTGGTAGGGAATCGTAGCTACCGCGCCAAAATCGCTGACGATCAAGGTCTCCTCAATCCGTCCCGCCCCATCGGCGGCATGGCCCTGGTCTTCAAGCGGACGCCCGCGCAATCCGCGGATCTTGAAAAATTACTTCAGGAACAGCAGGATCCAAGTTCGCCGAACTATCACGCCTGGCTCACCGAGGATCAGTACGCGGACCGCTTTGGAATTAGCTCGGCGGACCTTGCCAAAGCCACGTCGTGGCTAGAGGCGGACGGATTTCATGTGGACTACGTATCGCGCAGCCGGACATGGGTGATGTTCAGCGGCACTGCCGGCCAGGTGCAAAACGCATTCCACACTGCAATGCACCGCTACGAAGTCAATGGAATAGCCCACTTCGCAAACGCCAGCGATCCTTCCGTTCCAGCGTCGCTCGGGCCCCTGGTATGGCTGATTCGGGGACTAGACGACTTTCGCGTGGAGCCCCCCAAACCGAAGGTGACGCCGGTTCCCAACTACACCATATCCGGCGGAGGCCACGCCGTGACGCCAGGCGACGTGGCTACCATATACGACATTAATCCGCTCTACCAAAGTGGCTTTAACGGTTCGGGCCAGAAGATCGCTGTGGTGGGACAAACGGACATTTATATGTCGGACATTGAGGCGTTTCGCACAGAGTTTGGATTGCCTTCCAACAATCCTCAACTAGTGCTGGTCAGCGGCAGCCCGGACCCGGGCGTCAGTGCTGACGACCTGCTGGAGTCCAGCCTGGATCTCGAATATACCGGCGGAATCGCGCCCAACGCAACCGTGCTGTTTGTTTATTCCACTGATGTCTGGACCTCTATTGCCTACGCCGTGGATGAGAATCTGGCCCCGGTGATCAGCTCGAGC
The DNA here is from genome assembly GCA_963725455.1 of Bryobacterales bacterium. Lineage (GTDB taxonomy): Bacteria > Acidobacteriota > Terriglobia > Bryobacterales > Bryobacteraceae > Palsa-89. Next base: position 12,175 of record CAVRZH010000169.1, read on the forward strand.
TATGGTTATTGCGAACCGGAAATCTCCGCTGATCCCGCCAGCGCCGGCGCCTATTTCGAATCCGTCGCCCAGCAGGCCAATGCACTCGGCATTACCTGGATGGCTCCTTCAGGCGATTGGGGCGCGGCGAGTTGCGACATTGGATCGGGGATTACAGCCGCCTCCCACGGTTTGGCCGTTCTTCTTCCGGCTAGCGTGCCTGAGGTCACCGCGATGGGTGGCGCGGAATTCAATGAAGGCAGCGGAAGCTACTGGAGTGCAACCAACAACGCCAATGGAAGCTCGGCGTTGTCCTACATTCCTGAAGTGGCATGGAACGATACTGCCATCAACATTTCTGCGGGTGCTGGACTAGCGGCCACGGGTGGCGGCGCCAGCATCCTATTCCCTAAGCCGTCCTGGCAAACGGGAACGGGTGTGCCGAACGACGGTGCCCGGGATGTGCCCGACATTTCATTCGCAGCCGCGAACGATCACGATCCCTATCTGATTTACTCCAACGGGCAGTTCTCGTATATCGGAGGGACGTCCGTTGCTTCCCCCATTTTCTCGGGCATTGTGACTTTGTTGAATCAGTATTTGGTATCGAACGGCATTCTGACGCAACCAGGTTTGGGCAACGTCAATCCTACTCTCTACCGCCTGGCGCAGACTACCACGGGAGTATTTCACGACATCACGGTGGGGAACAACATCGTCCCGTGCGTGACCGGCAGCCTGAACTGCACCAACGGCCAATTAGGTTATAGCGCAGGCCTCGGATACGATGAGACCACCGGCTTAGGTTCACTGGACGCTTACCACCTAGCCAGCAGTTGGGCGGCCAGTCTTGCGGCTCCCACCACGACCATGGTGGTTGCGAACCCCGCCAGTGTTGCATCCACTGGCAGCACCGTTTTGACGGCGACGGTCAGCGCTGCTTCGGGAACCACATCGCCCAATGGGTCGGTATCTTTTGCAGTGGGGCAGACCACGCTCGGTACGGGGACGTTGTCGGGATCGGGCGGCAGCGCGACCGCGAGCCTGACTGTTCCGGGAAGTCAGTTATCGAACGGGAGCAACTTGATCCAGGCGTCCTATGAAGGGAGCTCAGCGTTCCAGGCCTCCTCCGGCTCGGTAACGGTCAATGTCGATGGTGGGTCTACCTCCTGCACTTACTCTTTGAGTTCCAGTTCGGCTTCGGTTGGGCCTGGCTCGGGGAACGCTGCAGTGAACGTGCTGGCCACATCCGGCTGTTCCTGGACTGCGGTTTCCAATGCGTCCTGGCTGACCATCACTGCGGGCAGTTCGGGCAGCGGTGATGGAACAGTGGATTATTCCTTCGCGGCGAACGCCGGAGACATTGCTCTGTCCGGAACACTGACGATTGCCGGGCAAACGTTCACCATCCTGCAGGCCGCGCCGTCCGCACCCCTGGCGTTTTATCCGCTGACACCGTGCCGGATCGCGGACACGCGGGTGGGGAGTGGATTTAGCGGGGCGTTTGGAGCGCCGTCGCTGGTGGGAGGAGCTACGCGAAGTTTTCCGATTCTGCAGAGCGCTTGCAACGTGCCTTCCACCGCGCAAGCCTATTCGTTGAACATCACGGTAGTGCCGCAGGGCGGCTTGGGGTATTTGACGGCTTGGCCCACGGGATCGCAGACGCCGGTGGTGGCAACATTGAGCTCACAGAATGGAGTGGTGGTGGCCAATGCCGCTCTGGTATCGGCGGGGACCGATGGAGCGGTTAGTCTTTTTGCGAGTAACAACACCGATGTTGTGATCGACATCAATGGTTACTTCGCTCCGCCCACAGACCCGCAGCCATTGGCATTCTACCCGGTGACCCCCTGCCGGGTGGCGGACACGCGTGCGGGAAGCGGGTTTAGCGGAGCGTTCGGCCAGCCGTCGCTGGTGGGAGGAGCCACGCGGAACTTTCCAGTACAACAGAGTTCGTGTGGGATTCCGTCCACGGCGCAAGCCTATTCAATGCGGATGACGGTGGTGGTGGAATCCGGAGGATTAGGGTATCTGACGACCTGGCCGGCGGGGCAAGCTCTGCCCGTGGTGGCGACACTGAACGCACCCGACGGGGGGGTAGTGGGCAACGAAGCGATCGTCCCGGCGGGGACCAGCGGGGCAATTAGTGTGTTTGCGAGCAACAACACGGACCTGGTGATCGATATTAACGGGTACTTCGCGCCGTCGGGGAGTCCGGGAGCGCTGAATTTCTATCCCTTGACGCCCTGCCGGGTGGCGGACACGCGTGCAGGGAGCGGATTTAGCGGAGCATTCGGGGCGCCTTCATTGGTAGGAGGAGCCACGCGCAATTTCCCGATGCCATCCAGCAGCTGTGGGATTCCCGATGCTGCGCAAGCATATTCGTTGAACATGACGGTGGTAGTGGAGTCGGGGGGATTAGGGTATCTGACTGCCTTTCCGGCGGGTCAACCGCTTCCAGTGGCTGCCACCCTGAACGCGTTGGATGGGGGAGTAGTAGCCGCCGCAGCGCTTGTTCCCGCCGGAAGCAGCGGAGCCATCAGCGTGTACGCGAGTAACCCCACCGATCTTGTAGTCGACATCAACGGATATTTCGGGCCATAGCGAGACACTGCTGATAGCACGAATCCCGCGAGGCGAATAGAGATTTCCGTTCGGGCATTTGCACGTTAATGGCGAATGGGACGCCCGGTTTGGAGAGTCGTAGGCCGTGCCATATGCCTCATCTGGCTAGGGCTGCTCGGCGATCGTGGTTGGCCTGCCCGTGCAGGCCCCGGCACTACATTAGTTAACGCACACCCCGGCCTAAATCACATCCCTAGCGCTCCCGCCTTCGAAGCGGATGCGACGCCAGGATCGCCGAAGCACTATTTTTGGCACAACCGGAACAGCGCGGTCCAGGCTGGGTGTCGAAGGTGGTTTGTCGTTTCGATTCCCGAACCGGCGCAAGCTGGAGATCACTTTCGTTGGCGCCAACCCCGGCGTAGAGCCGCAGGGAGAATCCGAGTCATACCCAGTCTCCTACTACTTCGGTTCATCCCGATTCTGGCGTTCGACTGTTCGGTGGGAACGTGTTCGTTACCGCGAGCTCTATCCTGGAATCGATCTCGTCCTGGTCACCGATGCAGGCCAGTTGGAGTACACGTTTGAAGTTCGTCCCCAAGCCGATCCACGAAAGATCCGGATTCTATACCGCGGCGCGGCGGTCCGTCTGAACGAAAATGGAGAGCTTGTGATCGGCGCCGGACCCGACCAAATAAAGCAGCACCGCGCCTTTGCTTTTCAGGGCGATTTTCCGCGCGACGGCGATAAAAGCCGGACCGTTCGATGCAGCTATGCCCTGCAGCAAAACCAAGTCACGCTGCGTCTGGGGAGTTATGATCGGCGTCATTCGCTCACCATCGACCCAGTTCTGACTTTCAGCACCTATCTCGGAGGAGCGGCGTATGATGCAATCTATGCAACTACGACAGACTCTTCCGGAAACATCTATGTGGCTGGCGTGACGGACTCCGGTAATGTAACGGGAGGCGCCGCGGCAACTCGATCGAGCTATGACGCCTGGGTTGCCAAGTTAAACGCCGCTGGCACCCAATTGCTCTATTTGATTTACCTGGGAGGCAGCAGCAATGATTCCGGCAAGGGGATTGCCATCGACGGGTCGGGAAATGCTTATGTCACTGGAATAACCTCTTCCACGGATTTTCCGATCACCAGCGGTGCATTTTCCACTCATCTTGCCGGGTTGCAGGAGGCCTTCGTCGTTAAGCTCAGCTCCATCGGTCAGATAAAGTATTCCACCTATCTGGGCGGAGGCTCGGACGCAGGATCCGCTATCGCCGTGGATCCGACGGGCGCGGCTTACGTTGCCGGCCAGACCGCCTCCGGGTCTTTTCCTGTGACGACGGGGGCCATCCAGACCTCCAACGCCGGCGGCATCTCTGATTGCTTTGTCTCCAAACTAAGCGCATCCGGCGGCTCGCTGGTTTACTCCACTTATCTGGGAGGCAGCGGTCTGGATTCGTGCACCGGGATCGCTCTCGACGCTTCCGATGACGCTTATGTCACCGGAACCACTTACTCCACGAACTTCCCCATGCAGGCGCCGTTGCAAAACAGCCTACTAGGGACGGCAAGCGCTTTTGTCGCCGAGATCAATCCGGCAGGATCGGCGCTCCTGTACTCTACCTACTTGGGCGGCTCGATTTTGGATAATGGCAACGCCATTGCGGTGGACTCAACCGGCGCTGCATATATAGCCGGGAGCACTGCTTCTCCCGATTTCCCTACGACAGCGGGCGCTCTGCAGACGGTGCTGGGTGGCACTTACAACGCTTTCGTCTCCAAGGTCGCGCCTGGCGGAGGAAGTCTCAGCTACTCCACGTTCCTCGGGGGCTCAGGAGTTGACGTCGCCGACGGGATCGCTGTGGATAGCTCCGGTCAGGCCGTTGTCGGCGGGTATACAAGCTCTCCGAACTTTCCGGTCGTCAATCCCATCCAGGCCAGCTTTCAGGGTATCTTCGATGCTTTCGCAAGCGTGCTAAGCGCCAACGGATCTGGTCTCGTGTTTTCGAGCTACTTCGGAGGATCCGGTGACGATCGTGCCTTCGCGGTAGCTACTTCGTCAGGATACAAACTTGCTTTGGCCGGCATGACTGCATCCACTAATTTCCCAACGGAGGCGGCTCTTCAAAGCACCTTCGGCGGAACGTACGATGGATTCGCGCTCAGCGTACAGTATGAAACCGTGCAATCGGGAAGCGGCTGGGCGTTTTATCCGCTGACACCGTGCCGAATCGCGGACACGCGGGTGGGGAGTGGATTTAGTGGGGCGTTTGGAGAGCCGTCGCTGGTGGGACAGGCTACGCGGAGTTTCCCGGTTCTGCAGAGCGCTTGCAACGTGCCGGCCACCGCGCAAGCCTATTCGTTGAACATCACGGTGGTGCCACAGGGCGGATTGGGATATTTGACGGTTTGGCCCACCGGATCCGCGACGCCGGTGGTGGCAACACTGAGTTCACAAAATGGAATTGTGGTAGCCAATGCCGCCATTGTAGTGGCAGGGACCAATGGAGCAGTCAGTGTATTTGCGAGTAACAATACCGATGTAGTGATCGACATCAATGGTTACTTCGCGCCGCCCACGGCACCGCAGCCATTGGCATTCTACCCGGTAACCCCCTGCCGGGTGGCGGACACGCGTGCGGGAAGCGGGTTTACTGGAGCGTTCGGCCAGCCGTCGCTGGTAGGAGGAGCCACGCGGAGCTTTCCAGTGCAACAGAGTTCGTGTGGGATTCCGTCCACGGCACAAGCCTATTCAATGCGGATGACGGTGGTGGTGGAATCCGGAGGATTAGGGTATCTGACGACTTGGCCGGCGGGGCAAGCGCTGCCCGTGGTGGCGACACTGAACGCACCCGACGGCGGGGTAGTGGGCAACGAAGCGATCGTCCCGGCGGGGACCAGCGGGGCAATTAGTGTGTTCGCGAGCAACAACACGGACCTGGTGATCGATATTAACGGGTACTTCGCGCCGTCGGGGAGTCCGGGAGCGCTGAATTTCTATCCCTTGACGCCCTGCCGGGTGGCGGACACGCGTGCAGGGAGCGGATTTAGCGGAGCGTTTGGGGCGCCTTCGCTGGTGGAAGGAGTGACGCGCAGTTTCCCGATGCCATCGAGCGGCTGTGGGATCCCCAACACAGCGGAAGGGTATTCGTTGAACATGACGGTGGTAGTGCCTTCTGGCGAGGGCTTAGGATTTTTAACTGCTTGGCCGGCGGGTCAACCGCTTCCAGTGGCATCAACCCTAAACGCATCGGATGGGGGAGTGGTAGCCGCCGCCGCGCTTGTTCCCGCTGGAACCAGCGGAGCCATCAGCGTGTACGCGAGCAACCCCACCGACTTGGTCATCGACATCAACGGATATTTCGGGCCTTAATATCGCGGCAGCGCCCATGCATTGGGGCCATTGCCCTGTCATTTCCGTCTAAATTCGTCGGGGAGGGGGCAAACCGTTGTGGAGCGATCTGAAACGATGAACGCTCTCATAATCCTTCCAGGCGGAAGAGAGCCCTCCGCTGTCCAACCGGTGTTCAACTCAGTAACACGAGCGACGGTCTGCCGCACATCCGGACGCGGCAGCGTCACTTGCCCGGAGCCTACGACAGTTCCGTCCTCTAGAGCTAGTATGATTCGCCGCGGACCAGGAGCCGAACCGAAGGTCCATGCCCACCCTGCTGCTTTCACAACTTCGGGTTTGTCGGATACCGGTTTCACCCAATCCAGATAGCCCACGCACTGATCCGCTGACTCTACTTCAAATCCCTTAACTTTCAACTGAGCTTCCGGCGAAAGACTGATGGGTGCCAGGAAGCCTTCCAGAACGTGGAATTCTCGATCCGGCACTCCTAAATGATGGGATTGCAAATACGCATGTGCCTGGGCAAGGTCCGGATACGGTGAAACGTTGGCATGCGCCTGGGAATCCGAAGGGTTCTGAATAAACGCCGCATATGCCTGAGTGAGGGCCGCTTGGTGCCCCTTCGCAACCAAAGCTGACGAGTAAGAGCGGGGAATGCTAGCCAATAGCAGCAACAGCAGGACCACCTGGATTTCGAGGAGACGTACCGGAGTGCGTGCTTTTGCGGTGCGCCAAAGAATAAGCAAAGCCCCCAAGGAGGCCCAAAACGCCAGTGCGACGGTCTGGTATCGGCTGGAGGCGGCTAGGTCCAGGCCGAGCGTGATTCTGCCGAGTGCGGTCACAAACGAGGTCATCAACAAAAAGATCGCGTTTGCCACTAGAAATACATGTAACCGGTCCGGTTTGGATCCCCGCCACATCAATCGCAAGAGTGCTGTGACTACGATTCCAATCGCCACCATCACGCAGAGGTGCGTGAAGTTCGGCCAAAGCGTTGCCGATGGCCGCGCAGAATCCAGGCTCCATGCAAAATAGGCCGTAATGTATCTGCCCACCGCGACTGGATGGCGCAAACTGTCCAGGGGGTCCGAAGTCTGGCCTGGTGAGTGAAATCCCCGTAGATAAATCCCGGTTGCAACGGCTCCCACGGCCGCAATCAAGCATTTTGTCTTCGCGGGCATCCGAAGGATGAAGCTCAAAAGCAAAAGCAGAGGCCATAGCAACATGCCGCTTGCCAAGCTGGTTTCCGCCACAAAGGCGCTGGCTAGTGAGGCCGCCAGCCACCAGGAAAACCAAGGCGGACGATCGAGCGTGGCGCCCACCTCCGAGTGCATGATGGCGGTCCAAATCGACACAGAGGCGGCGAACGGCAAAGTAACGAACGCGACCTGGAATCCCCAATAGAAGTTCTCGATCTGAAGGGGATAGAACATACAAAACGCAAAAAGACCGGACGCTGTCATGATCGCGGCGCGGTTTAAGCCGCTGTATTTTCGAAATATCCAGATAAACAAAAGGGCCGCCATGGCTTGGATCGCATAGATCTCAACCAGCAAAGAGACATTGCGTCCGCCGAAAACTTTCAGGTCCAGGTAGCAGGCCAGTTTGTTCCAAGGGATGCGATGCTCATTGTGTAATGCCCACAACTGGGCCAGGGAGAGATGCCCATTCGATTGCATCAACTCGCTCACGACCGTCCACTGATCGTAAAATATGATTGGAGTAAAGCTGATATACACGATCCAAGCGGTAACCAGCACCATCGCGACTCCAGATATAAAGATCACCCAACCGAGCGCTTCTGAAACGCGAGGTAGCAGGAGCGGGCCAGTGACCGAAGCGGCTGTACCCAGCCCCGGAGAGCTTTTTATAGCAGGCCGAGCTCTGGCAGATTGAGGGTTTCTTTGCTTGGTCATTGGGGCTTGGTCATTCGGGGCATTCGCTTGCAGTGCAATCTGGGTTTTGCCCTGCGCGGACTTGGGCTTCGGCTGCTGAGTGTTTCAGCTGCTTACCCAGACAACAATGAACCAGTATAATTCAGCGCGCAGCTCAGGACGGAAGTAAACAGTTGATCTTGCAGGGCGTTGTGGGTCTTTGCGCGCTTGTCAGGACATCAAAGCGTGCTACTCTGTCTGGCGAAGCTTCTCGGCGATGCCAAGCCGATCCTTACGTACTCGATGCCACCTTCCTCAGTTGCACACCCCGAACTGCTTTATCTCGATTTGCTGAAGCGATGCCTCACCCGCACCTTGTTTCCCGATACCAGTATCGTCGCTGGACTCGATCCCCGTCCCGCGGAATACAGCGCGGAGATGCGGTTGGACGGTCGCGATTGGCCATCCGAAGCGGAGACCATGATCGGCATGCTCCGGCTGAATAACATCCAGCAGTGTGCCGCGGACGTGCTGCGGAACGGCGTTCCCGGCGACTTTGTCGAAACAGGCGTGTGGCGGGGAGGAGCCGCAATACTGATGCGCGCAATCTTGTCGGCCTACGGAGATCGTACCCGGCGCGTATGGTTGGCCGACTCTTATGCGGGCCTGCCACCTCCCGACCCCAAGCGATACCCCGCCGATGCGGGCGATAGTCATTGGAAGCTATCGTCGTATCTAGGCGTGCCATTGGAAGAGGTAAAGCGCAACTTTGAGCGTTATGAACTGCTGGATGACCAGGTCCGGTTCCTACCAGGATGGTTTAAAGACACTCTTCCGGCCGCACCAATCCAGACCATCGCCATTCTCCGCCTTGACGGAGATATGTACGAGTCTACGTTTGAGGCATTGTCCGCTCTGTATCCAAAGCTCGCTTCCGGCGGTTATCTGATTGTCGATGATTACGGCGCTCTTCCGAACTGCAAGGCCGCTGTCCACGATTTTCGGAAGATGTTCGCAATTGAAGACGAGATTCTGAGCGTTGATTGGACTGGCGTCTACTGGAAAAAGGGTACAGCCGTCAGAGGCGGCTCGCCAGTTAACGTTTAAGCTCAGGAAGGCCGAGCGTTCTGCGAATTAACTGATCTACCAGCTTCCCCTGCGAGGCGAAGCCGGCAAACGAAATGGCAAAGACGCCTGGCTTGTCCAGCGGATCCAGCCGAACGCTCTCCACTAACCCGCATTTTCGCCATGAGGCACCGTCATTCGATATAACTCCGGTCGAGTGCAGATCGATCACGTACAGGTGGAACTTTCCATCACCCAGCACCGGGAATCGAATGGACAGGGGCTCTTTGAATCCTGATCCGCCTCTGGCGGACCAAAAGAGTTGAGCGTGAGGGCTCTGGCCGTCGCAGGAACAGGACATTTGAATGGCGAAGAACCGCACTTCGGTGGAATTAAAATCGGCGGGACAAGTGATCCAGGGATCCGCGGTCATGGCGCGGCAGAAACTCGACTCCCCCTTGGCAGGGGTCCAGTCATTTCTCGGCAAGGTGGGATTATCCAGCGGTAACGGCAAGAAACCGGCCTTCTTGCCGGCGCGAACCAATTCGCTAAGGGTTTGCTTTACCTCGCCTCCCAGGTCTACAAAAACGTTTCGCCTGGCGGACGACATTCCGGCCGGCGCCGGTGGATTAACCTCCGGAATGTCGTCCGAATCAAGGGCCACCACATTTGATCCGTCGACGGCGAGCCGCGAAAGGTCCGGCTCCAGGCGAACCCAGGCTTCAAAGGTCACGGGTTCATTCAGCGGCATGAAATCGGGCAAGGAGACCAGCAACTGCGAATCATTGCCGTAGCTGAAGACCTCAAGGCAGGAGCCGGCGCGGAGCAATCGAGCGGTTCCGTCCACCCTGAAGTGACTCTGCCCCTCGCCCGTTGGAGTGCATTGCCATAGCTCCTGTTGGTCGAAGGCACGGGACAACGCGACGGACCTGACGTTCACAATCGCCGGCCGTGTGCCCAGATCCAGGCGCAGAAGACGGCCCTCCAAGCCATCCGCGAGCGCGAAAGTCAGCTTCCGCCAAGGGCCAGGCTCCACCATCGCGAGCATGCTGGCCTGCTCCGAAAAACCGCCATTTTTAAGGTAGAACAACTGAAACGCCTGACAATTGCTCGGATCGGCGACTCCTTCCACGTCCGCCTTTGAATCCAGATGATTACTGCAGAGGACATAATACCGGCGAATCGCATCGGCATTCTCAGCGGCAAAAAGATAATCGAGTACCCCAGCGGCAGCTTCGCGCTGGCCCGGTTTCCGTATCACTCCCAAGCCGTAGTAATGATGGAAGGCGAACGACTCATATTTGGCCGATAGCTCGTCCCAGAGTTTCCACACGCCGAAGTCCAGATGCCGGGCGGCGATATCGTGAAGCAAGACGAGGCCACCCGGGGCAACTTTGGGAAACCAGGCGTCCCAATCATGTTTGACTGCGTCGTAGGTATGCAGACCGTCGATATGCAGCAGATCGATGGATTCGTCGGAGAACTCCGGCTGGGCGTTGTCAAATGACCTCCGCAATAGCTGGGAAAAGGCTCCATACCAACGGGAATTGTAGCGCTCCACTTCTTCCCAGACCTCGTTGCCATACTGGCCGGCATGTGAATCGCCGCGCCACGTGTCCACCGCGTAGCACTGACAAGAAATCCCTGCCTCTTCCACCGATTGGCAGAAACCGAAATAGGATTCGCCGTAATGGGTTCCCAGTTCCACCAGGATTCGCGGCTTGAGTGAGGCAATCAGATCGCGTGCAAACGGCAGATGGCCGGACCAGGTGCGCAGGTTTCCGGCACGGTACCTGCGCGGCGCAAAGGTAGTGGAGCTGAGAGACGGGAAATACGCGCTATGTTGATTCGACGGAGAAAAACCGGCCATATGGTTCACTCAATGCCCTTGCCGTGACATCGCATCGGCCACTCGCGCCTTCGAAAGGGGCAGCCCTGGGACTTCATTAACCTGTGCACTTGTAGAAATTGTATTTTCGCAGAATGGGGACCGGTCCGCTCTCCGTCGCCGGTTGTCCGTTGCGCGCGTTAATGCAGGCCGCTAACCGAAACGCCGCTTCCCACTGGCCAGTTAGTAAGCGAACGACGCCGCGCCACTATTTTGTTCGGATGTGAGCAGGTAGCGATCCGGATAAAAGTCCGGCATGCTCCGAGGCAGGAGAGGCAAAACGGCGGGCCCGGCGCCGGGCAGGAAGTTGTCACGGCGCACCTGGCTAAAGAAATTGAGCCACTCCGCCGCGGACCAATCCGGAGGAACCACCCAACTCCACGGCCTGCCGCCCAGGCGCTCGGGGAAGGCGCCTACGCGGTGAGCGGCTGCCGGCAGCCCCAACTCAATACATGTGCTCAAGGTGTAGCTGTAGGTCTCGGGCCAGCGAGCCGGGAACCAAATCAGGTGCGGATCCGCATCCCCGATCAGGGAAGGTAAATCGCCGACGTCGTATGGTCCCGTAATGGTAAAAGCAATGCGATGATTTTTGAGAGCCGGGTCGATACTTCCTATCAGAACGAATTGAACGGGCATTCCAGCATCCTCAGCTTGAGCCGAACAATCCCGAAGCAACTGGAACCCTTTGTGTATCGGCATACCGCCCAGTACGGCCACGCGCAGTGGTTCGCCATTCCGCAACGGTGGGGCCTGCGGGACTGCGCAGACGCGGGCACTTTCATGTTCGGCATTGACGAGCCGTGCGTGCGGGAAATATGCCCGAATACGAATACCGGCATCGAGAGAAGGTGCGATCACGCGCTGAGCATTTGTCAATACCCAGGCGTGCCTGGCGCGCCATGCCGCGATATCCGCCACTTCTCCTGGAATCGGCCGCGATGCCAGGCAGCGGTTGCAACCACTCTCGTCCGGTTCGCCACAGTAGCGCCCTTGCGCATCGCTCAGCGTCACCTGAGGACAGATCGCATAGTAATCATGTAGCGTAAAGTCGAAAGGCACCTGCAGGTCCTCTATGAGGCGGCGAAGAACCGGCCCGTATCCCATGAGGTGATGGACGTGGATGCGCTCAACGCCACACGCCCTCAGTATGGTGGGCAGTTGTTCGTACTCCATCCGCGGCTCCATCATCACGGAGAATTGGTAACCATCCCGAGCGCATTCCAGGGTCAAACTGCCGGTATGGGTTGGCTTGAGCTTCAGCCAGATCACATCCTCGCCCGTGGATGCCATCAGGTCGCGCGCGTGCTGCACCAGGCCTCCTCCCAGCGGGTGCACCACCGACAGAAAGACGCGCCTGCCGGAGTGGCGAATACGATAGGCCGTCACAGCGATGCGAAATGCATTGGCTGGGTCGGCTTCGACGTGCCTTTGCACCAATCGCAGGTACCCGGGATGCATTTCGGTCAAAGTGCGCATGGCGGCTTGCCGGCGCTCCGATGCATTTCCGAAGCTGACGCTGCCCTTATGCAGAACAAACACGTCGCAGGCTAATTTATGGGCCCAGCCTTTCGACGCGGCCCGCATACAAAAGTCGTTCTCTTCGCCATATCCTCGTCCGAACGCCTTGGCGTCGAATAGTCCGGTTGCCCGCAGGCAGTCCCGGCGAATGTACATGCAAAACCCTACGGCCGTCGGAATATCCACGGAACGGCCGCGATTGATGCGGGCAAATATCGCATCGAGCGACGCCGGGTTGAGGTTCGGGGGCAGCCGATTGTCCGAGCAAAAAACTGGATAGCTACAAATTGTGGCGTTATTCGAAAACGGCGTTACCGTTCCCGTTCGCTGGTCCGCATACGCGCAAGCGGCCAACCGATCCAGCCATCCGTCAAAGACAACGGTGTCGCTGTTCAATAAGACAACATCCTGACTGCCCGCCTCCATCCCGGCATTGGCGGACTCGACAAACCCCTGATTCTCCGACTTCTCGATCAGGGTGATCTTCTGATCCGACGCCAGGCCCCGAAGATAGCTGACCAACTCCCGCTCCGGACTGTCATCGTTGATTACGACGACTCGAAATTTGGTGCGGCACCGACTGGAGAGCACACTCTCGATACAAGCCTTGGTTTCGGCCACGCCTTTGTAGGCAGGCACCACCACGTCGACCTCGACGTCGCTTACAGGGGAATCCGACGCTTGACCGGGCACCGGGAGAAAGCACTCGGGACGAGCAATAGAACCGAACGCTGGCCGTGCAATCCGCCCTTCCCCGGCGCCGTGCCGGGCGAAATGCAGGACTGGATCCATCCCCGCTGCCGCCACGTCTGGGTTAACCGTGAGATAAAATCGACGATCGAAGTCGGGATGAGGCAACTGCCCGTGCGCCGCTCCATACTCCAGGAAATGGATCAGGGGATTCATTTCCTTTACCGCTGCATCGGATTGTATGGAGCGATAGTATGCCGGATCGAAGTCGGGATGGGGCTGCCGGTTCTCGCGACCTCCAAAGCGAAGAAAATGAAGCCACGGATTGTATCGGGAGCGCGCCACGTCCGGATAGTTTTCGAGATAATACGCAGGGTCGAACAGGCCATGTGGTTTGCGGCCTTCAAAGGCGCCGAATTTCAGGAAGTGAAACAGGGGGTCCATCCCGGAGGCGGCGATATCCGGGTAGGTGGTCAGGTAGTAATGCCTGTCAAAAAGGACTCGGGGGTCAACGCGCCACACCATTAGTACGGCGCGTACGTAGAGGCGCTGTAAAAACACAAATGGAGCCCGCAAGTATTTCGTCATGCTATTCGTTCGTCAATTGCACCCGTAGCTACCGCCGGGCTGGGATGAAGGGGCGGGGCAGCGCCGCACCCGTGGCGTTACGAAGACTCATAATACTAATACTCGCATCGTTATACTCATACTCGCAGCGCTCATCGGCGCCGGTCAGGAGAGGGCAATTACGCTTGGCGCTGGAAGTCTGTCTGAAACCGCTCCAGCATGGATCGTATCTCGGCGATCGGTTTCCCTTCGCTCTCTAAAAACGTACTGGCTGCGTGTATCCGATACGCGGTTAAATAGCGCTCGATATAGATCGCGCGTCCGAGGGTCATGGCCCGCAGCGCGAAATCCCAATCGTGCACGTAACGATACGGATGAAACCCTCCGACGCGGGCGTGCAGGCTCTTCCGAAAGGCCATGTTGCTGGTCGTAATCAAATAGTTCTGGTCGCGCAACAGATCGGCGAACCGCCGTTCGGCTATCATTCGCAACAATTCCCGGGACGGCCGAAAGGGGGACCAGCAATCGAGCGGGCCACGCTTGGCGCCCACCAGCGCGCCGTGCTCATCCATCAACAACAGATTGCCAAACGCAAAGTCGCAGGCTGAGAATTCCGCCGATTGCGCCATGGCTTCGAAACGTCCGGACACGAACGCGTCGTCTGAGTTGAGCACCGCGATCCACTCACCTTGGGCCGCTTCCACCAGTTCATTCAGACGCTGGTGAGCGCCGCGGTTGCCACCGGAACGGGGCGTCAGATCCCGCACGCGCCCGGAGTGCGCCGCGGCCATACTGGCGGCAATTTTGTCCGATCCGTCTCGGGAGCCGTCGTCAACTACCAAAACTTCTTTCACCAATGGACTGCGCAAGGCCGACCAAATGGCTTGCCTGACGAATTTCGCGTGATTGTAGATCGGGATCACAACCGAGAACATGGATCTATGATTTCGGCCCTGCTTCGGCCTGGCGCGACATTTCGGCTTGATGCCAGAGCGGGTTCAGACCAAACGCGGCCACGTCAGGGTTTTGCTCCAGATACTCCGAGGTATCGAACCAGGGGTTCGGGTCGCGGCCTTCCGCGATTCCCGGCGCCAGATAGTGTGCCAGTGGATTGAGCTGCGCTTCACGTACGTCCGGATTCTGGTCCAGATAGAAGCTGCTGTCGAAATGCGGGTGCGGATCGTTCCCCTCATAAGCGCCCTGCTTCAAATAATGAACCAATGGATTCATGCCTGAATGCGCCACGTCGGGATAACGGCCAAGATAATAGTCCAGGTCGAACAGCGGATTCGGTTTGTCTCCGGCCATCGCGCCGCACACGAAGAAGTGAAGGACGGGACTGGTGCGCGCCCACGCGACGCCCGGATGGCTGTCTCGATAGTAGCGCTCATCCAAAAGGCCGCTCGCGCGAACTTGCCTTCCGAACCGCAGCCACTGGCCCAATCCATCGATTCGAGCCCCGGCTGAGCCGTGCCCGAAGCTCGTCAAAGTTCCAACCAGGGCCTGGAACATTTCGATTCCCCATCGCAACGGCGCAGTGAGCCGCCAGGACCAGGATTGCTGCAGTGCTTGGAGAGCATGCCGACTTTCCGCGTATTCCTTCGCGGAGCGGCGCACGTAGTCCTGAAGCGTGGCCATTGCATCCTCCACGGCATCTCCCCGGGGATCAATTTCGGCACTGTGTTTCACCGCCCATTGAAGATTGTCCACGCGCCGGAAATCTCCGCACGCTGGCGCCGATAAGAACGGTTCGGCGGACTGTTCTGAAATTCCGTAGAGCGCCACAACCCCTCCCTGTCTCACAAACGGCGACCAGAGCGTGAGATGGCTTTGTAGGGAGTCATCTTCCTCTTGCGCGTTGACAAAAAGCATATCGATGCCGTCGTTCCAACTCGCGCCGGCATCCTGAGGATGCGCCAACATTACGTGCGCAATACGTTCCAAACCGCAGCGCCTAAGAACACGTTGAAATGCGCTGCTGTCGTCGCTGCCGATTTGCCGGAAGGAAAACAAGCGTGGCCCGCTCTTGCCGCGCAGTCCGGCTGAGAGGAGCAGCGTGGTTTTTCCCTGGCACGCCCCCAGTTCTACGATCGCCGGGTGGCTGGAGGGTGTCCGCGCGCGCGCCAGTTGAAAAAGCGCGTTGGACTCGTCATCGGTCAGTTGGCCTGGAAATCTGCGGGCCAGACGGATCCACTGCCAACAATCCGGATACATCTGTTTGAGGCGCTGGTTATGCGAATTCACTAGTCGTCCGCGGGGACTGTGCTGCGATTTTAACCGTGTTGTGATCTTAACCGTGCTGTGATCTTAACCGTGCTGTGATCTTAACCGTGCTGTGATCTTAACCGTGCTGTGATCTTAACCGTGCTGTGATCTTAACCGTGCTGTGATCTTACATGATAGCGGCCCCAGGGGCTGCGTGCCTTACGCGTTGGATTTACTCAAGGAGAGCTGTTTGGACGGCACCTGCGCCATCTGAGGGCGAAAGACCAGAAATGCATTTCAGCAGCATGTCTGCCGTGAAAGGTTTCATCAACGCTTCATGTGCACCCAGAAGCTTTGCATCCAGGAGGGCTTCTCCGTAGCCGCCGGAGATGGCGATAATCTTTAGCTCAGGGTGCGTCTTCCGGAGCGCGCGGATGATTCCTAGGCCTTCTTCATTGGGCATGGAGATGTCCGTGATCATTAAATCGAAGGGCTGCCGGGCGGCCAGGCGCTTGGCTTCCAGGCCATCCCTCGCGGTGACTACCTGGTGGCCGCCTGCCTCCAGAAGTTCAGCCAGCCAATCGCGTATGCCGGCCTCATCGTCCACTACCAGGATCCGCTGCATCGTAGCTTAGTTCCCAAGGTCTCATCGTCAGAGGCACTGAAATCTTGAGTGGGACCACAGAACCGCTCGCTTAGGGGTGGTCTAAGATCTCCCGCACTTTCTTGGCCAGCGAATTTGGAGTGAACGGTTTTTGCAGGAAGTTCGTATTGGCCTGCAGAACGCCGTGCCGAACCACGGCATCGTCGGTGTAGCCGCTCATAAACAGCACGCTGAGTTCGGGATGCCCGGCCAGGAGTGTCTCAGCCAACTTGCGGCCGCCCATTTGAGGCATCACCACGTCGGTCAATAACAGGTCGATCTTGTCCCGGCAGCTTGCCGCCAGATGGAGCGCAGCAGGGCCATTTGGAGCGGTCATCACCTTGTAGCCGCGTTGCCGCAGAACGAAAGTGGCCAGCTCGCGAACGCTGTCTTCATCTTCCACCAGCAGAATGGTTTCCGATCCTTGTGGCGCTATCTCCACGCCGTTGCCCGGCAACGCCGCCACCTCCTTATGGACCGTCGGAAGATAGATTCTGATCGTAGTTCCCACGCCCACCTCACTGTAAACATCGATACTGCCGCCACTCTGCTTCACGATTCCGTGGACCACCGCCAATCCTAACCCCGTTCCCTGACCGACGCCTTTGGTGGTGTAGAAGGGCTCAAAGATGCGCGCTTTCACTTCCGTTGTCATCCCGCAGCCGGTGTCGCTGACCGCCACCATCACATACGGCCCCGCGCGTGCTTCCGCATGGGTCATCGCATACCACCCGTCGAGCTCGCTCTCGCTGGTTTCGATCGTCAGCTTTCCCCCTTGGGGCATCGCGTCCCGGGCGTTGACGGCAAGATTGATAATCACTTGCTCGAACTGCCCGGCATCCACTTTCACCGGGCTGATGGCCGGAGCAAGCACGGTAGTAAATTGAACGTCCTCGCCAATCAGGCGGCGCAGCATCTTCTCGATGTCGGTGACGATGACGTTCAGATCGAGAACCTTTGGTTCAAGAACTTGCTGGCGGCTGAAGGCCAAGAGCTGCCGAGTCAAAGAGGCGGCACGCTCCCCGGCGCGGCGGACCTGATCCACCATTTTGGTTTTTGGATCGTCGGTCGGCAACTTGGCCAGCAGCAAATCGCTGTATCCGGAAATCACCGTCAGTAGATTATTAAAGTCGTGCGCTACGCCGCCCGCCAGTTGGCCGAATGCATCCATTTTTTGCGACTGGTGAAGTTGCGACTCCAGCCTCTTTTTGTCGGAAATGTCCCGCACAATACCAACGAAATAACGCTGGTCGTCGAGCTGGAACTCCGTTACGGCCAGGTCCAGCGGGAACGTAGACCCGTCTTTCCGCAGACCCTGGACCTCTTTGCCGATACCGATGATCTTGGCTTCTCTGGTCCGCTTGTAGTTGGCCAGATACCCGTCATGTTCTCCGTGATAGGGCTCGGGCATCAGCACGTTGATGTTTTGTCCGATCACCTCAGCCCCGGAGTGGCCGAAAAGTTTCTCTCCGGCCCGGTTGATCATGGAGATGATGCCCCGCTCGTCGATGCCGATGATGCCATCCAGCGTATGGTTCAGAACGGACTGAAGCAATTCATCGTTGCGCCGTTTGGCCGTGAAGTCTCGCGTGATTTTCGCGAATCCCCGGGCCTTGCCATGTTCGTCATACAAGGCCGCCAGCATGCCGCTCACCCAGAACCGCGATCCATTCTTACGGATACGCCAACCCTCGACGTCGACTTTGCCTTCCGCCGCGGCCCGTTCCAGCTCCAGGCCGGGCTTGCCTTCTGCGATCAGCTCCGGGGTGAACAAACAGGAATAGTGCCGGCCGACGATCTCTTCAGCGCTATAGCCGTCGATGTTTTCCGCTCCCCGATTCCAGGTCAGAATGGTGCCCGCGGGATCCAGCATCAAGATCGCATAATCGCTGACGCCGTCCACCAACAAGTGGAATCGGTCTTCAGAAACCCGCAGCGCCTCCTGCATCTTCTTGCGATCGGTGATGTCACGAACGACTTTTGCGAATCCAACGGGTTGCAGCCCATGGTTGTAGAGCGGAGTGATCGTTACGATGGCCCAAAAAAGCGTGCCATCCTTGCGTACCCGAAAACCCTCTTCCTCGCAGAAACCTTCCGTGGTTGCAATTTCGAGATCGCGCTGGGGCTTGCCGTTTTGGATGTCCGCGGGCAAGTAGAATCGTGAGAAATTCTGGCCGAGAATCTCTTCGGCCTGGTACCCCTTGATGCGCTCCGCACCCGGATTCCAACTGGTGACGTTGCCGACCGCATCCAGCATGAAAATAGCATGGCTTTTCACGCCTTCTAAAATGAGGCGGCTTTGTTCCTCCGAGGCTCTCAGCTTTTCATTGCTCTGCAGCAATTGCGTTGCGCGTTCCGTGGCCAGCGCTTCCAGCCGGTCATTGATGTGGAGCAGCTCCTCTTCCGCCCTCTTACGCTCCGTGATATCGCGGTTGGTCTCGATCACATAAGCGCGTTCCGGCTCCCGGATCAGAACCATACGGGTGTCCACAATAATGGATTGGCCCTTCCGGCCGGTGTGGCGTAGTTCGCCTTCCCACGAACCATCGCGCTCCAGGGCCACCAGAATGCTGGCCACGCCGTCCGGCGCCGTGGTGTGCAGTAAGTCGTGGCTGATCCGCCCCAGCGCTTCCTTGCTCGGAAAACCGTAAAGCCGCTCGGCGCCTCGATTCCAGAACGAGATCGGTCCGTTCCATTCCCAAACATGCGCGGCGTCGTAGGTTTGATCGATCAGCGCGGCATGGTGCCGAACGGACTCCGCGTTGGACTCCGCACGCTGGCGAGCTTCGTGCATCGCTGCGCCCAGCAGTGCGATTCCAAGGCCGGCGAAAACGAAGAGGGCCAAGCCAACTTGATCCCGCAGGACGGCCAGTTGAAAACTCACGCGTGGCGTAAGCAGGAAAAAGTCTGCTCCCAGGGCTCCCAGGACAACGGCCAGTAGCGCTGGCCGGAAGCCTCCATACCAAGCACTTACCAGCACGGCAACGAGGATCGTCGGGAACGGGATCTGTTGGCCCAGCACCGGGTCCAGAAGGAGCCTGGCCCCGATGGCCAGAGCAACACTGGCGATCGCACAGATGTAACGCGAGACCACCGGGCCAAGACGGTGAAGCATGCTCCCTCTACTGGAACTCTTCGGTCACAATTCAAAGACGATACAATTTGATTTGGCGTGAAAATCACTGTATCTAAGGAAAACTACCTCAAAGCGATTGCCGAAGCCGAGAGCGAAGGCGAGCCTGTAATCCCCGCCACCCTGGCGCGCTGGCTGAATGTTTCGGCGCCCGCGGTCACCATGGCCATCAAGCGGCTGAAGCGCGACGCGCTGATCCGCACGGGGCGCGACGGAACGCTGTCACTCGCCCCGGCCGGCCGCGACATCGCCAACCGGCTGCTCAACCGGCATCATTTGATCGAGCGCATGCTCACCGAGATTTTCGGCATGGAATGGTACAAAGTCCATGACGAAGCCGAGCAACTGGAGCACGCGGTTTCGGCCGACTTCGAGCGGCGATTGCTTGAAAAGCTGGGCACCGGCGAAGCCTGCCCGCACGGCAATCGCGTGGAGGGCGACACTCCGCAGCATCGTCGCGATCGTGGCCAGCGTCCACTGGACGAAGCGCCGTCCGAATCCGATTCCATCGTGGTCAGCGTCTTTGAGCGCGACCGGCGGCTGCTCGAATATCTGCACGGTCTCGGCATTCATCCGGGCGCCGTGGTGCGCATGCTGGCGTCCAACTACGATGACACGCTGACGCTCAAGATCGCCGGCCGGCCGGTGCAACTGGGGAAAACCGCCGCCGCAAAGGTCTGGATTGAAGTGGTACCGGTTGCTACTGAGCGAGAACCGGCGCAGGCAGGTTCTGGAAGTAGGCGATAGTCTCTCTGAGGCCGTCTTCCAGGCTGACCTTGGGCTCCCAACCCAGTACCTTCTTCGCCTTGCCAATGTTGGGCTGCCGCCGTTTGGGATCGTCCTGCGGGAGCGGCTTGAAATCGAGCTGCGCAGTGGTTCCGGTGAGCCGGCGAATGCGCTCGGCGAATTCAAGAATGGTTAGCTCCTGCGGATTGCCCAGATTCACCGGATAACGCTCGTCGGACAACGTGAGCCGATAGAGGCCATCCACCAGATCGCGAACGTAGCAGAAGCTGCGGGTCTGCGTGCCGTCGCCAAACACCGTCATCGGCTCCGCATGCAGCGCTTGATCGATAAACGCGGGCACCACGCGGCCGTCCTTCAATTGCATGCGCGGGCCGTAGGTATTGAAGATGCGCGCGATGGTGGTGCGCACGCCATGCACCCGATGGTAAGCCATGGTCAGCGCTTCGGCGTAGCGCTTGCTTTCGTCATAGCAGGAGCGCACGCCCACCGGATTTACGTTGCCCCAATAGGTTTCCACCTGCGGATGCTCCAGCGGATCGCCGTAACACTCCGATGTGGAGGTGACCATGAAGCGCGCTTGATGTATTCGTGCGATTTCGAGCATGTTGCGGGTTCCCGCCGAACCGACATCCAGCGTCTCAATGGGATGCTCGAAGTAATCCTTGGGGCTGGCGAGCGATGCCAAATGTAGCACGCCATCCACCGGCCCTTCCGGCTCAAAAGGCTGGCAGACATCCCAGTCCCGAAACTCAAACGCCGGATTGCCTTTCAGGTGCTCCAGATTACGGGCATCTCCGGTCATGAAGTTGTCATAGCCAATCACCTGATGCCCTTTGGCAATCAGAAGATCACTGAGGTGCGAGCCGATGAAACCCGCGGCCCCGGACATGATGAAACGCAATCGTTTTGCCCCCTATTTCAACTATCGTAACTTAGGGCGGCCGTCTTTACGAGCGCGCTGAAATTCGTTGGGAATCGGCGTTCATCCGCGTTCCTCTGCGGCCAGCGATGTACTGGCCTGCGCTACACTCGCAGTTGGTGCCCCAACTGTCCTGGCCGGAGTCGGCCCTGTTCCTTGTTCTCTTGGCAGCTTCCATCCTCGGCTTCTGGCTTCGATTCGGCAGAGTCTGGCGGATTGTCCGGCAGTCGAAGAAAGATGCCGATTTTCACATCCGCCCGGTGGCGCGCCGCGTGGCCGATTTTATCTGGGAAGTAATGCTGCAAGGGAAAGTGATTTCCCAGCGGCCGTTGCCGGGCATCGCCCACGCGCTGGTGTTTTGGGGATTCTGCGTCTTCGCACTGGTGACGGCCAACCATTTCGCGGAAGGCCTGCACCTCGGATTTTTGGATCGGCATGGAATCTTCGGGGCTTTCTACTTCGACCTGGCAGGGGTCTTTGCGGTCGCCGTGGCCATCGCGATCGCCGGCTTGGCCTTTCGCCGCTTTCTAGTCCGCCCTAAGTGGCTGGGCCCGCTGTCGCCCGAATCGGGTGTCATCGCGCTGCTGATCTTTTTGCTGATGATCACCTATCTCGGGACCTTCGTCGATGCCTGGGAATCCAGCCGCTTGCTCTGGTGGGCGCACGCCCTGACTATTCTCGTGTTCCTGCCCTTGATCCCGCACACCAAGCACCTGCACCTGGTGCTGAGTCCGGCGACGGTTTTCCTGAAGCGCGACACGTTCAGCAAGATTCCACCGCTGGTGGGCGACGAAGACTTCGGCCTGGATACCGGGAAGGACGTCACGGAGCTGATCTCGCTGCAGGCTTTCACCTGCGTCGAGTGCGGCCGTTGTTCTCAACATTGCCCGGCCACCAACACGGGAAAGATCTTGAACCCCAAGGAAATCGCACTCGGCGTCCGCGGATATCTCAATGAGTTCGGGCCGGCCAGTGAAGAGCCCCTGTTGGGAACGCATCTGTCACAAGAAGCAATTTTCCAATGCACCACCTGCGGATCCTGCGAGTTTCAGTGTCCGGTGGGAGTGCAACATCTGCCGATCATCATCGGCCTGAGGCGTGGCGCGGTGAATACCGGCAAATGGGAGGACGACTACGGAACGAAGTTGTTTTTGAATCTGGAGCGCAACGGGAACGCGCTCGGCTTCTCCTCCAGCGAGCGTGACAAATTCATCCAGAAGCAGGAGCTGCCTGTTTTCGATGGCACCCAGGACTATTGTTTGTGGCTGGGCTGCATGGGTGGGTACGATCCGCAGGGCAGGGAAATCATTGCGGCCTTAGTGCGGGTATTTCGTGGCTTGAATGTCAGCTTTGGTGTACTCAGGAAGGAAAAGTGCACCGGCGATCCGGCGCGCCGCTTGGGGAACGACCTCGCCTTCGGCCAGCTCGCCGAGGCGAATCTGGAGACCCTGCGCGAGAACAAGGTAAAAAAGATTATTTCCATTTGTCCGCATTGCGTCCGGACCATCGGTACCGATTGGTCTGAATATGCCGCGGAATACGGGCAGGCCCCGCCCATCGAGCATCACAGCGAATTTCTGGCTCGTCATCTGGACCAGCTTCCGGCGCGAACGGGGGACGGCGAGAAGATCGTGTATCACGATCCCTGCTACTTGGGCCGCTATCGCAATGTGTACGATGCGCCGCGCGATGTAGTGAGCAAATTCGGAACGCTGGCCGATCCGCCGCGGTCGCGTGAGCGATCGTTCTGTTGCGGCGCCGGCGGCGGACTGGCGTTTCTGGGAGAAGAGAAAGGCAAGCGCATTAGCGCGGAGCGCGCCGAGGAGTTAGCGGCGACGGGCGCCAGCGTGGTGGCCGCGGCCTGCCCGTTTTGCAATAGCATGTTCCGAGACGCGCTGGCCGGAGTTTCCGCCACTCCGCCGAAGCTTCTCGACATCGCGCAAATCGCCGCGGCTTCGTTCGCGCCCAAAGAAGGCTAGTGAAATAGGATTCAGCGCGGTGCTACAATCGAAAAGTTGGCGCGAGTGAAAGTTACTAGCGTCGGTATCCTCAAGGATTACTCCGAGTCGGGCGCGTAGCTCAATTGGCAGAGCAAGTGACTCTTAATCACTAGGTTGTAGGTTCGATTCCTACCGCGCTCACCATCAAAACAAAGAAGTTAGTGATTTTGGTGGTGGGGGTCATGGGATACTCCATGGGATACTCAGCAGGCCAACTTCATGCCGGAGTAAGTTCCCAAACACCCTATCCTATTGAATCCGTAGTTATGGCCAGGGCCAATGCACTCGGTCCCTTACTGGTGTAAAGGGAAAGTGCCTTTTGATTCCCGCCGACTCTAAACCAGCAAACTAAGCGAAGCAAGTATCCCACGGCAGTATCCCATGACCTACCCAGGCCTTTGACACCGACAGCGGCCATGGGTACAGTTCCAGATGGCGGTTTCCCTTGATACCGATCTTACCGGGCGTGACCTACAAAGCATCCTTTGCGCGAGCGGTGCTAGCTTTTGCGCTATCCTCTCACCAAATGGACACCATAAAAATGTTGGTGGCTCTGCGCGAGGAACGCGAGCGGGTCGTGCAGTCAATCGCGGTGCTCGAACGCCTTGCCTATGGCAGAGGGAAGCGGCGCGGTCGGCCTCCGAAGTGGATGACGGCGCTGAGTGCAGTTAAGAGGCGTGGCAGGCCGCTGGGGAGCAGGAACAAACCGAAGGATGCGGGCGCAGGCAGCAAGTGATGGCTACCTAGCTGCCTTCTTCAGGTGGACTGGGAATCGATCCCAAAGTTCGCGTACAATCTGTGCGGGATTGCAGGCGGCGCGACGCAGCTTTACAATCAGCGCATGCCCTTGTATACCCCACCAACGCACTTTTGGTTGGTTCGCACCACGAGCGGGAAGTTAACTCATCTTGCCATTGGTAACGAGCATCCCAAAAACTCCACAATGTGCGGCGCGTCGGTTAGATCGAAATCTGAAGCGAAGATAGCAGACAGCCTCAAGCAGGTGACTTGCAAAAGGTGTAAAAAGGCACCGCGCATTAAGACCGGTGATAGAGAGTGGATCGGCCTGCTGTAAAACCTGCACCCGGCTTTGCTCCAGCGCAATTTTGCTTCTTTTATGAAACCAACTTTACCTACAAACCGCGCTATGAAGCAGGCTGAGAGGTCCTCTCATGATTGGGGCTGCCTTCTTGGTTTCGTGGGCTGGGCCGCTGTTTTTGGGATTCTAGGCTGGCAGGGGTACGTGTGGTTAAAGACCGGGCACTTGCCGCAATTAACCCTCTACAGCGTCTTATTGCCTGCGCTATCGGGCACGGAATTCGGTAACTGGCTGGCGAATCCGCAATCATGGTACGGGCTTCGCGTGGTTGTTAAGTTTCTGATGGATGGTCCGCTGTTCCTGTGGGTGATGGTGGCGGCATCCATCCCAACGCAGTTCGCGAGGTAATCGGCGGTACCTTCTTCAGCCCAGCTCAGTCCACCCGGCAGGCACCTGCTATTGCCACGGCGGTACGGACGCGATCACGCTGGTGGAGGAGTGCGGGCCGGGGAGTGCTTATGTACTCGCGTGGGGCTTGTGGTGTGGCGTGCTGGTGAAGGCAGGCGCGGGTCAGGTCGCCGTCAATCCGGCTGTACGGGATCAGTGCGCGTTGAGATTGTTCAGGGCGCGATAGTAGACGGTCCAGGCCCGATAAACTTCGCGATCAGTGGGGCGGCGCGGGGTGACGGTGCCGGTATCGGTATGGGTGAAGTGCTGGCGTCTAGCGCGACATTTCTTCCGGTGATTGACCATTGCTTTCGACATTGAGAACCTCGGATACATTCGGTGCTGGTGGTGGCGTGAGGAGCTTCCAGCCATCGGCGAATTTGGAGATATTGGCGGCCCCGCACCTCGGGCACTTCACTGGTGGTTGAGCGATCAAAGTCATCCCCACCAGGCCGAACGCGGCGTTCCACTCCTCGCCACATTCGCGGCAGCGCTGCTGAAATTGCATGTAGCTCATGACTGCGCGTCCACGGTGGCCAGCTCGTCTAGCTTGGCGGGTGGCCCCAACTTCCTGGAGATATCAACAGCTCGCCAGCCGCTGGGGTGATGCAAATCATCGTCAATCCAGAACGTCCACCAGCTCCCCGCGTCTGATGTCTGCGCAGTCTAGCAGCACCGAGCTGTGAAAGAAAAAATCGCGGATGTAGGTATCGTGCTCATCCAAGATCGCGACAAAGCCGTACTGCTGCTACTGGGTCGTAAAATTTGACGTGGCCTTCCATCGTGATCGATCCCCTTCACTAGTGCGGGGTGCGCTTGGAGTGCTCATTGTTAGCTCGCACTGCATTGGCCACGGCCGCGTTATGGCTCATCTCCAGGCCGCGCCGGATGCGATTCTCAACGCCCAGTTCTGCATTTTTCGCATCGATGTTGATGTAAGTATCTCCGCCACGCATGGAACCAAGCGCGCGGCGAGAGTCAGAGTTGCTCATGATCCGGCCGCTAATCCCGTGCAGAATCTCTGGGCCGTTTTCACCTACCATGGTCCAGTCGCCAGCGGAGATATCTCCGCCTCCAGCACGGCCGGTGAGCAGGTGAGAGATCAAGCCGCCGACTCCGCCAAAGAGTCCGGTATTGCTGCCAGGAGTGCCAGCGGTCCCGAAGTAGGGCAACGGTACCGAGCTGCCACCAGCAGCAGCACCAGCGCCCGCTAAACGCACCCATAGTGCATTTTTTTCGGTGCTGCCATCGGCCCTGGCTAGTGAGCCCGAGTGCGGCACCGAACTTGCCTAGCGCGGTCGATGCGATGGACTTGATGCTGGATTGCACCATGCCTTCGCCTAGGGAGCTAGCGAATCTTGCTCCACTGCTGGCCCCAGCCGCCTTTAGGAGTTTTCTGGGTCAACATCTGCGCCAGGTTCTTGCTGCTATCGTTCAGCGCGGAGTTGAGCGCGTCATACACGATCTTCGATGTCTGCTCAGCCTGCTCCTGCATTTCGATGAAGAACGCGCGCATGCCATCGCGGGCGCTGCCTTGGCCCAGGGCTTGATCGCGCATCATCTGCAACCGCTCGCGATCCAGGTCTCTGAGCTGCATTTCGATCCCGGCCGTATCCTTGGTGACGGCGAGCGCTTGTTGCAGGTCGGCGATCTGAGCGTTGATCGTCTGCAAGCGTGTCTCGCCGGCGAGCTTGGCAATGCGCTCCTGCTCCTCGGTCTGCGATACCCCCGCGGTGGCCAAGGCGCGCGATCCTACACCCAGCATTCCAGGCGCGAGAGTGTCACCCTCGCGCGAGATGGCGGATAGCTGATTGGCGAGCTGAGCGCGGCGGACGGCGCCGGCGCCTTGGATATAGGCAGCGGCCAACCGTGCCACGGCTTCCGCCTCTTGGTCGAGCTTCTCCACCTGGCCGGCTACGTCGTTGGCGCGTGTTGCGTTGTAGAGTTCGATTTCGTTCTGGATCAGATCGCGCTTTCCATCGCGCAAGAGCAGCGTCATGCGGTATTGGAGTTCGGCTAGGCGCACGGCTTCGGCGCTGTAGGATTGGGCGCGGGCCAGGGCGGTTTGTAGGCCGATCTGATCGCGCAGGGCCAGGGAGGTTTTGCTCAGCTCCTCGCGGTGCTTGGATTCAGCGAGGGCCAGCTCCTGCTCGCGGGCGGCTTGGATCTCAGTTTGGCGCCCAGGGTCGTTATATTCTGCCGGCGTGAATCGCGACATGAGCGCGATCTCCGCGGCTACCTTGCGCTCGGCCTCCCAGCCGCGGCCGATGGCGCCATTCAGTAGCTCCTGGCCCTTGATCTGATCCTGGATCTTCTCGCGGGCTTCGGTAAGCTTGGTGACCCAGGCGGCTTCGGCGTCGTTCTTATCCCGAGCTGTAACTAGGCTCAGGATCTCTTGGCCGCGGGTCGAGTTGATCGTGACGATGGCTTCGTGCTGCTTCTCCAGACCTCGATTCACTTCAGCGATTGCCACCAGGGCATCGCCCATGCTCTTCGCGAGTAGCTGGCCGGCCGAATCTAACCCCGCGGCTTTCATCTTCTCGCCCGACGCTGCTACCTGCGCCTGAAGTTCGGTAAGCTTGGCGGCAAAGGGGCGGTCTAGCTTGGCGCCGGCCGCGGCAGCTTCCAGCGCTTCATTCTTGGCCGTGTCGGTGTCCACTCTGGCCTGAAGCTGCACACGCACCCGCATGTCTTGCAGCCGGCTTTGAAGCTCCTGCAACTCGCTCACCCGGCGCGAGACATCCAACTGGCCAGTGCCGGCACCCGTGCCAGGGTAGGACGGTCCTTCCACCGCGGCCACATCGGTTCGGCTCTTCTGGAGCCCGATAGCTTCCTTCAGTTGCGTATTAACCTTGGCTTGGGTGTCGGAGTAGAGCTTGATGAGGGCATTATTCATGGCCAAGCGCGCGGCGTCCTGCTTCTTCAGGTCGCCGGCCAGGGCGGCTTGGTCAATCTGTAGCTGCCCTTCGCGAGTGATCTTGGCTTCTTCGGTGAGTAATCCGCCTACTCCACTCTTGCCGGCTACCAGCTCTTTGATATCGGTAGTCTGCGCGGTGCCGGTGAAGCGCTCAAACCAGGAGACCTTGTTCTCTTCCAGGACCTTGGCTATTTTCTTGAGATCAGCATCCAGGGCATCGGCCAGTTTATCCGCGGCTACCCGCGCTTCGTCCAGGGCCAGCTTGAGAGTGTTTTGGCGTTTACCCTCGAACTTGGCAATGCTCATGGCCAGGCG
The DNA here is from genome assembly GCA_963725455.1 of Bryobacterales bacterium. Taxonomy (GTDB): domain Bacteria; phylum Acidobacteriota; class Terriglobia; order Bryobacterales; family Bryobacteraceae; genus Palsa-89. The sequence continues at coordinate 40,041 of CAVRZH010000169.1, forward strand.
GTCATCGGTCACCAGGAGTTCATCGTTGGTGCGCTTCATTCCCGCGGATAGATCGCGGAAGGCATCGGCGGATTTTTCGGGCGCGTCTCGAAGAGTGGTGTAGAACTTGTAGGCCTCATCGCCCATTTTGCCGAGCAAGCCAACAAAGGCTAGCCCGCCGATTACGGGGAAAGCTTTCTGCAGGATCGGCCCTAAGCCTAGGATGTTGGCGGTGAAGCGCTCGGCAGCGCGGAGGTTATTATTCAGCCCGCCTTCGAGCACGCGCAGGGCGCCGGAGGTTGCTTGCACTCCGCTTACACCATGCCCGATCCCTGCGACGTTCTTCTGGAACTGGAGAAGCTTGGCGTTGCTCTTATCCATGTCAGCTAAGAACTGCGCGGTACCCGCGGATAGGTTGATGCGGATTACGCCGGCTGATTTGGTGGCCATGGTTTAAATCTCCTTGGTGTAAATGCGGCGCAGCTAGGCCGCGATGGTCTGCGGGAACTGCTCGGTCACGGTTTGGCGCAGGGAATCCACGAACGCATCGATAGCGGGGTCCTCTGCCATCACCGCGGATCGGCGGATGAATGGGTGCGGCTGCACTTCTCCAATGGGTGTGCCTCTGCGCCGGCGCCCGCGGGTGTCGATATAGGACAGCCGGCTGCGACGAACAAGCCGGTGGCCGTATTCGAGCCAATAGGCGACTTTATCCGCGTCATTGCCAGGGGTGAATCCGACGTTTACTTCACCGCCGCGGAAGCGCGGGTCTAGCTCGGGTGCGACTACGATGGACTCGCGCAGCACGCCTCGATCCAGCAGTCCTCCGGTGTCTTCGGCTTTGACTGGAGCGTTCGCTTCTAATTCGGCGGCGATGACGTTGCCGGCCGCGGAGAGCGCTTTCAGGAAGCCCGCGGCTACCACGGTTTTAGGCGCGCCGGCCAGCATCGCCATTGCTTCGCTTAGGCCCGTGATGGAAACGGAAACATCGTTCATGGTGAAAATCCTCGGTGGAAAAAGAGGGGCGCGTAAATCCTCGAAACGCACCCCGGCTACCACAAGAAAGAAAGGGAATCGGTGGACTCAAGCAGGCCCGCGCTTTGTTAGCGGGGGGCCAAAACGACGAAAGGTGAGAGCGCCGCCGTGGAACCGTTGGCAGGCAGTAAAGTTGTGTGCCAAGCGGGCTGTGTATCCACGCGCCAGGTGAACCGGAATACGCTCTGATCCACGGCGAAATCCACGTGGATCGATACAGCCATGCCGATGTCGGTTTTCTGCGCAAAGGCGATCTGAGTCGCGTCCACCAGGATGATGTCACCCTGAGTGCCGAGCGTGCTGCAATACTCGCTGATCGCGCATGGGATGCCGAGCAAGCGCCCCCACGCTTCACCAGCGACGGCGGGCACGTAGGCAGGGTAATACGATCCGCCACTGGTTCCGGCTGGAATCACCATGGTTAATAGCTGCGGCAGGATATCTTGGCTGATTAGCCAAAGCGCGTTCGGTGTCCCTGGCCCCCAGAATCGGGATAGCATCGCCGATACATTCTCGTAAACGATGGTTTGGGTCGCTTGGCCGCTTACCTTTGGGATCACGATCAGAGCTTGGTTAGTAGGATCGAGAATACCCAAAGGTTGCCCCGCGCCGTTGCCAAAAATCGCGTGGCGCTCTAGCTGAAACACAAACTCAGACGTGAATGCCAAGCTGACCGCGCACTCCAGAGCTACAGCGTCTTGGGCTAATTCATCGGTCACGTAGCAAAGCCCGATGAGCTTTTTCAGATTCAACTCCAGCAAGCGGTACTTGGCCTTGGTAGCTACTGCAAGATCCGACTCGTTATAAAACAGCGCGTGCATCCCGCCGAAGCGCGAGCCATCAGCCCGTGATTGCTCATCGAAGCCAGGTATCTTGGTGCCGGTGGCGTGCTCGCGAGTAATTGGAAACTGAGTCATGCGGCGGAGTAATTCGCCAGTTGAGAACACACGGGTGATTAGCTCCTGGCTGAACTCCGGCTGCACGACGAATCCGCCGATAGATGGCACTTGCTCACCAGCGCCAGCAGGGGCGGCGCGCTCATGGTAGCGAGTATTCAGATCGAGCAGGCGCGGATCGATATAGCCGCTTTGACTGGCGCGGAGGCTGGCTTGGCGCACTGCTAGGAGCTGTTCAGACAAGCTGGAGAATGGGCCGCGATTCACGGGTGGCGGCAATACTTGCGAGTGATGGGTGATCGGGGTGGTGGCCATGTGTGATTAACCTTGGGCCTTCAGTAACCGCAGGCGCGCGGCAGCTATTTGTAGCGAGCGATTCGCGGCAGGCTGAGCGGTCGCTTGCGGATACGCGGGAACGGCGACTAGAGCTATTTCGCGCAGCAAGGCCCGCTCGATTACCCTGATTTTCTCGCCAGCTCGAACTTCATTATGCGAGCGAACTAGCCAAAATCCAGCCGAAGAGGCCTTGATAATTCCAGTCTGGAGTAGCTGCCAAACATCGTCGGCATAGCTCACATCATCAGGCAGAGTCAGATCGCAGCGGAGACCCTCGGCGGAGTCATAGACATTCACGTTACCTGCGCTTTTACGGCCCAGCAGCCAGCGCTCATCATGATTCAAGAGCGCGATGATATCTTCGCCCAAGCCAGCGGCGAAACAGCCGGGAGCGTACACTTCGCGGAAGCCGCCAAGGTCGCTCGATGGCGAATTATAAGGCGCAACCAACAGGCGCACGTTGCGCGGGCTGGTGACAGCGACGGCGACGGCAGATGCGCGGATCACGGCGATAGGTGCAGCATCGTCCATTGCTAGCCGCGCTGGCGGCGCGCATTGCAGGCGAGCGAGTGCGGCTGAGATCATCGCGGATTCAGTTACCGTGGGGAGCGCGGTCAGGCGACGGGCTGGTAGCCGTGCTGGTGTGGGTGCTGGCGCTGGTGCGATTCGGGCGGCAGGCGCGGGCGCAATGGTGCGTGGCATCGTCACGGCCGCCGCGCTCTTGGTCTGCGAGAAAGCGCCGGCCCCTGGCGTTAATGGAAGGCGGGCCGCTACCCGCAGGCTCATCATGGTTTCATCGAGAGAACTGCATCGGTCCGCGAGCAGTGGCACGCACGCGCTTGCAAAAAAGATCCCGGATTCGGTGCGGTATACCTCGCGAGCATCCACGCCACGATTGCGGCTGACAGTGCCCACAAAGATATCCGTGGTGCGGTTAACCTCAGCTTGCAAAGTGGCGCGGGCTCGATCCGATAACGCCTCATGCGTGTTGCCATCGACCTTGCGCGGGCCAGAAAAAATATAGGAAAATTTCAGCCCACACTGTTCATCCAGTCCGGACCGATCAAGGTGCATCATGTAGCAACCGATGGAGCCGGCACCTGCGTCGCGACTCACGAAAACTTGATCCGCGGCCGATCCGATCCAATAAGCCGCGGAGTACATCGAGTCGTTCGATAACGCCCAAATGCGCTTGTGGCCACGCGAGGAGTAGATAAGGTCGGATAGGTCGGCGCAGCCCGCGCACTCGCCACCAGGTGAATCGATATCAAATAGAATCGCGGCCACGGCGGGGTTGGCCAGCGCGTGCAGGAATTTCGCCGTCAGTGATTCATAAGTCGTGATCGAAAAAAAGTCAGTTAAGCTAGAGCGGTTCTTGAGCAACGGGCCAGCAATACGGATAACGGCAACCGAATCTGACACAAGATAGTCAGGATCATCATCGCTGGTGAAATCATCGCGCACGGTCAACGCGGAGGTAGTCACGTTTATGTGCGCGAGCAACAGCTCAGCCCCACTTTCCGTGATTGCCAGCGGCCTGTTAAAAATGTGATCCGCGAGTCCGAGCGCGGCCGTGGTGCTGCTGATGGGCGAGCGATGGCGCGGGCGGGCAACGCGGGCAACACTTCGGGCGCCCCGCTCCCGCTCGGGAGGCAGGTCGGAAAATCTCAACATGGTGTCTCCTTCGTTTAGGTGTTCGGCGGCGGATCGGTAGTGAGCGTGACTTGGGGCTGGTAGGGCCAGGTGCTCGGAATCCAGCCGGTGACTGGCGATGGCGGCGTGGTGTTAGGCTGAGGCGACGCGGGCTTGGTGCTGATTAGCACGCTGTCTCCGACGATGGTGAGGGACACCAGATCATCGAATTGAAGCGTGATGCCATTGACGTTGATTGTGGCCATTAGGCTACCTTCGCCTCATGTCGCAGGTTGCCGATGCCAGCGAGCGCGCGCATGGTGACGCCCACGGGATTGTTCGGCAGCGCGGCTATCAGCACTGGATCAGCAGCAGCTACTTTAACCCCCAACTTAACTACCTCGGGCGTCAGGCGCTCAACCAACTTCACCAAGTCTTTTTGATCCGCCTGCGCTTTGTGGAAAGCGACCACACCCTGGAGTGCTTGGTAGGTCCAGCAGGCTGCGAGGTGATCGTCCGTGGCCTGCGCTAGCTGATCTTCAATGGCGGGGATTCCGCTAGCTATGAAGCTTGTCGTATCGCGGATCGAATCCCGGCCAGCCTTCTCGCGCCAGGTCTTGAGCAACGCTTTGCGCTCACGGGCTAATTCAAACTTGCGCTCGCGGAGGAGCAGCATGGCCATTTCAGCAGCCTCGAATTCGGCGGCGGCGGCGCTAGCGGACAATGCTTCCATCCGGCTCAATTCAGCGGTCTCTTGCGCTAGCTTCAGGCGTGTGGCGATGCGGTCATGGCACCAAGCGCGGGTCCATTCAATGGTGTGTCCCCAATTGTTTGAATCCATGAGGCGCTTGACCTCGGCGGCGACTTCATCAGCAGGAACCCGAATTTCTGGAAGCATAGTGAAGATCCTTTTTGTCGAGCGGCGGCTAATAAGCGGATGCCGCGCGCCTGCATCAACCATAAGCCCGTAACTCGCGATCTGCGGACACTCCGGAAAAAATAATGTGACGATCTGCCCGAGCTGTGGTCCCGGCCATCGCGCGGCGGTGGCGGCCAGTAGCCCAGACTCCGCGATCGCGCGGCGTGCGCGTGGCCTATCGAGCGTGCGCCGGATTGACTCCGCATGTTTGCTGCTCCAGCCCACCAGTGCCGAGACCTCACGCTGGCTGTACCCCATTAAGTTGTGCAGGTAAGTGAAAATCGCTTGGTCCCGGCTGAGTCCCAACTCCTCGAAGATGTGGCATAGCTCGGAGCTGGTGAAGTCTTCCACCCGGTCGAGAACGGCAGGCAGCTCGATCATGGCGCTGGTACCTGCCGGGATTACCAAGCTCTCTGACAGCGCTCCACCAGACGTGGCCATATCGTGCGAGCTGGCCTCATCCGACAGCATGGCGCGGCTCTCATCGCGAGCGCTAGCCATCGACACATCATCGAGCGGCTTGTTGGACATGTGGATTCCCTTCTATTCAGCCAAAAACATTCAGCCCCAAAAACGGTTTTAACGGATTCGTGAAAATTTGCCCGGTGCCGGTCGCGTAACCCATGGCTAATCAGGGATTTAGGCGGCATACCCCTCTATTGGCGGGTACTTGGGCTAACCATGTGCTCGCGTTAGTAACCGCGTGGTTCATCAAATTCATCAAACCGCGCATCACCATTGATGAACGAAAACCCCCATTAGAACCATGGCGTTCATCATCATCATCATATTCATCAAAGAGAAAGAAGAGAGAGTTGTGTGTGCTTCTCCAGCTATAAAGTTCCCGTCGATTCCAGATCCCGGTCTAACTGCTCCCACGTCCAGCGCGCATGGCCATACCAGGAATCGATGGCATTCAGCGCGTCTTTATACACCGGACAAAACTTGATGGCCAGGATCGAACTCATCGGGCAGACTACAAACGTGCCACCTTGTTCATCCCAGCATGCGGCGGTAGGCAGCACATCGCCATATTCATCCGTTGGCAGAATGCCGCCGATCAGCAGGCTCGGACCGAGTTCTTCGCTCGACCTATCGAGTGCGTCTGCATTGAAGGTTCCTTTGATTACGTGGTGCCAGCCGTCCACCAGCAACACCATGTCGATATTGTCTGGATCTACCAGTATGCTCATTGCTCAATTGCCTCCTCAGTTCTCGGAATGAAAGCGCGCACCACATTCACAGTTTTCAGTGAGACTGGCCAGCGCCCGCTTGACTGACCTGTCCCCGTGTCCCCAGATTGGTCCTACCTTGCAGCCCGAGTCCAGGCAGCGGGCATAGACGCACTCGCGGGGAATTTTCGAATCATCGTGATGTTCCCGCGTAAACTCGATGGTGGCCGTGGCCACGCTTGTTGGATATTGGTTTCTCATTGTTCGATTTGCTCCTTTCAAGTTCGGTCGTTCTAATGTTCCCGCCCCGGCGTGCTCTGCTCTCAGCTCCGCGCGGGGGTGTGCAGCGTGAGTGCCCCATGCCTGCCCCGTACATTGACAGCCCGGTGCCGATGCCCGCCCAAAATTGCCCGCCCCCCACACAGTAGCTTTTATGAGACAAGTCTAGTTTTATTATTCTTTTCTTATATATATCTGTCTCAGAGAGCGTGAGACACCCATGAGACACCCCGCGTCTCACTATCTCACCGTCTCACCCCTGTCTCAGGCTCAATGAGACACCTAACTAACTGATAAATATCCCATTTACGTGTTTGTCTCACTTACCCCCACTTTCCCTTTCCCGTCCCAACGGTCCCTACCCCTTTGCCGATTATTTCCATAGCTAATGGCCGATAACCCCCCGGACCAGCCAGATGCAACTCGCCTTCATCCTTGGAAATCAACAGATAGTGGCGCATCAGGTCATCGACTTTGCGATATGCCGTAGATCTGTTAACGAAGAGCTTGGCGACGATGGCGTTGGCCGCGTCTGCCTTGGTATCGAATGGTCCCCGCGCTGCCTTCAATGCGTCGTAGGCTTTCACCAGGAGTTCGGGAACCTTGGTGTCCGGTACGAAATAGAAGGATTCGTGATCGGACTCCAGCAGAGCGAACGGGGAGATGTCGGCGCCGGTTTTGCCAAACACACCGAAATGGATAACCTCATCGCCGTTGTCGGCCATGATGCGCTCTTGGCACACGATGCGGTCCACGTGAGCTTTGAACGCGGTTGTGCCACGGCAGTTGTCGGACCATGCACGCATGTCTTTCATCAGTGATCGGGTGCGCGTGCCGGTACCGTCTTCGCTGGCCTTGCGCATGTGGTGTGGTGCGATCACAGCCGCCCTGAAGACGCGGCGGATCTCTGAGAGCAAGGACTCTAGTTGGCTGTCGTTCTCCGGCCCGCTGTGGAATTTGCGGAGCGGATCAAGAATGTAGACATCAGCCGGGTAGAGCGCTACTAGTTCCTGCCAGAATGCGGTCCGCGCTTCGTCTCCGGCTTGGCGTTGGGCGGGGTAAGGAAACTTGGGGAATATCCGGCCTGCTCTCTCAATGCGCCTGACTTCGATGATCCGGAGATTTTTACAGAGTAGCAGCTCCTCTTCGTCGGTCAGATTCCAAGCTTCATCGATAGCTGTAATGATGGCCTCCCGCCGCCTGTTCATTTCATCGCTCGATGTCTCGTAATCGATCAGCACGATGCGGAGCGGTTTGCAGTCACATCTGAAGTTCAGGAACGCTCTGCCGATGGCTGCGCAGACCGCGTATTGCAAAACCATATTGGACTTCCTATGTTTTTCCTCGCCCAGCCAGATGGATAGGTCGCCAGCATCCTGGAAGCCGAGGTAGTAGCGTTGATCGGGTTCGGCCGGTTTAAGAGGATCGAGTAGGTAATGGTGGAGTTCGGCGGCAGTGATTGGGCCGATGTCCGATAGCTCAGTGTCGGCCAGGACTGGTATCCCAGCGCGGCGCGCCGCTTCCCTGATGATCTCTTTCTTAGCCACGTCGAGCGACACGTCACGGTTGATAAGATCATCAACGAACGCTTCACCCACCCCGAGGCCCACGGCCATCTTTTTGATGTCGTGCTCCTTGGGGTTCTGGACCTCGCCGAGCGGCTTGAGATGAAAGCTGGTATCCCCAACTTCGATGAATAAACCCTCACTTGTAGCGGTGGCCAGAGCCTCGCTGACATCACCCGCTGCGGTCCTGATAATATGCTGCCGGATCACATTAAGCGCTGCATCCAGCCGGTCCTCGTGATTTTGCAAGAAGCCACGAGGACCACGGCACCCGCGTGGTTTATTACCGTTGCCGGTGTGCATCGTAGACCTCCAGCAGCGGCAGGAATGAGCGGCTTGAATTGTAGAAAGTGAGACTACTGGGACGGCTGATTTTTACGGGAGAAATTGGCGCGGGCCATGTGCTGACACCGCACCTGTGTGATACCGTGTAGATGTTGGTAGACACGTTGTTAAATTGCTTTCGCGCTGGCGATCTGATGAGTTGCTCAGCGTGGTATTCCTTTCGAAGTTGAGAATCGAATCTGACATGAGAATCTGAAGCCGGGGGAGTGATGACCCCTGGCTTTTTCTTATAGTTGCTTCACCCCGCCAGTTTCCACCAATTGATTCAGTGACGATAGGGATACGCGCATCCTGCTCCCAACTTTGATGGCGCGCAAGTCGCCTCTGGCGATCAGGGCGTAGACGCTGGTGCGGCTGATGTCCAGAGCGCTGGCTACGCGGGATACACGGACATACTCGACGTTCAGCGGCGAGATATGACGTTCGGTCGGTTTACGACGGACGGCCGTGATGGCAGTAGTTACTTCGGTGTTTCCGATCATTCCTGTTGCTCCTAATTCGTTTCTGCTCGAACTTGCTGGATTGAACATATGGGACGTTCACGCCTCCAGAATAAGTCTGTTTTGACGCTTGTCAATGGCGCAAGATGTAGGAAGTGATTCTCTATTTTCTGGATAATAGTCGAGCGATAGATTAAAACAATCCAGCGCTGGATTAAATTATGGTTGCAGTGACAATAAGTTGCGGCGAATTCCGGAGAAGTGGTCACGCGCTTGCTATAGTCGAATAGGAAAGGAACTTCGAACTGGGAGTTTCTTGAGAGAGTGGACGGCTAACAGAGCCGAGCAAAAGAGAGCTGGGGGATTCGTCCTCCAGCTTTTTTGCTTTTGATGGCGTGCGTAGCGGTCACCGCGCGCAAGCCGGGACTGCTATTCGAACGATGCGATCCAGCGCTTGACCGCTTCCGGCCCTTGACCAATTGTTAACAGGCCTTCCTGTAAATCCAGCGCAAAGTCCGGATGTCTACTGAGATCCATCAACATGGAAAGAACAGCCTGTTGCAATTGGCCCAGCTCAACGTGTTCCAGAGCCCGTTTCTTAGCCCAGTCCAAATGCTCTTGCCGGTTCATGACCAGTCACTCTATCACGCGGGTCTGTCCAAACTCATGTTGGCTGCTATTGCACGTGTGAGTTGCGCATGGATTTGGAATGTTTTAGTTGTCTGCGCAGGCCGCAGTGGACTGCGCAGTGCGAGTCATTAGTTGCAGCGAGTTAGAGGGGATGGTTTGCGCAGCCCGCAGTGGGCTGCGCAACGTGGGTGAGCTTGGCGCGGACATTTTGTGAGTCTTAAAGAATCGCAAAATAGTGTGTAGCTAGAAGTTTATTTCGCACAGCAGGCTGATTGAGTAATTGCAATCGGTTGGCGCTCGTCGCGTCTGGCTAGAATGACAGAACGAAAAATCAGCGGTATCCTGCGAATACGGGCCACGTTTCAGTATCTGCCAGGATCAATCCGAATCGAGTAGTTGTGCGAAAGAACCAAGCCATCGCCTTAGTCAATTCGTCGCTGAGTCAGCCGGAAACCCAGTTTCAAGGCCAAGGTGATTTCGTGGCCGCATTGGCCCAGCAGATCGCTGAGCGATGCGTGACAGTTCTGCTGGCAAAGCTTCCCAGGCCGAACGTAATCCAGCAGCGCTACCTCACCGTTGAACAAGCTGCCGCGTATATCGGCCACACCAAGAAGTCATTCGAGTATCTGATGACCAAGAACCTATTTCCGGTGGTCCGATACGAAAGGTTAGTCGAGATTGATCGAGAAGACATAGATAGGTGGATGGCCCAGCACAAGTGCTAGCTGGCCTTCTTCTGCTTTGCCCGCTCCTGTGTGAACCACGTGTCCATCCTGGCCTTCTCTTCAGCGATATCGTCCGCCACGATGATGTTGTATCTGGTGCTCATGCTCGGGGTCTTGTGCCCGCTGATCTTCATTCTCATGTCCTGATCCATTCCAGCCTTTTTCATATTCCGCTCGGCAGTGCGGCGGAGATCGTGGAACAGCAGACCAGGGAATCCAGCGGCCGTTACTGCCTTATCCCAAGATGCAGCGAACTTCTTGATTCGTGCGCCGGGGATGGTTCGCCGTCCGCCGTGCGATAGCATCACGTCTTCAGCGTGCCAGAAGAACACATGCTCACACTCGGGGAACCGTTCATCTTTAATCCGCCTTTGTTCTTTCAAAACCTCAACCATATCTCCGTAGATCGGCAAGGCTCTGCCCGTCTTGTTTTTCGTATCGAAAGGACTCAAGATTATCAGGCCTTCCTCCACCTGATCCCAGCGGATCTTTAGTAACTCGCCTTTGCGAGAAGAGACGTGGAAGCCGCACACGAATATAGGGCGGATGGACGCAGGGAGTTTATCGAGGATCTTCAGATACCCTTCGAAGCTCAAGAAGCCCTGGCGCACGTTGTACGACTCGTCCACGATGGGGAAGGCGGGAATGAAATCCACCATGCGTGGTGTGACTCGCCTATGGCCAGTCTGGTAGCCGGAGCGGATATAGGCCATGTGCCGATTGAGAGTTGTGGGTTCTAGTTTGTTCTGCTTGTCCTCGCGATATCGTTCGAAGTCCGCAGTCGAGAGAGTGGACGCGATCCGATCACCGAAATACGGCCGCACATGTTTCGTGAGAATGTTTTCAACTTCGTGTGTGGTCTTCCGTCCTTTGCGGCGCATGTAGGCCAGGTGCGCATCGAGCAGTTCGTTGACGGTTGTTTTCCGGACGTGAGTCTTGATATGGGGTTGGTCTGTGTGGAGTTCGGCCAGCTTCCGAATCTTGAAATCGACGGCTTCCGATTCGATGGCCGTTCCGGTTGAAACGCGCTCGCCATTTGGTGCCTTGAACCACCAGACGCGCCCGCGCTGAAATAGCGTTCCTTCACCCTTACGTCCCCGTCGCCGTGCTGCTTTCTTCTTATTGGGCATGGCCCAAGGTAACACATAAGGCACAGATAAGGCACAGTTATACAATCTGACCAAACGACGAACGCTCGACTGAATGCTCGTAAGCCATTGATTTTATTTGGTGGCCTCGGTCGGGGTCGAACCGACACTCCCTTGCGAGAACAGGAACCTAAATCCTGCGCGTCTGCCAATTTCGCCACGAGGCCGGGCGGGCGAAGACAACTTCAGAACCAGGATAGCAATCGGCCGCCGGATCAGGCCAGAAGCCCGGCCAGCTCTTCGATTCTGGATCCACGCGTGATACGCGGCGATGGATTGCCACAGGGACACACTTCATGCTCCAGTGGAAAGCCCTCGCAGCTCGACACCACGTGCAATCCCCAGTGCGCATCGCACTCGGTGGCGAGCAGTTTGTTCCGGGGCCCGAGAAATTGCTCAAACACGGGAACGCCAAAGGCCTTCCAGAACGCTTCGCGATCGAGCGGAGATAGGCCCGGCCCGCCGGCGTAAGTGAACACGACCAACGCTTGTTCGAGCGATAATCCGTCGCGCGCCAAATCGCGCAATTGATCGAGCGGCCCCGCAATGGAGCCGGGATGGAAGCGCCTGGCCCGATCGTTCCAGCCTTGCGGGAAAATTCGCACCAGCCTGGTCTCGCGGAAGCCCGGGACCAGGATCGCGGTCCGCGGCGCGGGGTCGAGAGGATGTATGAACAGCGCGCCCTTGGAGGGGCGGCGAATTCTGACGACCATAATTAAACACAAAGGTGCCCGGTTGTCTCACTTTGTCTCAGGAGAATAAGCGGACTAAGTTGTCATGAAAAATCAAGCGAGCCACTTCTTCCGTCACGCCGATTTCGTACAGCGCCTTGGATTGCGTTTCGAAGACAGAAGCGTTCCAACCGCGCGGAAAGAACGACGAATCGGTTCCAAACAGCAGGCGCTGTGGTCCCGCGACATCCAGTGCGCGCTTAAACACCGTGCGAAGGTCCAGGTGGGCCTCTTCGTAGCGCATCCAGCTATTGCTGCTCGAAGTATCCAGGTATACATTCGGGCATAGGTCGCACAGCATAAGCGCCTCGCGGAGATACCCCGCGCCAAAGTGGGGCACGACGAATGGAAGCTGCGGGAAACGGAGCGCTACCGCATGCAGATCGATGGGGTTCGAGAACTTCATGTCGAACGGCGATGGCAGGCCCAGCACTTTGCGCACGCCAACCCTGAGCACGCCGCAATGAACGAAGGCGGCAGTATGTGCCCCGGCTTGCAATTGACGCGCCGCCAGCAGTTCCAGCAGGGCAGAGACACGGTCATCCTGGATCGAATAGCGATGCATGGCGGGGAAAAAGCAGAGCGCTTGAATATGGCCGCTCGCGAGCGCAGCTTCCACTTGTTCCACTGCGTCCGGCGCCGCTGGATTCACCATCATGTAGCCGTAGAATCTTTGGGGATGCCGGCCAGCCGCGGCGATAACGGAGTCGCCGTCACCCGGCACGCTTCCGATGATCGCTGCTTTCTCTACGCCGCGCCGGTCTAACTCATGGGCCCAGACGTCGGCCAACTGGCGGGGATCCTCGGCGGGCAGTTGCCAATTCAGTAGTGGAGCCAACCCCTCCACCGGTACGCCTTTCTGCCCAGCGAGTGAAGCGAAAAACGGGTAGGAGAAAAAGTGAACGTGGGCGTCGGCGACCGGCAGGGCACCCCAGGGCGTGTCGATCATGTAGCCTGTTCGCCTGCGCCGGCCGCGGAAACAGGAAAGCGCGTGATGCCGGCTGCCAGGGCCACTTGCGTGAGTCCGGCGACGTTGTTCACGCCGAGTTTTTTCATCATCGTTTTGCGATAGCTGCGGACGGTTTGCAGGCCGAGATCCAGCATCACGGCGATCTCTTTGCTGGTTTTGCCTTCGGCCACCAGGCGCAGCACTTGCAGTTCGCGCGGCGAGAGATCGTCCAGAGCGGAGGAGACGGGCTTGGACTCCAGGTCGCCCCGTTGGATGCGATGCAGCAGGCGGTCGGAAACCTGCGGGCTCAAATACGATCCGCCCTTGGCGACGGCGCGGAGTGCGTCCAGCAGATCGCCATCGGATGCTTTCTTCAGCACGAAGGCGCGCGCGCCCGAACGAATCGCGCTGACCACCGAGTGCTCGTCGTCATACATGGACAAAATAATGATCTTGACGTCCGGATAGTGGCGCAGAATTTCGGTGGTGGTTTCGATGCCGTTCAAACCGGGCAGGCCGATATCCATCAAGATAATGTCGGGCCGCCTCTTCTTACAAACCTGCACGGCTTCGGTTCCGCTTTCGGCTTCGCCCTGCACCGCAAACTCCTCGCTGTGGCGCAGGATGGCCTTGATGCCGTCCCGCATGATCTTGTGATCGTCCACCAGGAGCACCTGAAACGGCATGGGCGGTTAACTCCCACTCTCGGCCATCGCGGTGGGCAACGGAAAACTGGCGCGGATGGTGCTGCCCTTGCCGGGCACACGTTCGGTCTTAAGAGTCACGTGATTCTTGGACGCGTAATAGTCCATCAGCAATTGTCCCAAAGGCGCGGGCGCCGTGGTGTCCACCGGACCATTGTCGGAGATTTCAAGCACATACTCGCCGTGCGCGCGTTTGACGTGGATATCGATCAGTGAACATCCGGGAGTTGCCTTGGCAATGTCCAGGGCGCACTCGCTCATCTTATAAAAAGCTTTGGCTAGAATGGTGGGCACGCGCAGGGAAGGGTCCACATGCAAGCGCAGCGTGCCGGAAAAGCCGGCGCGCACTTTGCCGATCAAACGATCCAGCGCGAACTGCAGCCCGGCCCGTTCCACGATGGAGGGGTTCAGCTCATTGGTGATGTCGCGCAGTTGTTCGATGGCCAGTTCCAGCAGTTCCTGAATTTCGGACGCGCGGCTGTCCACACCCGGGGCCTGCTCCCGGAAGTCCATCCGCATGGCGTCCAATTGCAATCCCACGGCGCTCAGAACCTGGCTCACGTCGTCGTGCAAAAGCCGCGAAACGCGAGACAACACCGCCTCATGTTCGTTCAATGCGGCAAAAAGCATTTGTGCCAAAGCGGGTTGAGGCGCACTTGCCACGCTTTTATCCTTCGTAGGACGCTTATCGCTCATAATGCATGATTTCGGACGCGAACGCAACCATAAAGAATTGTTTTACAAAACTATCGGCGGTTAGACGCTGCTCATAGAGGTTACGCTACGTTACGGGCTGAGTTTTACAGGCAATGAGAACCGCCGATCGATCTCGCTCGCGGCGCTGGATGCATCCTTAAACAGGATGGCATGCAGGCCTAAGGCCTCGGCCGCGCGAACGTTGGGCTCGCGGTCGTCAAAGAACAGAACCTCTGAAGGGTGCGCCGCCAGTGCGAGCAGGCATTCGCGATACATCTCAGGTTTGGGCTTGCATGTCCCTACGTCGCAGGAGAAAACACTGGCGTCGAATTCGGGCAGCCAGGGACAGCGCACGATATAATCCCGGACGGTGGTGGGCATGTTGGAAAGGAGGGCGGTGCGGAGGCCGGCGGCGCGGAGATCGCGCGCCCATTCGGGCATCACGGGTGCGGGATGGGACCAGCTGCGGCTGTCGATTTCGACCAGTTCAGCAATCTGATCCGCGGCGAGGGTGCGGCCGGTGGATTGCCCCACGGCGCGCCAGTAGGCGATGGGGTCCAGGACGGCCGCGTCGTAATCGACGCGAAATTGCCAATAAAGTTCGGTGAACCGTGGAATGGGCACATCGAGAATGGCTGCCATGGCCCGCGTGTCGGCGCCGGGCTGGGACTGGCAGAGCACGTTGCCGTAATCGAAGATGACGACTGAAGGAGAAGAGCGCACAGTACGATCATAACGTCGCTCACGGGAGCGTTCTTTGGAAAGCACTAATCAGATGCGGATTTCAAATCCAGCGCGAAAGAAAGTGCCGATTTTATCCTCGCCATCAGTCCGGGCGAGAGAACGCCAAGCCTTCGTTCGAGGCGCACAATCGGTATTGATCCCAGTCCCTGAACGTTCGCGGTCGAGTCGCGATCCAGGAATGCGAGCTTTGGGAGCGGGACTTCGTACGGACTAAGCCGATTCTGCGTCGTGAGGGGCACGTACAACACCAGTGCTCTGGGCGGGCTCGGGTCTTGCCGGGAAACAATTACGACCGGTCGTGTCTTTGCGGCAAGGCCTAGATCTGCCAACCAAACCTCACCTGGCAGGGGGCTCATCGAGAAGGTCTAGGACCTGCTGTTCGGTGGCGCGTGAGCGTGAGAGATCCAGAGCGTCGTTGTCGGCGAGGTCGATAACTTCGGCGATGCGCTCCCTGGCCTCAGCCGCCGTCTCAGGCCCCCAGGCCTGCAATCGAGCGTCTAGCTTTTCCAACAAGGCGTCCACGGTTATCTTCTCCTGCTTTCTAATTTTATCCGATTCGCGTGCAAGCGCCAGGTCATGGGCTTGCGGTTCGGTCCTGGACCTCGATTACGCCACAGTAAACCGGCTCATCGCGTTGGTCACGTAGGGCGGCACCGGTTGGGTCTTGCGAAAATTCCTGGCCTGCGTTCCTAGAACGCGCGGACACGTAGAACTGGAAGAGTCCCGGGCGGGGTGCAATGAATTCGACGGTCATTGAGTGGGAAATGTTCTCCTTCCATCCGGTCTTCCCGGCTGTCCCGTAAACAAACATCTCGGCAATTGAATAACGCAGGACCACCTCGCTGGCCTTCCAGCTCTCGCCCTTCTTCCCAAGCCTCGTCTTAATTTTCGACTCAAGAATCCTTAGGTCGGCCGGTTCCGAGGGAAACGATAGCGACACGTATGCCTGCTCGGCCGCCGCGCCAAAATTCTTCGCATGTGCTGTTATTCTGATCACCTCCCCAGCGATCGCTGCGAGCGGATAATCCAAATGCGAAATTCGCACGTCCGGGCGTCCGCTTGTAGGTGTAGTGCGCCAGCTAGTCGGGAGAGTACACATACAGCCCCTGACATATTCTTTAAGGTGAGCAGCCAAATCCGGAAGCGTCGATTTGGAGTAGCGCATGTATCGAATGTCTCTGATGTCAAATGGTGCTTCTGAGCCCTCTTGGAGTAGCAGGATCACGTTTTTCTCAAGCGCGCGGGAAAAGCCCACTTCGTAGAATACGTTGGGATTGTGATTCGTGTCGACCGTGAGATCTGGCCGGCACGAGTGCACAGGCAGCCCGCATAGGCTGGTATCGAAGGGCATGATGAGGAAGCAAAGGCGCTCATCAACTTGATGCTGATCCGGCATACTGATCAATTTCGTCGCCTCCAAGCGAAATATCTTACGCCGCCTTGATCTCCGTCCACAAACGGTCGCGCAGGCGCTGCGTCGCCGGATCCAGCGTGATGGCCCATTCGCCGCGTGCGACTACATCGGGCGCCGGATACAGCGTCGGATTATCGCGAAAATCGGGCGGCAGGATCTTGCGCGCGCCCGCGTTGGTGGTGGTGGTGCGAGCAGTGAGCGCGTTGGCGGCGGCGATGTCGGGACGCAGCAGAAAATTGATGAACTGGTGCGCCAGTTCCTGCCGCTTGCTTTCGCGCAGGATCACGGACGCGTCGGGATAGACTGCGTAGCCTTCGATCGGGTAAACAAAGCCGACGTCCTTGGACGAGTCCATGGCCTGCTGCGCCGTGGTGTTCCACATGTGCGCCGCCAGCACGTCGCCCGAGACCAACTGGTCGCGAGCTTCGGCGTTGAGATAGGCGCGCAGCAGGGGCTTTTGTTTGACTGCTTCCGCGCGAGCGCGCTCCAGTTGCCCAGGATCGGTGGCGTTTACCGACAGGCCAAGTTTCTTGAGGGCCGCGCCCATGGTGTCAAACGGATCGTCGAGCATGGTCATGCGGCCGCGCAGGCGCGGGTCCCACATGTCGGCCCAGGATTTGGGCGGAGGCATAAGCTTGCAGTTGTACGCAATGCCGGCGGCGGTGACCATGTAAGGGACGGACCAGTTGAGATTGGGATCCCAGTCGGGATGCTGGAAGCGGGGCTCCAACTGCGAAATATTGGGGAGCAGTTCGCGATGGATGGGCGCCACCAGGCCGTTCGCGAGCAGCGGCTTCACGATATAGCCGGTCGGAAAAACGATGTCCCAGCCCGAATTGCCGCCCATCACGCGCGCCAGCATTTCCTCGTTACTTTCGTAGATGCCATAGCGCACGCGTACGCCGAACTCGGACTCGAACTTGGGCACGGTGTCCGGCGCGATGTAGGCCGACCAATTGAAGATATTGAGGCGCGGCCGCCGGTCGCGCGCGCACGCGCCAAGTCCTGAGGCCAACGCGCCAAATAGGAAATAGCGACGGTTCAAGCGGCACGCAGCCTTTCTGAGATCAGAACCAGCGATCCAAATCCAACCACGATAAGCGCCGAGATGGCGTTGACGATTGGGTTCACGCCCCGGCGTGCGATGGCGTAAATCACCATCGGCAGAGTCTCCGAATCCACTCCCGCCACCAGGCTGGTGATCACGTAATCGTCGAATGAAACGGTGAATGCGAGGAGCGCGGCGGCGATCACACCGGGCAGAATCGCGGGCAGAGTGACATAGCGGAAAGCCTGCCACTCGTTCGCGCCCAGGTCGAGCGCCGCTTCTTCGAGCGTGGCGTCGACGGTGCGAAGCCGCGCGATTACGACGATGACCACATAGGCGATCGAAAACGAAACGTGCGCCAGGATCACCGTGTGCATGCCCAGCTGGACGCGCAGGAAGCGGAAGATCCACTGATAGAAGGCCAACAACGAGATGCCGGTAACGATTTCGGGAGTGACGAGTGAAAGGTAAAGCGACCCGGCCAGAGGCCGCGAATTGCGCTTCCAAAGACCGTAAGCGCAGAGCGTCCCGAGTACGGTTGCGAACACAGTGGCGACGACAGCGATGATCAGGCTGTTTAATGCCGCATCGGTTAATTGCGTGTCTTTGATCGCAGCGGTGTACCAGCGAAGCGAGAAGCCTTCCCATACCGTGAAGCGCGACGAGTTGAAGCTGAAGATGGACAGGATCAGCAGAGGCACGTGCAGGAACAGAAATGCGCCGATGGCGTAGACGGCGAGTGCGGGCGTGCGTTTCACAGTAAATCCTCGCCTTCGCCGCGTGCGATCCAAAACAGCAAAACCATCACGATGGCCATCAAAACTAGCGAGACTGCGGAGCCAAATGGCCAATCGCGCGCTTCGGTGAATTGGTTTTGAATCAGGTTGCCGATCATGACGGACTTTCCGCCGCCAAGTAAGTCGGGCGTGAGGTACGCGCCCAGACAGGGGATGAAAACCAGAATCGCGCCTGCGCGAATACCGGGAGCTGAGAGCGGGATGGTGATGCGCGTAAGAGCGGCCCAAGGTTTTGCGCCGAGATCGGCCGCGGCTTCGAGCAAAGTGCGGTCCAGGCGTTCCAGCGTCGCGTACAGCGGCAAGACGGTGAATGGAAGATATCCATAGACCAAGCCGAGGATCACGGCCCCGTTGTTATAGAGCAGGGGCAGGGGAGAATGGATGAGACCAAACTTCTGCAGCAGCGTATTTAGCAGCCCCGTGTCTCGCAGCAAGAACATCCACGCGTAGGTGCGTACCAGAAAGCTGGTCCAAAACGGAAGCATCACCAGGCCGAGATAGAAGTTTTTGTGCCGGCCCGCGCGCGAAATGAACAAGGCCAGGGGGAAACCAAGCAGTAAGCACAACGCGGTGGAGATGCCTGCGACCCAGAACGATCGCCAGAGGATAGCAAGATAAATGGGATCGATCAGGCGCTGGTAGCTTTCCGCGGTCCAGGGCGACGTGATTCCGCCGTAGACGCCACGCGTGAGCATGCTATAGCCGAGGATGATGGCCAGCGGCGCCAGAAACAGCGTGATGATCACGGTCCAGGTGGGAGCCAGGAACCACGCGCGCAGCCGGTTCATTACTTATGTAACTCGTCGAAGCGCAGCTCGTCGGCCGGTTCCCACCAAAGATGGACCGATTCACCCGTGGCGAAGGTCTCACCCAGGCGCGAAATCTCAACCACGGCCGGTTCGCCATCGGACAAACGGGTATCGACGTGGACGCAGTTGCCGAGGAAGGTGGAATGAACGATGGTCGCCGGACGCGAGCGGTGTCCATTGCGGGAAGGTTCCCGCGCGATGCGCATAGCTTCAGGACGCACACCGACGTCGCCGATCCAATTGACCGCGCCCAAGAACGACGCTACGAATCGCGTGCTGGGGCGTAGATAAATTTCTTGTGGCGTGCCGAGTTGTTCCAGGCGTCCTTTGTTCATGACGCCCAGGCGGTCGGAAAGCGAAAGTGCTTCTTCCTGATCGTGCGTGACGAAGAGAAAGGTGATGCCGACGCGCCGCTGGATGGCTTTCAGTTCGGCGCGGACCTGTTTGCGCAGATTGGGGTCGAGCGCGGAGAGCGGTTCGTCGAGCAGTAAAACGTCGGGTTCGAGAACTAATGACCGGGCCAGCGCGACGCGCTGCCGTTCACCGCCCGAAAGCTGCGCGGGCCTGCGCGATTCTTTGCCCGCGAGCTGAACCAGATCGAGAACGTCGCGAACCCGATCCCCAATGTGATTGCCCGCGCGGCGGCGCAGCCCGAATTCGACGTTGTCGCGCACCGTCAAATGTGGAAAGAGCGCATAGTTTTGAAAAACGGTGCTGACGTTGCGCTGGTAGGGTTTCAGATGCTGGATGCTGGAACCATTCAGCCGAATTTCGCCGTGCGTGGGCTCTTCAAATCCGGCCACCATGCGCAGGGTGGTGGTCTTGCCGCAGCCGGAGGGACCGAGCAGGGAAAAGAACTCGCCGCGCGCCAGGTTCAGCGAGACACCATTGACGGCGTGGTGCGAGGGATAGTGCTTCGAAACGTCGCGAAGCTCTAAGACACACTCCATTGAAATTGCATGTTACCGCATTATCGGGCGGCGGAAACAGAGATTTTCACTTGGGCATTGGTCCAGCAGCACTGGAATCCCTGGCCGCCCACGCCCGACCAGTCGGTGATGCCTAAGTGCAGTATGTAATCACCGGGCTCGCTGAACGTGGCCCGGGTGGACGCCTTGCCTCGGAACTTGCTACCGGGGGGAGCCGGAAAATCGCTCGGGTCAGCGGACGGCTCGTCGTTCGAAAACGTCACGCTGCCTGGTCCGCGAAATTTCCCCCATGCCAGCTCAACAGCGGGCGTGAACGGCGGCCTGGCGCCTGGGGCGACGTTGGCATCGTCGGCAACCCAAACGTGGAGTGGGAGCGGGACGCCTGCGGTGGCCTTCAAATCTGTGCTGATTCCCCGTGGGCCTTGCGCAAACGGGCCTTTCCCGGAGAAGCCAACGAAGGGCGGTGTGTTTCCCGTCGCGTCCTTTAACGGAGACAGCTCATAAAGAGCATTGAGACTCGCGGGAATCACTGTCGTGACGCCATTGGCGGTGAGTGTCCAGGTGAGCTTCTTCGATCCGAAATCCTTCGGAACGGTCACGGTGAAGACACCCCATTGGCGGCGCGGTAGAAAATGCGTCGGCTGGCCCTGATCCGGGCCGCCCGGTTCAATCTTGTTGGCGGGGCCCACCGGAATATCCAGCTCCTCTATCTCGTTGCGGTTGAAATAACCCAGAAGAAGGCTGAACGTCCCGTCGGAATTGGAGAACCAACCTTCGAAAGCTCCGGTGACGCTTTGCCCGGAATTGTGCACCGGTCCAACGCGAACTTGCTGAGGTTGGGCCCAAGCCAGGGATCCCGCGTACACCAGAAAGATCGCACCGATCGATCTAGCGAGCCGCAACCGCCGCGCCCGTTTGCGGCTCATGCTTGCGCAACCATGCCTTGTAGTCATCCTCGCTGATGTAGGTAACATTCACCCACGCGTGCGCCATCTCATCCACCGTGCGATCGCCCCAGCCTACCCATTGATCCGGGTCCGGGTTGTTTCGGTTATTCACTGTGTTATCGTGCCAGGCTACCACGTGGATCACGGTGCCTTTGGGCAGCACCGGCGCCGCATCGTCGCTGTAAATGTAGTTGGTCATCCAGTTAAAGTTGAAATGATCCACGTAACTGAGTGTGCGCTTAGTGCCATCCGGCAGGATGGCTTCCATCAGCATGGCCTTACCGCGCAAGTGCATGTGCGGCTGAAAATTCTCGAGGCGCGCCGGGGCTCGCAAGGTTTGAAAGCCTTCCGATTCGACCACCGAATTCGGCGGGATGTCGAGCACGCCCATGATCCCTTCCGCCGGTGGCGTGGCGCGAAAGAGCGTCAGGTAAGTGCGATACTTGGGCTCTTGTCCCTTGGGATAAAGATAGATCGCCAGTTCCACGTTGTCGCGAATCTCTTCGCCCACCGCGTGATAATGCATTTCCCAATACACCCGGGCTCCAGGCAGCAAAAGCTTTCCAGTGTTGGGGCGAAAGATATCGTAGTTTTTGTTGATAGCCCATTCCATCAACACACCCTGCGTCATAACCCCGGCGCTGGAACCGGGCTCTTCTTGCTGCAAATATGCGATGGCGTGATGCGTGATCCTGCGTCCAGCCGGAGTGGATGGGCGGATCTCAACGGCCCGCACCCAGCGCGGTTCGGTGAGCGGGATCTCCGTCAGGGGCCGGAACCAAACATCCTGGCCTTGAGCAGGCATGCTGTAAGACGCCGATTTGACTACCAGGTCCGGCTGGCCAAACTGCGCCGCTAATTTCCAGCCTCTGTCATCCGGCCATTGCTTGGCGGTCGGCATATCTTTGGGATCGCCCTTGGGAGCGCCTGCTGCCACCCATTTCACGATGGTCTCAATCTGGGCATTGGACAGCGATATATCGTTCTCGAAGGATTGAATTCCGACCGTTGGATCCAGATGCCAGGGAGGCATTTGACGCGTGGCCACGCGCTCCCGGATATCCTTGGCCCACGGCCGCACCTGTTCGTAGGTGACCAGCGACATGGGCGCCATCTCTCCGGGGCGATGACAGGTTTCGCACTTGGCCTGGAAAATGGGCGCGATGTCTTTGGTGAACGTGATTTGACGACCGCTGATCTCGGCAGGCCACGCGGCGATCGTGCACAGCAGAATTCCCACAGTGATGATACCGGCCCTGCTGGTGGAAATCGTCATCGAACCCTCCTCCGCCCGTTAGTTCCTCATTATGGCAGGTGGTCCGGGCGTGTCAAGTGAGTACGATCAGTGAGCTACGATCAGGTGAGCTACGATGAGCCGTGGCTCTTCCGGGAAGGCTCTCGATGGCGCAGAGGATTGGCGTGGTATTGGCCACGATCCTTTACGTTGGCGCGGGCACGCTGCACTTCCTCAAGACCGACGCGTATTTGGGGATAATGCCTCCCTATATTCCATGGCATTTACTTATGGTTCGGCTCAGCGGGATCTGCGAAATTCTGGGAGGTTTGGGGTTGCTTATTCCGCGGACACGGAGAACGGCGGCATGGGGATTGGTTGGGCTGCTGCTCGCTGTCTTCCCCGCCAATATTTATATGGCGACAAATCCGCAGGACACGGGCGCGGAGTCCATCGCGCCGGTGCTCTTGTGGGGGCGGCTGGTCTTGCAGCCACTGCTGATCTGGTGGGTGTTGTGGTGCACAAAAGCCAGGATCGTCTTGGCCGCGGATGCGCGCCGATGAAGGCAGAACTCGAGGAAGGACAAAGGGACGTGGCACGCCCGACTTTGCTAACTGCGAGCGTGCCAGGTCAGGAAATCACTTTGCGGAGCTGAAGCGCTTCTCAATCTCCGGCCAGTTCACCACGCTCCACCACGCGGCGATGTACTCGGGACGGCGGTTCTGATACTTGAGATAGTAGGCGTGCTCCCAGACGTCCAGGCCCATTACCGGAACGTGGCCTTCCATCACCGGGCTGTCCTGGTTAGCGGTCGAAATAATCTCGACGCCCGAACCTTTCTTGATCAGCCAGGCCCAGCCGGATCCGAATCGGCCGGTAGCCGCTGCGCCAAATTTTTCCTTGAACGTATCGAAGCTGCCGAACGCGGAGTTGATCGCGCTGGCGACGTTGCCGGACGGGCTCCCGCCTGCGCTGGGCGCGAGAATCTGCCAGAACATGGAGTGGTTGATATGTCCGCCGCCGTTGTTGCGCACCGCGGTCTTGATATTGTCCGGCACGATGGCGCAGTTATTGGCGAGCAACTCCTCAACCGTCTTGCTCTGCAAATCGGGCGCGGACTCCAGCGCCTTGTTCAAATTGGTGACGTAAGCGCCATGGTGTTTGTCGTGATGGATCTCCATGGTCTTGGCGTCGATATAAGGCTCCAACGCGTCAAACGCGTAAGGCAGCGGGGGAACGGTAAATGCCACAGTATTTCTCCTCTCGATTTTTCAATTTGAGCCGGCGAAACCGCCAGCCTTTTCAAAAGCGTCCGCCAGGCGGAACATGCCTGTTTCGTCAAAGTGCCTGGTGAGTATCTGCATGCCAACAGGCAGGCCCTCGGAGGTTTTTCCGCAAGGCACGCTCATGCAGGGAATGCCGGCCAGGTCGCCGGTGATGGTGTAGATGTCGGACAAATACATTTCGAGCGGATCGTCGATCTTCTCGCCGATTTTAAAAGCAGGCGACGGCGAAACCGGCGTAATGATCGCGTCCACGTCAGCAAAAGCTTTTCGAAAATCCTGAGCGATCAGCGCGCGCACTTTTTGCGCCTTCAAATAATAAGCGTCGTAGTAGCCATGGCTCAGCACATAGGTTCCGAGCATGATACGGCGCTTGCATTCGGCGCCGAAACCGTGGCCGCGCGTGGCCCGATACATGCCGCTGAGCGTGTCATTGTTGGCGCGAGTGGTATAGCGCACGCCGTCGTAGCGCGCCAGGTTCGAGCTGGCCTCGGCAGTGGCGATGATGTAGTAGCAGGGGACGGCGTATTTGGTGGCGGGCAGGCTGATGTCACGCACCTCGCAGCCGAGTTTTTCGAGAAGCGTGACAGCGTGCCGGATCCGGTCGCCCGATTCGCTGGATAATCCTTCAAAGTATTCTCGCGGCAGTCCAATTCTGGTGCCGGCCACTTCGCCGTCCAGCTGTGCTGTGTAACGCGGCACCGGAGCGAATGCCGAGGTTGCATCGCATTCGTCGCGGCCGGCCATGGTCTCCAGCAAAAGCGCGGCATCTCGGACCGTTCTCCCCAAGGGCCCGATATGATCGAGCGAACTGGCGAACGCCACTAGCCCGTAACGCGATACGCGGCCGTATGTGGGAGTGACGCCGACTACGCCACAGAACGACGCCGGCTGTCGGACCGACCCGCCGGTGTCGGATCCGAGCGCCACCACCGCCGTTCCTTGCGCCACTGCCGCGGCCGAGCCGCCGCTGGAACCGCCGGGCACGCGATCGAGATCCACTGGATTGTGCACCGGCCCGAACGCGGAGTTCTCGTTCGAAGATCCCATGGCGAACTCGTCGCAATTTGTTTTTCCCAGAATTACCGCGCCCGCTTGTTCCAGGCGCACGACGGCCGTTGCATCGTAGGGCGGGATGTAATGCTCCAGCAGCCGCGAGCCGCAGGTGGTCCGGACGCCTTTGGTGACGATGACATCCTTCACCGCCAGCGGGACCCCGGCCAGTGGCCCGGCATCCTGGCCTGCCGCTATTTTCTTGTCGACGCGCTCGGCCGCCGCCAAGGCGCGCTCCGGCGAAAAATGGAGGTACGCATTGGTCTTCGGATTTTCAGCCTGTGCGAACTCCAGCGCGGACTGGGCCAGTTCCACGGCGCTGAATTTGCGTGCGGCTAGGCCAGCTTGCACTTGCTCGATGGTGAGCGTGGCTACTCCGTTCATCGCTCGATCACCTTCGGAACTTTGTAATATCCGGCGCCCGCCAAGGGCGCATTGGCTAGAGCCGCTTCATTGCCGAGGGGCGGGATTATTTCATCGGCCCGCAGCGTAGCTGTTTCTTCCACCTGGTAAAGCACCTGGGCCATGGGTTCCACCGTGGACGTATCCAGCTCGTTGAGTGCGTCCATGTGCGTCAGGATCTCGTCCAGGTCTTTGGCCAGGCGCGCGATCTCTTGCTCGGTGAGGTCCAGATTCGCGAGGTCGGCTACATTGCGGACTTCGGACTCGGTAAGTTTCACGCTGTCGCCCTCTTGATCGCCCGGGTGCGGGCCTGCTTGTATAAGATGCGCATCACAGGGTCTTCGATACTATCGGCTTCGTCGGGTGAGACGGCCTCACCGTGACTTTTCGCCGATTGCGGAGGACGCGCGGAGCGGCTCCCGCGCTGCGGAACTCCAGGTCGGTGACAATCTCACTGCCGAGAACTGCCGTGAGTTTGGCCAAAATGTCGAAGCGCAGATGAAACAGCTGCTTCTGCCAGACGGCGTCCTCGGTTTCAATCACCAGGGACCCGCGTACCAAGGCCTTCGGGCAGGCATGCGCGGCGATGCGCTTGCCAACCGCGGCCGGCCAAGCGGCAAACGCCAATTGGTCGGCTGAGATAGCATCGGAAAGTTTGAGTTTGGCGAGGGCCTTGCCGGCTCGTTCCATTCGGACCGAACTCAATTTTAGCATTCATGCGGTTTCCGTGATCGGACCGTGAGAACTTTGCGTCTCCTGGTGTGTTACCAATCGAACATGGCCGCAAATCGAATCGTCGTGGTTGGCGCTGGAATCGTCGGGGCGTCCATTGCCTATCACCTGGTAAAACGCGGCGCGAGCGTCGTGATCGTGGAAGCCGTTCGGCCCGGCGCGGAGGCCACCGAGAAATCGTTCGGATGGATCAACGCGACATTCTCGAAGCGCCCGCGGGGGTACTTCGACCTGAACCAGTTGGGCCTGGCCGCATGGCGCCGCCTTGAAATTGAATTGGGCGGCGAACTGAAAGTGCAATGGGGCGGAAGTGTTTCCTGGGCCCCGGCCGGTAAGACCGCGGAAGAGTTGCGGGAAAACGTTCACACGCACCAGCAGTGGGGCTACCCCACGCATCTGATCGACGAGGACGAGTTCGCAGACTGCTGCCGAACATCGCGCCCGGCGATTTTGGCGCGGCTTGCCATTCCGAGTTTGAAGGCGCTGTGGATCCGGTGGACGCGTTGAAGGCGCTGCTGCGCCAGGTCCGCGAACTGGGCGGGGAAGTGCGCTATCCGTTTCACGCCTCCGGTTTGAAAGTGGAGGGCGGGCGCGTGACGGAGATTCAAGCGGGTGAAATTGCATCCACGCCGATACGGTCATGTGGTTTCGGGCGTGGCCACCCAGCGTCTGGCCGAGATGGCGGAGGTGAGCATTCCGCTGAAGGAATCGCAAGGCGTGCTGGTGCACACCCGGCCGCAGCCGAAACTGATCGATCGCGTGGTGTTGGCTCCCAACGTCCATTGCAAACAGAAGCTGGATGGACGTGTGGTGGTGGGCGGGCAGATTGTGGCGGGCGTCGGGACAGCCGATGGCGAGCCGCCGGAGCCCGGGGATAACGGTCAGCGAATTTTGCGGGAGGCTGCTCGAGTGTTGCCGGGCATCCGCGGCGTTGCGGTGGAACGTGTCACGGTGGGACATCGGGTGATGCCGGTGGACGAATATCCGGTGGTTGGCTTTTCGGAGCGCTGTCCGAACCTTTACATCGCGGCCATGCACAGCGGCGTGACGCTGGCGCCATTGATTGGGCAACTGGCGGCCCTGGAGATTTTAGACGGCGCGCGCGTAAGCTCGCTCGATCCGTACAGGCCGACGCGCTTCACCGATTAAACGTTTCCGGGTTAACGATTGCTCGTCACGATTATTGCCCGACCGGCAGCAGAGTGGGGTTGGCCGCGACGCCATTCTGCGTTACGGTGACCTGTAATTCGCCGGAGGCTGAGCCGCTGGGTACCTGGAAATCGATCTGATAAAGCCCGACGAAGCCAGTGTGAGTCCGGCGAACAGGACCGTGGATGGTTGTGATCCTACCGTTACCGTGGGCTGCTCGGTTGCGTTGAAAGAGGCGCCGTGGGCGTTTCTCCCGAGGCGATAGCAGGTTTGGTGGCGTCCATTCCAACCAGGTACATCACCAGATACTCGCCCGGCTTGGCCGGACTGCTGCTCGTTACTAGCGTGCCATTGGCGGAGTGCTGCGCGATGATATGCGCGCCGTTCTGGACGCTGGGCGGAGTAGGTCCATCGTTCGCCGACAAGACGCCCGGCGTGGCTGCCACCACATTAAGCATCTGGGGCAGGGTGAGCGCGTTGTTGACGCTGAGCACGATGGGAATCTGCTGGTTGGCCGTGGCTTCGAAGGGAATCTGGATATTGATCTGGCCGCTGCTTAACGAGTACAACGGAGCTTGCGAGGGGCCAACCAGCGGGTATGTCTCGTCAAAGCTGGTGGGCAGCGGAACCGCGCCGGTGGAGACCGACGCGGATGCCAGACCGGAGCCGTAGACTTGGGCGATAGATCTTGGCGACAAAGGCGCGCCCACTACCGGGTTCAGATTGTTGAGCGTTCCACCCTTGGCAAGAGTGGGCGGAGGGGTTTGATTGGGCGCGATGCCGCCGTAGAGCTTGGCGATGGCGGGCTGCAACGAACCGGCGGTGCCGTTGAGGGTGACCACCATGTTGGCGTTGACGGCGCCGGCTGCCAGGTAACGGAATAATTGCCGAGCGAATCGCCGGCTAAATCAGAGGCGAATCGCCGTTCGAGAAGCGCGCCACCACGCTGCCGTTCGTGACGGGCGCCGCGCAATCGTCGTTGAGCTGGACGGTCGACGTAGCAGGCCATGCGGAGGGGACGGAGAAGATGTTGGCGAGGCCGGTTTCGGTAATCGCAGCTTGCTCGCCGTGCAACCGGCTGCTTTGGGTTTGAACTACGAGACGAAACCGGAAGAACTGGCGGCCTGCACCACGAAGGTCACGTTCACCGACTGCAGCAGCGCGCCGATGGAAATGTTGACTTCCCCTGAGTAGATACCTGCGGCAAGGCCCGTTGGGATCACTGAGATTGAAAGCGAACTGGGCGATTGTCCGCTTACCGGGCCAGCCACGGGGGTAACCAGCCAGCTGCCCGTTCCGAACGTGGACGCCGCGGCATTGAAGGTGACCGTGGAGGCGCTGCTGGTGTTGATTTGCACGTCCTGCGCGGGAAGCGCCGATCCGCCGACGGTGGTGGTGAAGAACAGCCCGGCCGGACTGATATAAGGCGCCGGAGACGCCGTGCTCGGCTGCAAATTCAGGACTGCCGTTACGTATTGGGGAGAATTCAGCGAATCGGGATCGGTAATTTTCACGATCGCATAGTAGGGGCCCGGGGTAAGCTCGGTGGCGTTCGGCGCCTGCTCCAGCGTGAGAGCGCCGGGACCGCTTCCGGTTGCCGTTCCGCTGGAGGAAACCAGGCTCAGCCAGTTCGAACCGCTCACCAGGGTGGCAGTCCAATTCACGGTGGAACTCGGATCGCCCAGATTGAGGATATTTCCGGTCTGCGTCGCCGTGGATCCGCCGCCTGCAATGGCTTGGAACAATACCCCCGTGGAGTTCAACACAAGGACGGGCCCGCTCGAAGCGACAAACAACGAGATCGGGATCTGAGTGTTGCCTGCCGAGGAAGACACCAGAATCGCGTCTTGATAGGCGCCACCGCCAACCCCTTGGTGCTCACTTGAACTTGCACAAAGACCGGCGCATTGCGCGTAGTGGTATTGGCGCTGGCCGTGACGCCGGTGATCCAGGAGCTGTTGTTTACCGACGCTGCGGTGAAGTTGAGAGATCCCGCGCCGGTATTCGATATCACCAGTTGCTCGACCAGGGTCCCGGGCGTCGCTGCGAGGGCGGCAAAACTCAAAATAGACGGAGCTACGTTCGACTGCTGCGGCGCGCTGGTGACGTTGAGCGTGACCGATACGTTGGTGGCCAGCCCGTTGCTATCTAGAACCTGAATGGTGGCTGGATAACTTCCCGCGGCCATGGTGCCTTGATCGACGCTCACCACTAGCCCGGCGGGAGCATAGCCGCTGGTGGGACTCACGGTGATCCACGAAGGCGCCGCGGTGCCGCTCTGCCCGCCATTCACGACCACGCTGTAGGTCACCGGCGGGGTGGCGCCCGTGGCCTGCACGATGGAGATGGCTTGTGTGGGCGGAGGGTACCGTGCGGGCTCCGCAAGATCCAGGTAGCGCCGCTCGGTCTAACGTTCAATGCGAATCTGAACGGCAACCCTCCGCCCACACAAGCCATCTCCATCGTGCAGGCCACGGGCGCCACCCCGCCGGTGACCTACAGCGTGGTCGTGAATGGCGGGCAGAGCGGCACCGCGGCGCCTTCGTGGATCACCGTGAGTCCCACCAGCGGCTATGCTCCCGCCGGGCTAGTGGTGAGCGTCGATCAAGGCACCATGGCCGCGGGAAGTTATCCAGCCACCATTCAGGTTCTGGATGCGCAACGGGCTGGCCACCAACGTATCGGTCACGCTCAACGTCACCAGCGCGCCGCAGCAGCTCGAACGTAGCTCCGTCTATTTTGAGTTTTGCCGCCCTCGCAGCGACGCCCGGGACCCTGGTCGAGCAACTGGTGATATCGAATACCGGCGCGGGATCTCTCAACTTCACCGCAGCGTCGGTAAACAACAGCTCCTGGATCACCGGCGTCACGGCCAGCGCCAATACCACTACGCGCAATGCGCCGGTCTTTGTGCAAGTTCAAGTGAGCACCAAGGGGTTGGCGGTGGGCGCCTATCAAGACGCGATTCTGGTGTCTTCCTCGGCAGGCAACACTCAGATCCCGATCTCGTTGTTTGTCGCTTCGAGCGGGCCCGTCCTCGCGTTGAACTCCACGGGGGTATTGTTCCAAGCCATTGCAGGCGGCGGATCCACGGCGACGCAGACCGTAAATATCCTCAATCTGGGCGATCCGAGTTCCACCGTGAATTGGACTGCCACCCTGGTGAGCGGTTCGAACTGGCTGAGCCTGGTTTCCTCCAGCGGAACGGCAACCGGAAGCGGTCCCGGCGCTCTCACGCTGGAGCTGGCGCCGAACGCCACCGAGCTTACCCCGGGCCCCTACTATGCGATCGTGAAAATTACCGATCCCGATTCGCTGAATTCTCCCCAATACGTAACGGCAGTCCTGAATCTGCAGCCGAGCACGGCGTCTCCGGCGCCTTATATCAGTCCGGCCGGGCTGTTCTTCACCACCACCGTCGGCGGATCGGCGCCTCCCGCGCAGGACGTGCAAATCAACACCAGCAGCGCCTCCACGGTCACCTTCAATGCCGCGGCGTCCACGTTCGGAACGGGCAGCTGGCTGGTTACCCCCGTGGCTGGCCCGGTAAGCGGACAATCGCCCAGTTCGCTTTCAATCTCAGTGATCCCAACGGGCCTTGCCGCAGGTATCTACTCAGGGGAAGTCAACATTTCCATCGGCGCGCTGCTGCAGTCGGTGAACGTGACCTTCGTGGTGCAGGCCGCCAGTTCTTCCGGTTCCGTCTCGCAGTTCAAACCCAAAGCAGCCGGTTGCACGGCGAGCAAGCTGGCGATTACCGAAACCGGCCTCGCCAACAATTTCTCCGTCCCCGCCGGATGGCCCGCTACGTTGATCGTCCAGCTCAACGACGATTGCGCGGCGCCCGTCACCAACGGCAACGTGGTGGCCAGCTTCTCGAACGGCGATGCGCCGCTGAATTTAGCAGGCGATTCGCTCGGCAATTATTCCGTTACCTGGCAGCCTGGCGCCGTCAACGCCAACATGGTGGTCACCCTCAACGGCACCGCCGGTTCGTTGCAGCCCGCCATCGCCAAGCTCTACGGCGGCATCGCGCCCAATCAAACCCCTCCGCCCACTCTCGCCCAGGGTGGAACGCTCAACAATCTGAACCCGGTAGTGGGCGCGCCTTTGTCGCCAGGAACTATCGCCCAAGTCTACGGCTCCGGTCTGGCATCCGCGTCGGTCTCCACCGGCGGCGCTCCGCTGCCCACCAGCTTTGACGAGACCTACGCGCTGGTGGCCCCTCGCAGGCTCCGTTGTACTCGTTAAGCAGCGGCCAGATCAATATCCAGATTCCCTTCGAAGCCACGGCCAACCGGCAGATTCCCATCGTGCTCAGCGTCAACAACGCGCTCACCCTGCCCCAGATGCTCAATGTGGTGGCAGCCACGCCGGGCGTCTTGTCGGCGAACGATGGACCAACTCCGCCCAGCGTCCAGAACGGCGCGCATATCATCGCGCAGCACTCCGCCAATGGCACGCTAGTAACGAGCAGCAGTCCGGCCAAGCCGGGCGAGTATCTGGTGATGTACCTGGTTGGAATGGGCGCCACCAAACCTGCTATCGCCTCGGGAGTGGAAACGCCCACGGCGCCTCTTTCATACGTAACCCAGCAGCCCACGGTAACGGTAGGATCACAACCATCCACGGTCCTGTTCGCCGGACTCACACCTGGCTTCGTCGGGCTTTATCAGATCGATTTCCAGGTACCCAGCGGCTCAGCCTCCGGCGAATTACAGGTCACCGTAACGCAGAATGGCGTCGCGGCCAACCCCACTTTGCTGCCGGTCGGGCAATAATCGTGACGAGCAATCGTTAACCCGGAAACGTTTAATCGGTGAAGCGCGTCGGCCTGTACGGATCGAGCGAGCTTACGCGCGCGCCGTCTAAAATCTCCAGGGCCGCCAGTTGCCCAATCAATGGCGCCAGCGTCACGCCGCTGTGCATGGCCGCGATGTAAAGGTTCGGACAGCGCTCCGAAAAGCCAACCACCGGATATTCGTCCACCGGCATCACCCGATGTCCCACCGTGACACGTTCCACCGCAACGCCGCGGATGCCCGGCAACACTCGAGCAGCCTCCCGCAAAATTCGCTGACCGTTATCCCCGGGCTCCGGCGGCTCGCCATCGGCTGTCCCGACGCCCGCCACAATCTGCCCGCCCACCACCACACGTCCATCCAGCTTCTGTTTGCAATGGACGTTGGGAGCCAACACCACGCGATCGATCAGTTTCGGCTGCGGCCGGGTGTGCACCAGCACGCCTTGCGATTCCTTCAGCGGAATGCTCACCTCCGCCATCTCGGCCAGACGCTGGGTGGCCACGCCCGACGCCAGCACCACCGTATCGGCGTGGATGGAATCTTCACCCGCTTGAATCTCCGTCACGCGCCCGCCCTCCACTTTCAAACCGGAGGCGTGAAACGGATAGCGCACTTCCCCGCCCAGTTCGCGGACCTGGCGCAGCAGCGCCTTCAACGCGTCCACCGGATCCACAGCGCCTTCAAACTCGGAATGGCAAGCCGCGCCAAAATCGCCGGGCGCGATGTTCGGCAGCAGTCTGCGGAACTCGTCCTCGTCGATCAGATGCGTGGGGTAGCCCCACTGCTGGTGCGTGTGAACGTTTTCCCGCAACTCTTCCGCGGTCTTACCGGCCGGGGCCCAGGAAACACTTCCGCCCCATTGCACTTTCAGTTCGCCGCCCAATTCAATTTCAAGGCGGCGCCATGCGGCCAGGCCCAACTGGTTCAGGTCGAAGTACCCCCGCGGGCGCTTCGAGAATGTCGCGTTGATCCATCCGAACGATTTCTCGGTGGCCTCCGCGCCGGGCCGAACGGCTTCCACGATCACGACGCTCGCGCCGCGTTTTACCAGGTGATAGGCAATGGACGCCCGACGATTCCAGCGCCAACCACGACGATTCGATTTGCGGCCATGTTCGATTGGTAACACACCAGGAGACGCAAAGTCTGACGGTCCGATCACGGAAACCACATGAATGCTAAAATTGAGTTCGGTCCGAATGGAACGAGCCGGCAAGGCCCTCGCCAAACTCAAACTTTCCGATGCTATCTCAGCCGACCAATTGGCGTTTGCCGCTTGGCCGGCCGCGGTTGGCAAGCGCATCGCCGCGCATGCCTGCCCGAAGGCCTTGGTACGCGGGTCCCTGGTGATTGAAACCGAGGACGCCGTCTGGCAGAAGCGCTGTTTCATCTGCGCTTCGACATTTTGGCCAAACTCACGGCAGTTCTCGGCAGTGAGATTGTCACCGACCTGGAGTTCCGCAGCGCGGAGCCGCTCCGCGACGTCCTCCGCAATCGGCGAAAAGTCACGGTGAGGCCGTCTCACCCGACGAAGCCGATAGTATCGAAGACCCTGTGATGCGCATCTTATACAAGCAGGCCCGCACCCGGGCGATCAAGAGGGCGACAGCGTGAAAATTACCGAGTCCGAAGTCCGCAATGTAGCCGACCTCGCGAATCTGGACCTCACCGAGCAAGAGATCGCGCGCCTGGCCAAAGACCTGGACGAGATCCTGACGCACATGGACGCACTCAACGAGCTGGATACGTCCACGGTGGAACCCATGGCCCAGGTGCTTTACCAGGTGGAAGAAACAGCTACGCTGCGGGCCGATGAAATAATCCCGCCCCTCGGCAATGAAGCGGCTCTAGCCAATGCGCCCTTGGCGGGCGCCGGATATTACAAAGTTCCGAAGGTGATCGAGCGATGAACGGAGTAGCCACGCTCACCATCGAGCAAGTGCAAGCTGGCCTAGCCGCACGCAAATTCAGCGCCGTCGAACTGGCCCAGTCCGCGCTGGAGTTCGCACAGGCGGAAAATCGAAAGACCAATACCGTACCTGCATTTTTCACCGAAACGCGCCTAGGGGCGGAGAACGCGTCAACGAGAAAATCGCGGCAGGCCAGGATGCCAGGCCACTGGCCGGGGTCCCGCTGGCGGTGAAGGATGTCATCGTCACCAAAGGCGTCCGGACCACCTGCGGCTCGCGGCTGCTGGAGCATTACATCCCGCCCTACGATGCAACGGCCATCGTGCGCCTCGAACAAGCGGCGCGGTAATTCTGGGAAAAACAAATTCGCGACGAGTTCGCCATGGGATCTTCGAACAAGAACTCCGCGTTCGGGCCGGTGCAGAATCCAGTGGATCTGTGCGTGCCCGGCGGTTCCAGCGGCGGCTCGGCCGCGGCAGTGGCGCAAGGAAGCGCGGTGGTGGCGCTCGGATCCGACACCGGCGGGTCGGTCCGACAGCCGGCGTCGTTCTGTGGCGTAGTCGGCGTCACTCCCACATACGGCCGCGTCTGGCGTTCCGGGCTAGTGGCGTTCGCCAGTTCGCTAGATCATATCGGGCCCTTGGGGAGAACGGTCCGAGATGCCGCGCTTTTGCTGGAGACCATGGCCGGCACAACGAATGGAGTGCAAGACCCTCGGCATTCGCTCCGAGGCCGCGTTATGCCACGCAGCTGGACGGCGAAGTGGCCGGCACCAGAATTGGACTCCCGCGAGAATACTTTGAAGAGTTATCCAGCGAATCGGGCCGAGTACCGGATCCGGCGCGCTATCTTTCTCGAAAACTTGGCTGCGAGGTGCGTGGACATCAGCTGCCGACCACCAAAGACACCATCCCCTTGTACTACATCATCGCCACTGCCGAGGCCAGCTCGAACCTGTGGCGCTTCGACGGCGTGCGGTATCCCACTTCGCGCCAACGATGGCGCGCTCAGCGGCATGTCTTCGGGCCACGCGCGGCCACGTTTCAGGCCACGGGTGCAAGCGCCATTGTCGTGCTCGGACACTTGTGTGCTAGGCCATCGGTGCTGCGACGCTTATTATTTGAAGGCGCAAAAAGTGCGCGCGCTGATCCTTCAGGATTTTCGAAAAGCTTTTGTAGCGTGGACGCGATCATTACACCTTTTTCGCCGTCGCCTGCTTTTAAAATCGGCGAGAAATCGACGATCCGCTCGAAATGTATTTGTCCGACATCTAGGGCATCACCGGCGACCTGGCAGGCATTCCCTGCATGAGCGTGCCTTGCGGGAAAAACATGAGGGGACCTGCTGTTGGCGATTGCAGATACTCGCCGGGCACTTTGACGAAACAGGCATGTTCCGCCTCAAGGCAGACGCTTTTAAGGGCTGGCGGTTTCGCCCACTCAAATTGAAAAATCGAGAGGAGAAATACTGTGGTTTTAACCGTTCCCCCGCTGCCTTACACATTTTGACG
>CAVRZH010000170.1:0-133604 GCA_963725455.1 Bryobacterales bacterium
GCCGCTCGGCCCCAGGATCGCGCAGATGGTCCCGGGCTCCACGCGGAACGAAAGGTTTTCAAGCACCGCTTCGGAGCCATAGCTAAACGTCACATTATCGAATTCGATTTCACCGCGAACCGTACCGAACGGCTTGGCGGCAGGATGGTCGACAATTTCGGCGCGTGTCTCAAACAGCTCCCACACGCGCGTGAGAGAGACCCCGCCCGATACCAGATTGCTATACAAGCTCATCAGGTTCTGCACCGGCGAAAGCAGGCGCAGGTGGTATGACATGATAGCGACCAAAGAACCGATGCTGAGCGCGCCGTCGATCACCAGCTTGCCGCCGTAGAGGAAAATAGCCGCCGTGGAGAGCGTCAGGATGGTTCCGGGAACGGCCCCAGATAAAAACGACGTTAGCTGCATGCGCAGCAGCGCATCCAGGAAGCTTTGATTGTGCGCGCGGAACCGCGCCACTTCCCTGGATTCGGCACGGGACGACACCACCAGGCGGATGCCCAGTAGCGTTTCCAAGAGAAAGCTTCCGATGTCGGAGCTGCGTTCGCGAACCGCGCGCACTCGCGTAGCCAGACGATGTTGGTAGTGTTGCAGCGCCCAGATACTGGCCGGAACCGCCGCCACGCTCACCAGAAACAACCGAGGGCTCAGAGCCAGCATGATGGCGGCGCTGCCGATGAGAAAAACAACATTTGACAGCACGCTCAATAAACTGTCGGACGCCACTCGCTGCACCTCCGCGATATCGTTATTAATACGCGAGACCACGTCGCCCAGCTTGGTGCGGGCCCAAAAGCGCGGCGAAAGAGTTTGCAGGTGCTGGTACAGCGACAGGCGCATATCAAACAGCACCGACGCGGACACGCGTACATATTGATAGCTGGACAGGATGTTCAGCACGAATCCGACCACTGTCACGGCCAGCATCAGGCCGCTGATCATCAGCAGCATGTGCATATTGCGTTTCTGCAGCGCGTCGTCAATCAGAAGTTTGGAAATATAAGGCTGCAGCAGGCTGAATCCGGTGGCCGCGATGCCCGCCAAAAGCACGAAAACCAAGCGGGGCCAGTATGGGACGACAAACCGCAAGGCGCGGCGATAGCCATCCAGCAGGCTCCTTTGGTTCGGCATGGGTCACTTTGTTGATACCACATGTCATGCCCACAGAAGCGGCGCTAGATAACCCTCATAAAGAATTTTTCTACTCATGGCGCTATGCGACGGTGTATGATATCCGAATAAGGTTATGAAAATTCTGCTTGCATCGATTCTGGCACTGCCTATGCTTGCTTTGGCCCAGAAGCCGCAAGCTGCCACGTCCGCAGAGCCGGCCCCATCGGCGCCCGTAGAGGGCATCCCGGTAACGAATCAATTGGTGATCTCCAAGTGCGGAGCTTGCCACACCCGAGACCAAAAAGGCGACATGCTGCGCATCTCCTGGGAGCGCGCAACACCGGAAGGCTGGGAGGAGGCGATCAAGCGCATGGTGCGCTTGCGGGGTGTCACCCTGACGCCCGACGAAGCCCGTTCCGTCCTCAAATATCTCGCAACCGACCACGGCTTAGCGCCCGAAGAGGCCAAGCCGATCATGTACTACGCGGAACATCGGATTCAGGACGAGACCAACATCCCGAATGACAACGTGCGCGGTGCGTGCGCCAACTGCCATCCCATGGCTCGCCCGCTTTCCTGGCGGCGTTCGCCTGGGGACTGGAAGGATCTCGCCAATCTGCATGTCGCGCTTTATCCTCAAGCCGACGAAGCGTTCCGGTTGGGAATTAACGCCGGCGGCATGGACGAAGAGCGCCATCACCTGGAGCCCGGCGCTGCCCTGCCGGTGGACGTTGCGCTGGCGTATCTCAGCAAAACCGCTCCGCTCGATACGCCCGAATGGGCCGCCTGGCGCGCCCGCATGCGTGCGCCCAAGCTCGAAGGTCGCTGGATCGTCAACGCTTATCTTCCGGGCCGCGGCAAGTATTACGGTGAGATGGAAGTGTCGACCAAGAGCGGGACCGACGACGAGTTTACAACCAAGGTAAAGCTGATTTCGCTCAAGGATGGGTCCACCATCAACCGCACTGGCCAAAGTTTGGTCTACGCCGGTTACGCCTGGCGCGGCCGTTCCAAAGGGACTTTGCCGGCCAATGCTGCTCCTGACGATCTAGGGAGCGCGATGCGTGAAGTAATGTGGATCTCTCCCGATCAATCCACTGCGGAAGGCCGCTGGTTCTGGGGCGAATATCAGGAGTTCGGTTTCGACGTAAAATTGCGGCGTCCCTCAGCCGATCCCACATTGATAGGCGTCAACCGCACGCTGCTCAAAACCGGCACCCAGGGGACGCGCGTTCGCCTGATCGCCGAAAGCCTGCCCGCGCA
Organism: Bryobacterales bacterium; assembly: GCA_963725455.1. GTDB lineage: Bacteria > Acidobacteriota > Terriglobia > Bryobacterales > Bryobacteraceae > Palsa-89. The sequence goes on from CAVRZH010000170.1 coordinate 2,377, forward strand.
AGTTGCGCCATCGGATCTGGACTTCGGAACCGGCGTCACGGTGAAGCGCATTGTTTCGCACACGCCCACGGAAATCGTGGCGGAAGTGGATGTAGCGCCGGACGCAGTATCTGGCAAGCGGGACGTCGCGTTCCGCCGGTCGGTGCTGCAGAGCGCCATCGCCGTGTATGACCGCATCGACTACGTCAAGGTGACGCCGGATTCCGCGCTGGCCCATCTCGGCAGCGACGTGCATCCCAAAGGCTTCCAACAGTTCGAAGCCATTGCTTACCAGCGCGGCGCGGACGGCAAGCCACACACCGCCGACGATGTCGAGCTCGGGCCCATCGACGTGAATTGGACGGTGGAAGAGTTCTACTCCACCTACGGAGATGACGACAAGGAGTTCGTCGGCTCTTTGAGTAACACCGGACTCTTTACTCCGTCCTCCGATGGTCCGAATCCTCAGCGCAAATTCAGCCGCAACAATTATGGGGATGTATGGGTTGTGGCGACGGCCAAGGATGAAAAAGACAAGGAAGGCAAGCCGCTGGTGGGCAAGTCCTACCTGGTTGTGACCGTTCCAACTTATATCAAGTGGGACCAGCCGGAGGTCGGACAATGACCGCTACGCTGGCTGAAACCGGCACTCGCTCTTACCGTTTAGGGGAGTTTCACCGCTTCGACGCGGGCGGCGCGCACTTTCTGTATCTGGTGCCGGCGGGCGCAATCTTCGCCGTCGACACCGAAGTCGGAAAACTGATTGAATGCCTGACCTCGGGCGAATTGCTTCACGAGCAACTGGTCCAGCGATTGGCTGCCAGCGGCCTGACCATTACTGACGCGGAAGAGCTGATCGCGGAGATGGTGCACTCCAACGTGATTCTGGGCCGCGATTCCACTCCGGAGCCGCCCTCCAAGCTGCCCGACAGCTTCCCCATCCAGACGCTGGTGATGAATCTCACCAACCAGTGCAATCTATCTTGCCAATACTGCTACGAGTTTGGCGCCGACAAGGTGGCAACGCCCGAAGGCAAGCCGAAGTTCATGGATATCGAAACGGCCAAGAGTTCGGTGGATTTTCTTCTGGCCGAATCGGGTGACCGGCGCAATATCCACATCACGTTCTTCGGCGGCGAAACGCTGATGAATTTCCCGCTGCTGAAGCAGGTGGTGGCCTACGGCAACCAGCGGGCCGCCGAGCAGGGCCGTCACATCGACTTCAGCCTCACCACCAACGCTACCTTGCTGACGCCGGCCATCATCGAGTTTCTCTCCGAGAACAACATCGGCGTCACTGTGAGCATGGACGGCCCCAAGGAGATGCACGATCACCTTCGGGTGTTCTCTAACGGCAAAGGCAGCTACGACATCATCGAGCCGAAAGTGCGGGCTCTGATTGAAAATCATCGCACGCGGCCGATCACGGCACGCGTTACGCTTACCGCGGGCGTCTCCGATGTCGTCCGCATCTTCCGGCACCTGAAGCAGGATTTGGGCTTTTCCGAAGTGGGCTTCGCGCCGGTAACTTCTTCGGCCAACCAGCTCTACTCGATCAATGCCAAGGGTATGGACAGTGTGCTGGATCAGTTCCACATACTGGCCGACGAATATCTGGAGCACGCTTTGCGGGGCGAATCGCACGGCTTCTCGAACGTCAGCGATACGCTGGCCGAGCTCTGCCAGGGCGTGAACAAGTCGCACCCTTGCGGCGCGGGCCTGGGCCTGCTGGGCGTGGGACCTTCCGGCGACATCGCGCCGTGCCATCGCTTTGTGGATTCCGACGTACACGCGCTGGGACACATTTCCACCGGCATCGATAAAGCCAAGCAGACCGACTTTTTGACCCGCGGCAACATCGCTTCGAAATACGATTGCCATACCTGCTGGGCGCGGCCCTTGTGCGCCGGCGGTTGCCATCACGAAGCATTCGTACGCTACGGGGACACTGGTCACCCCAATCTCCACTATTGCGATTGGATCCGGGACTGGACGGACACGTGCCTGAAAATCTATGGCGCCATCGCGGCCGGAAATCCGGGATTTTTACAACAGTTTGCCGAAAGGAAAGCATCATGAGACACATGCGGCCTCTGAATAAGAAAGCCGGACGTATTGACGACTACGTTGTTTCGCGCACCGAGGATGTGGTGGGTATGCAGGATCATCCTGCCCAGCAGCGTCCCCATGTTCCCATGGGTTGCGCGTTGATGTTCACTCCCGGTTGGGAAGTTGACGCCGCCGGCGGCACGGCTGGACTTTGCCAGCCGGTGGAGCGCGACATCTACGACTGCTTCGTCAGTTGCTATTGGCCGGCACAGGTTCCCGATCATTTGAACAATGCGCCAGACTGGACGGCCAAATGCGCCAGCGCCACCAAGGACTGGCGAAATCTGGATCTGGTATTCCCATAGACCTGAGTATTTAAGTCACTGGTATTTACATCAATGGCCTTATCACGACTGACACTGCTGGCCGCCAGTTTCGCGGCTCTCACTGGTTTTGCGCACGCCGGTACTCTCTACCTGCCCGCCTATCCGGCCTCTGTTCTGGTTTTTGACGAAGCGAAGGCCCAGATCGTCGACCGTATTCCGCTCTCCACCGGCACTCCCATGTCGATCCGCCTCTCGTCGGATCACAAGAAGATCTACGTCACCACCATCGATCACAACGGCATCGAGGTGATTGACGTGGCCACGCGCAAGGTGATCAATCACTTTGAGCTCAACACGCCGACCAAACAATATCGCATTTTTTCGGGCACTCCGGACCCTGAAGGTAAGTTCTTCTACGCGGTAGTCAAGGAGATCACCAAGTTTCCCGAGCATTACGAAGTCGCCAAACCGAAGTACACCGTCGTCGATCTGGAGCAGCAGAAAATCGTCAAGATGGTGGACATTCCCAAGGAAGAAGAAGCTCAGAACCAGGGCGACTACGGAATGGGTTGGATTGAAATTTCTCCCGATGGCAAGTACCTCTATCAATTCGGCCAGAAGATCACGATACTGCAAGCCAGCGATTTCAAGGTGCTGGATCATATCGACCTGGCCACTCCGGACGCTCCCGGAATCGAGAACGTGCACTTCGGCACGGATCTGGATCTCATCAACTCTCCTGGAGAGCACACCGGGATGTTCGTCTGGTCCGATCCCGTGGTTCACAACACGGTGTTCGGGCTGGCCCGTTTCGATCTGACCACCAGGAACATCGACTTCAAACCGATCGGCCCGGCTCCGGCAGGCATGGCGGGCATCGAAGTGACGCCCGATAAGAAGTTTGCCTACACCGTGGTGTCGACCGGAAAGAATGGGACCAAACGCTGCGAGTTTTGGGCGTTTGACCTGACCAGAGACGCGATCACCAATCGGGCCGAGGTTCCGTGCCGCACTCGATTCACGCTCGGCATTTCCACCAACGGCAAGAAGCTCTACATCTACGGCGCGGGCTTCGACATCGAAGTGTACGACGCCGCCACGCTCAAGTACGAAAAGACCTGGGACCTGAATAACGACGTCACGTACGCTGGGATTGTCGTAATCCCATAGCACGTGATTATCCGAGGGGACGGCGTGGCGGCATCCTGCTGCGCCTACCTGCTGCACAAGGCTGGCTTTCGAATCGATCCCCAACCTGTGGATCGCCCGCGATTGCCGGTGATCCTGCTGGGCGACCACGCGCTGGCGCTCATCCGCGATATCTTCAATCAGCCGGCTTTATTCTCTGACCTACCGCGAATCCGAAAACGCGTTGTCGCTTGGGGTCCGGATGCCCCGCCCCTTACTGTCGAACATTCCGCGGTAGTAGTGTCCGAGGAGGCGCTGCTCGACGGCATCCGGCCGTCGCTCACCACGGAGCATGCCGCGGGCGAAGCGATGCAAGAAACGGACTGGACCATCTTCGCTGCCCGGCCTCTTCCCGCACCAACCGTGGACCATTGCTTTGGAACGCGTATGGCATCCGCTGTACGCGTGGTGTTGGCCGAAGGCTCAGACCCTGGCACCTGCTGGATCGAGTCCCTGGAAGATGGTTGGTTGTTCCTGGTAAATGGCTGGCTGCTTGCAGTCGGATCGCCCGCCGAGATGCTGTTAGGTCGCAGCCGGGTAGTGGCGCGAGAGATCACGCAATTGGCTGGTCGCGCTGGCGAGTTTCCTGCTTATGCGCGCATCGCTTCGCCCCTCGGTGCACCCAGTTGGCTGGGCGCGCCCGGTTGGTTGGCCTGCGGGACTGCGGCGATGGCCCTTGATCCAATCTGCGGCGATGGAACGGCGTATGCGATCCGCGAAGCAATCCTCGCTTCCGCCGTGATTCGCGCGCTTGCTCAAGGCGTTCCCTCCCCGGACCTGCTCTCGCACTACGAGGCTCGGCTAACGGCCGGATTCCAGCGCCATCTGATGCTGTGCCGGCAGTTTTATTTGTCTGGCGGCACCGGGACGCTCTGGCGCGCGGAACTGGACGCCATCGATCGCGGCATCCAGTGGTCAGTGGCGAAGCTGAGCGCTCACGCGAGTTTTCGCTATCAGTTGCGAGGCTTCGAATTGGAAGCCGTCCGCTGAATTCCTTCGTCGCCGGCGGCCAGCAAGGCCGCAGTGGCGTAGCCGGTGGCTGCGTCGCTCATGAACTTCTCGGGAACTTCCCCAGCTTGATGCTTGTGGTTCATCGATTCCGCGGTCCAATTGCCCGCCGATGGGTCCTGATGGGTTCTCAGCCAAGCCAGCGCCTTCTTCAGATTCGCCTGGGTGGCAGGAATCCCCGCTTGCTCGGCCGAGTATGCAATCAGCGCGGTCGCGTAAGCGTTGGACGCGGTGGTCGCGTAAGCCGGCGCCGCACTCCGCTGCTTCCATTGACCGAGCGATTGGATACTCCATCCGCCGTCGGCCTGCTGGCTGCGCCACAGCTCGTCCAGGATGGCCTGCTTGTCTGCGGCCGGCAACAAGTCCCGAAGCTTGGACGAAGCCCACAACAGGAACACCCGGTTATGCAGCGGCGTAGTCTTTTCGCCGTCCAACAAATACGTTCGAAGTTCGGCGACATTCTCGCGGATCTGAGCACGATCCTGGTATTCGGCCGGCGCCAGTCCAGTGGCCAACGCACCCAGGGCCGCGCCATAGAAGGCCGAGTCCTTGGTCTCCCATGGATCCAAATCGAAGTCCGACCATGGCCAGGCTCCTTTATCGGCGCCACTCTTCACCTGCAGGGACCACATCCGATCGAATGCCTTCTCGCCTTCCGGGCTCAACTTGCCCTGCTTCGCATCGTCCATCGCCAGCACCAGCGCGGCCAGCACCACCTGAGCCCCATACACCTGGCCGATGATCGGCCCCTTCAGCCCCGCGAACAAGTCGTTGGCGTCGGTGCGAATTACGGTGGCGCGCATGCTATCCACAAGCACCTTTTCATACAGTGTGGGGCCGCTCTGATCGCCCATTGCTTTCCGCAGCGCTGGCCGCGAGAGCAGATATGGCAATCCAGTGTGACAGGATACGCACGCCACTCCGGAATGCATGGCCATCGGCCACGCGATCCAAGTCTGCTGGCGCGCATCCAGGTATTGCTCGGCCAGCTGGGCGTTCCAATCCGCGCAAAACGCAGGCGCCACGGCAAGGGTCAATAAAGCGGCAAACCGTATAGACATAAGGGTTCTCTTTTAGCTCGGAGTATAGCCCGAATCGGGCGCCGCGGTCCAGGGCAACTTTGCACAAGTTGCACAAGGTTGACCTTGACACCATGGAAACCCTTCGCTATACTCAACACCAAATTTCATCAAAACCCACGTTGGTTTTTTCGTTATAGCAGGGGCAGCGGATGCACCGCAGGCACTCGATTTTGAAAGCTGAAAAGTTTGGCCAACTGGTTGTAATCTAATCGATTCCGTTGGTCAAATCGCTTTTTTCCTGGACGCATGTTCGTGCGGTTCGCGAAAGGCGCGGCAACTACGACGATACTGGCTGGGCTCTCCGACGAGCAGCCGAATGGGATCGGCATAAGGTTCATCGAAAACTTTGATGGGTTTTTCATACAAGTTTTTATCAAGGCTTTTTAACGTCCGCCCGGAAATGGGCAGGGCTGCTCGAAATTCAAAAGGAGAGATTTGGATGTCCTCTTTAGGTTCCACAGTAGGTTCAGCTTCGTTTGCACGTTTTGGTCGCGGATGGATGCGGTCGTTTTTCTGCCTGGTGCCCGTCGTCGCCTGCATTCTGGCAATCTGTCAGATCAGTTACGGTCAGTCCACTTTCGGCACCGTGCTCGGTACCGTGAAGGATCCCTCCGGCAGCGTGGTTGCCATGGCGACGGTTACCCTCACGAACACCGGGACCAGCGCGGTTCGCACCGCGGTAACCAACGCAAACGGGAGTTATGAATTCGTCAACACTGAGATTGGAAACTACAGACTCAGCGTTGATGCTCCCGGGTTTCAAAAGACCGACTATCAACCCTTCGACGTGACTGCGCGAGCCACGGTACGTGTCGACATCGACCTGAAGGTTGCTTCCCAGGCAACCTCGGTAACAGTTGAAGCCGTCGCGGTGGTTCAGACCGATGCGTCCAACGTCGCCGAAACCAAGGGAAGCCTGGAATTGACCGACCTTCCAGTAGCCATCGGCACCCGTTCGTCCGGTTCCACCAGCGCCTTCTCGACGTTGACCGCCCAACCGGGCGTACAAACCGACAACAACAACAACATTGAGGTCGCCGGTGCTGGTCCTTCGCAACTCTCATTCAGTATCGACGGCATCAGCTCTGTGGGACCGGGCACTTTGGGTGCCCTATCGGAAATGTTCCCGTCCTTCAATTCCATCGAAGAGATCAGGATCAGCGAAGACCTGAATCCGGCCGAGTTCGGAGGCGTGGCCGACGTAACCACCGTTTCCAAGTCCGGCACCAATGACTTCCATGGTGGCGTGTTCGAGAACGTGCAGAACACTGATTTCAACGCCGCTGATACCTTCGCTCACGTAGTTACCGAGGACAAGATGAATAACTTCGGCATCTATCTCGGCGGTCCGGTTATCCTGCCCAAACTGTACAACGGCAAAAACAAGACATTCTTCTTTGGCAGCTTTGAAGTACTGCGACTGCCCAAGACGGAGACCTTCGTCAACAGCGTTCCCACAGTGGACATGCGCAACGGCGATCTTTCCGCGTACCTGAGTGCAGCAAACGGCGGCGCCGCCAACCAATTGACTGGTTACCCAAACAACCAGATTCCCGCGAGTCAGTTGAATCCATACACGCAGAAACTGCTGAATCTCCTCTATCCCTTACCCAACTACGGCCCTCCCGGCGCCATCTCGAACAACTATCTCGGGATATACCAGATACCCATTGACAGCGCACAAGGCGATGTACGCGTGGATCAGACCCTGGGCCCCAAACACTTCATTTTCGCTCGCTGGACCTACAAGAATCGCCGCATCGATATCCCGCAACAGCAGGGCTTCTATCCCAGCAACCCCAGCACCCCGGCGCTGGGCAGTGTCTCGACACCACAGATCTATAATTCCTTCGCCACAGCATACAACTGGGTGATTTCTCCGACCCTGGTGAACGAGTTGCGCGGTGGCTTCAGTGTAGTCCGTAGAAACGCGACGGATGGCCTGACATCTCAGCAGGCGGCTAATACGCTGGGCCTCACCAGCGGCCCGGGCGCCCTGCCAGGTCCCATTCCGCCAGGTTATGACACTCCCACCATCATCCTGGCCGGTTTCATGGGCTACCAGGCGCAATCCAACGACTTAAATCCACAAGAAGGCACCTACGAAGCCACGGACAGCTTGACGTGGACTAAGGGGAAGCACACCTTTAAGTTTGGCGTTGACTATCGCCGCCTCGCCAGCCTGAACACCGAAGTTTTTAACGATTACCGCATGGGGCAATATCAATTCAACGGCTCGGTGATGAGCGGTCTGCTCGGATCCGGCGTCGCCACCCCAATCGCATCCTTCTTGCTGGGCTATCCGGACTTGACCACCATCGCCACCGTGGTCAACCCGGACACGGACTCTCGTGCGAATGCGTTTGCGCTCTATGGCCAGGACGATTATAAAGTATCCCAGTCCTTAACCCTCAACTACGGCCTGCGCTGGGAATACCATCCTGGCTTCCATGACAACGACAACGACATGGTGAACTTCGATCCTTATTACCAGAACATTGTGAATGGGAGGAATACTGGGGCAGTCATCGCGGAAAACCAAACAGCCTTGACGACGAACCTGAACCCGGGATTTGTGCAATCTATCGCTCCCACCCCGGTCATACTTGCTTCTCAGGCCGGTGTTGGCCGATCCTTGCGTGACGCCTCGCATTTGGATTTTGCACCCCGCGTCGGCTTCGCTTGGAAAGTTTTCAACAACAACAAAACGGTTCTGCGCGGCGGCTACGGGCGGTTCATTGAATCGCTGCTGAGCGGCAACGCCATCGACGGTTGGTCGGTCGGAGCGAGCGACGTCGGCAACTTTGCGCAGACCTTTGGCGCCAATGGCATGCCGACCTATTCATTGCCGTATTCGTTCCCCTCCAACATCGCTCAACCTGGCACACAGTTCTTCGATTTAGCTGTCCAGGTTAAATTCAAGGACCCGATTGTGGAGGAATGGGATCTTACATTGGAACAGGAGATAGGGAAAGGTGTTTCCATCCGCGCTTCCTATGACGGAAACCACGGCTACAATATTCCGACCGCGACCAATGTGAACCAGCCTCAGGTAAACACCGTCGGTTTCAACAATCTGCCCTCCACCGCGATACCGTTCCCGCTGCTGTCGTACATCGCCACCACCGACACACTCGGTTTCTCCAATTACAATGCCGGGACCATATCGCTGAAGAAGCGCGCCGCAAACGTCCAATTCGAGTTGAGTTACAGCTACACTCGCGACCTGTCCAACATCAATGGAGCGCCGATCTCCTCCACCAGCAGTTACGCCAACGAGCTAGGCGATACTTTGTCGGACCCCTACCATCCTGGTCTCGATTACGGAAATGTTCCGTTTGCCCGCCGCAACCGCGTTCTGGCGACATTTCTATATAATCTGCCGCTGGGGAAAGGCCAGGCATTGCTGAACAACAACGGCCTTCTGAGTCAGGTTGTGGGAGGTTGGCAGCTGAGCGGTGTGCTGCTCTTCCAGACCGGGCCGTTTATGTCTACCGCTGTCTTAAGCGACCCATCCGGCACCGGTTACAACATCTACGGCAACCTGTACGGACTCGGCGGTCGAGCTGATACGGTGCCCGGAGTGAGCCCGTACGCCGGCCAATCCATCAACCAATGGATCAATCCCGCCGCATTCGCCGATCCGTGCGCCAATGCTTGCGCCAACGGGACGGCAATCGGCCGCTTCGGCGACGAATCCTCAGGCTCCATCGTCGGACCAGGTACGCAAGCGGTATCGCTCTCTCTGATTAAGCAGTTCACAATCAAAGAGCGGATGAGGGTGCAAGTCGGCATGCAAGTGGCGAACGCATTCAACCATCCCAATTACGCTCCGCCTAATAGCCTGACGTTAGGCGAGCCCGCTTTCGGGCAGATCACCTCGATGCAAAGCGCCGAAGGCGCGGGTCCGCGCCAGGTTCAGCTCACCGGACGCCTGACGTTCTAGCTTGCTCATTCACTCTATCCCCGCTGACCGGTCCCTACCGGCGGCGGGGTTTACCTTTTGCGCGATTCAGCTTTCTATTTTGTTGGTTGCTGCGTCCGTTCTGTGCCACGCTCAAATCCGTCCGCTGTCGGCCGTTAAGTTCGAACAGGACGACGATGTCAAGTGCCTGACCTCCGCGGTTGAAACTGGCGACCCTGCCAAAGGCCCGTCCACCATCATCCTGAAAGCCCCGCCGAATTGTCTGGTCCCGTGGCATTATCATACGGCCCAAGAACAACTCATCGTCGTACAGGGAAACGTCCAGACGGAAATGGAGGGGATGGCTGCCCGTTCTCTTGGGCCAGGCGGGTTTGCCATGATGCCGGGCAAAGTGAAACACCAATTCTCGTGCCAGTCGAAAACGCCTTGCGTCATGTTCGTCACCTTCGATCGAACTTACGATATCTTCTGGGTGAAAGATAATAAGACTAAATGAATCGAGCACTGCTCAGTATTGCCTCACTGGCCCTTGTGACGGCGTCCGTTCCCGCTTGGGCCGCCGACCCGTTGCTCGGAACCTGGCGCCTGGATAGCCAGGAAGTGAATGGCCAAAAGTCCAATTCCGAACCACTCACACTGAAAATCTCTCAAGCGGGCGACAAGCTGGCCTTCGCGTTTTCAGTGCCGGTGAACGATGTCTACTTCGTCAGCATGAGCTACACCGTAAAGCTGGACGGCAGCGAGGCGGACATCAAGAATTCCAAAGGCGACAAGATGGGCACGGTGCAAATCAGCCCCGCCGGCCCCTCACAATACAAACTCCTGATGAAAGGGCCCAACCGGCCCGATAGCGTGGGCAAACTGATAGTCTCCGCGGATGGCAAAACCCTGACCAGTGAAACGGACACTGTCCAATTGGGACCCAACGGCCGCTCCATCCATTCCAAACAACTCTTCTCGCGCTACTAGTGGTGCGAAGTGAGCTTCCTCCAGCGTTATTTTCACCGGCCGCAGCAACTCTTCGTGCGCCGGTTGAACTTCCAGGTGCATCTCTGGGTCGGGATCATTCTAACTCTCTACCTGATCGTGATCGGAGTCACTGGTTCCATCCTGGTATTTCGTCCGGAGCTGGAACGCCTGTGCGGCTATCGGCCCTGGCAAAATATCCGAACCACCGGCCCGGTGGCCGACATCGTGATGGTGGTCGAAAATCTAAAAGCCGCGTATCCTCGCAGCCATATCGTCTCCGTCGACGCCCCCTCGGAAAATGACGCGACGTTCGTGGCGGTGGTGCAAGGGCGTGGACGTGTCCAGGTGGCAGCCGCGCCCACGGACGGTAAGGTTCTTGGCGAATTTCCCCGCCAGCACAATTGGCTGAACACCGTGGAAGAGCTGCACATCAGCCTGCTGGACCCGCGCCGGGGACAAGGCCGCATGTGGAACGGGGTGGGCGCCGCGTTCTTGCTGTTGTTGAACGCCACCGGCCTGGTGATCTGGTGGCCGGGCAATCGAAATTGGAAGCGCGCGCTCAAAGTGGATTTCGCCAGAAACTGGCGGAGGATCAACTTCGATCTGCATCTCTCGGTCGGATTCTGGACCATTCTCATCGCCTCATTCTGGGCTTTAAGCGGCATCTACTTCGGATGGCCAAGGCAGGTTTTTCAATTCGTCAATTCCCTTTCCCCGGTGATTTCCGCGCGCCCTCCGGCCATCATCGTGACACCCGAACCGGATGCTGCTGAGCAGGATTTGCGGTCGTTAGTGCAACAGGCGCTCAAGCTCGATCCCGGCACCAAGCTCGGGGGAATCTCGTTCCCCTACAGTCGCCGCGCCCCCCTCGCCGTCCTGCTGCGCCGCCGGGACAGCCCCGGCTATGAGTACGCAGACACTGTGTACTTCAATCCATACAATGGCAGCTATATTTCCACCTGGCGCTACGGTGTGAATCAAAGCCTGGGCGACTGGATTATCTGGTCGCAGGTCCCACTGCACTTTGGCACTTACTGGGGCTTGAGCCTGAAGCTGATTTGGGCGGCAGCGGGGCTGGCCATCCCGCTGCTAGCGATAACAGGGTTGCTCATGTATTGGAATCGGGCCCTTCGCAAACGTTGGAAGAAGCTGCGCAAGGGCAGCCTGACGCCGATGGCCGCTTAACACAACCTTGTTCATTTTTGCGCAATGTTTATGTTAGGCTAATTGAAACAAGACCATGGCAAAAACCCACTCCGCCAGCCGCGATATTGCGTCCTCGATTCATCCCTACACGAACCTGAAAACGCACGAGACCGAAGGTCCGCTGGTGATCACCGAAGGCGACGGTGTTTTCGTCCGCGACGAAGACGGCAAAACATACCTGGAAGGGCTCTCCGGCCTGTGGTGTGTGAGCCTGGGATTTTCCGAGCGTCGCTTGGCGGAGGCTGCCTACCGCCAGATGTTAAAGCTGCCCTTTTATCACACCTTTGCGCATAAAGCCACGGATATCGGCATCGAACTCGCCCAGAAGCTTCTGAGCATTGCGCCGGCTCCGATGTCGAAAGTGTTCTTTGTGAACTCAGGGTCGGAGGCCAACGATACAGTAGTTAAGCTGGTTTGGTACTACAACAACGCCGTCGGCCGCCCGCTTAAGAAAAAAATCATCAGCCGCCTCAAGGCCTACCATGGCGTAACCGTAGCCAGCGCCAGCCTTACCGGCCTGGCCAACAACCATCGCGATTTTGACCTGCCTCTGGAACGGATCCTGCATGTCGACTGTCCGCACTTTTATCGCTTCGGGCTGCCTGGCGAAACCGAAGAAGCCTTCGCCACCCGCATGGCCGACTCTCTGGAGAAGCGCATTCTCAGCGAAGGCCCGGACACGGTGGCGGCATTTATCGCCGAGCCGGTGATGGGCGCCGGCGGTGTGATTCTGCCTCCCGCCACCTATTGGGAAAAAATCCAGGCTGTTTTACGAAAATACGACGTCCTGCTCATTGCCGACGAAGTGATTTGCGCCTTTGGCCGCACCGGCGAGATGTGGGGCAGCACCACTTACGGTCTAAAGCCCGACATAATCTCCTGCGCTAAAGCTTTGTCCTCCGGTTACCTGCCCATCGGCGCCGTCCTGGTGTCCGAGACAATTTACAGCGCCCTGGTGAAGCAGTCCGAAAAAATCGGGGTCTTCAGCCACGGCTTCACTTATAGCGGGCATCCGGTCACCTCCGCGGTCGCCCTGGAGACGCTCAAGATCTACGAAGACGACGATATCCTTTCGCATGTTCGCCGCGTGGCGCCCCACATGCAAGCTTGGCTTCAGCGCTTCGCCGATCATCCGCTGGTGGGCGAGGTCCGCGGAGTTGGTCTGGTAGGCGCGATAGAGCTGGTTGCCGACAAATCGACCAAGGCCTCCTTCGATCCCGCCCAAGCCGTCGGCCCGTTTCTTATCAAGCGCGGGCACCATCACGGCTTGATTCTGAGAGCCCTGGGCGACTCCATAGCGTTCTGTCCCCCGCTCATCATCACCGAACCTGAAATCGATCTGATGTTCGAGAAATTCACACTCGCCCTCGACGATACATTCAGCATGCTGCGCGAGCGTGGGTTGGTTGAAAGCCGGATGGTCCCGGCATTGGCCAAGTAAGAGCGGGCGTAGTAAAAGCGGGCGAGGACCTCCGCTAAAACGTCGGCGGAGTGTTAATCCAGAGGATCAGCGTCTCGGTCTTCCCGGGGTTCACCCAGCGATGCTGGGTTTTGCTGCTGAAATAGAAGCTGTCGCCTGCCCGGAGCTGGAAGTGTTCGCCCGCCAGTTCGATGTTCAGCCGGCCCCGCACCAGATACAGAAACTCTTCGCCATCGTGCGAGTAGGATTCTCCGCTGCCGGCGCTGGGAGCGACGCGAAACAGGTGCGGCTCCATCGTAATCTTCCCGGACGCCAGCAGTTCCATCTGAACGCCGGGGCCGCCTTCCAGGCTTTTGCGATCGCTCGGCCGCACCAGCGGCCCGGTTCCGTCGATAGGGTTGAATAGATCCAGAATGTTGAGCCCGTAATACTGCGCCAACTTGCGCATGATACCGATGGAAGCGCCGCTTTGGGACCGTTCCAGGTTGCTAAGAAATCCGATGGACACGCCCACCGCGTTGGCAACCGTAGCTAGCGCCTCACCGCGCTGCAGCCGCAGCTTTCGGAAGCGTGGGCCGATGGACGACTGTTCTTCCGCCGGACCAGCGTCCCGATGGTTGAGCAGGCCTTCCTGCTTCAGTTGATTCAGGATTGCGGGCGCGTTCAACCCTTGCACGCGGCGTAAATAGATCGCGCGCCTGAGAACGCGCAGGTCGTCGTTGGTGTAGAGCCGGTATTTGCTCTGGCTCCGCGCGGGCCTGGCCAGCCCGAGCTTTTCCCACGAGCGAACCATGGACGCGGATACGCCCAGCCGCTGCGCTACAGCGCCCACTTTCAGAGCCTCGCCGACCTTTCTGCTGGAACGCGGTGTCTTCTTTTTATGCACACTAACTTTGGAATGTGAGTTTGTCAAAGACTTGGACAAAGGATCTCTCTACGTGGCCCTTGTTGGGCAGACTTCTGAGTATACCAGTGAAGACGCCGTTCTTCAGGCAGTCACTTTGGGGATCGCATTCTCCGCTTTCGCGATCAACGCCTGCCGCAGATTGGATCTGCTCGAATCCCTGAGCGCTCGTGCGGCCAGCCCGGTCATGTTGGCCACCGCGAAGCTCACTCCCTGCAGGTTGCGATCGACGGGAACGCCAGGGATCGGCCGCGGATAAGGAGACGCATGAAACACTCCGCCATGATAGCGAAAAGCGTCGCGAGGGCAGTCCGGATCGGGAAGCGCGCCAATCACTTCCGGCAAACTGCCAGGCAGAACATTGGCGGCGCTCACCACCAGCATGTCTTCTGTCTCGCCGCCAGAGCGAAGAACGCGCAGGAAACTGTCACGGTGCGCCGGGTTCTGGGTGCCCAAGCTCAAATTCACCAGGTCCATGCCGTGAGCCCGGCACCATTCCAGTGCACGCACAATCACGTCGATGTTGGCCGCAAGCCTTCGATCAAAAACCTTTACCGCGTATAACTCGGCGTCCGGGACTTTTTCGCGAATGGCGCCCGCAACCGCCGTGCCATGACCCAACCGGTCAATCGCATCCTGCCCTTCTCCCGAAGCCGTGATCTGTACGGCCCCCGCGATTTCGCCGACATGCGGATGGCCCGGATGCACGCCGCTGTCGATAATTGCTATTTTCATGCGATCGCTGTCTTCATCTCGGATTGAAACACGATGTTATCATTCTGGAAAAGCTTTCACGATTATTGTAAGGTTGTTACATGGATTTATCGCGACGTCACTTCCTCGGTGCGGCAGGCGCGTTCACCTTAAGCCAGGCGGCGCTGGTCAAAGCTCAGGCACAAGGCTCGGCCGCCGACCTGATTCTATTCAACGGCAAGATCGTCACCGTGGATGACGCGTTTTCCATCCACCAGGCGGTCGTCGTCAAGGACGGGCGCATCCTGGCTGTCGGCGGAAATGAGCTGCGTAATCACTACACTGCAGCCCGCTCCATCGATTTGGGTGGCCGTACCGTTCTGCCCGGATTCATGGACACGCACATTCACCTGCGCGGCCACTCTCGCCGCTACATCGATTTTCGACAAACGAGCTCTTTGGAGGAGTTGAAGCAACAGGTGAGCGAGAAGGCCAAGGAATTGGGTCCCGGCCAATGGATCACCGGCGGCGATTGGGACGAATATCACTTCACCGAGCAGCGCAAGCCGGTGCGCGCCGATCTGGATGCGGCCGCGCCCAATAACCCGGTGGTGCTCACGCGCGCCGGAGGTCACAGTTCGGTCGGCAACAGCAAGGCGTTGGAGTTGGCCGATATCAACAAAGCTACACCGAACCCCGAGCGCGGTCTGATCGAAAAAGACCCGAATGGCGAGCCCAACGGCGTCATTCGCGAGCGGTCCGATCTTTACACCCGCTTGGTTCCTCCGGACAAGCCGCAAGACGTCCGCGAGAGTTTATTTCAGGACGTGCGCGAACAGCTCCCACTCGGCATCACCAGCGTGATTGAAGCCGGCGCCACAGTGCGTCCGGATGTCGCGGGCTCCTGGGCTGAGTGGGAGATTCTCTACGCCAAGCACGGCACGGAACTGCCGCGTGCGTCCATTCAAATTGGATATCCCTCCGAAGCCGGCCACGCCAAGGAGGGCGCGGCGAAATTGAAGGAATTCGGCCGCAAGACCGGCGACGGCAACGAGCGGCTGCGCATCGGATCCATCGGTGAAATGGCGGCCGATGGCGGATTCACCGGCCCGACGGCTTGGTCGTTGGTCGATTACAAAGGGCAGCCCGGATTCCGCGGCCGGGCCTTTTTCACGCCGGAGCAGATCCACGCCAACATCGAAGAGGGCCACAAGCTCGGCTGGCAGTTTGGCATTCATGCCATCGGCGACGCGGCCATCGCCATGACGGTGGACGCGTACCATACCGTTCTGCATGACTATCCACGCAACGACCATCGGCATTATCTCTGCCACTTCACCGTTCTTCCTCCCGAGCGGACCCTCGATTTCATGCAGCAGGACAAAATCCTCATCGCTCAGCAGCCCAACTTCACCTACAACCTGGAAGGACGCTATACCGAAACGCTGGAAGGCAAGCGGCTGGCGACCAACAATGCTTTGAGGACGCCGCTCAAGCGCGGCATCTACATGGCGTTCGGCAGCGACAATCTTCCCATCGGGCCGATGGTCGGGCTCTATGCCGCCGTCACGCGCAAAGGCGAAAGCGGCAAAGTGTACGGACCCGGCGAGGCGGTCAGCATCAAAGAAGCCATCACCATGTACACCCGCAACGGGGCGTTCCTTACGCGCGAAGAGAAGCTCAAGGGCACGCTCGAAACGGGCAAGCTGGCCGATATGATCGTGCTTCCCGAGGATCCATTGACCATCTCGCCCGACAAGCTGCTGGGCCTGAAGGTGGACATGACCATCGTCGGCGGCCGGATCCTTTACGATCGTTCACAGCGCGGTTAATGCGGTGTTATTCGAGTCGATGTTCTCCAGTGCACCACTTCCGGTCGTCTCCGGATGTGCCGCTGGCGCGCGGCTCAGACAGGTGTTTACCGAGCCGCGACCGTGAGGGAGTCGGGACCTCGTGGACTTTTTCAGTAGCCTGCTTTTTTCAGTAGCCTGCTTTTTTCAGTAGCCTGCTATGGAAGAACAACCAATCCGGCGTAGGTAATGTCGTTCATGAGGTCCCACGTCTTTTCCCATTTCAGGGTGGCGGCGTCATAAACCTCAATCTCAAAACCAGCGCCGTAAATATAGAGCTTCTTGCCGTCACTCGACATTCCGAAACTGAAGCGCGTGCGGCACGGCACTTCCTGCCTCTGCGTCAAACGATCGCTGGTCAGATCGAACCTCCAGAACTCGCAGCGCTTGTTGCCGTTGGCGCCGTTCGCGATGACGGTGTAAGCCGTCTTCTTGTCCGGAGTCACCTGCAGACCGGCCATGCCGCCCGGCGCCGGGCCGATGGGACTGTAGTTTACTTCCCGCGTCTCCAGGTTCAAACGAGCCAGCCCGAACACACGGTTGTGGACGATCGGATCGGCGGAATTAAAGATGGATGTATGCACCCCCGGCTGGCTGATCAAATCCAGGTCGCTACCCAGGTGCACGTTCTCCATGCCGGGAAAATCCGGCTGCTCCAGGTCTAACGTGTCCACCAGCTTGAAGTCCGAGGTCTGAAGAATTTTGATCTTAGGCCCGAATTGATACAGATACTTTCCATCCGGCGAAACCTCAAACGAGAGGCGATTGGTCCGTTCATCCTCGATCGGCATGTCCGCGGTCTTGACGATCTTGTGCTGCGCCAGATCGATCACCGTGTACTTGGCGTGCTTCACGTCAAAGTGTTCAGGCAGCCGGTCGATCTCACGGGTGACGGTGTAAAAGAACTTGCCTTCCGGATCCACTGCCCCGCCCCGAAAGCGAAACTGGGTGGTAGGGGTGTTGAGCTCGAAATGATTGGTCACCTTGCGCGTCGCGACGTCGATCACTTCAATGCCGTTGTGATCGATGGTCGTTACGTAGATGGTCTTATGGTCGGGTGACAGGCGCATCGACATGGGCGTGCCGGTTTCTAGAGGAATGCGGTCCACGATTTGGCCCTTGGCCTCATCGAACACCAGGACAGCAGCCGGGTAGGCGGGAAGATACAGCGTGCCCGCGCTCGCCACGGCCGCGAACAATGCCAGAAGCGAAAACAATCGTTGCATAATTTCGGAGAGCCTTGCCGGAAGAAACGAGTTTAGCCCTAAGAAATAAGGTTACGATAAATCGATAGGCTGACGCTAGATCATCAGTCGGGCCACGGCCTGCTGTAGCGGATCGTCACTTTCGGAGAGCGCCTCGATCACACCCGCCCGGTCGGCCGCCGTGCGATTCTGGTTCAGCTTGAACTTGCCCTCCAGCTTCTCGATCATAATTTCAAACGCGGCGATCCCGGGAAGCAGCCTCTGGATCCAAGCGGCGCTCGGATCGAAATCCCACGGGTGCTCAAATCCTTTCTCGTGTTTGTTGACAAGATGCTTCAGGTGGATCAGTGTGGCCGCCTGGTCCCCGATTTTGGGAACGCCGTAAGCATGCACTGCCGTGTAGTTCCAGGTGGGCACGTTCTCCGGCTTCACGTACCAGGAGGGCGATACGTAGGTATGCGGTCCCTGAAAAATCACCAGCGCCTGAGAACCGGACCGCAGGTCTTCCAATTGCGGGTTCTTTATGGCGAGGTGGGCGTGCAACGTCCCATAAGGCTGCACGCTGCGGTCCAGCACAAAGGGTATGTGCGAAGCAGTCAGTTCGCCGTCGCTCTGAGTTACCAGCGTGGCGAAATTGAATTCGTCTATGAAGCCCTGCAGCGTGGCCAAGTCCTCAACGGCGAATAGCTTCGGCACATACATATTCACCTATTGTGGCAGAGGACCACGCCTTACCTTGCAATACATCCAAAAGGAAAGATAAACTCACAGCATGCCCGGCCCACTTCCCGATCCGTCGACTCCATTGGTCACCCGGCGCGAAGCCGCGCAATTATTGGGTGTGGCGGCGGCCACGCAATTGCTCTCGGCCAAAGGCTCCGATATCTGCTTCCTCTCCGCCACCGAGATGGCGGATCTAATCCGCCGCAAGAAGCTGAGCGCACGCGAAACGCTGGACGCGCACCTGAAGCAGATTGAGCGCGTCAATCCAAAAGTAAACGCCATCGTGACGCTGGTTGCTGAGCGGGCCATGGAAAACGCGCGCAAAGCTGACGAGGCTCAGGCCCGCGGGGCCGCGCTTGGACCCTTGCATGGGCTGCCCATAGCGCACAAGGACCTGGTGGAAACAGCGGGCATCCGCACCACTTTCGGCTCGCGAATTTTCAAGGACTACGTCCCGACGCACGATGCAATCCTGGTGGAGCGGATCAGGAACGCCGGCGCCATCTGCCTGGGCAAAACCAACGCACCGGAATTTGGCGCGGGGTCGCAGACCTTTAACGCCGTGTTCGGCGCCACCAAAAACCCGCACGATCTAACCAAGACCTGCGGCGGCAGCAGTGGCGGGGCCGCGGTTAGCCTGGCTTGCGGCATGATTCCCATCGCCGACGGCAGCGACAGCGGTGGCTCTTTGCGAAACCCGGCTGCCTTCTGCGGAGTGGTTGGATTCCGTACCGCGCCTGGCCGCGTGGCGCACGCAGCCGCCGGAGATGCCTGGTCGACAATCGCAGTTTCCGGCCCCATGGCGCGTAATGTCCCCGATGTGGCATTGCTCCTCAGTGCGATGGCCGGGCCGGATCCACGCTGCCCTATCTCCATCACTGAGCCCGGCTCTCGCTTCGCCGGGAATCTGGACCGTAGCTTCCAGGGCGTGCGTGTGGCTTGGTTCAAGGACATGGGCGGCATTCCTTTCGACCCGCGAGTGCTCAGCTTGGTGAATGCGCAGCGCAAGGTGTTTGAAAGCCTGGGCTGCATCGTGGAAGAGGCCGAGCCGGATTGGACCGGCGCGCTCTCCGCTTACGATACGCTGCGCGCCTGGGGCTACGCGACCTCCCAGGCTGAAAACATCCGGTTGCATCCCGATCTGGTAAAGGACACCATCCAATGGGAAGCCGCGCGCGGCTCCAAGCTCACCGCCGCCGACATCGCGCACGCCTACACCCTGCGCAGCAAGGCGTGGGACAACATGCGTATTTTTCAGGAGAAGTACGAGTACTTCATCACGCCTACCACGCAGCTTCCGCCCTTCGATGTGACCCAGCCATATCCTACCGAGATCGCGGGCGTGAAGATGGCCACTTACATCCAATGGATGGATGTCTGCATGATGATTTCTTCGCTGGAGAACCCTTCCATTTCGATGCCCTGCGGATTTACTCCCGAAGGCCTGCCGGTCGGTTTGCAGATCGTAGGCAGGCATCGCGACGAGTGGAGCGTGCTGCAGCTCGCCCATGCCTTCGAGCAAGCCACGCCCGGCACGCGGCGCAGGCCGACGCTTGCTTAGAACATAACAAGCTTAGAAATAAAAAAACTCCAGAAGCCGCGGAGAAGACTGGCGGCTCCTGGAGTACCCCCAAGTGGAGCAACCCTAAAAAGAAAGTGGCTTAAACAGCCTGTCGATGCGCCACGGCGGCCTTGGCCGAATTCCCAGTTCGTTTGGTCTGGCGCATGCGTTCGGTGGCGGAAGCAATGGCCTCTGCCAGCGGTTGATCTTGCACTTGCACCCCGCCCCAACTGAACAAAATGGCGCAGGCGCCCACGCCGCGCAGTTGGAAGTCCCAAAGCCGCTCGGAAATGTGATTCAAACGGCGCTGCGATTCCGCTCCCTGTTCGCCCTGGCACACCATCACAAATTCGTCGTATCCAGTGCGGCAGCAGAAATCGTTTTCTCTGAGTAAGCCTGCGATGTAGCCGCCCACGGACTGCATCAACCCCTGGCTGTGCCACATGCTGCTGTCGCTGTCGTTAATGCCGATGGAAACCACTAGGCCTGTGAATGGCTCGCCGCTTTGCAGCAGCTCCTCCAGAACCGGCGGCTGCAGCATTCCACGGGGACTGGTAGAGCTCGCTATGGCGTGGACGTCTTCCTGAATCATGTGGTAATTCGCCTCTATCGTGTTTTTGGAACGAAACGCGGACGGTACAAACCGTTCATCCGCGTGCTCCTGGCTGCTGTCCGCGGCCGAAAGCAGGTTCATCTTCGGCTGGCTTGCGATCAGCCGCTCCCAAAGCACCGCGTCGATTGTGAAAGCTGGCAGTCCGGACCCCAGGATTTCGTTTACCCTGGATGGAAGCTCATTTGCGGCGCGTCCCACTGCCCCTCCGAAAGCGGGCGCCATTTCTACCGTAACTGTCTCGCGCGCCCTCAGTTGCACGGGCTGACGGTACGTTGTGGTAATGCCAACCACCGGCTCCAACGGGCGTTCCGCAGCCAGCTTCCTGGCCGGGGCGAACTCTACCGGCGCCGCGTCGAAAATCCAGATGGGCCGCTCCGGGCGCGCAACGCTATGGATATGGGATTTAACGCGTTGTGGCTTGGGCTGCCGCCGCTGCCTGCGCTGCTTTCTCCAATAGTCGAATACCATCACCATGGCTGCCGCGGCTAGAATCACCACCACGATGAAAGTCATTTGCAGATCGGTAAAATCCATGACGAGTCGATTGTAAGGGAGTCTCGCAAGCCTCGAAATAGACTGCCGGTAACAAATCGCCGGGATCAAAGTTGGGGTTAGCGGATAGATCGGGAGTACTAAGAGTGAAAATTTGCCTGCCTTGCGCCGGTTTCCGCGGCCCTAACCGTAAGGCCGTGCGGTTCCGCGCGGCTATCGTGCTACCATGAAAACCAGTCAATTTTGCTCGCGACTTCGCCTCGCGTTCCGGCGTACGCCAGCTCGCCTGTAACCGTGAATCACGCTGCCGAGTGACCCCGCAGCTAAGGAGTGTCCGCATGACAAACATCTTTGTAGGAAACCTTTCCTACGAAACATCCCAGGAAGATCTGGAAGCAGCTTTCAATGAATTCGGCGCCGTGGAACGAGTGAATATCGTGCGCGATCGCGACACCGGCCAGCCCCGCGGTTTCGCCTTCGTCGAAATGACCAACCGGAATGAGGCCTCCAATGCGATTGCCGGCCTGAATGGCCGAAATATGAACGGCCGTGATTTGAATGTAAATGAAGCCCGCCCGCGTGAAGAACGCTCCGGTGGCGGCGGACGTCCCGGTGGTGGTGGCAACCGCAGCGGTGGTGGCGGCGGCTTCAAAGGCGGACGCAGTAAGGGACCGCGCTGGTAGCCCGCGCGCCCGCTTCTCCTTCTCCTACCTTGGTTCGTAAACTCACAACCCGTTTGGGACCTTACTGGTTGCTCCTCGAAGCTTCCGGGGACTCCACTTGGCGCCTGCAGTTGCTCGGCGACATCCACCACGAAGCCGAAATCACCGCCGTGGATGAGGAGGAGGCCAAGGACGCGGCCGTGCTGGCCACTGTGGCGCTGCTCAAGGAAGAAAACCCCGAGTTCAAGGAACCGGCCAAGGTGCAATGGAACCCGGCGTTCGTTTCCGACAACCGCTTCAATCTTTGAATCCCGGCACTCAGCCAGGGGCACTCAGCTACGATCTACCGGCAGCCGTTCAGCCCTTCGGTCAAGCAGATCGACGAAGTAGGCGGCGGTGGTATCGGAATATGTTTTTCGGTCATTAGTTTGGCGAGCAACGCCGCGGCTTCCGGATGCGCAATCGCCGACTGTACGCCCACGCGCACCAGCCCGCGCGCCCAATCCAGCGGTATCCACGTTTTGCCCAGCAGCGCGCCGTTTACGCTATCGCGGCTTCCGCCGTCGTGCGCGTCCAAATTGGCGCCGTGATCCACCAGCATCTGAATCACTTCCAAGCGTCCTTTGTGCGCCGCGCCGTGCAGCGCCGTACGGCCCTCGTCATCGGCGACGTTGGGGTCGATGCCCAGATCCAAGCACATCTTCACGGCTTCCAGGTTCTCCGCCGGCGACCATTCGTAGGTCACGCCTTCCACCCAGCCGATACCAGCGGCCACAGCCAGCGGCGTCACATTATGCGCGGTGAAAATCTTGGGATTCGCGCCGTGCGCCAGCAGCAGTTTCATCAGCTCCACGTCGCCCGATTGCGCCGCGCGTAGAAACGGTGTCGCGCCATCTTCAAAGAGCCACTGCATGGTGAAATTGGTCCGGGTTTCGGTGCTGTCGCCCTTGCATTCTTCCGGCGTCGATTCCACGCCGCAGATACGGGCGTTCACATCCGCGCCCTTGGCGATCAGCAGCTTGATGAAATCCAGATGATCCATATCCGGCGCACGCACCGGATAATCGCCGCCCTCGATGTTGCGATTATCGGTCGCCAGGTACAGCGGCGTCCAACCGCCATTGTTGGGCGTGTTCGGATTCGCTCCATGCTCGAGCAAATACTGGCCCAGCTTGTAGTGCCGGTTCTGCGTAGCCACCAGCAGCGGCGTCCAGCCATAATACGTTCTCTGATTGACGTCCGCCCCGGCTTCCACTAGCATCTTCGCGCACTCCATGCAATTTTCGCGCGCGGCATAAACCAGCGGCGTCAGTCCGCCGCCGTCCTTCTTGGCGGGACGCCGGAAAAACGCGGCGAAGTCATCCTCGGCATCCGGCTGCTTCTTCGGGCCAGCCGATGGTCCCGACGCGGAAGCCACTGCCGCGCCGCCCGTAGCTGGAGCCTTCGGGCCGGCAGCCCGCTCCGATAACGGGGGAGTGCCGTCGTTACCCGGGCCCCGTTTACCTAGCACCCCAAAACTGGAATGCAGGCGCTGCTTGACGGTGTTCGCCAGGTTGTTCCGCGCGTTCCGGGTATCCTTATCAGTCTGCGCGCCCACCATGGCGCCATGCTCGATGAGCAACTTCACCGCCTCCGGGTGCTCCTGCTCGGTGGCCCACATCAGCGCGGTGGTTCCGCGCAGCCTGTCTTTTGCGTTCACGTCGGCATGATTGGCCAGCAACAACCGGATAGCTTCCAGATTGCCCGTGCGCGCGGAAAGCATGAGCGGCGTTTCGCCTTCGGGGCCCATCTGATTCACATCCGCCCCAGCCTTCAACAGCGTCGCGATCATCGGGGCGCTGCCATGCAGCGACGCCAGATACATCGGCGTAGCCCCTTCGCGATTAGCTAGCTTAATGTCCGCGCCCGCGGCGATCAGGGCCTGGGTCATTTCCAGGTCGTCTCGATAAACAGCCCACTGGATGGCCGTCTCTCCATCCGCCTGCGCGGCGTTCACGTCAGCCTTCTGTTGTATCAGTGACTGCACCGCCGCCCGGTCGCCGATCATGGCGGCGTCCGCTACCGGACTCTTACTCGCGCCGAAAGCGCTGAGGCACAATAGCAGCGCACCGCCACAAACTGCTGGGTAGATGGAGAGGACACCTCGCGCTCGCATAGTGGATGTAGTTTAAACCAATCCCGGCAACCGGCCCGTGCTATCGCCGATTTTGTCTTCATGCACGCCGTACAGATCGAGAATGCTCGCCAGCAGATTGCCGGTGGGAACGGTCTTGGATTTATAGGCCAGATGCCGATCTCCTTTGAGCTGCCCGGACGCTCCGCCGATCAGCACGTGCGGCACGTCGTAATGCAGGTGCTGGTTCGAGTCGCCCATGTTGGTGCCGTACAGGATCAGCGAGTGATCCAGCAGCGTGCCATCCCCGTCCGGCGTGTTCTTCAACTTCTCGACAAAGTACGCCAGGCACTTGATGTGATATTGGTTCAGCTTGGCGTAGCGTGCGATGGTGGCCGGATTCTCGGCATGATGCGAGATCCCGTGGAAGCCGTCGTGCACTCCGCTTTCCGGATAGGAACGCGATGTCAGGTCGCGCGCGTACAGCATGGTGGAAACCCGCGTGATGTCCGCCTGGAATGCCAGCCGCTGCAGGTCAAAATGCAGCTTCACGTGCTCATCGAAGGATTCAGGGATACCTGCCGGGATCACTACGCCCTCGGTGGAGACGGTGCCCGTGGCTTTCTTCGCCAGCGTCAGCCGGCGCTCCAGCTCTCGGATGTCGGTTTCGTATTCGTCCAGCTTGGAACGGTCGCTCGGACACAGGTTCTGTTTGAAACTCGCCAGCTTGGCCGTCACCGAATCCAGAATGCTGCGATCCTGTTCCCGCCGCGCCGCGCGCTCCGCCGTGCTCCCGCCCGCGCCGAACAAACGCTCGAACGCCACTTGCGGATCCAGTTCCATCGGCAATGGCTGTGTCGGAGTGGACCAGGAGATGGTGTTGGAATAGGTGCAGCTATAGCCTTCGCCGCAGTTGCTTGAGTTCGCGCCCGGATCTTCCAGCGCCAGTTGCAGCGACGGCATCAGCGATCCCTGCCCCACGTGCTGCGCGATGATCTGGTCGATGGTGGTTCCGTCGTAAATGTCGGAGCCGGTAGTCTTCTTCGGTTTATCGGCGCACAAAAACGCCGCGGCCACCCAGTGATCCGCTCCGGTTTGTCCGGGAGGCGGTTCGGCCGATTTCGACCACAACCCGCTCATGATGACCGTGTGCTCGCGGAACGGCTCCAGCGGCTCGAAAATCATGGGGTATTTGAAATTCTTGGCGCCGGCTTCAGCCTTCGGTTCGCCTGGACCTCCTGCCTCGGGTACCCACCACCCGGGCGCCGCACCATGCGGAATGAAAATACCTGTGAAGCGAGTTTTTGGGTTCGCCGCAGTCTTGACGATGGGAGTTTGCGCTGGAAGCATCGAATCTAGCAGCGGTAACGCGAGCGCAACACCGGCTCCGCGTAAAATCGTGCGCCGGGATATGTGCTTTTTAGTAATAAACATGGATTGCGTCCCTCTATAGTTTCTTTAGTCTCACTAACGCGCGGCCCGCAGCGGGCCTTGGCCGTTCGACGTTACTTCGAGTTTCTGATTCTCCTGGAACGGTTCGCTCTTCACAATGCCTAGTATCAACGATGAAAACCGATAGTCTTTCGATTCCGCATCATGCACGATGGAACGGATCAGAGGCATGTCGTAATACTCAGTTCCCCGCCCCATCGCATAGATAAACAGCTTCTCGGTTACTACCCGCACGAATTGCGGCGAATAGCGCAGCAGCGCCTCGCGCATGCCCTTCACGCCATCCAGCTTCGACCCATCCACCAGCACGCCCGCCGCATCGATCGGACTCCCGTTATCCGTCGTTCGCCAATGGCCCACCGCGTCGAAATTCTCCATCGAGAATCCGATCGGGTCCATGATCTTGTGGCAGGTCGCGCAGGGTTCGTTCTTGCGATGCATTTCCATCTGCTGCCGCATGGTCGGTTTCGCGCCGCCATGCACGGCCGTGCCCTGATCCTTCAACTGCGGAACGTTGGGTGGCGGGTCCGGCGGATCCACGCCCAGGAATATATGCATGATCGTCTTGCCCCGCACTGTCGGCGTAGTGCGCTGCGGATACGACGAGATGGTTTCAATGCTGGCTTGCCCCAGCAGCCCGCGGCGCACGTCAAAGTCCGGCGTCAGTTCCACGCGGCGGAAGTCGCTGCCGTACACGCCCGGGATTCCGTAGTGTTTGGCCAGCCGCTCGTTCAGGAACGTGTAGTTCGCATTCAGAAGATCGATCACGCTGCGATCCTCATGCACCACGCTGCCGACAAAGAGCTCGGTTTCTTTGCGCATCGCGAGCCGCAGGTTGTCGTCAAAATCAGGAAAGATCGAAACTGTGGGCGACCAGGTGGCCAGCGCCCGCAAATTCAACCACTGCCCGGCTACGTTGATCACCAGCCGGTCTGACCGCGGATCCGCCAGCATCCGATGCACCTGCGCTTCCAGCTCCGCCGGCTCGTGCAGTTTGTTTTTGGCCGCAACGTCGATCAGCTGGTCGTCGGGAATGCTGCTCCACAAGAAGAAGGACAGCCGTGAGGCCAGTTCCAGGTCGCTGATATGATAGGCCTGCCCGGTCGCGAGACTGGCAGGTTCGGCTTCTTTGCGGAACACAAACTCCGGATCAGCCAAGATACGCTGCAGCGCCCGCTCGATGCCGGTATCGAAATTGCCGTCATTGCGCCCTTGCTGATAAAACGTCATCAGCGTCTCTGTGTCCTGCGGGGTAATCGGACGGCGGAAGGCATGCCGCGCCAGCGTGTCCACAATCTTCGTCGCACAGGCCGTTTCGTCGGCCGCACTCGCCGGATGGCAAACAAAAATCTTCTTCGCGCTCGGCGAATCGCTCGCACCGGACGGTTTGAACGGCCCCAGAATCTCCATCTTGCCTACGTGCGGATAGAACTTGAAGCCCGGCAGCCCACCGGTCTCGATGGTGCTGCGCAGGAAATGCTCATCCAGATCCTGGCTGGGCGCAAGCTGCGTGGCCAGAAACGTCACGCCTACCGTGTGCGGTCCGGCAGTGACTTGAAAGTGAACATCGGCCGTGCCGCCATGCACTGCCTTGCCGCGCGCGATGTCCTTGTCCCAATCGTATAAATGCACGCGCTGGCCGTCGACCAGCAGCTCCAGCTTCTCGCCCGTCATTTCGCCAAATGCGGTGTTGTTGTCCATCAACCCTTTGTTGATCGGAAACACTTTGAACACGTAGTCGCCATCCGCCGGAAACTCATGCTCGGCCACCAAGCCGCCGCGAGTGCCGAACGGCAACCCTTCGATGTGATAATCCTGCGTGGTGTCGGATGGCACGCGATAGGTGGCCAGCACCGGCGCGTTTATATCGCCCAATGCAATACGGCTGATCTTCGCCGCCGCCGTGGTGTAGCCTTCCAGCAGCGCGGGAGACAGCGACAAGGCCCCGGCGATGTTGTCAAACCCACGCGTTGAATCGTCCGACGGAAGATACTTGGTCGGATCGATATCCAGCGCCAGCATGTCGTGGATCACATTCGCGTATTCGGTTCGATTCAGCCGATGCAGTCCCGGAGGTGGCAGGTGCGTGCTGGCGGTCTTGTCCAGTTCGCCCTCCAGCCACGTGACCATCGATTCATACGTGGCCCAGGCCGGACGCGGCAGCCCGGAGGGCGGCATCATGCCCGCGCGCAGCTTCCGGACCACAAGTTCCCATTTTTCAGCATGATCGGCGACATGCGCCGTATCCAGCTTGTCCAGTTCCAGCCCGGCGGTCTTCAGCCGCTCGTTGTGGCAGACCACGCAGTATTGATTGAGAAGCGCTCGTTCCGTCGCCGGATCCGTGACTTGCTTAGGCGGGGGAGACGCCTGCGGACTGGCCATCTGAACGGCTAAGACGTTCAGGATTGCGATGCAACCGACAGCATGTAGTATCTTCATGGATCCTTCCGCGCCACCATCGGCCGCGGGCCCTTCATCGAGGATACCGCCCAAGCTACTGATATTGCAATTCTACCGGACGGCGGCTCCGGCTAACCGGATTCCTGCACCGTTATGAATGACGAACTCATTCATTCTATTGTTACTCCGCCAACTGCTTAACTTCGGGTAACAACCAATTTTATTTGGAGAGCCAATATCCCGGCAGCTTGGTTTTGGTCGCCCGTACGATCTCCAGCACCGCCTGCCGATCGGCTGGCGTGATGCCGGCGAACGTCTTGCTCTGGTCCTTGCCCGTCAGGACCTCGTACAGTCTCTGGTAGACCCGCTCCCGTACCATCTCCGGCATCCCATCGAACGCCGCGCTGTAGATCATGTACGAAAGTGGATACCGGAATAGGCGTTTCTGTAAGTCAAAGTCCCTCAAAGACCGGCCCTTGGCATCGCGTGGCCCCCGCTCGGCGAATGTCTTGGTAAACGTCGAAACTCCCTTGACGGGCTCCTTGAGGGGTTCCTCGTCCACGAAAAGCATATACCCGACCATCTCCTCTATTTCCATGTAGATCCGGTCCCGCGCCGCCGGGTCCACCTTCCCTTTGCCTTCCCGCAGGGCGATCCGCGCATCCCACCCAATCCGCGTCATCAGGTTGTTCATCCGCGTCTGATGCTCCAGCGTCATCAGCGCGACGATATCGCTGGTCGGCGCCAGGTATCGTGAAGTATTGAAGAATGCGTCCAGGCTGGTCAGGTTCTGGGTCCCCTCCTTCGAGGCCCGTCCTGGATTCAGGGGGTCGGTCAGTTCGGGATTGTTTCCCAAGTGCACTTGCGATCCAGTGGTCCCGGTAACATACCATCCGCCCCAGCGCTCGGCCAAACTGGTCCGGCCGTCGGTGATGAACGCGCTGCCATGCGAATCACGCGCATCCGGATCGTTGGATGGATGCACCGAGCTCACCATGAGTCCGGGGATGCCCATGGTCTGCGCTCCCTGATGACAGCGCAGGCAATCGTCGCGCCGCGAGAATTCAGCCTTCTCGGACTTCTCCGTGTCCAGGCTGTAGAAGACCACGCCTTGCTTGGGATCCACCGACGATAGTTCCAGCACATCGCCGTCCTGCACAAATCCGACCGCGGTATCGTCGTTGAAATAAATCGCACGGGGCGTGCGCGGCGAGATGTGCGTAGTCTGAATGCTGGTACGCGAAAACACCAGCACCTGCGAATCGATATTGATCCCGAGTTGCTTCAGAACAGCGGGAAGGTAGCCCCAGCCGTTCCCGGCGTAATCGAGCTTTACTTTGCCGCTCTCGATCTGCTTCTCCAGGCGGGCCACTGGGTCGGCGACTGTCCCCGCATATTGAATCGCCGGATCATCCAGAGGAACGTAGAACGTATCTTCCAGGCGATCGGCCAAAACTACGGCGCTAATGGAAAAAACCGCCAAGCAAACCAGCGCAACACGCATCCGTTGCTATTTTACTCCCTCCATCATTCATGTCCGAAAACGGCTAGTTCGAGGCTGGCTGCGAGAGTATGATCGAAGCAGCGTGAAATTGAATCGGGAGATTTATCGGGCGGCCCGTTTATCGCGCGACGCGCGCTTCGACGGGAAGTTCTTCATCGCCGTTCGGACCACGCGTGTCTTCTGCCGCCCGGTGTGTCCCGCGCGATCGCCGAAAGAAGAGAACATCGACTATTATCCGTCGGCCGCCGCGGCCCTCCAGGCCGGCTTTCGCCCGTGTCTGCGCTGCCGCCCGGAAAGTTGGGGCACTCCGGCGTGGGATGGAACGTCCACCACCGTGATTCGCGCCCTGCGGCTCATTGAAGAAGGTGCATTGGAGTCAGCCAACGTCGAGGCGCTTGCAGAACGCCTGGGAATCGGAGCGCGCCATTTACGCCGTTTGTTCCTCCAGCACCTCGGCGCTACACCCATCGCGGTTGCGCAGGCGCAGCGCCTGCTTTCGGCTAAGAAACTGATCGACGAAACTACCCTGCCGCTCACGGCCGTCGCGATCGCATCCCGTTATGGCAGTATTCGCCGCTTCAATGCCGCCTTTCGCGCGACTTATGGACGCAGCCCGCGCGAGTTACGGCGCGAATCCAAACGCACATCGAACGTCGGAGCCTGCACGCTGCAGCTTCGCTTTCGCCCACCCTATGACTATGACGCGCTGCTCGGGTTTCTCGCCAAGCGAGCCATCGCCGGTGTCGAATTCATCCATGGCGACATCTATCGCCGGACCTTTCTGCTCGATAATCAGCCGGGCTGGCTGGAGGTGCGGCCCTCCGCCTCAAACGCCCTGGCGCTGCGCGTGGAGTTGGTCGCGCCGGCCCGGCTATTCGAAGTAGTGGCCCGGGTCCGCCGCATGTTCGATCTGAATGCCGATCCGCTCGCGATCAATTCCACCTTCCAGCGTGACCCGTTACTCGCTCCCTTAATAAAGAAGCGGCCCGGTCTCCGCGTGCCCGGAGCCTGGGATGCCTTCGAACTAGGAATCCGAGCGATTCTCGGCCAGCAGGTCAGCGTCGCCGGCGCTTCCACCTTGACTGCGCGTGTAGCCGCCCGGTTCGGACATCCAGTGCCATTTCAAGTCGACGGCCTCGCATGCACTTTTCCCACAGCCGATGAGCTAGTCGCAGCGGATCTCGCCATCGGCATTCCCGCCTCGCGCGCGGAAGCGCTGCGCGAATTTGCGCGAGCCACGTCTTCGGAATCGATCGTCTTCAACGGCAGTCAGGATGCGGCCACGTGCGTCAGCCGCCTGTGCGCCATCCGCGGCCTCGGTCCCTGGACCGCGCAATACATCGCGATGCGAGCCCTCTCGGACCCCGATGCATTTCCGGCGGGCGATTTAGCTCTGCTGCGCTCCACCGGACTGCTGCGCGGCACAGAAATGAAGAACCCGGCGGAGTTAGAGCGTCAAGCCGAACGCTGGCGCCCTTGGCGTGCTTACGCCGCCATGCATATTTGGCAAGGAGGTCACGATGTTCCAGAACACAATGTTTTACACCTGGATGGACAGCCCCACCGGAAGACTGCTGCTGGCGGCGGATGAGGCCGGGCTGCGCCACATCACTTTCGAACCCGCCAAGCCCGGTCTCAACTGGCGTGAAGACTCAGCCCCATTGCGCGAGACTATCCGACAGCTACGCGCCTGGTTCGCGGGCGAATTACATGACTTCGATCTCGCTCTCGCTCCCGAAGGCCCCGCCTTCCACCAACGCGTGTGGCGCGAGCTGTGCAACATTCCTTATGGCGAGACGATTTCTTACGGGGAGATCGCGCGCCGCATCGAATCGCCCAATGCCTTCCGCGCTGTCGGCCGCGCTAACGGCGCGAACCCCATCCCGATCGTGATTCCCTGCCATCGCGTCATCGGCAGCAACGGTAAGCTCACCGGCTATGGCGGCGGCCTTCCCAGAAAGGAATTTCTGCTCGCGCTGGAACGGAAGCAGATGTCACTGCCCCTGGCCGCCCGCGCCTGAACCGACCCCCTCACAGTCGCGGCTCAGTAGCGTTCGGGATCTACTGAGCCGCGCACGTCAGTAAGCGGTGCTAGGCGTTGCTCTTCAGCATCGGCCGGCCTTCGTGCGCTACCAGCAGATCGTGCATGTCGTTGGCGTGCTCTTCTTCGTTCGTCAGAATGCCTTCCATCATCACCCGCGTGGTGGGGTCCTTATCGGCAAAGTATCGAATCAGCTCCCGATAATGCTCGCACGCGATCCGCTCCGCCACCAAGTTCTCCTTGATCATCTCGACAAGGTTGTCGCCCACTTTATATTCGGAAGCCGAGCGCGACAACAAACCTTCCGGATTGAAGTTCGGCGATCCGCCCAGCTGGTTGATCCGCTCCGCCACCTGCCGCATGTGGCCTTGCTCTTCCTTGGCGTGCTCTTCGAACTCCTTCTTTACGCTGTCGCTGGAAATGCCCGTCGCTGCAATCGCGTTCATCGTGTAGCGCAGCACACACACAATTTCGGTCGCCAGCACCGACTGCAGAATGTCGATGGTCTGCTTCACATTGCCTTGATAGTCGGGCGTTATGGGCCCTTTATCCAGGCTGGTCCGCGCGCGTTTGCGCAGCTCTTGAACGTCCGTCAGGAACGGCTGACCGTTATTTGTTTTGTTCATTGAGTTTTTCTCCGATCGAAATTAGAACAACTTCTTGATAGCCTTGCCGATGCCTTTGCCGATCTTGCCGGTGCCCTTCAGCGCGCCCACCCCTGCATCTTTGCCGCCCACGGCCGCCCCTTTTCCAACCGACGTGGCCGCATTGATGGGATGCAGGGTCACCAGATCCAGCGCGCCCTTGCCCGTGCCTTTCGCCACATTGCCCACACCCTTGGCCGCGCCTTTTCCGATGTCCCCCGCGCCGCTGCCAATCTCTTTGCCGGGCCCGCGGCTGTGTCTCGGCTCTTCCGTCTGAGCCCATGCGCAGGCCGACATAGCTAGAATCAACAGCAGGCACTTCATAACATCGTTAGACGCGCGAGCAGCCGGAAAGTGCACGTAAATCCTTGTTCGCATACAATCAACTGTCAGCGAAAGGAGCACCTCATGCGCCTGCCAGTCCTATGTGCCGGGATTCTCGGTATCCTTGGCATTGTGAACGCACAAGCCCCCACCACTCGCGACCTGCATCTGCGCGGCGGCCGTTTTCAGCCGCTCAGTTACGACACCATGACACCCGAGCAGAAAGCGCTGGTCGATAGCATCCTGGCCGGACCGCGCACTTCGCTCGACGGCCCTTTCAACGTTTTGCTGCGCAGTCCCCAGATGGGCGATCTGGCGCAAAAGTTCGGCGCCTACGCGCGTTTTCATACGTCGCTCCCGCCGCGTTTGAACGAATTCGTCATCCTGATCACTGCCCGCCAATGGACCGCGCAGTTTGAATGGCAGGCTCACAGCAAGTACGCGCTCGCCGCCGGATTGAGCCCAGCCATCGTCCATGCGCTCACCGAGGGCAAACGCCCCCCGTCCATGCAGCCCGACGAAGAGGCCGTCTACAACTTCTGCACCGAGGTTCTCACCACCAAACACGCCAGTGACCCAGCCTTTCAGGCCGCCAAGGAAAAATTCGGCGAACGCGGCGTCGTCGACATGCTGGGCGTCATGGGCTATTACCAATTTGTCTCCATGCTGCTGAACGTCGACGGCTACCCGCTTCCCAACGGCGCGCAGCCCGAGCTCAAACCGCTGCGGTGACATATTTATGTCATGGATGCCATCATGAAGGCATGGCGATCCGGACAACCGTAGATATCCCTTAGCCTTTGCACGAAACTCTGCGCCAGCGTGTCGCCCAATCCGGCACGTCCATGCGGGCCCTGATCATCCGGGCGCTTGAGGAGAGCTACAGCAAGAAGCGTAAAGGAGCCTACGTCACCGGGCCCATGATCAAACGCAGACGAGGTAGCAAAGTCGGTCCTCTCTTCCCAACGGACGAGAATCCACATGACCTCGTTTTTTCCTGACTTGAGCGTGTGGCTGGCCCTGTCCGATTCTGGGCATTCCCATACCGTAACGGCGTGGCGCTGGTTGGATCAACTGCCCCACGACTGCGCACTCCTGTTTTCCCGCTATACCCATCTCGGTTTGTTGCGTTTATTGACGAACACTGCTGTGATGGGGGACTACTCACACACCATTCAGAGTGGGTGGGCAGTCTATGACCGCTGGCTCAACGATCCGCGCGTGCATTTTCACCCGGAGCCGCGCAACATCGATACCACGTTTCGCCAAGCCACCGCGCCCTTCGCCGCGCAACGCGCCTCCAAATGGATTGGTGACTGCTATCTGTTGGCGTTCGCCCAGGAAGCTGGCGCGACGTTAGTCACCTTTGACAAAGCACTCCTCGGCCTGGCGCGAAAAGAGAACTGCTCCCCGATTATCCCCGGCTAACCTGATCTGTCCAAACCTGATATCGTGCCCAGATGCGGACTTTGCGCCCGGTCCTTCTCTCTTTCACCATCCTCACGCTCGCTTCCGCCCAATCCGATCCTGGCCGCCGCGACTACGAAACCCGCTGCGCGCGCTGCCACGGCGCCGACGCTTCCGGTGGCGAAGGCGGCCCCAACATTCAGTCGCAAATCGCCGCTCGCAGCGCCGCCGAGCTGGCCGTATTCCTTCGCGTAGGCCGTCCCGCCTCTGGAATGCCCGCCTTCGATCTGCCGGCGCAGGACATGGCCAACCTGGTGGCGCATCTCCGCACGCTCGCGCCCATGTCGCGTACCGCGGCGCCCGTGGTCGTTCGCAAACAAATCCAACTCGCCACCGGCGAAACGCTGGAGGGCCAGGTGCTCAATCAAGGCCCGCTCGATCTTCAGCTCCGGACTAACGACAAACAGATCCACTTGCTCCGTAAGTCCGGCGACCGCTACCGCCTGGTCACATCGGAAACCGATTGGCCCTCTTACAATGGCGATCCCAGCGGCAACCGCTACACCCAGCTCTCGGAAATCACCAAGGAAAACGTCGCGCGCCTGGCCCCTCGCTGGATCTTTCCCATGCCGAACGTTTCGCAGATCGAGAACACTCCGGTGGTGGTGGATGGCATCATGTACGTCTCCAGCGCCAACGAATGTTTCGCGCTCGATGCCGGCAGCGGCCGCCTGATCTGGCGTTATCAGCGCGCGCGCACCAAAGGCCTGGCCGGCAACGCAGCCCTCGGATTCAATCGCGGCGTGGCCTCGTCCGGCGATCGCATCTTCATGCTCACCGACAACGCGCATCTGCTCGCGCTCAATCGCTTCAACGGGGAGTTGCTGTGGGAAACCGAAATGGCGGACTGGCATTTGAACTACAACGGCACGTCTGCGCCGCTGGTTGTAGGCGATCTGGTGATTTCGGGCACCACCGGCGGCGACGAAGGCGCGCGCGGATTCCTGGCCGCTTACGATCAGTCCACCGGCAAAGAAGCCTGGCGATTCTGGACCGTCCCAAAGCCCGGCGAACCCGGCTCCGAAACATGGACAGGTAAGGATGTCGAACACCGTTCCGGCGACACCTGGATGACCGGTACCTACGACGCCGAGACGGACACTCTCTATTGGCCGGTCGGCAACCCCGGCCCCGATTTCGACGGCGGCGAGCGCATGGGCGACAATCTCTACACCGATTCAGTTCTCGCCCTCGATCCCAAAACCGGCAAGCTCAAATGGTATTTCCAGTTCACGCCGCACGACGTTCACGATTGGGACGCGCAGGAGCCGCCCGTGGTCGTGGATGCCAAGTGGCAAGGCCAGCCTCGCAAGCTGCTATTGCAAGCCAATCGCAACGGCTTCTTCTATGTGCTCGATCGCACCAACGGCCGGCTTCTGCTCGCCAAGCCGTTTCTGAAAAAACTGAACTGGGCCGAGGGCATCGGCAAAGATGGCCGCCCCATCCTGAAAACTCTTCCCGAGCTTCCCGGCGGCGAAACTTACGTCTGCCCCGGATTCCAGGGCGGCACCAATTGGTATTCCACGTCCTTTAATCCCACCACAGGTCTGTATTATTTCCAGGCACTGGAACGCTGTAATCTCTTTTCAAAGAATCACGGCGAGTGGCAAGCCGGCAAGGGCTACATGGGCGGCGTCGCGCGGCCCGCGCCCGGCGAGACCTTCGAAAAGGTTCTGCGCGCCATCGACATCCAAACCGGCGACATCGCCTGGGAAATTCCGCAAACCAGCGGACCCATCACGGCTTCCGCCGGCGTGATCTCCACAGCATCCGGCCTGGTCTTCTTCGGCGAAAACAGCGGCGCGTTCATGGCCGCTGACGCCGGCAACGGCGCCGTCCTCTGGCAGTTCCCCACCAATCAGGTTTGGAAAGCCTCGCCGATGACCTACGAATTCGACCACAAGCAATATATCGCGGTGGCCGCCGGCATCGGGATCATCGCCTTCGCCCTGCCCGATTGATTCTTGATTACCGCTGTGGCCCCGGCCTCACGCCCGCCACCTTCAGCCGTATCCGAAACAGATGCGTGCACGCCGTGATGTACAGCGTCTTGCTATCCGCATCGCCAAAAGCCAGATTCGTCGTGACAATCCGCGGCCGCGGCTCCGTCGCGATCTGCGGGATCTCGAGCGTGCCCAAATGCTTTCCCTCCGGCGACGTAATCCAAATCTCGCTGCCCCGCACCGTGGAATAAACGTTGCCCTTCTGGTCCACCTTGATGCCGTCGATCCCAGCGTCCAAAAACTTCACCGGTTTCGCCACGGTATCATCCGGCAGCACATCGTACCGTATGGTCTTCGACAATCCCGCTGTCACATAAAGGTGCTTTTCATCCGGCGACAGCGCGATGCCGTTGGGCGTGTCGCTGTCTTTCTCGCCGCTCAGCAACGTTACCTTCCCGTCCTTGATCAGGAACAAACCGCTATACGGCAGCTCCCGATCGGGACTCTTCCCCGCTCCGCGCATGCCCCAAATCGTATCGGTGAAATAAATCGCGCCGTCGGATTTGCAAACGATATCGTTCGGTCCATTGAACCGCTTCCCCTGATACCGATCCGCCAGCACCGTCCGCTTGCCATCGGCCTCAAGACGCACAATGCTGCGATCCGTCATCGCCGTGATCAGCAGACGGCCTTGTGGATCCAGCGTCAGCCCGTTCGAACCGATCAGCAGAATCGCCACCCCACCGCCGGTCAAGGTCTGTGCGCCCACCGTGGTCACATCGTTCCCGGTGTAGCCGCTCTTCTGCAGGAAAACCGACAACGGCGCGCGCGGCGACCATTTGTAAATCTCATTGCCCGCGTTGTCGCTGAACAACAGATATCCGTCTCCCGAGTGCTGCACCCACACCGGCCCCTCGCTCAAACCAAAATGATCCCCGAGCGTTTCGAGCTTCGCATCCGGCGAAATGATCGCATTCAGCGCCGGATCCAGTTTGATGATCTTGAATGGCCGCTCCGCCGGCGGTTGCGCGTTGAGCGCGCACGCAAACCCCAGACAGACGAAAATACGCGCCAGCTTCATTTGCGGTCCGCCGTCTGCAGAAGTGGATTGCTCCACTCCTTGCTCCTGACGTGCGTGCGTGATTTGATCCGCCAGCCCTTAGCTGTCTTCACGTAAATATCTTCGTATCCGCCATCGCGATTCACGCTGCCCGGCCCTTTTTCTCCCAGCATGATCAGATAGCACCGGCCCTTGGCGCCTCCCGCTATCGGCGTGACCACCAGGTTCGTCATCACGTGGCTCCAGCCATTCCAAGGCATATCTTTGCAGCCCTTCGATCCGCCCCAAGACGCCGCCGCCAGTTCATCGCGCCCCTTCGCCCGCTGGACACCGCCTTTTTTGAACCCATCATCCGAATATTTGTCGATGAACACGCCATCCGTCGTATACAGATCCGCGTAATCGTAACCGTTATTCGTACAAGTGTCGATGTCCTGACCATAGGCGTTCACCAGCTGTTGAATCTCGATGTAATCCATCGCGTTCAACGTAGGCGCCTTTTTCTCTTGCGCCCACGCGGGCGTCAGCAACAGCACCAGCCATATCCATCGCCGCATAAACCCCCTACTCCCCCGTATTCTGACTTCTGAATTCTGTCTTCTCTTTATCGCCTTTCAAACTTCACCAGCCCATCCCGATAATCGATCGTCAGCGTAAACAGGTCCAGCACCGGCAGCCCCAGAAACCCCGAAATCTCCGTACCCAGCCGATGGCTCAGCTCCCACGTATCAAACGCCGTCATTCCCATGTTCTTCTGCTCGAATCCGGCGAATTCCAGGACCAGATTGCCGGTCTGATACACATCGCTTACTCGCCCGTTCAATCCTCGCAGGCCCGTCTTGTCATCCCGGCTTATCTTGCTCACCTCAGCCGCCAGTTCGTAGGAAATCAGCGTGCTTGCCGCGCCCGTGTCCAACACCAACAGGCGATTGGCCGCGCTGCCCACCCGCGCCGGCACCAACAGCAAATGTCCGAACCGGTAGACGCGCGTCGCGTTCTCCATCGGCGCACTCACCGTACGATCGCCGAACCCCTCGCCAGGATGAAAACCAGGCAGGAGATCCAACCGCAGCTTCCCCGCCCGAAAATCCAGCGTGATCAGAAATTCGTCCAGCACGTTCGATCCAATCAGCCCATCCTCAATCCCGATGAAGCTCTGATCCGCCACGCTGATCACCGCGTCCCGATATTCTACATCGCCGATCTGAAACCGTTCCGCGATCGCTCGATACCCGCCCGTCAGCTTGGCGTTGTCGCCGATTCCGCGCACGGTCGCATCGGCCACTCGCGTTAGCCCAACTCGTTCCGCCGCCGGGTGCGATATTACGATGCCCGCCGCGCCGGTGTCCAGCACCAGCCGCACCGGTTTGCCATTGACCATCACTTCCAGTCCGAAGGTGCGCATGTGCGTCGCTCCGCTCACAAACGCTTGCAGCGGAACTTCAGCCGCCTTATACGGACTCGCTAGCGCCATCGCCGCGCGGCCATTCAGCGCCTTGGCAAGCTCCGCGCCGCTCCGCATCTGGTCCAAAACCTTTGGATCCGCGATCGCCTCATAACGCCTCAATGCATCGGCGCGCTCCTGCCCTTTCAGGCGCGGAATCCAAACCGCCAGTATCCGTGGATCTTTCGGATCCAGTTCGTACGCGCGATGGAAATCCTCCACCGCGGTCTTGTTCATGGACGCGCACTCGGCCACTCGCCCCAGCCCCCACCACGCCCGCGCATTCCGCGGATTCCACTCCACGGCTGCCTTGAACTCCGCATCGGCCTCCGCGAATTCCCCGCGCCGGAACCGTACTTCTCCGGCGAATTCATGCGCCGCCGCCGAGTCGGGGTCGTCGCTCAAAGCCTTCTGCGCCAGCCTCCAGGCCGTGGCCACTCCATCGTTTTCGAGCGCCTTGCGCCCAATTGCCAACGTGTCGTCGATCGGCCCGGCACACAGCACCGCTGCGCCCAGAATCAATAGAACTTGGACTCTCATGACGGCAGAACCAGTCTATCGCGCCGACTACCGTCTGTGTCATACTTACCCTAGTTGTCTTAGTGAGCCCTCTAGGGAGGAATGCATATTCATGGCCCGCTCTTCCGACACGCTCCTCGGAGCGCTGGATCTCCTGATCCTCAAAACTCTCGTCCGCGGCCCCAATCACGGCTTCGGCATCGCCCTCCACATCCAGACCGTTTCCGAAGGCCTGCTGCGCGTGGAGGAAGGCTCGCTTTACCCCGCCCTCCATCGCCTGGAGCGCGACAAGTTCGTCAAGGCTTCCTGGACTCAAACCGAAAACGGCCGCCGCGCCCGCCTCTACAAACTCACGGCCGCCGGCCGGCAGCGCCTGGAAGCTGCCGAAGCGAACTGGGACAGCGTCTCCAAAGGCGTAACGCGCGTCCTGAGGTTTGTATGAAACGCTTCTGGCATACATTGTTCCGGCGTTCTCGTATGCACGCCGATATCGCGGAAGAGATCCAATCCCATCTCGCCATGCGCGCCGATCTCGAGCGCCAGTCCGGCCTCACCTCCGCCGAAGCCCATGCCTACGCCCGCAGAAAGTTCGGCAATGCCACGCTCGTCTTGGAAGACACCCGCCAGTTCCACCTCGTGCCCCTCCTCGAAAGTATCCTTCAGGATTCGAGCCATGCTCTGCGCCAGCTCCTTCGCAACCCGGTGTTCTCCCTCACCGTCCTCTTCATTCTCGCTCTCGGCATCGGCGCATCCACCGCTGTGTTCACAGTCGTCGACGGCGTGCTCTTTCGTCCCGCCCCTTACATCGATCCCGGCCGCATCGTAGCCTATGGAATCAAAGCGCCCATCGAACCGCGCGAGTTTTTGTTCGGCTTCGACTACCTCTATTGGCGTGGCAAAATCCCCGCCTTCGAAGCTGTCACCTCCATGTTTCCCGGCGATCAGGACTGCGATCTCACCGAAACCAACCCCGCGCGTCTCACCTGCGCTTACGTCGAGTCCACATTTCTCCCGTTGTTCGGCGTCCTGCCCGTCATCGGACGTAACTTCACGCGCGTCGAAGATCGCCCGCACGCACCCCCGGTCGCCCTGTTGTCCTACAACTTTTGGCGAACGCGCTACGGCGGCCAGCCCAACATTCTCGGACGCTCCATCTCACTCGACGACGCACCCGTAAGAATCATCGGCGTTCTTCCCAAAGATTTCGTTCTGCCGACTTTGCGCCCGTTCGACCTCATCCTCCCCCAGCAACTGAACCGGGCCGCGCAAATCTTCCCCAGCACCGGACACATGCTCCGGACGTTCGCCCGTCTGCGCCCCGGCTGGACTCCCGCGCAGGCGTTTTCAGCACTTCAACCCGTTCTCCAGCGCGACCTCGCGGGCGCGCCCATTGCCTATCGCAACGAAATCCACATGGGCTTGCGCACCATTCGCGATTGGCAAAGTGGCGATCGCCGTCCAGCCTCTTGGGTGCTTCTCCTCTCCGTTCTCGCTGTCTTATTGCTCGCCTGCATGAACGTCGCAAGTCTTCTGCTGGCGCGCGCTACTGGCCGCCAGCGCGAACTCGCCATGCGTCAAGCTCTCGGCGCCAGCCGTGGACGTCTCACCCGCCACGCCATCACGGAAAGCCTTCTGCTCAGCCTCTGCGGAGGGATACTCGGCTGCGCGTTCGCTCTGCTTCTCCTCAAAATATTGCTCGCCACGTCCTCCAACGGCATTCCAGGACTCAACGAGCTCCACTTCTCCGTCCGCATATTTGTCTTTGCCGCTCTGCTCTCTTTCATAAGCGGCCTCATCTTCGGCGCAGTGCCCGCTCTCCGGCAACCCAACCTAGAAGTATTCACCGGATGGCGCTCGACATCGCCAAGAACGACCATACTCCGCGACGTTCTGGTCACCTTCCAGATCGCCGGCTCGCTCATTATGCTCACCGCCGCTGGGCTGATGCTCCGAACGCTCTTCAAGCTTGAGAGCGTTCCGCTCGGCCTGGACACGGAGCACGTCGTCACCGCGCAATTCACACTCGGATCCAGCTACAACTCGGCGCGCCTGCTCACGCTCTCCGAAACACTGGCACAGCGCCTCCGCAATCAGCCCGGTGTCACCAGCGTTGCCTTCGCCGACTCCATTCCGCCCGGCGGCCTGGCCCGCTCCATTCCCTTCTTCGCCATGCGCGTTCCCGGCCATCCGCCTTTCCAGCAAGGCGTGGGCGGCATGGTGCCCTGGCGCGCCGTTTCTTCCGACTATTTCCGGACCTTCCGCATTCGCCTGCTCCAAGGCCCCGCCTTCGATGCTTCCGACATGGGCACACGCAGCACCCTTGTTACCGTGCTCAGCCAATCGCTCGCCCGCAAGCTCCTGCCCGGCGAAAATCCCATCGGTCAGCGCGTCACCCTGAGTGACTCGCGAACTTATACGGTCGTCGGAGTCGCGGCCGACGTTCGAAACAGCGGGCTCGCGGGCTCTCCCGATCCCGA
Source organism: Bryobacterales bacterium (assembly GCA_963725455.1). Taxonomy (GTDB): domain Bacteria; phylum Acidobacteriota; class Terriglobia; order Bryobacterales; family Bryobacteraceae; genus Palsa-89. The sequence continues at coordinate 43,620 of CAVRZH010000170.1, forward strand.
GTTCTATCTCGATCGCGATCAGCTTCCCGAATTCTGGCTGAGCGGCATCACCAGCCATCACATTGCCGTCGCCCTCCGCAGCGGACTGCGCCCGCAATTCCTGGAACTGTTACTGCGCGACGAAATTCGCGCGCTCGATCCCTCCGTCCCCATCGACGTGATGACCATGCAGGACCGCGTGCGCGACTTTGCCCTCCCACAACGTTTTCATGCCATTTTGTTCAGCCTTTTCGCGGGCATCACTCTGCTGCTCGCCGTCAGCGGACTCTACGGGCTGGTCCGATTCTTAGTCGCCCGCCGCACCCAGGAAATCGGCGTCCGCATTGCCCTTGGCGCATCGCCCGCCGGTGTCGCAGCCATGATCGTCCGCTCGGCCTTGCGATTTACAGTCGCCGGAGCGGTGCTCGGAATCGCGGGAGCGCTTGCCATTGGCCGTTGGCTGGATTCGATGCTTTTTCAAACCTCTTCGCGCGATCCTCTGATCATTTCCATCGTCGCCGCGCTCCTGATCTCCTGCGCCATCGCGGCTGCCCTAGCGCCTTCGCTGACCGCCGCCCGCATCGACCCGATGACCGCGCTTCGCGCCGACTGAACTGCGCCGGTCCTCATATAATTGTCTGTGGCCCCGCGCGCGCTTCTTCATTCCCACTCCAACGCCACACTCTTCCAACGAGCTGCCGCATTTCTCGCCGCGCAGCCCGAGCATTCCGAGATCCTCATCATCGCGCCCACGCGAGCCGCCGCCCATGAGCTCGCCATCCGTGCTTTTCCTTCCGGTTGCCACGGCGTTCACGCTGTCACCCTAACGCAACTTGCCGCCCAGCTCGCCGCGCAGCCCATGGGCCGGCTGGCTCTCGTCCCCATCTCTCGCCTCGGCATTGAAGCCCTCGCCGCGCGCATCGTTCACGCGGCCGCAACCGCGCATCAGTTGCCCTATTTCGCACCCGTCGCTCAAACACCCGGCTTCGCCCGCGCCCTCTCCAAAACCATCACCGAACTTCGCTTGCAAGACACCACTCCGCCCGGTGACCTCGCGCATCTCCTCAATCTTTACGAACGCGAGCTTGAGCAGCACTCCGTCGCCGACCTTCCTCTGCTGCTCCGCATGGCGATCGAAGAGGCTGCTCAGGCCAATCACCGTTTCACGCGCCTGCCCCTGGTTCTGCTTGGCCTCCCAGTGGAATCCGCAACTCACCAGCGCCTCCTCTCCACGCTAGTACGGCAATCTCCAAACGTGCTGGCGACAGCTACCACTGGCGACGACGCCATCCAATCGCTCGAACGCATCCTTGACGTGAAGGCGCAAAACATCGACATAGAGGCGCCCACCGCAACCCTCGATCGTGTCCGTACCTGGCTCTTTTCTTCCGATCCGCCGCCTTCCGCGCCCCCCGACCCCGGTCTGCTATTCTCTGCTCCGGGCGAAAGTTTCGAGTGCGTGGAGATCGCCCGCCGTATCCGCGCGCTCGCCGCGCAAGGCACGCACTTCGATCGCATCGCGATTCTGCTTCGCAACGTCGATCCGTTTCAGCCGCTGGTGGAGGAGGCGCTCCGCCGTGCGGGCATCCCGCATTACTTCAGCCGCGGCGCCGCCCGTCCCGATCCCGCCGGCCGGGCCTTTCTTGCATTGCTCGCCTGCGCCAGTGAAGGCTGTTCCGCGTCGCGCTTCGCCGAATATCTTTCGCTCGGCCAAACTCCGCCCCTCAATCCCGATGGCTCCCCGCAGGCTCGCCCACCGCAATGGGCGCCCGCCGCCGACGAGATTCTTGCAACTTTCGAAGCCCCCCCGGCCGAACCCGCACCTGTCCCGGCGGACGACGCTGCGACTCCCCTAGACGTACCCATCGGCTGGGAAAAGCTGCTGGTGGACGCCGCCGTCATCGGCGGCCGGGATCGTTGGGCGCGCCGCCTGCAAGGACTTCAGGCCGAATTGCGAGCACAACTGCGCGATCTGGAAAAGGAAGACGATTCCCATCGCGATCACATTCAAAGTCGCATTCAGCGGCTGGAACGTTTAAAACAATTCTCGCTGCCTCTGATCCACATCCTGAGCTCCCTGCCGTCCTCGGCAACGTGGCTCGTCTGGCTGGAGCGCCTCACCGAGCTCGCGCAAATGTCGCTCCGCCATCCCGAAACCGTGCTCAGCGTTCTCAGCGAGCTGGAACCCATGCGCGACGTGGGCCCGGCTTCGCTCGACGAGGTTTACGACGTCCTCTCCGAACGTCTTGGTTTCTTGCGCACCGAACCGTCCCGACGCCGTTATGGCCGTGTCTTTGTCGGCTCCATTGAAGAAGCGCGCGGACGAAGCTTCGATGTTGTGTTCCTGCCCGGGCTCGCCGAAGGCCTCTTTCCCCGCCGGGCTCTCGAAGATCCCCTCCTTTTGGACGAACAACGCGTCAAACTCCAAGCCGATCTGGACACCCAGGATCGCCGTGTGGCCCGCGAGCGCATGCTGCTTCGCTCCGCGGCCGCGGCCGCCATCCAAACCCTTGTGGTGTCTTACCCGCGCATGGACGTCGCTCAATCCCGCGCCCGAGTGCCTTCGTTCTACGCTCTCGAAGTGGTTCGAGCTGCCGAAGGACGCCTGCCATCCCTACGCGAGTTTCGTGACCGCGCCGCCGGCGCCGCCTCTTCGCGCCTCGATTGGCCCGCGCCCGCCGATCCGCGCGAAGCCATTGACGACGCCGAATACGATCTCGCCTCACTGCGGGCTGCACTGAAACTACGCGGCGCGCAAGCGCAGGGAAGCGCGCGCTACCTGATGCAGACCAATCAATCGCTGGAGCGTTCACTGCGGGCACGTGGCCGGCGTTGGCGAAACTTCTGGTCCAGCGCGGATGGCGTCGTCGATCCCGATCCCGCCACTCTGGAAGCTCTGCGAGTACACCGCCTCGCCAACCGCAGCTATTCGCCATCGTCACTACAACAGTTCGCCGCTTGCCCCTATCGATTCTTTTTACACGCCGTGTTGCGGCTTCGCCCACGCCAGGAACCCGCCTATCTGGAACAAATGGACCCGCTCACGCGCGGCGCGCTTTTCCACTCCGTCCAGTTCGAACTTTTCCGCGAGCTGGCGCGCGCAACCCCGATTCGTATCCTCGACCTCGCGGACCAAGTGCTGGACCGCGTCGCTGCGCGCTATGAAGACGATCTCGCCCCTGCCATCCCACGCGTCTGGAAAAGTGAAATCGAGCATGTTCGCACGGATTTGCGCGGCTGGCTCCAACACGTCGCCACCACCGAATCGGGTTGGCAGCCAGAGCACTTTGAATTCGGTTTCGGCCTTGCGCCGCAGACGGATCGCGATCCCGCCAGCACCAGTCAGGAAGCCGTCGTTCTCGATGGAATTCGTCTGCGCGGCTCCATCGATCTGATCGAACGCCACGCCCCGAGCAATGCCGTGCGCGTCACCGACCACAAAACCGGCCGCCCTCCCAAGGACCGTCCACAGTACCTCGGCGGCGGCGCCATCCTGCAGCCCTTGCTCTACGCGCTTGCGGCCGAAACATTACTGGGCGTATCCGTGCAATCCGGCCGGCTCTTCTATTGCACCCAGCGCGGCGATTTCTCCACCGTCGACATCCCCTTGAACGACGAATCGCGGGAGCGCCTCCGTCGCGTCCTCGAAGCCATCGATGGTTCCATTGAGCAAGGCTTCCTGCCCGCTGCTCCGCAAACCGGCGCCTGCGCCATGTGCGATTACGCCGCGGTCTGCGGCCCCTACGAGGAGACGCGCGTGAAGCGCAAGCAATCGGATCGGCTGGAACCGCTGTTTGAGATACGGAATTCACCATGATTTGGATTGACCGAACATGACTCCTGTCGTTCAACAGCCGCAACTCGACGACCGGGCCGCCCGCGAACGCATCCGCACCTCGCTCACAGAAAGCCTGCTGGTCGAAGCCTCGGCCGGTACCGGCAAAACCACCGAACTGATCGCTCGCATTGTCGCCGTCCTCGCCAACGGCCTGACCACCATCAGTCATATTGTTGCGGTCACCTTCACCAACAAAGCAGCCGGGGAGTTGAAGCTTCGTCTTCGCCAGGAACTGGACCACGCGCGCGTTACCGCCCATACTTCTAGCGAACGTTCCAACATCGAACACGCGCTCGAACATTTGGAAGAAGCCGCCATCGGTACTATCCATTCGTTCTGCGCACAGATTCTTCGTGAGCGGCCAGTGGAAGCCGTCGTGGATCCGGCCTTCGAAGAGCTTTCCGAACAACAAGCCTCTCGCATCTACGAACGTGCCTTCCGCGCATGGATGCAGCGGAAACTAAACGAAGGCGCACCCGGGCTGCGCCGCGCGCTGGTACGCCTGGCCTGGCGTGACTCCTTCGATGGCGCTTCGCCTATCGACCAGCTGCAATACGCGGCCTGGAAACTCACTGAATGGCGCGACCATCCAACGCCCTGGCGCACCAGGGAATTCCATCGCGAAACAGAAATTGATCAACTGGTTGAACAGGTCCAATTAATCTCGGAAGCAGCCTCGCGCTGCGCGAAGCGCAACGACAATCTGGTGAAATCGCTCCGGCCCGCGCAGGCGCTGGTTACCTGGATCGAGCGCGCCGAAGCGGCCGGACGTCGCGATTATGATTCGCTCGAAAGCCTGCTTGTCAAGCTGATCCGCGATATCAAGAAGAACCCGCAGAAAGGCTCTGGCTTCTTCGCTGAGGGCGTTCCTCGCGAGCAAGTCGTCCAGGCCCGGCAGCATTTACTCGACCAGCTCGAAGCCTTCCAACACGCCGCCGACGCGGATCTCGCGGCTATCCTGCGCGGGGAAATGTGGGACCTGGTCGAAGGCTATAACCAACGCAAACACCGCGCCGGCAAACTGGATTTTGTCGACCTACTGCTGCTCGCGCGCGACCTGGTGCGCGACAAACCCGATGTTCGCCGCTACCTGCAGGATCGTTTCACCCACATCTTCATTGATGAATTTCAGGACACCGATCCCCTTCAGGCCGAGATCCTGCTGCTGCTTTCCTCGGATGATTCCTCGCGATCCGATTGGCTGGAGATTACCCCGAAGCCCGGAAAGCTATTCGTCGTCGGCGACCCCAAACAATCCGTCTATAAATTCCGCCGAGCCGATGTCGTCCTGTATCGGGAGATTCGGGACGCACTCCAGCAGCGTGGCGTGGGAATTGTGCAACTCACCACCAGCTTCCGCGCCCTGCGTCCCATCCAACAATTAGTGAATGCGGCGTTTGAAACGGAAATGCAGGGTGATGCTGCGTCCGGCCAGGCCGCCTACGCGCCGCTTCAAGGAGAAACCCCTGCCCTACCGAAACAGCCGAGCATCGTTGCTCTTCCCGCGCCGCGGCCGTACGGAACCATGCGCATCTCACGTGCCGCCATCGATCAATGCTTGCCGGAGACCATCGTGGCGTTCGTAGAATGGCTGGTGCGCGAAAGCGGCTGGAAGGTACGCGATCCGGAAGATCCGTCCCGTCTCCTGCCCGTCTCCTCGCAGCACGTTTGCCTGTTGTTTCGCCGCTTCACGAACTTCGGAAAGGACATTACTCGCGATTACGTCCGGAGTCTGGAAGCCCGCGAAATCCCGCACCTGCTGGTTGGATCGAAATCGTTTCATAGCCGCGAAGAAGTGGAGACCCTGCGCGCCGCCCTGACCGCCATTGAATGGCCCGAAGACGAATTGTCGGTTTTCGCAACTCTCAAAGGATCGCTGTTCGCCATTCCCGATAACCTCTTGCTGAGGTTCCATCACGAAATCGGCCGGCTACATCCGTTCCATAAATTGCCGGAGAACCTCGACCAGGCTTTTCAGCCCATCGCCGATGCACTGGGTTTGCTTGCCGATTCGAATCGCCAGCGCAATCGAAGGCCAATCGCCGACACGGTGAATTCTCTGCTCGAAGCCACGCGCGCGCATGCCGGATTCGCGCTGCGGCCGGCCGGACATCAGGTGCTCGCCAATGTTTATCGGATCGCCGATCTGGCCCGAAGTTTTGAGCTTTCGGGCGGAGTCTCATTTCGTGGATTCGTGGAAGAGCTGGACGCGCAATCGGAGAAGGCAGAATCGGCCGAAGCGCCGGTACTCGAAGAAGGCGCCGAAGGAGTTCGTCTGATGACCGTGCACGCCGCCAAAGGACTTGAATTCCCCATCGTGATTCTGGCCGACATGACGGCTAATATCGCAGCCGGCGACCCGGACCGTTACGTCGACGCCCGCGAACGCCTGTGCGCAACCCGGCTGCTGCGTTGCGCGCCGTGGGAACTGCTCGAGAACGAACCAGAGGAAAGATTGCGTGAACGTGCCGAGGGAGTTCGGGTGGCTTATGTCGCGGCCACCCGGGCCCGCGATCTGCTGGTGATTCCAACGGTCGGCGACGAAGAGTTGGATGGATGGCTGGGGCCCTTGAACAAAGCCACCTACCCCGCAAATGATCGTTACCGCAATGCGACGGGAGCAGAAGGCTGTCCAAAGTTCGGAGATGCTTCGGTAGTGGATCGGCCCTTTTTCGCGCATGACGAACCATCGGTACAACCGGGATTGCACACTCCACAACAAGGGACTCATGAAGTGGTTTGGTGGGATCCCAGAACTTTGAAGCTGGCCCCGCCGGCGAACCTGGGACTGCGGCAGGAGGAGATTCTCAAAGGCGATCCGAATGAGAAAGAATCCGCCAGCTTGATTGCCTATCGCGAATGGAAAGCACAGCGCGAGCAAGTTAACATCGCCGGAGAGGAAAAGGAGTTTGATGTTTTCACCGCGACCGAAGCGCTGGAACCGCCGCGCGACTTTTCCATAGAGGTGAAGTTTGAAGCCGTAAAGAAAGCCGCAGCACGATCCGCGGGCCCGCGATTTGGGACCTTGGTTCACGCCATCCTTCGCGATGTTCCGCTGGACGGCACAAATATTGAACAGCTGTCGAAAGTACACGGCCGGGTTTTAGGAGCCACCGATCGAGAAATCGAACACGCCGCTGCGGCCGTCGCCGCCGCCCTGAAACATCCGCTGCTAGAACGAGCGAGAAAATCCAAAATGTGCCGGAGAGAATTGCCGATCCTATTGAAGTTAGAAGGCAGCCGGGTGCTGGAAGGCGTGATCGATCTGGCTTTCGAAGAGAACGGAATCTGGCATGTAGTGGACTTCAAAACGGACGCGGAAATTGGCCCGAACCGGAAGAACTACGAAAAACAAATTCGCTGGTATTGTTTGGCCCTGGCGCGCTTGAACAAGACCCCGGTGGAAGCACACTTGCTAAGCGTCTAGTGAAAGGACATTCAATTCTGCGCTGGAATCGCCCAAGGAATCGATGTGGACGCCCACGCGATCGAGCAGAGCCAGATGGAGATTGTTCATGGGAGTCTCGGCGGGATAGGTGATGTGCCGTCCGCCGGATTTGCCGGCCAGCAGAATCGGAAGATTATCGTGCTCGTGCCGGTTGCCGTCGCTCAGACCGCTGCCATAGACGATTAATGAATGATCGAGCAAGCTGCCGTCGCCATCGGCTGTGGATTTCATTTTGCCGAGGAAATACGCGAACTGCTGCACATGATAGCTGTTGATGCGGATCACCTTCTCGATTAGTTCCAGATTGCCCGAATGATGCGTGATGGGGTGGTGTGCGTCGGAAATGCCGATTTCACGATAGGTGCGCAGACTGCCTTCGCGGCCAATCATGAGTGTTGAGACGCGCGTGGCGCCAGTTTGAAAAGCCACCAGCATCAGATCGAACATCAACTTGGCGTAGTCGCCAAAATCCGCTGGGACGCCAGTCGGCTTTTCGAAAGACGGTAGCGCCACCTGGTCGTCTTGTTCAGCGAGCTGGATACGGCGCTCTATTTCACGGACAGAAGTGAGGTATTCATCGAGCTTGCGATGGTCGGATGAACCCAGCTGAGCCGTCAAACGGCGGGCGTCGCCTAAAACATAATCCAGAATGCTTGTTTCGTTATTGAAGCGCTGGCGGCGATCCGCGGGATTCTCATCGCGGGATCCGAACAGGCGCTCGAATACCGATCGCGGATTCACCTCATGCGGCAGGGGCGTGGATGGCGTGCTCCACGACAAGGTGTTGTTGTAGGCGCAGCTATAGCCGGAATCGCAATTGCCGATCAGGCGACCGTCTTCACAGCCCAGTTCGAGTGAAGGCAATTTGGAGGCAGATCCGATGTGGCTGGCCGCGACCTGGTCGACGGAAACGCCGGCGCAGATTCCCGCGCCATCGGTCTTCTTCGGATGAACTCCAGTTAAGTACGTTGCGGAGGCGCGAGCATGGTCGCCCGCGGCGTCGCCGAGCGCGCGGCCCGTGTTTTGCGTAAGTCCGGACAACACCAGGACGTTGTCACGATGAGGGGCCAGCGGCGCCAGGATGCGCGGAAGCTCGAAATTCGGGCCATCGGCCCTTGGCGTCCATTGATCCATCATGACGCCATTGGGAACATAGATGAACGCGAGGCGCAGAGGACTGGGCGCGGGCGTCATGGCGTCCAGAAGGGGTAGCGAGATCGCGGCCCCGAGGCCTTGGAGGAGCGCGCGGCGAGAGAGGCTACTGCGCATGAGCGATTACCTCGGCATTCATTATGACCTCTCCGATGAGTTGGGAGAAGGTCTCGTTACCCTTGGCCGATGGAAATGATGCCTTGCGACCCAGCGCGTAGGTCATCAATTTGGATCCCAGGCAGCGTGCGAACCGATCTTGATCTTTCAATAACATTTGCTTCAGGGCGTCCGGGCCGTCGCCCGCGTCGATGGGCAGAATGCCGTCGTGAGTGCGCCAACAGCCGATCGCGTCGTAATTTTCGAGACTGAAACCAAGCGGGTCCATCTGGGCGTGACAAACTTTGCAGGCCGGATTGGCGCGGTGCTGTTCCAGGCGCTGGCGCACGGTGGCGGTGGTACCCAGCGCGGTTTCATCCAGTTTCGGGACGTTGGGAGGGGGAGGCGGGGGCGCGGCGTCGAGCAAGTTTTCCAAGATCCATTTTCCGCGAATTACCGGCGAAGTGCGCGCAGGATACGACGAGACGGTGAGGACGCTGGCTTCGGTGAGAATGCCGCCGCGATGCGAATCCGGTGGAAGATCGACGCGGCGAAACTGCGGGCCTTCAACGTTGGGGATGCCGTAGAAGGCGGCCAGGCGCTGGTTCAGGAACGTGTAGTTCGCACTGAGGAAATCCGAGATGGGGCGGTCATCGCGAATGATGGATCGGAAGAAGAGCTGAGTCTCTTGCTGCATGTCTCGGCGCAGCTCCTTGGTGAACTCGGGAAATTTGTCTGGATCGGGCTGAAGGCTCTGGAGGTTGCGGGTTTCCAGCCACTGGCCCCCGAAATTTTCCGCCAACGCGCGTGACTTGGGATCAAGTAACATGCGGTGGATCTGGGCGTGAAGAACCTGCGGATCGCGAAGTCGATGCTGGGCGGCGAGTTGGAAGAGCTCTTCGTCAGGCAGGCTGCTCCAGAGGAAATAGGACAGACGCGACGCGAACTCAAAATCATCGAGAGTACCGGCGGGTTCGATGCGAAAAAGGAAGCGCGGAGAGACCAGGATGGCTTCGAGCGCTATCGTCATGCCCTGATCGATGGAGTCGCTCTTTTCCACGAAATGCATGAGGCCATCGATTTCATCGCTGGTGACTGGCCGTCGGTAAGCGCGGCAGGCAAGATCGGCGAGATTAGTCCGGGCACAGGCGAGGGTGTGATGGCCGGGCGGATGACCGCATCGGAAGACCCGGGCATAACTTTCCGAGAGCGGCGGCGTGACTGGGTTGTACGGACCGCGCAATTCGACGTAAGCCAGTTTGTCCGAATCGACGACTAGCCTGGGGTTGCCGCGGCCGAGGTGCAGGCGAAATTCTTTGGAATCGGTTTCCACAGGCACTCCGTCGATGGACAACACGGCTTGGGTTGAGCCAGGGCGGAGAGCGATCAGGACATCGTAATCGCCCTCAAAATCCACTTTGAACTGGAAATCGGTGGCGGCGAAGCGTTGGACGGAGGGCTGGGGAGGGGTAGGAGGGATGATAGCAGCCCCGGCGATTTTTTCTGCCGCGGCGAGGTACTTTTCCATCAGCGCAGGCGAAAGTGAGAGCACATCCGCCATGTTGTCAAAGCCATAGCCGGAATCATCGACCGGGAAATCGGCGGCGGGCTGAAAGGGGACGGCCAGCAGATCGCGGATGGTGGCGTTGTATTCGTAACGGCTTAGCCGTCGAAAGGCCGCCGCCGCGGGCTTATCGGCGGCAAGCGGGATAGAGAGCAGAAGGAGTGCGGCAAGTCGCACGATTTCAGTGTAACCGGGCTGGGATTGGGGATTAGGGGTTGGGTAGTCCGCTAAATGTTGGTTGATCGAACTCAGGCGTTGTTTGAAGGTGAATGCACCTGATCTGGTACGTTTTCTATCAGAAGCCGGAAGGGGCATAAATCGGAAGGTCCGCCGATTACTTCATCGATGAGACCCAACCAGGCGGCGTCTGATGCGCTCAATTCGTGGTCTTCGTCCTGCAGGCAATGACACAACGCGACCAGGAAGAGCCATAGCGGTCGCACAATGGGCTTAACTTTTTCATACATCTTGACTCTTCTTTCTTCTTCATCTGGGATGGCCGTCAGTTCGTCAAGCTCCGCGCGGGTAAGAAAGTGGATGCCCCAGTTATCACAAAGCCGTGTCAACGGGTCCCCATCATAGTTGTTCAGATATTCTCGCACCAGCAGAAAATCGTTCGTGGCCTGCCGAAGACCTATTCTTGCGTATGTCCAGTGCTTCCCTTTGTTCTTAGATTTTTCAAAATCAATTATGCTTTTTAGAATTACTGCTTCGGTATCCGCTGTTCTTTTACCTGGCTTCTTGAGTGCCCGATTTCGGCTGACGGCTCGTAAGGCGTGGTCCACTAGGGCCTCGTAACGTTCGTTTCGCTCTCGCGCCTGCGCCACTACCTCAGCCCCGCCCGTTGACAGCCTTTCTAAAATAAGGCCGATGAAGCACTCCAGATCGGAATGCTGTTTGGACACACGGGTTCGGTACGTATCGAATTGGCTGCGCATCCAGGCGTATCTGAATCCGAGACGGCGAACTGATTTGTCAGCTAGAGCAATTGCATATCGCTCGTTGGTTCTTCTTAACGATTCAGCGATATTGGATGCCACTGCAACGGTTATCTCTTCCCCAGAACGCCGTACACCATGAAAGAAAATGGTGCAACCAGCCTGGGCAATCGCGTAGCCTCCAGAGCACAACAGGTCGGCAGCAGCGCTGGCTGCGAGTCCCGTGGCAACCGTGATTATACGGCAGGGTGCAGCCCCATCTTGGTCAGACGCCGCCAACAAATCCAACAGCGATTCCGCGTAGAAGACCTTCCCACCTTCGCTGTCAATATAGACCGTTATTGGATCGCGGCTTTCACTCTGAAGACGAATGATTTCAGGTGTTAGTCGTTGTACAAGTTGGCGATTGATTTCTCCGTGTACAAAAACGGCTCTCTTCGGATTTGGCCGATAGTCGGGATTCGGAACAATCAACTCTTGGAGGGTTTCTTTGTTGCTCTCGCCGGAGGCGGAGACGGTTTTTGGGGGGCGACGGGGGGCTCCTGTTTAGGTTGCGCCTGTTTTGCATCGCGCTGTATTTTCTTGAAGAAGGCAAAGAGATCTGTTCCGTAGGTTTCATGAACGCGCTGTATCGCTGCGTCTATGTCCCGCTCAACAGCGCTGAGTTTCATTGTGTGCTGTTTGTCCTTTACCATTGCGCGCTCCTGCCCGTTAGATGCTCATCGGACGAGTCTTGATCTATGTATCGCCCTCCAAGTGAGAAACTTTATCATAGTTCGTAGGGGAAAGGGTACTACCTCTCGTCCTGCTCTTTCGCCTTTTGCCATCTAGCCGTTACAGCTTTCCGGGCGCTGTCACTGCGTTCTTCGGCAGTCATCTTAGCGGCCCTGGCACGGCCGCCCGCCGCGCCTCCCTTCTTGCCCATCCGCACAAAGAAGTCTCTGATTTCGGGCGGCAATTTCTTCTTCGGCATGGCTTCATTATACGTAGGCCCAGTACGAATTGCAAGCGACTTGCCCTTGACATTCGCAGGGGAGACCGCCGTCAATACCATCAACCAACTTTTAGCGCACTACCAGGGGTTGGCAAGGCGCGATGGCTCGGCCATTCGGTTCAATCTTGGCTCTTCTCACGACAGTCCGATCTGTGGCACAGTATCCGAAAGAGAAAAAGGATGAAATTCACTTGGATTGCGGTGATCGCGGTTTCGAGCGCGGCGTTGGCACAAAATGCAAAACCGAAGGAAATGCCGTATACGACCGTGGATCATCCCCAATTCGTCTCGGCTTCCCAGGCCACGTTCCTGTCCGATGGGGATGTGCTGATCGGAGTCGCTCACGGCGATGTCGCAAAGGCGTATCCGGCCGCGGACTTGGCGCAGCACGGGGTGGTGCTGGACCAAATGGCGGACGGCCCCATTGCCGTCACCTGGTGATCGTACTGCAATACGGCCCTCGTGTTTAGGGCCGAAGCCAAGGGACAAACCCTGCGTTTCGATTATGCGGACGTTGTCGGGGGAAACGAAGTGTTCAAGGACCGGGAGACCGGCAGCCGCTGGCAGCAGTCCAGTGCGATGGCCATTTCGGGACCGCTCAAAGGCACTGAGCTTCAGCTTTATCCGTTTTTGCGGACCAAGTGGGGCGAATGGAAGAAACAGCATCCGAACACATTGGTGTTGAAGCCGCTGCCGGGATACGCGGATCTGATGGGGACGATGAACAAGATCATCGCCCAGGGGGTCTCCGGCTTGGGTCTGGCGCCAAAGGGCGCTTTCGGACATGACAACCGGCTGCGCCCGCGCGAAACAGTGGTTGGACTGGTGGTTGGACCGGAGGCGAAGGCATTTTCGATTTCGGCGCTGCGAAAAGTGCGCGTGGTGAATGACAACATCGGAGGGACAGCGGTGCTTTTGGTTCATCAACCGGCATCCGATACCACGACGGCGTACGACGCTCGGCTGAAGGGCCGGGTTCTCAAGTTCAAGCCGGAGGATGAAAAAGCGGACAAGCTGGTGGATCTTGAAACGCATTCGAAGTGGAACGCGTACGGCCTGTGCCTGTCGGGAGAGTTGAAGGGGACACAATTGAAGTCTCTGATCCTGGAGCCGGAATTCTGGTTTGCATGGTCCGAGTTTCATCCGAAGACCAACGTGTATAGTCCCGGGAATCCGCACTGAGTCCCGCTTTAAGGAGAATTCGCGAATGACAACTCGCCGTGAAATGAACACCGCATTGGGGATCGGGCTCGCTTTCTGCTCCGGAATGGGAAGCACGCAAGCGCAGGCTGCGCCGGAACCAGTGAAGACGTTGCTGCAGCAACCTTTAGGCGACATTCCAAATCCGGAAGTGAACATGCTGATCCTCAACATTGCGCCGGGGGCTGTCTCGCGTCCGCATAAGCATTTCGGTCCGGTTTACGCGTACATTGTTGAAGGAAAGATCGAGAATCAAGTAGATCCGGACCCGCCCAAGACTTATAGCGCGGGCGATTTCTTTTACGAGCCTGCGATGCATGTCCACCGCCAGCTTCGGAACCTGAGCAAAACGGAGACGGCGAAGATCCTGGTTTTTCTGGTGCAGGAAAAGGGCAAGCCGACGGCGATCGGCGCAGAGTAGTCAGCCGGGCGTGATGGCCTGCTGCAGCTGGGTTGCCACGTGGATGGCAGCCTCGCGCGGAATGTTGGTGAAGCTCAGCAGCAGCCCCTGGCCGCAATCGCTCCCGACGTTCCACGGTGAAAGCGGAGCGGGTGCCAGACCATGGGCGTTTGCGCGCGCGGCCAGATCGAGATCGCTTTCACCATCGGTAAACCGTGCCAGAAGGTGCATACCGCCGGCCTGCAGGTGAACGTCGATCCGGCCACCGAAGACTTCCGCGAGCGCGGCCGCGAGCGCCGAGCGGCGGTCTGAATATAACTTGCGCATTCGCCGGATGTGACGCGCGAAATGCCCTTCCAGCATGAAGTCCGCGACGATGGCTTGGTTAAATATCGGCCGATCCCGATAGAGCAGCCGGCAGACGCGGCTCAGGCGATCGATCTGAGATTCCGGGATCACAATATACCCGAGCCGCAAACCCGGGAACAGCACTTTGCTGAAGCTTCCGACATAGAGCACCCGGGCCGCCTCATCGAGGCTTTTCAACGCCGGCAAGGGCGGACTGCCATAGCGAAATTCGCTGTCATAGTCATCCTCGACGATCCAGGCCTCTGCACTCGCCGCCCACGACAGCAGAGCCAATCGGCGGGGCACGCTTAAAGCCACACCCAGCGGGGCCTGGTGCGCTGGTGTGACAAAAGCGAAACGAGCGCGGGGCGATCGTGCGATGCCCTCGGAAACATTGAGGCCTTCCGCATCGACGGGAACTGGAACGATGTTGGCACCGGCGGCTTCGAGCCCCATACGGGCCAGGAAATAGCCTGGATCCTCAACCCAGGCGTCTTCTCCGGGTTGAAGGAAGGCCCTGGTGATCAGGCCGATCGCGCTTTGAAAGCCGGATGTAACGAACACTTGGCCAGGAGAACAGAGGATTCCGCGAGAGACGGCGAGGTACGAAGCGATGGCTTCTCGCAGAGGCATGTACCCGATAGGGCTTGGCGAGGCCATGGCATGGAGCGGCAAAGTGCGAGCATGCCTGGTTGCGAGGCGGGACCACAGCTTGCGAGGAAAGACGTCGAAGGCCGGCAGGCCCATTTCGAAAGGTGCGACGGCGGGCCTTTCAGCAGAAGGATCAACACGCGCCGGCTTGGGAGGCGGCTGGGAACCGAAGAGCCCGGGAGCGACAGTTGGCATAGCAGCCACGATTGTTCCAGCGGCGCCCTGGCTGAGAATGTATCCTTCACCGGAGAGCAGACTGTAGGCCAAATCGACGGTTCCGCGTGACGTGGAAAGCTGGCTGGCGAGGCTTCGGGCCGAGGGTAGCCGTTCGCCCGGGCGCAAAATTCCCTGCGCAATAGCGCCCGAAAAACGTTGATAGATCTGGCGGTAAAAGGGCGTTTGGCTTTGACGGTCGAGCGCCAGGCGAATCAACTCGGATGGAGACAAGTTACCGGACAATTTGGTTGACGTTGTCCAGTGTCACATGAATGGA
Organism: Bryobacterales bacterium; assembly: GCA_963725455.1. Lineage (GTDB taxonomy): Bacteria > Acidobacteriota > Terriglobia > Bryobacterales > Bryobacteraceae > Palsa-89. The sequence goes on from CAVRZH010000170.1 coordinate 58,721, forward strand.
GACTGGGGATTAGGGATTGGGGGTTGGGGACGAGGCACTTTGGAGAATAGCTTTGGCGATGGTGAGGACGCGACCATTGCGTTCGACGGTGATGCCGGGGATGCGGGCGAGGGATTGGCCGAGCGCTTTGGGGGTGCTGGGGAGGGTGGCGAGCGGAGCGATGGCGCGGAGTTGCCTGAGAAGAGCGGAAGGCTCGCCGGACCAAGAACCTGATTGGAGCAGCAGGGAGTAGAGGGTGTCGCGAAGAGGGTCGGAGCCAACCCACATGGATTCGGGATCGGAGACGGCGTGGACCATGGCGGCGGGATCGAGTCCGAGAGCGGGCGCGGCGGCAGCGGCCCAGGCAAGCGAATCCGGGAAGCGGGTGGCGTGGCCAACGTCAACATCGCGAACGCCGCCGAGCGCGGAGGAAACTGCATCGGCGAGGACCGCTAGGGCGGGAGCGCGCAGAGCTTCGAACTCGGACCATACTGCGGCTTCGGAGCGAGGGGCAGCGATGGGGGCAAGCTCGACCGTGAGAGTGCGGTTGGAGAAGGAGCGGGTGGGAGTCCAGGGAGATTGGGTTTCGTCGAGAGGCGCGACCAAAATGATTGGGCGAGCGATTTCAGCGACGGCGCTATCGCGGTAGTCGAGCTGAACGGTTTCGATGGCCATGCCGGAAGAGACGGCGCAGAGCGCCTCCGAGATTTTGATTGGGATGCGATGGACCTGGTCGAAGACAAGAATCCAGTTGTGCAGAGCAAGCTGGTGAAGTTCGCGATCTTTGCGAGGCAAGCCGCGCAGGGGCGCCGTGGACGGATCGACCAAGGTGCGGATGGCGCGAGCGAAGAGCGATTTGCCGCTGGCGGCTGGACCCCGGAGAACGAGGATGGGAAAGGGTCCGGTAGGGCGGAGGGCGGCGGCGAGCCAGAAGAGCACGCGCGTTCGCGCGTTTTCGGTGAGATGGAAAAGTTGAACGAAGGCCTGCAGGGGTCTGCTATTAGCATTTGGCTGTTGGCTGTTGGCAGGGGACGGGAGAGGGAGCATGCCTGGGGAGTGGCGGAAAGAGTGATGTAAGTTGTCGGTGACGGCCCAGCCTTGGGAAGTGATTTCGAGGATTTCCAAGGCTGGATTGGCGAGGTCGAGGAAGACCTTCGATGGGGCGAAAGGGTCACCGGCGAAGCTGACACGATAGTCCACCCTCCGGACGGGCGAGTCGCTGTACTGGGCGCGGGCTTCCAGGGTGCGGAGGACGGAGCGGAGGGCCAGAGAGGACGGGGCGGTTTCGTACTCGGAATAGTAGTTGGCGGTGAGCCAGTCCCGAAAGTCGGCCGAGCGGAGGGGGAGGATGCGGCAGGAATCCACACTGGAAGGGATACTGGCGCAAGGCTGGCCGCCCAGGGAGAAGAAAGGCGTGGCGGATCGGGCGTGGTAGAGCAGGGCGAGCGCCTGGTCGGACTGTGGGAGACGCTTGGGCATCCAAGTTGGTTCGATCGTAAGGCCCGGAAAGGACGCTGGCGGCGACTGTGGGTGGAAATGCTTGAGAAGGTGGGGGATAAGATGAGGGTGTAGCGGTCACCGCGAGTACCGACGACCTACGAAGTAGGTACATTGAATAAGACGTTTCCCAGGTCTTTATCCAGGGTTTCCCTAATTTCGCGTACCCCCTTCACGGGATAGGCTAGAAGCATGATGAAAGCGGTTATTAATGCAAGATCCAAGTATCTGAGCCTAATTTGCCGCCTGCACATCTGGCGAGACGATCACGGGCAGGACCTGATTGAGTACGCTCTGATGGCGGGCTTTGTCGCTGTTGCGGCTGGCGCCATTATGCCGGGCGTATCCAGCAGCATCAGCAGAATCTTCAGCAAAGTTACGAGTGTGATGGCCAACGCGGCCAGCTAAGCTCCGAAGCGCGCCGGAGGTGCGGCAGGAATGCAGAGAGCCCACTCGCATTTCGTCTTAAAAAAACGCCCGAAATAATGTTAGTTTGAAGGAGACAGGAATCTGCATGTCTCCATCTCGAGAGAAAACCGAGGCCGGGGAAAAGACCGAGGCTCGAGAGAAGACCGAGGCGGAAAAGAACGAGGGCGGGAAGAAGACTGAGGCGTCTGAGAAGACAGCAGGCCAGCCTGAGACGGAGAACCCACGCGGTCCCCTTCTCGACGCGTCGACACCAGGCCTTCGCATGGAAGCCCGGGTGACCTCGACCACCTGGGAAATCGGCCTGTCGGCCACGGTACAAGATTTCACCCCGGGGGAAGTGATTCTTCTCCTGGACGATCAGCTCACCGAGGGCACCCACGTTACCATCCAACTGACCACCTGTTCCTTCGATGGCGTCATCCTGTTCTGTTCGCCGATCGGCAGCCATTTCGAAACGCATGTATCTTTCGATGACGTGGACGCCACTGGGCTGCGCAGGACGCCGCGCTTTCCGGTCAGCATCCCGGCACGGGTTTTCTCGAGCGCCATCGATGCCCCGATGGAGGGCAAGATCGTCGATGTTTCGGGCGAAGGGCTGGGGATCGAGTTGCCGGGACCTTTGCCCAAACAAAGCAACATCGCGGTGCAAAGCGAGGAAAACATCGCGCTCGGGGTGGTGCGCCATTGCCGGGAGCTTTCTCCCGGTCTCTTTCGGGCGGGGGTCCATCTGCATCACATCGTGCGGAAAGATCCCGACCTGGAAAAGGCTTCGGCCGAAAGCGGCTGGATGAACAAACTGGGCGCTCGATTCGGCCGCAGGAAGACAGAGCGTCCCAAGGGCTGGAGTTAGCGGCCGGCATTTGGCTGTTAGCGGTTCGCCGTTGAAAGCTGACCGCGTGTGCTGTCTTAAGAACCCACCAGGGCGGCCAGATTTTCCACTACGCTATTCAGCGAGGCAGACTGGGCGTGGAGTTCCTGGGCGGCAGCCGCGCTCTGTTCGGCGCTGGATGCCAGCTGGTGAGTCACCTGATCCATCTGGCCGATTGCCTTGCTGATCTGTTCGATCGCCAGGGCCTGCTGCTGGTTGCCCAGGCTGACTCCATCGATCAGGGTTTTCACTTTCGCCGATGACTCAGTGATATCGCGAATTGCGGCGGCGACCTGGTCCACCTTGGATTTGCCATCGCTCGATCTGGCGATAGATTCCTCAATCAACACTGTCGTATCCCGCGCAGCCTGGGTGCAGCGCTGCGCCAGGTTGCGGACTTCGCCCGCGACCACCGCGAATCCGAGGCCCGACTCACCTGCCCGCGCCGCTTCGACGGCCGCATTGAGCGCGAGGATATTGGTCTGGAAGGCAATGGCGTCGATGACCTGGATGATCTTGGAGATCTTTTCGCTCTGGCTGGTGATTTCCTGGATGGCAACCACCATCTGGTCCAGTTTATGGTTGGTCTCGATGAAATTGCGCTCCGATCCCACGCTCAGGTCGGCGGCTGCACGTGAGTCCCGGCTGTTTTTGCGTGTCATGTTGCTAATTTCAAGACTGGAGGCTGAGGTTTCCTCTAGCGCGGCGGCCTGTTGGGAGGCGCCCTGCGCAAGGGCCTGGCTAGAGGACGAAACCTCGGAAGCCGCGCCGATCATCTGCTGGGAGATGTCAGTGAGGCCTGCGACGGCATCCCGCATGCGTCTGGAAATCCCACGGATAATGCTGATGGCCAGCGCCCCGATGGTGGCAAAAGCGGCCAGCACGGCGAGGCTGACCATCCAGATGGTTCTGGCGACGGCATGTTTTTCGGTAGTGACCGCGGCATTGGCGCGTTGGACCAAAGCGGCAACGGTTTTATCGAGGAGCTCGGTGGGGGCGCGATCCAGCCCCTTCACCGATTGATCGGCCTGGCGCGGGTTCGTCCCTTTTCCAGCGGCGAAAATCCGCAGCGCGGCGTCATATTTTTGGCCCATGGCGGCGTGCGCCTGGAGGAATTCCTGGGTGGTACCGCGTGCATCGGCGTCGGCGATGGATGTTTGAAGCGCGGAGCCGATGCCAACCACCCTGGCCGCATCGGCGTGGAATTGCGTTGAATACTTGGACAAGTCCGCTGGATTGTAGCCGCGCAGCAGAATGTCCTTCCACTCCTGAACCTGCTTTTTGAAGGTGACCTGCATGATGCGAGCGGTGTCCTGCTGCCGGCCGCGCTCCTGAAGATCCCGCAGCGCCTGTTCATAGCGCTCACTGGTGGCATTCAATTCGAAGATAAATACCGCGATAGCCGCTCCGCCGACCAGCAGGCAAAGCGCCACTACCAGCCAAATTTTGGCGCTGATGGTGCGTGCGGTCAACACAATGGACAGATCGGCAGAACTCAAGACATTGAGAGTCCGGTCACGACGGGACCTCGGGTAGGGGAGCGGATTAGCGCAGGATTTCGACCAGCAGGACAACTGGAGAGCATCAGCGCCGGGGCCGGCGTTGGCGGGAACCCAAGTTACGGTGGGCGGCTCGAACCTCGCTCTTATGGCGCACACGTCCATAGCGCACGCGACTGGTGTCCGCTGGCGGGAGGTTGTGCGACTGGCTCATTTCGGCTTTTCGTCCCGCCGTACGCGACGTCGCTATCATAGCTACAGGCTATGGCGCGCGATCCATCCTTCTCCAAACGCAACCGCTTTGGCGAAACCACGAGGGAAATCACCGTCCGCGAAGACGCGCCTGAAAGTCTGCGATTCTTCGTGCTTGAAATGGCGCGGGACCTGGATTGGGCTCCGTCCTCGCTACGATCGGTGTTATGCCGTGTTCTTCGCATGAAGCCTAAGGATGATAACTGGAGCGAGTTCCCCAACATCTGGGAGGAAGTTCAGCAGCTGATGTACGGGTGCGAGTGGTTCAAGGTCTACGACATCATCGAGGCTCTGTACGCCAGGTTTGCAAAGAACGATTCGGAGAACGGACAGCAGGACGCCAACCAGTTCGCGGACGCGATCAACGCATACTTTCTCGAAGAAGGGATCGGCTGGCAATTCATCAACGGTCAAATCATCGCTCGCGGAGCCGAGGCTTTTGAAGCGATAATCACCGGGGCCACTGCCGCGTTAGAATCCTCTAGTCGGACGACGGCTGCCACCCACCTTCACGAGGCGTTGGAGGGTCTCTCTCGGCGACCTCATGCGGATTTAGCAGGGGCTGTGTATCACGCGCTGGGTGCACTGGAATGCGTTGCACGTGACCTCACGGGTGATTCCAAAGCGACTCTGGGCGAAGTTATCAAGCGGCATCCCGGCCTGCTGCCAAAGCCGCTCGAAGAAGCGGTCCCTAAGATTTGGGGCTACGCGTCGAACGAAGCACGGCACGTTGTGGAGGGTAGAGAAACGCACAGGGCCGAGGCCGAGCTGCTAGTGGGCCTTTCTGCCGCAATGGCAGGTTATCTCACGCGCAAACAACCAAGAAGATAGCCACCCGCCTTATTATCGATTCGCTGCCAAATTTGGGCGCGCCTGCATGTCGTCCGATCTCCCCTCGAGAAGCGACAGTCGTCAACTCCAGTTCTGTGCGTAACCTGGCCGAGCATCGGCAGGCAGGTGGCTGATTTTGGTTTGTGTTTGGGCTGTTCGGGTTTGTATTGCGACCCACTGCCGAAAAGGATGCGTTAAAGGGGTATGTGGGCTAAGAACAAGACCGCAGGTTGCTCACCTCTTGACCCAGTCCGCAAGGATCAGCGCACATGCCTTCTTCATGCCGCCCGCAATGCTCCCGCCCTCCTTTGTCCTCGACAGGAGGTCGCCATCCTTGTTGGCGACCTGTATCTGATTGTCACGCACAAATCCGGATTCGATGTGATTGAGGAGGACAATGTAGTCTGCCATTTGTTGATTAACCGTTACCCGTACACCAGGGCAATCCTTTTCCAGGTCTTTGCTCATCTCCATAGACTGGTCCCGCTCCGCGTTCCGATTCCTGCCCTTACTTGCGGATTGCAGGAAAACTCGCGGCGAGTTCGCGGTGCCGGCAGGAACCTTAGCCGAGTAGCTTGTAATCTCGCCGCTCGGTACGGGCACGAACGGCTTTTGAGCCAGTTGGCCACTTGGAGACGGCTGGCCACCTGGAGCCGTTGCCACCTGAGGTGATGGAGAGACTGGAGCGTAAGCTGCCGACGCTGTTGAAGTCTTCAGCACAATCGCGGATACAACCTTATCGCTCGCGTGTGCCGCCTTCAGGCCGATGAGGCCGCTCGGCGAAGTATCATAGGATCCCGGCAGGGCGTTGATGGTGGAGACGATCAACTCTTCCGACAAGCCAGCATTGATAAGTTTTATTACGGAGTCGTTGTTCAGCTCCTGTTTGGCGCCTCCGGTGGCTTCTTGAGCCAGTAGCAGCGGGCAAAATGCAAAAACCGCCATCAAAGCAACATGGGCGGGCTGGAATTTCATCGGAAAGCTCCTGTTTTCTGTGGATCTAAGCGAGTATATACCCGGTGAGTCCGAAGTGCCTAGGAATTTTACGTGGTTGGGCAAGGTTTTTACTACGCCGCCTGGAGAATCCTGGCATAAACCCATCGAGTGATTTACAGACCCACATTTGCGGTGAACCCGCTGCAGGGAGATTCGGGAACCAGGGGAGACTGGGTGAACGGTGGTTGCGGTGGGCGCAAGACCTTATGATTGGTGCTGCGGGGCCTTTTTATTCGGGCTTGTCAGCGCAAGATTTCGACCAGCAGGACCCAGGCACTGACGATGCCTGCCAGGAATGAAAATACGAACCCGGGCACCAGCCAATAGAGCGCCTCCGGGTTTCCCAGCCACAACAGAATTCCCGCCACCAAGCAAGGAGCCGCCGCCAGTTGGGAGAGCACAGCGCGGTTCACAAACCACCATTTAGGATGGCCGGCCCGCAGCATCAGGTACCGAATTTGGCCGACAACCTGGGCAGCCCACAAGGGTACAGCGATCGCCAGGACATCGATGGCAAGACTCCGCTCGGATTGCCGGGGGATCAATGCAACAGTTGAAATCAGAAATACTCCCAGGAATTGCAGGAGCGATTCCATCGCGCGCCCCGGAAGGCCAGGATACTCCATGATTTTGCTTTGATTGATGGAGAACGCGACAAACACCAGGCCGGTAAGCGTGGCCGCGGCGCCCGCCTGGACGGCGAGGAACGTGTTCCATTGCGCGATGGATTCGTAGTTCAACTATTCGGCCGGCTCAATGCGCAGCACGGCGCCTTCTTTCTCGTCGGTGAGCACGTACAGCAAACCGTCGGGACCCTGGCGAACGTCGCGGATACGCTGGCGCAACTCGCGCAGCAGAGCTTCCCGGCGCAGGTCTTCCCATTTATCGTTGAAGAGGATGCGCTCCAGGTGGCCGGTGCCAGGAATCTCGCCGGTGCGCAGGGAGCCGACGAAAACATCGTTCTTCCATTTGGGGAATTTGTCGCCAGTGTAGAAGGTCATGCCGGAGACGGCGATAGCCGGAACCCAAATTACAACGGGCGCCTCAAAGCCCACGTGGCCGGGCGGAGAAACCTGCCAGGGGCCCTGGTAGGTGCGGCCATAGCTGACCAGCGGCCATCCGTAGTTACGGCCGGGCTTGAGGATGTTGATCTCGTCGCCGCCGTTGGGGCCGTTTTCGTTCTGCCACATCTCGCCGGTAGCGGGGTTGACCGCCAGCCCAAGCGCGCTGCGATGTCCGAGCGTGTAGACTTCGGGGCGATGGCCGGCTTGCCCGACGAACGGATTGTCAGGCGGGACGGAACCGTCGTCGCGCAGCCGCAGGACTTTGCCGCCGAGCGTGTTGGGATCCTGCGGATCTCTGCCGGTGGTGGTGATGTAAAGCATGCCGTCGGAACCGAAGGCGATGCGCGAGGTGCTGGGCTCAGGCAGGACGAAAATATCCTTCACTTCGGTGAGCGCGCCCCCCTCCCAGCGGCCGCGGGCAACGGCGGTAGTTCTTTTGCCGCCATCCAGCGGCTTGGTGTAGGCGAGATACAGGAGATGATTTTCGGCGAAGCGCGGATGGAGGGCGATATCCATGTAGCCGTGGACGGCGCCCGGGTCGCCCGATTTGCCGGCCCAATAAGAGGCCGGAGCGCCGGCAATGGGCTTGGGATCGAGAACGCCGTTGCGGATGATGCGCAAGCGGCCCGGACGCTCGGTGACCAGCATGGCGCCATCGGGAAGAAAGGCGAGGCTAAAAGGATATTCGAGCGCCTTGGTGACCACGACGACGCGGATGTTCTGCCCTTCGGCGGTATCGAAAACCACGGGGTGATCGGGCAGCGGACGAGCCGCGAGGCCAGTGGGCGCGACCGGGATGTTGTATTTGCTATTCCACTCGACTTTGGACTGAGCGGAGGCGAGAACCGCGATGAGCGCGAGGCCGCAGAGAGGGAGCGAACGTGGATTCTTCATTGCTAGGTTCCTCATGAATCTTATCTGCTCATGAATCGTATCGATGCTACCTGCGGGCGGGCGGGACTGTCAAACGAGGTTAATGTCCATGTCGGCGCCAAATGAGAATGTCCGGTTTGTGCCAAATAGAAATGTCCTCTTGACGAGATCAGGCTGGGAGGGTGCCAGAACAAGGAGTTCTCACCATGACCCAGCGGGATCGAGACCGGCTGGTAGTTCTCAGAAATCTAAAGGCCAAGCGCATCCGCCAAACCGAAGCAGCCGAGCAGTTGGGGATCACGACGCGCCAGGTGCGCCGGCTGTTGCAGCGCTACCAGCGAGGCGGCGACCGTGCCACGGTGCATGGTCTGCGCGGTCGTGCTTCCAACCGCAAGCTCAGTGCGGAGAGGCGGGCCGAAGCGGTTCGGATACTTTCCCAGGAGGTCTATCGCGGATTCGGGCCGACCTTGGCCGCCGAGTATTTGGCCAAGCACCATCAGTTCAAGATGGGCCGCGAGAGCCTGCGGCAGATTATGATCGCAGCAGGGTTATGGCGAGCACGACGGCAGAGAGTGGAGCAGGTGCACGACTGGCGTCCGCGACGAAGTTCCCGCGGCGAGTTGGTGCAATGGGACACTTCCGATCACGATTGGCTGGAAGGGCGCGGCGAGCGGCTGTATCTGATCCACATGATCGACGATGCCACCAGCGAACTGCTGGCGCGTTTCGTGCGCAGCGACTCGACCGAGGAGAACATGCGATTGCTCGAGCGCTACCTGCAAAGTCACGGGCGGCCGCTGGGCTTTTATACCGACAAAGCGAGTCTGTTCCAGACCACCGTCAAACGACGACGGGATACCCCGGGCAAGGAAATCGATCCGGTGGAGATGGCGCCTACCCAGATCGGCCGCGCATTGCGCGAGTTGGCGATCGGCTGGACCCCAGCACATTCGCCGCAGGCCAAAGGACGGGTGGAGCGCAGCTTTCGCACGGCGCAGGATCGTTTGGTGAAGGGACTGCGTGTAGCCGGCGCCCGCACTTTGGAAGATGCCAATCGACATCTGGAGCACGAGTTTCTGCCCTGGTGGAATCAGCATCTGACCGTGCTGCCCGCCAGTCCCACCGATGCGCATCGGCCGCTCGGCGAGCAGCACAATCTGGCGGCGATTCTCAGTGTGGTGGAGACGCGTATGGTCGCCAACGACTACACCCTCCAGTTCCGGGGAAGGCACTATCAAATAGCACGGCACGATGTGTGCACCGGCTTGCGGGGCGGCACCGTGCATGTCGAAACCAGGCTCGACGAAACGCTAGCGGTGCGCTTTGGGACGCGCTATCTGTCGGTCAGCCAGTGCCAGCAGCCCCAGAAGCCGGCGCCCGTCAAACCGCCCACTCCGCCACGCCCGGCTCGTCGAACCCAGCCCACCGAAGCGGTCCGTCGCGCTCACAGCGCTTTTTTACGGGCCAAGTCCATGCCGACTTGGCAGGCCACACAGATCGATCGCAGCCGAACGTCGGATCGGCTAGATTAAATCTCAAACAGGAAGGCCGGGCGAAACCAGCCCGGCAGCTTCGCGCTCGATCTATTCAAGGCCTCCGCTCCGGAGACTCCACCCAAGTAATGAGCGATTCAAAATCAAAAGCAAAACCCTCGGAGGGTACCCCGCAGGGCCCCGTTGACCGAGGGTTTGCCGCCGATTACTTCGGAGCCAGCCCCGTCGCATCGGCCTTGAATCTTCCCCGGGAGCGCGACTCCCCGGAGAATCGAAATCAGACTATCATGCACTCTCCGCCTGCCTTTCGAAAACCGGACATTTCTACTTGGCAGAAAAGCGGACATTTCTACTTGGCGGCGACAGCGAGGTTAATGTCCGACGATTCCAGCACTCGCTTCGGCCAGCCCTGTTTTGCGACCTTCAGCATGGCCAGGCCGATCTGCTCGGTAGTGGTTACGTATTTGGGGAAGCGCCCTTCGAGGAGGGGCAGCAGAGGTCCGAACAGCTTATAGATCACGCGGTAGAGCGTGGTCCTGGATTGGATGCCGTGGAGCGCCACAATTACGGCCGGGCGGAAGATGAAGACCGCGTGGAATGGGAGGCGCAGCAGTTCATTTTCGGTTTTGCCTTTGACGCGTGCCCACATGGAGCGGCCGCGCTCGGAGCTGTCCGTGCCGGCGCCTGAAACGTAGATGAACGTCATCGCGGGATTGAGCCTGGCAAGCAGGCGGGCAGCGGCGAGAGTGAATCCGTAGGTGATGCGCTGGTAGTTTTCCTCGCTCATTCCAGCGGAAGAGACGCCCAGGCAGAAGAAACAGGCGTCGAAACCGGAGAGCTGGTTTTCGACGGGCGAGAAATCGAGGAAATCGCGGTGAATGAGCTCGCGAAGTTTCGGGTGTTGCTGTCCGGTGGCACTCCGTAAGAGGGCCACGACGATCTCGACATCCGGATCGAGCAGGCATTCGCGCAACACGCCCTGTCCGACCATGCCGGTGGCGCCGAAGAGAAGAACGCGCATGTATTCATTAGAACCTGACTGGGATTTGCCGATCAGACTTTATGAGATTGCGATTCGCCGTCCGCCAGTTGTCGCTCTTGGGATGCTGGTGTCTCACTGCGCTGATGGCGCAAGAAGCGCCGGCACCGCTGCTCGGAACCGGACAGCCGGTGGGCTGGTGGTTTGTCTTCAAATTCAATGCCGAGTTATTTCCAGCATGCGGCGGCGCACAAAGGACGTGCGCCTTTGGCGGCACGGTAGAGCAGTATAAGAGCTTTAGCCAGCAATTTGTATTTGCCAGCAGCGCGGATCACACGCTACAGCCGGGTGGAGGGTGCATTGGCGACACTATTGCTGACCCGCTAGGCGCCACGTTCAATCAGATTTACAACGGCACATACTTTTACGTGGTCTGGAACGATCAATTCTACGGAGATCCGCTGCCCAACAAAGACGCGCCCTGGGGCCATTCTAAAGGCCTGCTGGCGTGGAACAACGATGGCGACGGGATGGTGCTGCAGGTTTCCACGCCATCCTGGCCGGGCTCCGGCAGTGCGAGCGAGCCTCGCAAAACCGACGGCAACACGCTGGGGTGCGTGACGGACAACGACGTTCTGGTGAGCCAACATTTCTTCGCACTGGCGCTCACCAAAACTGATGTTGTCGCGGTGTTGGAGGCGCTGGCGAATGCGAGCGTGGTGACCGACCCGGGCAAGCTTCAAATCGTGAACAACGGAGGGCCGGCCGACATTCAAGCTCTGGTGACTGGTCTGGGCAAAATATCCAAGAGTAAGGCTGCCACCAGGGCCGCGTTATCGAGCGGTGTGCTGCTTATTTCCAAGCCGTCGGATCTGAATGTTCCACCGTGGCAGATGGTGTCAGCGCTGCTGGGCGGCGAACCGCTGCGGGCCGCCACCTGGTGGGCGAAACCCGAAATTCCGACCACGACGGCCACTACAACGATTGGGTGCTGGGACCCATCTCTCGGTACACCAGGCCCGGTGGAAATTGCGATCACTGGAACCTGGCAGGGAAAGACGCTGGGATTCGACGGCATCGCGGAGCCGGATGGGAATCACGCGAAAATCGGCGTGTCGTCTTTGCAGGACGGCGGGCAAGACGGCGGGAACGGCGGGCATGGCTACGCTATTTTCAGCGATTTGAACCAGCAAGGAACGCTCGCCGGGCCGCATTGCGACAGCAGCCAAAACGGCCGCGGCGGGCTGTTCTTTGTCCTGCAGGATGCTCCATTGTCAGGCAGCGTGCGCGAGCTGCTGCAGGGCGAGACGGCGCCCCAGTAACGCTGCCATCCAGATCGCGCGTTACCTGTGAACCTGAAACGCCTGGTACAGGTACAGCGCGGCCATGGCCAGACCGACCAGTACAGTAACTATCGTCAGGGTCTTGCCCCAGCGATCGATCGCTTTCAGTCTGCCTGCCAGCGCGACCTGCTCGGGAATCTGGCGCTCCTCGCCGGGTCCGAGATGGATGAGATCCTCTTCACCGGCGGAGATCAACTTCCGATACAGCGCCAAACCGAGGGTCGCGATTGCGAGAATTACCCAAATGACTACAGCGGGTGTCAAGTTGATGTCAGCCATTGTCTTCCGCCTCCGCTATGGTATGGGCAATCGTGCAACCAAGGGACGTGTCGCGATGCTGTCCTGTAATTTCAATTTCTTGCGGACTTCGGGGGCGAGCAGCCGCGCGTTCGCCTGCGTGAAAAGACTCAGATCACGTGCTTACGCCAGAAGGTGTAGACGCAGGAAGGCCAGGATCTGCCGGACGAGTTCGCGCGAAGTCTCACTATCGTGCATCAGATCGAAGGCGTGGGGGCCGGTGGGATGATTGGCGACGGTAAGCGGCAGATTCGCGGCCAGGGCGTGGGCGATGAAGCGATCCAGCGTCTCGTTCACCTGAGGCACTTCGTCGCAGCCCCCTCGCGCGATGAACAATGGCACGTCCGACGGGAGGTCGCGAACGGATTTACCGGCAGTTGGATTGACGAACCTCCACGTCTTGACGGCATCGGCTACGCCCGTTGAACCATCCAAATCGAGCGTGAGGCCGTAACAGAAGGCGGCGCACTTGAGATCCGTTTTCTGCATCAGCGCGTGGAGAGCCATGGGGACATTGCCGGAGCAGGACCACAAACCGATGCGATGTTGGTCGATCCCGAGCGCTGGGGCGTGTTAGCGAATATATCCGAACAGAGCGTCGAGATCGCCGTGATGACGAAAATGATGGCGGGTACTGACGTGCTGAACTTTGGCTCGGCGGACGATACCGATCCAATGTGCGGCGGCCCGTCCGCAGTTTTGCACGCGATTCCGCTGACGTTGTCCATGTCGGGGAGGTGGTAAACCAGCTTCCCGCGGCCTCACAGCGCTAAATGTCAGGCCTATCGATCGGCGGCACCTCGAATCGGCCAGAAGATCTCCGTCTTCCAGTCCTTGGGATCGGGATAATCGGCCGGATCGGTGGTGTAGGATTCCCAGGGCGCACCTGCGGGCGTGAGCCCTTCGGACTCGATCCATTGTTGGACAGCGGCGTGGGCTTCGTTCAGCTTGTCGTAAGAACCGGCGTGCGTGGTGGTGGCGACGAGTCCGCCGGGTAATATGCCGGCGCGAACATCTGCGTCGCAGGAGGATTCGGCGCAATGCGCGGTGACCGGCATTCCGGCCTCAATGGTCCACAGGCCCGGGCCCCATTCGAGATAGCGGGTGAGCGGCTGACCGGCCAGTGCAATGCCGTTCTGCTGCGCGTGGGTGAACACACGCCCAAGCACCTCCGCCAGCGTGGCTGCCACTTCGGAAGGCTTGACGCGCCGCCTGACCATCAGCACGGGCTGCGCTGCGATTTCCTTTTTCGTGATGGAATACGTCATGTGGTCCTGCTGTGATCTCCCGTTCTGTTGAGTGTGAAAAAGGCCGATGCAGGGCGCGACGCGGCCGATGACGCCGGAGTGTTCTTGCGCCTCAGCCGCCACCAGTCCCCCGGCGAACCCCCTGGCGCGATAGGCGCTGGGGGACATCCCGAAGCGCCTGCGAAAGGCCCGGCAAAACGACTCATGGCTCTGAAAGCCGCAGGAGAGCGCTACATCCAGAACCGAATCATCGGTTGTCAGCAGCATGGCTGAGGCATGCGCCAGCCGCAGGCGGATGGTGAACTGTTTGGGCGTTTCTCCGGCGGCCGCGGAAAAGACACGGTGCAGATGAAATGCCGAGAGTCCCGCGTGGTCCGCGAGCGATGCGAGCGACAGGTCTTCATCCAGGTGCGCGGCGGCAAAAGCGATAACCGGCTGCACCTGTTTGAGCGTCGTCATGTTCCTTATGAATCTAACTCGTAGCCGATGGCGGTTGCTTGATCTTTCTTGCGGTGTTCCAATAGGCACTGGCATCCGAAGGAGACGCACCATGAGAACCTCGACGTTCGCGATTCGGCTATCCGCTGGTTTATGCGGAGTGGCTGCCCTGGCATTCGCCCAAACTTCAACACAGAATTCCTGCGAGAATCTTAAAACACTTTCGATTCCAGGCGTCGAGTTTAGCGCGGTGGAAACGGTGGCGGCGGGCACATATCAACCACCGGCGCGGGCTGGATTGGGAGCGGGTGGACCCGCGGCTCTGAACAACCCCGGGCCAGGCGGAGCGCGCGCCGCCGCTCCACCCCAGATGCTCCCGGCGCATTGCCGTGTGGCTGCGACGTTGCGGCCGTCGAGCGACTCCGACATCAAGATGGAACTGTGGATGCCGGTTGAGAATTGGAACGGCAAGTTCCAGATGGTGGGTAATGGGGGCTGGGCCGGCATCATCAGCTTCCCGCAGATGGCCGCGGCGCTGCGCGACGGATACGCCGCCGCATCCACCGACACCGGCCACCAGGGTGGCAACGGCATGTTCGCGCTGGGGCACCCGGAAAAGATCGTCGATTTCGGATGGCGGGCGGTGCATGATACGGTGGTCCAGTCTAAGGCTTTGATCAAGGCGTATTACAGCCAGAGCCCCAAATACTCTTACTGGAACGGCTGCTCCACGGGCGGGCGGCAGGCGCTGGTGGAAGTGACCAAATTCCCCGACGACTTCGACGGCGTGCTGGCGGGAGCACCCGCGAATCCTCATATTCATCTGCACGCGGCGGGTGTGGAGCGATCCATCGAATTGATGAAGAACCCTGGCGGCGCGCTGTCGCAGGCGAACATAGAGGCGCTGCACAAAGCGATTCTCGCCAAGTGTGACACGCTGGACGGAGTGAAGGATGGATTGATCGGCGATCCAACCAAGTGCCATTTCGATCCGGCTTCGCTGCAATGCAAAGGCGAGGAATCGGACGGCTGCCTGACGGCCGCTCAGGTGGAACAAGTGAAGATTGAATTCGCCGACGTGAAGAACAAAAAGGGCGAGATCATCTGGACCGGGTACGAGCCCGGCGGCGAACTGCAATACGCGGCGCTGAAGAGCACTCCCACGCAACCCGGCGGAGGGTGGGACAGCATCCGGATTCTGGGGCATCAGGATGCGGATTACGATTTTCACAAGTTCGATTTGGATAGCGATGTAGCGCTGGCGGACAAATCGGGCATCGATGCACACACCTCCGATCTAGCGGCGTTCAAAGCGCACGGCGGAAAACTGCTGCTCTATCACGGCTGGGCGGATCAAGCGATCCCGCCAGGCAACACGGTGAACTTCTATAGCGCCGTGCTGCAGACCATGGGTCCGGATCAAAGCGATTGGCTGCGGCTGTTCATGGTACCGGGCATGCAGCATTGCGCCGGCGGCCAGGGGACGGATCAGTTCAATAAGATGGCGGTGATGGAGCGCTGGCGTGAGGATGGGCAGGCGCCGGCTCGCATTGTAGCCGCGCACGTGACGAACGGGCAGATCGATATGACTCGCCCGTTGTGTCCTTATCCGCAGGTAGCGGTGTATAAGGGCACGGGCCTGACAACCGACGCGGGCAACTTTACCTGCGCGGTTCGCTAAGCGCGGGCACGAACTTTGCCCCGCACCATGCGGCGGGTACGATCAGCAACATACTTAAAATCCAATTTCGCAGCGGGGCCTGGCCGGGGAAGGCGAACATGGCCCACACCGTGAGAGCTAATTCGATAACGCCCATGATCACTGCGTGGCGCACCCGCGACCGGCGGGCCAGCCAGGCCGTCACGTATCCGCCGGCGGCAATACACAACAACGTATATGCGAGTTGAAAGAGAGTTGCCGGCAAATTGTGACTGATGGCCGCGCGGTTGGGCAGCGCGTTTGGGAACGTTCGCAACAAGAGCGGATCGGCTACAGCCTCAATCGCGAACGAGGTAACAGTCAAGACAACGATGCCTGCCAGGATCGCTAGAGCGCCACGAATCATAAGGCCAGTCTAAAGCACATTGAGAGTTTGGTTCATGACATTTCCTGGAAGTCGCCGCAAAAACGGTTCAATGAGTTGCAACCTCCCGCCTCGCGTATCATCCTAAGTGGCATGGCTAAGGTTATTCGCTTCCACACGATTGGCGGTCCTGAGAATTTGAAGATTGAAGAAGTGCCCTTGCGCGCGCCGGGCGAGGGCGAGGTGAAGCTTCGGGTGCAGGCGGTTGGTTTAAATCGCGCCGAAGCGGGGTTTATGCGCGGGCGATACTTCGAAACGCCTCAATTGCCGTCGCAAATCGGCTATGAGGCCGCGGGCGTCGTCGAGGCGGTGGGCCCGGGAGTGGATCCGAGCTGGGTGGGAAAGCAAATAGCTACGGTTCCTGGCTTCTCCATGAGCAAAAACGGGGTGTTGGGCGAAGAGGCGATTGTGCCCGCCGTATCGCTGGGCGAATATCCAGCCAAGCTTTCTCCCGTAGAGGCCGCCGCTATCTGGATGCAATATCTGACGGCCTACGGCGCGCTGGTGACATTCGGCGGGGTGAAGCCGGGCGACTACGTGCTGATCACGGCAGCATCCAGCAGTGTCGGTCTGGCGGCAATTCAGATTGTGAACGCGGAGGGCGCAACGCCGATCGCAGCTACACGCAGATCCAATAAGAGCGCGGAACTGCTGGCACTGGGCGCCGCCCACGTGGTTGCTACCGAGGAAGAAGACGTCGCAGTCAAGGTGAATGAGATCACGGGCGGAAAGGGCGCGCGCCTGATATTCGATCCGGTGGGCGGTCCGGGCGTGGAGAAGCTGGCGGGCGCGGCGGCATACCACGGGACCATTTTTGTGTATGGTGCACTGTCGCCGGAGCCGACGCCATTTCCACTACGGGCCTTGGTCGCCAAAGGCCTCAGCATGCGGGCGTACTCGCTGATGGAACTCCGCGCCGATCCGCCATTGCTGAAGACAGCCAAACAGTATGTGTTCGACCGGCTGGCTGACGGACGCTTTCACCCCAAGATCGCCAAGACATTTCCGCTGGCGAAGTCAGTGGAGGCCTATCAATATCTCGAGTCCAACCAGCAAGTGGGTAAGGTTGTAATCACGGTATAGGTTCGGCGAATGGCCCGGATCGCGCAGGCGACCCGGGCGGAGTCGATTACATTCTGTGTGGCAGGCCGGTGGTTGACGAGCTTCTGGATGCCATCATCATGGACATCATCGAAAGCACGAAAGCTACCACGCCCACGCACAAGCTGTTAATAAGGCGATCTCGATCGACGCTGTAGTGGAAAATCCACGGCGAGAAAAAGACCCAGACCGCCAATATTATGCTGAGCCAGCTGAGGCTCGCCGCGTTGCGATTGCTGGTGTTCAAGCAGATTGTCGCAACGATCGCGAGAGCAGCGCCAACGATCCAGCTGTTCCATGCATTTGCCATATGGTATGCGCTATACGCCCAAGGCGACACGAAAAACCAAATGGCGATCAGCAGATTCAATCCAGCCGTCATTTTCATGGCGTCTGTCGAATGCTGAGTTTCATTAGGTGCCATACATTCACCCCCACTAGCTTGGATGCGGTACGGGGCATTTCGTAGAAACGTAACGGTGAATCTTCGATCGAACTTTGGGGACCTGGCTTCCGTCTGACCAGTTAATCGGCCAAGCGGACTGTTCGACAGGAGATGCCGGAATGCTGAAATCCTTACGCCACGCTGTGCGGCTGCTCAAGAAAGCGCCAGGATTCACGCTGGTCAGTATCTGTTCGCTGGCCATTGGGATTGGCGCCACCTCGGCGATGTTCAGCTTCGGCGACGCACTGCTGTTGCGCCCGTTGCCGGTACCGGAGCCGAGCCGCATCGCGGCGGTGACGACATCCACCGGACAGGTGTTCGCCAATACCACGCTATCGTACCCGGATTACCGCGACTATCGCGATGGAAACCGCAGCTTTGACGGGCTGCTGGCGGCGTCCGGCGCGTCGTTCGGGTTTAAGCCTAACGCAACCGCGCTTCCCAAGATTGCTTTCGGCATGTATGTTTCGGGCAACTTCTTCCGCGTGCTGGGCGTGCAGCCGGTGCTGGGGCGCGCTTTCATGCCGTCTGAAGATCAAGCGTTGGGGCGCGACGCAGTGGTGGTGTTGGGCCACGATTTCTGGGTGAACCAGATGAATTCGAATCCTTCCGTAGTGGGCTCCACCATCTGGTTGAACAGTGTGCCGTTCACCGTTATCGGCGTCACCGCGGAGCAATTCACCGGAATCGATCAATTTGTCAAATATGCGATGTTTGTTCCTCTGGCGATGTCTCCGCGTTTGAGCGGCGACAATCAGCTCGAAAAGCGTGACGTTCGTTGGCTCACCGTAAAAGGCCACTTGAAACCGGGCGTGACTATCGCGCAAGCCAGCGCCGATTTGACCAGCATCGGGGCGCGGCTGGAGCAACTGTACCCGCAGACGAATCGCGATCACCATGTGGACGTACTGACCGAGGTTCAAATGCGCATCCGGCAATCGCCGCCTAATGCCGCGCTGGTAGCGATGCTGCTGATGCTGGCGTTCTGCGTGCTGCTGGTGGCGTGCGCCAACGTGACGGGGTTACTGTTAAGCCGGGCGCGGGCTCGCTCGCGGGAGATGGCCGTCCGGTTAGCCATCGGCGCGGCGCGTGGCACGCTGGTGCGGCAATTGTTGCTGGAAAACCTGTTACTGGCGCTGGGCGGAGGGCTGGCTGGAATCGCGGTGGCGTATGGGGGTGCCAGCTTCTTCAACAGCATCCCCATCCCGGTGGACGTGCCGCTGGCGTACCACGTATCGGTGGACGGGCGGATGTTGCTCTTCACTATCGGCGCGTCGTTGATCAGCACGTTTCTCTTCGGCCTGACGCCGGCGCTGCAAACAACGCGCCTGGATCTTGTTTCGTCGCTCAAAGCCGCCGATGCGGACAGCGCGGGCAAGCGAAGGCTGTGGGGGCGCAATTCTATCGTGGTGGGACAAGTGGCGCTTTCGCTGGTGCTGCTGATCGTTTCCGCCGTGCTCTTGGAGGGCTTTCGCGGCGAACTGCTGCAAGGGCCGGGCTTTCGCATCGATCATCTGTGGCTCACCAGCTTCGATACCACGCCGGTACACTATACCGAGGATCAAACTCGGCGCTTCTATAAAGATCTGCTGGACAAAACCCGCCAGGCGCCCGGGTGCGTTCGGCGGCCCTGATATCGGGCATTCCGCTGCTGGGAGGCGGAGGCGTGAGCATCGTTCCGGAAGGCTATACGCTGCCGCCCAAGCAGGAATCCATCTCAGTTCCAAACTTCTATGTGAGCGACGGATACTTCGCTACGGGAGGCATCCCCATTTTAAAAGGGCGAGCGTTTCTGGAATCGGACCGGCAGGACACGCCGCTGGTGGCGGTAGTGAATGAGCAGTTCGCCCATCATTACTGGCCCGGACAAGACGCGCTGGGAAAGCGTTTCCACATGAAGACAGCGACCGGGCCGCTGGTGCAGATTGTAGGAATCGCCAAGATGGCGAAATACTTCTGGATCGCGGAGCCGCCGCAGGATTTTATTTATCTTCCCTACACGCAAGAGAAGAATCCGGCCATGACGATCATGGCGGAGACTGAAGCGCCGGATGCGGCGACGCTAGCTCCGGTGTTACGCGAAGTGGTGCGCGGGATTGATCCCGATATGCCGGTGTCCAATGCGCGCACGATGGAGGATTATTACACGCAACGTGCTGTGAAGACCCCCGACATTATTGCTCAGAGCGTGGCGGGGCTAGGCACCATGGGGCTGATTCTCGCGATGGTAGGGCTTTACGGGCTGATCTCTTATTCGGTGAGCCGGCGAAGGCGGGAGATCGGCATTCGCATGGCGATTGGAGCGGACCGGCAGAAGGTGATACACATGATCCTGCGGCAAGGGCTGATGCTGGGATCGATCGGCGTGGTGGTGGGCCTGATCATCAGCTTCTTTGCATGCCGCGCCGTGATTTCGGTGGCCTGGGTGGCGACCTTCGATCACTTAAACTACGGCCTGTTTCCGGCCATAGCGATACCACTGCTGCTGATTACGCTGGCGGCCACTTACGCGCCTGCGCGACGGGCATCGCTGGTGGATCCGATGAGGGCATTAAGGGATGAATGAGAAGACAGAATCCAGAACACAGAAGACCAGAATTCAGAATTCGAGAAGCCAGAATTCAGAATGATGCTGGCTGCGCATTTTGACTCCTGGATTCCGGCTTCTGGATTCTTGTTACGTTAGTACGATATGCGTCCCAATAAGCTCCTGCTAGTCATACTGGCGAGCGCGCTTTCCGCGTTTTCGCAGACGCTGCCATCGGGCGTGGAGAAAAAGGCGACCGTCGGAGGGATCACCGAATACGACTATCCCAACGGCCTGCGCGTTCTCCTTTTCCCCGATCCTTCCAGCCCGAAGCTGACCGTCAACATGACGTACCTGGTGGGCTCGCGTTTCGAAGGTTATGGCGAGACCGGGATGGCTCACCTGCTGGAGCACATGAACTTTATCCTGACCACCGACGGGCGAAGCATCAAGAAAGAATTAACCGATCACGGCGCGCAGTGGAACGGGACCACGGATTACGACCGCACCAACTATTTTGAAACGATCAACGCCAGCGACGAGAATCTCAAATGGGCGCTGGGGCTGGAAGCCGAGCGGATGGTCCATATGCGGATCGAAAAGCCTTTGCTCGACACCGAGATGACGGTGGTTCGGAATGAGTTTGAGAGGGGCGAAAACAATCCGCAGCGGATTCTGGAGGAGCGCGTGATTGCGACAGCGTACCTGTGGCATAACTACGGCAAAGCAGTAATCGGATCGCGCGCTGATATCGAAAAGGTTCCTATCGACAAATTAGCGGCGTTTTACCGAAAATACTATCAGCCCGACAACGCGGTGCTGGTGATCGCCGGGCAATTCGATCAGGCGAAAGCGCTCGAGTACGTGGCCCAGACTTGCGGGGCGATTCCCCGCCCCACGCGCAAGCTGGATGAACCCTACACTGTCGAACCCGCGCAGGACGGCGAGCGGTTCGTCGCATTGCGGCGGGTGGGAGACAATCCCGCCATCAGCATCGCATGGCATGCGCCGGCGCTGTCGAATTCCGATTCCGCGGCTTTGGAGGTGCTGGGCGGCGTATTGGCCGGGGGACGCGGGCAAAGCGGCCGGCTTTACAACGCGCTGGTGGATAACAAAAAGGCGCTCGGGGTAAGGATGGAATATGAGGAGCTGCACGATCCCGGATTCGTGATGGTTTCCGCCGCGCTGAGCAAGGATCAGTCGCTCGACGATGTGCGCAAGACCATCCTGGATACGATCGCGGGAGTTGCCACCGAACCGCCGACCAAGGACGAAGTGGAAAAGGAAAAGGCCCGCATCCTGCACTCCATGGAATTGCGGATGGCCAACTCGCAAGGAGCTGCGTTGGGGCTTTCGGAGATGATTGCGAGCGGAGACTGGCGTCTTTATTTCTTGAATTATGACCAGATCAAGAACGTCACGCCGGAGGATGTAGCGCGGGTGGCGAAGTTGTATTTTAAGGAGTCCAATCGAACGGTGGGCGAATTCATTCCCACTTCCGCGCCGGACCGCACGGTCGTACCCCCGGCCTCCGATCTGGCGGCGGTGTTTAAGGATTATAAGACCGGCATGACGGTTTCGCAGGGAGCGGCGTTTGATCCCGCGCCCGCCAACATCGAGAAACATCTTACCCGCAGGAAGCTGCCCGATGGGCTGAAGGTTGCGATGCTGCCAAAAACCAGCCGCGGCGGCACGGTTTCCGCGGTGCTGGAACTGCAATTCGGCGATGAAAAGTCGCTAGCCGGGAAGAACGCGATCGGAAGCATGACCGGTGCGCTGCTGATGCGCGGGACCAAGAACAGGACGCGCCAGCAGATTCAGGACGAGATGGTAAAACTCAACGCGCAGATCAATGTTTCCGCCGGCGTCTCCCAGGCTAGGGCCAGCGTCCAGACCACGGAAGAAAATCTGATTCCAGCTTTACGATTAGCGGCGGAGATTTTGCGCGAGCCCTCGTTTCCGGATTCGGAATTTGAATCCGCGAAGAAGCAGCGCCTGGCCGGAATTGAGAACCGAAGGACAGAGCCGGGCGCCCTGGCGTCGCTGGCGCTAGACCGCGCGCTGAACCCATATCCCAAGGGCGACGTCCGGTACCTGGGGACGATCGACGAACAGATTGAAGATGTTGGCAAAGTGACTCTGGACGATGTGAAGAAATTCCACAGCCAGTTTTATGGGGCCTCCCATGGCGAGCTGGTGATCGTTGGGCAGTTCGATGCGGCCGCAGCGAGCAAGACTGTGGAGGAGTTGTTCGGAAACTGGGCGAGCCCGGCGCCTTATCAGCGCATCACGGAGAACTTCGCAAAAACTACGCCGGTAAATTTGAAGATCGAAACGCCGGATAAACAGAATGCGACTTTCGACGCGGAGCTGCAGCTGCCGATGACGGACACCGATCCCGACTATCCTGCCATGGTGCTGGCCAATTATATGTTTGGAGGATCGATCACTGGGCGGGCGCCGGACCGCATCCGGAATAAGGAGGGCTTGAGCTACTCGGTGAATTCGAATTTCTTCGCGCCCACGGCAGCCGATGGCAATGCGGCCAGCTTCGGAGGCGCGGCCATCAGCAATCCCAAGAACTCACCAAAGGTGGAGGCCAGTTTTCGAGACGAACTGGCGAAGACGCTGGTGAGTGGATTTACCGCGGATGAGGTTGCGGCGGCCAAGAAAGCGATACGGGATGCGCGGACCATGGGCCGCACTCAGGATCAGGCGCTGCTTCGTTTAATTGCAGCGCGGGAAGACGCCGGTCGGACGCTGGCGTGGGATGAAGAGATGGATGCGAAACTCGAGTCGCTGACGGCGGAGCAGGTCAACGCTGCGTTCCGGCGGCATGTAGATGCGTCGCTGCTGTCGATTGTGAAGGCTGGGGATTTCAAGGCGGCTGATGTTTATCAGAAGTAAAACGGTCACACGAGTGTGAACGCAGCACGCAGGAGTGCGTGCGCCACAAAGCTAGAGTGCGTGTGGCACAGCCAGGAGTGCGGGTGCCACAACCCGATGCTTTAGTGGCAGCAGGACGATTTCGGCGGCGGCGGGGGCACATCCATCGCCGGGCTACGCTCGAAGAATCCGTCCGGACGGAATTGGAAGCCGAGCATCGCGACGGGCATCACCGGCCAGTCCTCCGGACGAGGCACGTGATTATGGCCGAAGACGTACCACAGCGTGATCTCGGTATTGTCCACTTTTCGATTGGCCTTGGTCCAGTTGGGCAGGCCATCGCCGGTGGGGTGCTGGTTTGGATATTCACCGGCTGCGTAGCGTTCCTGCGGATTGTAGGGCGTCACCCAGACGTGATTGGCGGTGAAGCCCGCGCGGCGCATGATGGGCGCTTCCGGCTGCGCGAATACCGGGCAGTTCTCGCCCGGCACCAGACGATATCCGACGGGGCGCCCGAGCCGGTTTTTCTTGCTTGGGTTCACCACGCGCCAAAAACGGGCACTCGACGAATTGACGCGGCGCTGGGCTTCCTTCTCAGTGGACAGGAGAGTCTCTTCGGCGACAATGGCGTTGCCGTGCGGATTGCCGGGACCCATGGGAACGCCGGCGCTGTTTACTTCCACCACCGAATTGTTCGGACCATCGACGCTGGGCACCAGCCTGGCCGCGAAAATGTGCTGATGAAATGGCGCGTTCAACTGCGGCGCGATTTCGGTACCATGCTTGGATGTTTCGCCGGGCACGAGCGCGGTTGTGTTTAAGATTCCTGTCAGCTTGATCTCGCACTGAATGGATCCGTCCTGATAGAAATACCAGTAGAATCCATATTCATAATTGCCGACTGTAGCGATGAAGGAGACCGAGAGCCGGCGGGACCTGCGGACTTCCGATTGTCCGGTGCGCCAATCGGTATGCTTCCATAGGATGCCGTAGTCTTCCTCATGCAGGCAAACCGCGTTCTTCAGCGGCGTGACGTTGCCGAAGCTGTCGACCAGGGGAAAGTCGAAATAATAAATGACACCCAGACAATCGCAACCGAGCGCCAGCGAGTTGGCCAGCATGCCGAGGCCGTATTCGCCGATGTCGAAGGCGTTCTTGCGATAATACTGCTCGCCGGGATCACCGTAAGGAACCACCATCTCGCAGATGGACGCGCGGTAAAGAACGGGGCGTTCCACGCCGTCGTCGTCGTAGCTGATGGTGTGAAGAACCAAGCCTTCGCGTGAGGTGAATCCGACGCGGAACTTCCACTTCTGCCACTCCACCTGGTTGCCTTCCACCGTGAAACTCGGACCCTCGGGCTGCACGATGTCGACTGGCTTCAGGTCCGTCCGCATTTTGGGAATGTACTCGCGCGCCCAATTTGCAGGCTCCGGCGGGAGCGGAGCAGCAGGATATTCCTCAATGCGGATCACTTCCATTTTGTAGAGATCCACCACCATCACGATGCTGTCGATAGGGCGCGCGTAGCCGTTGTCCTTCGCGTCAGCCCGAACGAAGCACAGGGCGCGAAGACGACGCACGCCCTCTTCGCCTGGTAGTTCCGTACCGTAGTTGCCCGCCGACCAAGGCTCCACCATCACCAGATCGGCATCCATGACGCCGCGCTTCTTGAGAGCTTCATGGAACAGAGGCGAACGACGGACAGCCTGCTCGCACTCGCCGAATTCGTCCAGCATGACGGAAGGCTGTATGCCGCTGGGAAGCTGGTTCACCGAGACCACCGATCCTCCCACCAGATCCACCACCGCTTCATACGCGGCGCGCTTGCCGCGGTCCAGAAGGACGGCCAGGGCTTTGCGCTCAAACGGAAGCTCCGGGGCGATGCTTTTGTACCAGGCTTTTGGCCGGCTCGATCACGTTGATGGAGGCCACGCGAATACCGTCGCCCAAGTACTTCTCCTTGGTCAGGATTCGTACGGCCGCCTGCAGTTCAGGGATGGACAGAGGATCGAGTGGATGAGCTTGCGGAGCATTAGTCTGTTCCGCGATCTCGTGATTGATTTCCGTTGGTATGGCCATGTCGCCGCCTTCCTTCGTGCTTAGAATGACTCGCGATCCTCAGCCACGGAGCTGATTCTGCGCCAGGACATTCGCGTGTGCGGATACTGGGGTCCCAGCCGGAACGATTCGCTTAAGTCTGATGCTAGTATAAGTGGATGGAACTTGGCAATACTTCGGTAAGGTTGGTAAATCCTGCCGCCCCGTCCGCGCCAGAGTCTCCAGCATCTCCTTCCTATGGCCTGAAGTCCGCGTCACTATCGCCGCTCGAGACTTTGGCGCAATCGATAGCCGTAATCGCGCCCACGGGTGCGCCCGTCATGACCATACCTCTGGTGTTCGCGCTG
The DNA here is from genome assembly GCA_963725455.1 of Bryobacterales bacterium. Classification (GTDB taxonomy): domain Bacteria; phylum Acidobacteriota; class Terriglobia; order Bryobacterales; family Bryobacteraceae; genus Palsa-89. Next base: position 84,257 of record CAVRZH010000170.1, read on the forward strand.
GCGGGCCAGGGGGTGGCAATCGCTTTCCTTACTTCCACCGTGGGCGTGCTGCTGGTGGCGCTGAACGTGAATCAGTTCGCCAGGATCTCTTCGTCGCCCGGATCTTTGTACACCTATATCGCCGACCACATGCATCCCCGATGGGGCGTTTTAGCGGGCTGGGCGTTATTAATCGCGTATCTCGGAACAGCGGCGGCCGTGAGCGCCGGCGTCACGAATTATGCCAACGTAATCCTGCAGGACCGTTTCGGCGTGCAGGCGTATCCATTGTTGCTGGCTACGCTGGTGGCAGCGGTGGCCTGTTATCTGGCGTATAGCGACGTGCAAATCTCCGCGCGACTGATGCTCTGGCTGCAGGCGGCATCGGTGGCTTTGATCGCGGCCATCGCGATCGCCGTAATCGCCAAACACGGTTGGCGCCCCGACATGGAGCAGCTCACGCTGCAAGGCGTTACCCCGGAGAAACTTCGCTTGGGATTGGTGCTCGCGATATTCAGCTCGGTGGGTTTTGAAAGTGCGACGTCACTCGGTTCGGAGGCGAGAGATCCTCTCATCAGCATCCCGCGCGCGGTGAAATGGAGCGCGATCCTGGCGGGCCTGTTCTTTTTCCTGTGCGCTTATGCGGAAGTGCTGGCGTTTCGGGGCCTGCCGACCAGCCTGGCCCAGAACCCCGCTCCCATGCATGTGCTGGCGCAACAGGTTGGCCTTCCGCCCATCATGGGCACGCTCACCGATCTGGGCGCCGTGGTTACGTTTTTCTTATGCTTCCTGGGTTGCATCACCGCTGCTGCGCGCGTGCTCTTTCTGATGGGACGGCATGGAGCGCTGCACTCAGAATTGGGCGAGGCCCACGCCGAGAATCAAACCCCGCACCGGGCCGTGTTGATCTGCTCTTCCGCGGCGTTTCTTCCCGCTGGGATTATGATATTTCTCGGGATGAATCTGTTCCAGATTTATGGACTGATCGGTACGGTTTCAACATTTGGGTTCGTCACGGCTTATATTCTGGTTTCCGCGGCCGCGCCGATGTTTTTGCGCTCGCAAGGCCGTCTGACGCCGCAGGCCATCGGAATCTCCATATTGGCTATTGCGGCGATGTGCGCGGCGCTGCTGGGCAACCTGTATCCGGTTCCGGATGCACCGTATTCATACCTGCCTTATGTTTATCTGGCACTGTTATTGATGGGCTTCGCGTGGTCCACGATATGGATCGCGCGGACGCCGTCGTTGTCACGCGAAATCTCTACTGACCTCAGCGTGCTCCCCAATGAAACGGACTGATCGCGAACTTGGAATGGGCCGCCCCATCAAGCGGCGGGACTTTTTGAATGGCGTGGCGGTGGCGATTGGCGCGCCGTTGCTGGGAGCGCATGCGGCATTTGGCCAAGCCGCAACCGGGAGTCCAGAGAATCCCGGCTACGATCCGGCTACGGCCACTGGGATGCGTGGTTTGTATCCTGGCTCTTTCGATACTGCCCACGCGCTGCGCGATCACACCTTCTGGAAGAACCATACCGATAAGCCGTCCGACACCGGGGAGCGCTACGATCTGGTGATCGTCGGTGGAGGCATCAGCGGGTTGAGCGCCGCGTATTTCTACAGAAAAGCTGTGGGCAAGGGCGCGCGCATTCTGATCCTGGACGTTCTGGACGATTTTGGCGGGCACGCCAAGCGCAATGAATTCGAGGTGAGCGGGCGAAAACTGCTGGGCTACGGAGGGACGTATGCGATCGAAAGCCCGAGTCCCTATAGCCCGATTGCGAAGAGCGTAATTGCCGATTTAGGCATTGACGTGACCGCCGACGCGCGCGTGAGGGACAAAAAGCTCTATTCTTCGCTCGGCATGGGGCCGGGCGTATTCTTCGACAAAGAAACATTTGGCGCAGACCTGCTGCTGCCCGATCCTAAGCCCGAGAAGGATGCCGATTTCGGCGATCCAGGGACGACGGCAACCCACTGGGATGTTTTTCACGAGAAAGCGCCGCTATCGACCGCGGCGAAGAAGGACATCCAGCGCATTTACGAAGGCTCGAAAGACTACATGCCGGATCTGTCGCCGGCCGAGAAGAAAGCGCGCCTGGCGCGGATGAGCTACGCGAAGTATCTGACGGAAGTGATGGGCGCCGATCCAGCCGTGGTGAAATATTTCCAGACGCGGCCGCACGCGTACTTTGGCGTAGGCATCGACGCGGTGTCGGCGCAAGATGCGTGGGGATTTGGACTGCCGGGTTTCTTGGGCATGAACCTGGGCACCGAGCCTGGTCCCGGCATCAGCCACGATTCAATTCAGAGCGAAGAGGCCGACAAGTATTGGTTCCATTTTCCCGACGGCAATGCGTCCATCGCGCGGCTGCTGGTGCGCAAGCTGCTGCCCGCCGCGGTTCCAGGAAACACATTTGAGGATGTGGTGACGGCTCGCGCCGATTATGCGCGGCTGGACGAAGCCAGTTCCAACACTCGCATCCGTTTGAACAGCACCGTGGCGCGCGTTCGGCACCTGGGCGACGTGGATACGGCGAAAGAAGTGGAAGTGACATACATCCACGACGGCAAACTGCAAACGGTCCGCGCGGGACATTGCATCCTGGCTTGCTGGCACAGCATGATTCCGTATCTCACCGATGAGGTGTCCGAGAAACAGCGCAAGGCGCTGGCTTCGGCCGCGAAAGTGCCCATCGTCTACACCAACGTGGTGTTGAAGAACTGGGGTGCGTTTCAAAAGGCAGGCGTGAACTCGGTGTACGCGCCTGGTAGCTATTTCGAGGCCGTTCAGCTGGACCTGGCAGTGAGCATCGGAGATTACAAATGTCCACGAACTCCCGACGAACCGATCGTGGTGCACATGATGAGAACGCCTTGCCATCCTGGACTACCCGCGCGCGACCAGCATCTTTACGGACGCCGCGAGCTTTATGGAACCAGTTTCGAAACGTTTGAACGCAATATCCGGGATGAAATGGGACGCGCTCTTTCGAGCGGTGGATTCGATCCGGCGCGGGATATCGCGGCCATCACGGTGAATCGCTGGCCGCATGGCTATGCGTACGAATACAATTCGTTGTGGGATCCGTTTTGGCTGGAGGGCGGCGAGCAACCCTGCGTGGTGGCGCGGCAGCCGTTTGGAAGAGTGGCGATTGCGAACGCCGATGCGGCGGCTTATTCGTACACCGATGGCGCCATCGACGAAGCGTATCGGGCGGTGGACGATCTGCTCGGGATCTCGCGCGGCTAAAGATCCGCCAGAGCCATTTGGGACTCGGGAAGCACCTGGCCGCCATCCACCACGATGGTTTGCCCGGTAATAAATCCGGCCTCGTCGCTGGCAAGAAACAGAGCCGCGTAAGCGATGTCTTCCACCGAGCCGAGACGGCGCTGCGGAATCGCCGACGTCATACTCGCGATGTAGCTTGGGCCGAGCGCTTCCACGCCTTCCGTAAGAATGTTCCCAGGGAGGACGGCGTTGACGGTGATGTGGAGCGGCGCGAGTTCGATGGCAGCGGTGCGAACGAAGCCCAGTTGTCCGGCTTTACTGGCCGCGTAATGGCTCCAGCCGGGATATCCGGTGATGGGCCCGGTTATGGACGACGTGACGATGATACGGCCCTGGCCGCGCGCCTTGAGTCCGGAGAGGGAGGCGTTCACGGTGAGGAAAGTGCCCTTGAGATTGATATCGAGCACCTGGTCCCAATCAGCAACGGTCATGTCCCCGAGCCGAGCGGCCGGAAAGACTCCAGCGTTGCAGCAGACGATGTCGATGCCGCCGTGGCGCTCTGTTGCGAGCGCGGCCATTCTCGCGCAGTCTTCGGGGATGGAGACGTCGGCGGCCGCTGCACTCGCGATGCCGCCAGCGGAGCGGATTTCGGCGGCGGCTGCTTCGGCCTGCGCCAGATCCCGCGCGGCGAGAAGAACCTGGGCGCCCTTGGATGCAAAGACGCGGGCAATTCCCTTCCCGATGCCTTTGCTCGCGCCAGTGACGATAACGGAACGGCCTGAAATTGATGTGAACACGATCTGTCCATTCTAGCGGGGCGCGAACTTGACAAGGCTGCACAAATCCTGCAAGCTTCTACGAAAGGCACCGTCAGCCTGATGCTATGAAACGATACTTCCCATGGATCGCCGCGGCCGGCATTTTGACTGCAGGCATTTTGATTGCGGCCGCGCAAACCAAGCCCGGTGATGTCACAGATGCCAGGGTGATCGCCGATGAATCCGTGGGGAACAACTGGCTGGTGGGCGGGCGCACTTTCGATGAGCAGCATTTCAGCCCGCTGAAGCAGATTACCGATCGGAACATTGGGAAGCTGGGGCTGGCATGGGCCACTGACATTGAGAGCGCGATGGGGCTGGCGACGGAGCCGATCGTGGTGGATGGCGTCATTTATATAAGCGCGCCGCAATCGCGCGTGTACGCCGTGGACGCTGTTTCCGGAAAAGTGCTATGGCGGTTCGATCCCAAAGTACGCCTGGACAGGATGCGGAATTCCTGGGCGGCGCATAGCAATCGTGGGCTGGCCGTGTGGGCCGGAAAAGTATACGTGGGTACCGGCGATTGCCGGCTGGTGGCGATTGACGCGGCCAGCGGCCAAAAGGCGTGGGAAGCGCAGGTTTGCGACGGCTCTCAAACCGGCATCACCGGGGCGCCGCACGTCGGTAAAGGCAAAGTGTTCATCGGCTACAACGGTTCGGACACCGGAGTGCGAGGATCGCTGGTGGCGTTCGACGCAACCACCGGGAAAGAGGCCTGGCGTTTCTGGACTGTGCCGGGCGATCCGGCCAAGGGTTTTGAATCGAAGGCGCTGGAGACGGCCGCGAAGACGTGGTCCGGCGACAAATGGTGGGAAGTGGGCGGCGGTGATGTGTGGGATCCGATTACCTACGATCCGGCAAGCGGCCTGGTGATTTTCGGTACCGCGGGGGCGGAGCCTGAGAACCTGTTCGGGGATAAGGCCGAGAAGAAAGTGGGCGGCGACAGGCTGTACTCGGGATCGGTGATCGCGGTGAATGCCGACACGGGTGAATACGTCTGGCATTTTCAAACCAGCGCTCCGGATTATCACACCGAGAACATGCACATCCTGCTGGCGGACGTGGTGTTGAACGGACAGAAACGCCGGGTGGCGATTACGGCGCCGAAGAACGGCTTCATCTACGTGTTGGACGAACACACCGGGTCGCTGCTGGAGGCGAAGCCCATTGCCAAGGTAAGTTGGGCGACGTCCATCGATATGAAGACTGGGCGGCCGGTAGAAGTGCCCGCGCCTGCGAACGGCCGCCGCGCAATCACCGGAGGTCACAACTGGTGGCCGATGAGCTACAGCCCGATCACGGGCTTGGTATATCTTCCGCTGCACGATCCCAAGCAGCGGCCGGTCACGGGTGACGAATTCCCGGAGGAAGGAAAGCTGCTGGCGTGGGATCCGCGCACGCAGTCGGCTCGTTGGTCCGTAACTGAACCGATCGCGACGAATGGCGCGGTCCTTTCCACTGCGGGGAACCTGGTGTTTCAAGGACAGGGCACGGGTGAGTTCTCGTCTTACGCGGCGGATAGCGGGCACAAGGTCTGGTCCATCAAAACAGGCTCGGCTATTCATTCGGTGCCGGTCAGCTTTGCCGTGCATGGCCAACAATACATATTGGTCCCGGTTGGCTGGGGATCGGGCTCGCGATTGTTCAGCCGCGGAAGTTCGATGGCAACTCCGGAAGCCAAGCGCGGGCCAGCGCGACTGCTGGCATTTAAGTTAGGAGCGACCACGCCTTTTCCGGAAGTGACCGTGCGGATCCCGCCGGTGCCAAAGCCGCCCGAGCAAACATTCAGCAAGGAAACGATTCAGATGGGCGCGGCGCTTTTCGAGAAGCACATTTGCTTTGATTGCCACGGCCCGGGCGCGGACGGAAGCGGCGCGTTCACTGAAGACGGCGCGATTCCCGACCTGCGCTATTTGCCCGCGGAATCCCACCGGCTCTGGGACGCGACGGTTCTGGGCGGCAGCCATCAGAAGCAGGGCATGCCCGGTTTCGGCAATCCTCCAGGCTATCCCATCGTGGTCAGAAAAATGAGCGCGCAGGAAGCCGACGCGATTCATGCTTACGTCATCGACCAGTCCTGGAAGGCGTACAACGCAGAGCACAGCAAAGAGCCAAGGAACAAACCGAACTAAAATGCGTCAAACTGGAATTCTATGCCCGAGCTGACGGTTCTCGATCTGGATCTGGATCCGCGCGAACGCGGGCGAGTGCACGGGCGCAGCATGCGCTCTGAAATTCACGACAACTATACGACCTACGTTGAACGCTTTGAGGCCGGCGGTGCGAAGCTGCCCGCAGTGCTGGAGCAGAGCGATGCGTGGGCCGAGTTCATTACCCGCGACAATCCTGAGTACGCCGAAGAGATGGCTGGCGTGGCTGCCGGGGCGAATCTCTCATTAACGGAAATCGCGCTATTAAACGCGCGCTACGAACTGGCGTACTGCGTGTTCGGCGCGGAGGCCCAGACGCTGAATAGCGCCGCGACTCAAGAACAGGAAGGCTGCACCGCTTTCGGGTTGATGCCTGAGATGACCGCCAGCGGCCATACCATCATCGGCCAGAATTGGGATTGGCTGCAAAAGGTGCGCGGCCACGTCTTTATCATGCGCGTGAAACGCTCTTCGGAACCGGGCTCGGGCAAGCCGGATTTCGTCGGATTCACCGAAGCCGGCATCGTTGGGTGCAAGATGGGCGTGAACGCCGCGGGGATCGGGTTGTGCGTGAACGGGCTGGTAACAAATCGCGACGGGGCCAACGGTTTTCGCAAGCCTTTCCACGTGCGCTGCCGCGAGATCCTGGATGCCTGGACGTTCGACAAAGCGCTGCTACCGGTGGTGCAGACGGACCGCTGCTGCTCCACGAACTTCCTGATCGGGCATGCGGACGGCGAGATCATCGACATTGAGGCGACACCGGATTACTGCTCCTATATTTATCCTGAAAATGGCGTGGTCACCCACGCGAATCACCTGGTGCGCGAGACGCGGATTGCTTCCCAGTTCGAACGCATCGCTCCGCATTCGCTGTATCGCGCGAATCGGCTGGAGCGCATGCTGCGACAAAGCGAAGGGACGGTGGGGGTCGATACGATTCATACCTTGCTTTCCGATCACTTCAGTGCTCCGGCATCGATCTGCCGCCACGCCAACATGACGCTGCCTGAACCGAAGCGTGTGATCTCGGTTGCCGCAGCCGCCATCGATCTGAACACTCGCACGCTTTACGTAACCGATGGACCGCCCTGCCAATCACGCTTTCAATCCGTGCCCCTGCACGCCGACGTCGCGAGCCAAGTAGCATGATGCGTTTCGCGCGGCTCGGCCTTAGCGGTTTGATACTTTTTGGCGGCTTGGCCTGGAGCCAGACCAGCGCGCCGGAACAAGGCATCCCCGTGACCGATCCATTAGTGGTGGCGAAATGCGGTACCTGCCACACTCGCGACGAACACGGAATCATGCAGCGCATTTCGTTCGAGCGGGCTACGCCGGAGGGCTGGCAGGAAGCTTTGAAGCGCATGATCCTGTTGGATGGGGTGATGCTGACGCCGGTAGAGGCGCGAGCCATCGTCCGATATTTGAGCACGGAACACGGCCTGGCGCCCGACGAAGCCAAACCGCTTTTGTATGACGTGGAGCGGCGGATCCACACGGAAACGGCGATACCGAACGATGCCGTGGGCCACGCCTGCGCGCGCTGCCACAACTTTGCCCGCGCGTTGTCCTGGCGGCGGTCGGCCGACGATTGGAAGCAGCTGGCTGAAATGCACGCCACGCGTTTCAAGCTTCCAGTGAACGCCGAAGCGATCGCATTTCTCACCAAGGCCGCTCCGCTGCATACGCCCGAATGGGATGCTTGGAGCGCTGGCACGCACACGCCGAATTTGGCGGGGCGCTGGCTAGTGACGGCATCGATGCAGGGCCGCGGCAAGTATTACGGCGAGATGCAGGTGGTGCAAATGGGCGACGACTTCAACACCACCGTGCATCTGACGTCGGTGGACGATGGGTCGACGATCACGCGCACCGGACGAAGCGTGGTTTACGGGACCTTTGCATGGCGCGGGCGGTCCCAGGGCGCGCAACCCGCAACGGTGGCTCCCGACGATCCGAATCGCGAGGCGCGCGAAGCGATGTGGATTGCGCCCGATCAATCCACTGGCGAGGGCCGCTGGTTTTGGGGACAGTACCAGGAATTCGGCTTCGACGTGAAGTTGCACCGCCCGGCAACGGGGCCGACCCTGATGATGGTATATCCAACGTCGCTCAAGACCGGCTCAGAAGGGAGCCGTATTCGACTGATCGGAGATCAACTGCCGGCGCAGGTGACGCCGGAAGATTTGCACTTCGGACCAGGCGTGACGGTGCGACGTATCGTTTCCCACACACCGGGTGAGGTGATTGCCGAAGTGGACACGGCCTCCGACGCGACGCTCGGAAAGCGTGATATTCGCTTGGGCAATTCCGAAGCGCCGGGCGCGATTGCGGTCTATGATCGCGTGGACTACATCAAAGTGATGCCGGAGTCGGCTCTGGCCGCGTTCGCCGACGCGACACATCCTCGAGGCTACGACCATTTCGAGGCCATCGGATATCAGCGCGGCGCCGACGGCAAGCTTCATACGGCTGACGATCTGGAGCTTGGTCGGTTGGATCCGAACGAGCTCAACTGGTCGCTGGAGGTGTTTTACCAGGCTCCCGGGAGCAGCACGGACTTCGTCGGGAATGTCAGCCCCACCGGCTTTTTTACGCCTGCTGCAGAAAACCCGAACAACAACTTCGATGTCTGGGTGGTGGCAACGGCGAAGAGTGAGTCAAAGATCGATAAGGCGAAGAACGGACGGCCGCTGGTTGGCAAGGCGTACCTGGTGGTTACCGTTCCGATGTATACGTTCAATGGACACAGGTATGTTCGAGATCTGGATCGATGGATCGATGATGGGCCAGCACAATGAAAACTATCTTTCTGCACCTTCTACTGATAAGCGCCGGTTTGGTATTGATTTCGGGTTCGGCCAGCGCACACCACGGGTATGCGGCCTTCGATACGACGAAGGAAGTGACGTTGAAAGGATCCGTTACGGATTTCCATTTCACCAATCCGCATTGTGTGGTAGAGATCGACGTGAAGGATGAACAGGGCAACGTGCGGAATTGGAAAGCCGAGATGACCAGCGCCAACCATCTGGTGCCGAAGGGCTGGAGCGCGTCTTCCATTGAAGCTGGGGATGAACTGGCCATCACCGGCTATGCCGCCAAGAACGGTGCGCCTTCGCTGTGGGTGACCAAGATCCGCATGGCGGACGGCAAAGAGATCAAGCTGGATAGCGCCAATTGATCGCAGACCGGCTCCCTCAGGGTCGCGGCTCGGTAAGAACGGTCGTGGCGCCTAGCAGTTCCGGCCGGATCCGCGAATAGTAGAAGAATAATCCGCTCGCCAAGGCCAGGATCGCCCCCAGGGTCAAAAACATTTTCAATTCAAATGACGCAACGGATTTGATTTCGCCGGACGGCATGAACGCCATCGCGAATCCCAAAGCCGCCATACTCACGCCCGCGACGGAGGCCACTTGCAACACCGGACGCCGAAAGTATCGGGGCTCGGCGGATTTCGAAAACGCTCGTTTCAGGAGCGACAGAAAAAGGTAGATGTAGGAAATCATCTGGAGCGCCACGGCTAGATCGAGCAAAGTGAGGTACGCCTCTTGCACGGAGGCACCGATGAAACTCATGGCGATGATGGAGGACGCCAGCAATCCAAACATAATCAGAGCGACGTGCGGAGAGTGATGGCGGGGATGGACCTTGCCGAGGGCTTTGGGCATATAGCGATCCAGGCCGCAAACAAAGAGAATGCGCGCCGATCCGCTGACCCAAGCCGAGGTGGATCCGGCGATGGACGCAGCCATCAGCACCGCCAGCGGAAGCAATATCCAGCCGACGCCGAAGGAAGCACTCATTTTGTCGATGGCCTGCAGCAGCCCTTGCACCACGGCCATCTGTGAGTGCGGCACCGCGGTTAGGAGTGCAAGCGTACAGCCCAGGTACATGACGGCGCAGAGGCTTCCGCCCCACCCGACGCTGAGCGGTATGGTGCGGCGCGGATTTCGAACTTCGTCGCCCATGATGGGCCCCAGTTCCATCCCGACAACCGCCAGACAAACGACACCGAAGGATGAAAGCGGCAGAGTGCCCAGGCCGCTGGGCGAAAGATCCTTCCAGTGCAGGAAGCCACGATGTTCGGCGATGACGATGGCACCCATGATCATCAACGCGCCGCCGATGACGAGCGCACCGATGCCACCGATATTGTTCACCCACTTGCCTACGCCCAGTCCGCGAACGTTGGCGAAGACCGTAATCCAGAGCAGCGCGACAGTGAGGAAGAAAAAGAAGAAGCGGCTATCGTTGAGTTTCGCGGCGGTAACCCCGCCCACGATGTACGTGGTGACGCCGGTGATATAAAACAACAACGACGGCACGAAGAACATGTTGGTCATCCAATAGCACCAGCCGCACATGAAGCCGTGGAAATCGCCGTAGCCTTCTTTGGTCCAGAGGTAGAGGCCGCCCTCGCCGGGCATATGCTCCGCCAGTTCGATGACCGCGATTCCCTGCGGAACGAAAAACAGCAGCAGGGCCATGCCCCATAACCACATTACTTTGGATCCGGCGACCGCGACCACGGGGACGGTGTTCAGGTTGACGACGGCGACGAGATAGAGCCAGGTGAGATCGCTCACTCCCAGCGCGCGCACCAACGAATTGGCGGTGGGAGCCGGGGTGGCGGAGGATGTTGCCATATTGGCCGTGGTTTTTTGTCCGCCCGCGAACTACGACGTGGACGCCGAACGGAACTTTGTTCAGCTATCGCAAGCTTGTATGAGGTTCAGAATAGCATTGCGGAGGGAGGGTGCGCTCACAAGTGGCACGCACTAACCGGCAGACGGACGTGGGCTTTGCTCACGGCAAGTCGGGGTGATACGCTCAGGGGCGGTATGGCAATGCCAATTGGGTTTCCTTCGCGGCGCGAAATCGTTAGCTCCGCTCTGCTGGCGGGATTTGTCCCGGCGGTGCGGGCCGAGTCGTCCCCCAAAATCTGGAGCAGCGAGTATTGGGCCAAGAAGGGCGACGTTTCGCTCAATATGTTTCGTAAGCGAGCTGGCGCGCCAAAGGTTGGGGAAGCGCCGCTGCCAGTCCTGTTCCTGGTGCATGGCTCGTCAATCTCGTCGCGCCCGAGTTTCGATCTCACGGTGCCTGGGCACGGCGAATACTCAGTGATGAACACGTTTGCCGAATATGGTTTCGATGTATGGACCATGGATCACGAGAACTATGGACGATCCAGCCGTACGGACAGCAACTCCGACATCGCCAGTGGCGTTGAGGATCTGAAAGCGGGAGTTGAGCTGGTGGCGCGCGAGACCGGCCGGACAAAGATCCACATGTTCGGCGAATCTTCCGGAGGGCTTGGAGCCGGGGCCTACGCGATGGCGCGGCCCGAGCGCATTGACCGCCTGGTGCTGGCCGCCTTCACCTATAAGGGCGAAGGCTCACCCACCTTGACCGAGCGAGCCAAACAACTGGATTACTATCGCAAGCACAATCGCCGTTTGCGGGATCGCGCCATGATTCGCAGTATCTATACGCGCGATAAAGCCGGCACCAGCGATCCGGCGCTGGCCGAGTTTGTCGCCGATCAGGAGCTGAAGTTTGGAGACCAGGTTCCGACCGGCACTTATCTCGACATGACGTCGCGCCTGCCTCTGGTGGATCCGGCCAAGGTGCTAGCGCCTGTGCTGCTGATTCGAGGCGAGTACGATGGAATCGCAACGGTGGAGGATTTGCTCGATTTCTACCGGCAGCTTCCCACCGGAGACCGGCAATTCGTGATTCTCCCGGGCATGGCGCATTCGGTTGTTTCGGGATTGAACCGCCAGTTATTTTGGCACGCTATGCGGGCTTTCCTCACTATGAGAAGTCCAGCGTCGGGGTCGGCGTGACGACTACATCGTACTGATTTTGATATACCGTTTGATGTCGGGCAGATTCACAATGACACCAGCGACGACAGCCAGCACCGTAACGTACTTCAGAACTTTGAGCATAGTCTCGACTCTATCGGTTAGATCCGATTGGATGGAAACGGTTTCGAATACAGGGCTTCTAACCTTAGGTAAGGCCCGATGTGGAATGTTAAGTTGGGTGGCGCGCCCTCTAGTGCGACCTTTGATTTGGCACGACCCGCGTTTGACCTGCGAGGGAAGGTGTTAAGCCCGCTGTTCGATGAGCCCTCAGAAGTGGCCCAGGCGGAAGCCCTCCTCGCCGAGCTGGCGCGTGGGATTGAGGTAGATCGATACCCGTCCGAGAGATCTGCCTATCGGCCGGAAGCCACGCCCGACGTGGAGGCTCGCTACCGCGCGCTGGTGGAGCAAATCCCCGCCGTGGTTTTCACCGCCGACCTGGACCAATGCATCGGCCAAGCGTACATCAGTCCTCACATTGAAGTTACGTTAGGATTCGCGCGCGACGAATGGCTAGAGGACCCCATCCGCTGGTACCAGCAGATCCATCCAGACGATAAGGACCGCTGGGCGGTGGAGGCAGCGGAAGTATTTCTTACCGGCAAAGCCATTCGGTCCTGCTATCGCGTGATCGCGCGGGATGGGCACGTGGTGTGGTTTCAGTGCGAGGCCAAGGTGATGATGCACGAGGACGGCCGCCCCTGGTTCATACACGGGATCGCCTTCGACATCACCGAGCTGAAGCGGACCGAGGAAGCGCTTCAGGAAGAGCGCAACGTGGCTTCGGCGATCCTGGATTCGGTGGGCACCCTGGTGGTGGTGCTGGATCCACGGATGCGAATTGTGCGATTCAACCGCGTGTGTGAGGAGACTACCGGCTTTTCTTTTGCCGACGTCCGCAGCCGCTTCATCTGGGATCTGATGACGCTTCCCGAACAGGCCGAGCGCTTTCGGAACGCATTGCAGGAAGTACAAGATGGGCGTCCCGTGCAGGGTTTCGAAGTGGCATGGGAAAGCCGGAGTGGCGAACGGCGCCTGATCTCCTGGTCACTCACCGCGCTGCGCGGCGACAAGGGAGCGCCGCAGTTTTTCATCGCCACCGGCACGGACATCACCGTCCGCAAACGGCTGGAGACGGCCGTCATGGAGGTGAGCGGGCGGGAACAGCGCAGAATCGGGCAGGACCTGCACGATGGGCTGGGTCAGTTGCTCACGGGCATTGCTTTCATGAGCAAAGTGCAAGAGCAGCGGCTGGTGGAAAACGGCGCGCCGGAGGCAGCCGAAGCGTCTAAGATCGTGCGGCTGGTGAACGAGGCGATTCATAAAGCCAGGGAGCTATCGCGCGGGCTGATGCCGGGGCTGGCCAATCCCAACGGTCTGATGTCTAGCCTGGAGCAGATGGCGCATGAAGTACAGGAAGTGTTCGGAGTGGATTGCCGGTTTTACTCGGACGAACCACTGCTGATCCGCGATGCAACCGTGGCCAGCCATCTTTATCACATCGCCCAGGAAGCGGTCAGCAACGCCATCAAGCACGGCCAAGCCAAGCAAATCGAAATTCACCTGCGCGGCACCGGCGCCACCGGCGTCCTGATGGTGCGCGATACGGGCTGTGGAATCCCACCGGAACCTCGGGAGCATTCCGGCATGGGCCTTGATATTATGAAGCACCGCGCGACCATGATTGGCGGGGCGCTCGGGATTGCGTCGAACAGTCGCGGGACCACGGTGACCTGCCGTTTTCCGATTGTGGCCGAGAGTTGAATCGAGGAGGACCGGATCTATGTCGATTCCCACGCTCGCATGCGCCGTCAAACGCAGGGTGCTGGTTGTGGACGACCATCCCATTGTGCGCGAGGGAATGGCGTTGCTCATCAACCGCGAGCCGGATCTGGCGGTGTGCGCCGACGCTGAAGAATCCAACGCCGCGCTCGAAGCCATCGACAGCCTGCGGCCAGACTTGGCCATTGTCGACATCTCGCTGCCAGGCCGCGACGGTTTGGAACTGCTGAAGATGATCCGCGCCAAAGATCCGCAGATGCCCGTGTTGATTCTTTCCATGCACGGCGAGACCACCTACGCCGAGCGTGCTCTGCGAGCGGGCGCCAACGGCTACATTATGAAGCAGGAGGCTACCGATAAGGTTCTGGTGGCCATACGGCGCATCCTGAACCGCGAAATCTATGTGAGCGAGGAGATCGCCAATCGCATGCTGCGACACTTTGTGGGTGCTCACGAGAGCGATGGGCGCTCACCGCTGGACGGTCTTTCAGATCGCGAACTGGAGGTTTTCCGGCGCATGGGCGAAGGCCAGTCCACGCGTCAGATCGCCGAGGAGCTGCATCTGAGCGTGAAGACGATTGAGACGCACCAGGCGCGGCTGAAAGAAAAGTTGTCGCTGCGCACGTCGCGCGAATTGGTTCAGTATGCGATTGAAAGTGTTCTGGCGGAGAAGGCGCCGCACGGGTAAGGAAGGCCGACGAGGCGGCAGCAGGCCGGGGGTCTAACCCACATTATTCCTTCAGAACGTGGATGGCGCGATCGACGTCCGCGGTGAGCAGGCTCCCGAGCGCCAGCTGATAAGTGCGGACGAAATGGCGGCCCACATAGGCGGTTAGCGGCGCGGCCAAGCCTGCTATCCGAAGCTGAACTGCAACGTAATTGCCCTCATCGGTGAGTGCCGTTACTTCTCCGCTCAAGTGATTCGGTTTTTTCGATTGCTCCCCTGGAATGAGAACCACTTCGTCGGGATGGATCATGAGATGAATCCCATCGCCCACGAGTCTGGATTCGGCCTGAATGGGTCCGGCTACTACGCGGCTCCCCTCGGACGTTTCGGCAACATCCGCCTTATATAGATTGACCGCACCGAAGAAGTTTGCGGCGAACAAAGTGGGAGGACGGCGAAGCAGATCGTCCGCGGTGCCCAGGGCATCCAGGCGCCCTTCCTTGATGAGCGCAATGGGCCCCTGCATTTGCCGGGCCTCCGAGAGGTCGTGTGTCACGTGCAAAATAGTGAGCTTTTTGGCCGCGTGCAGCGATTTCAGCTCGCTACGCAGCCGCGCGGCAGTACCGCGATCCAGGGCGCTCAGCGGTTCGTCAAGAAGCAGCACGCGAGGCTCAGTGACCAGCGCTCGTCCAATGGCCACGCGCTGCTTTTCCCCTCCACTGAGCGTGTAAGGATAGCGGTGCAGCAGGTGTGAGACACCGAGCAGCTCGGCAGTCTCTTGTACTTTGCGCTGGATATGCTCGCGATCATGGCGCTGATAACGCAATCCGAACGCAAGATTGCGAGCGACATCCAGGTGCGGGAACAGCAGGTAGTCCTGATAGACCATCCCGATGCCTCGCTTTTCGGGCGGCAATCCCGTGACTTCCTGTTCGCCGACGAAAATCCGGCCGGAATCAGGATGGTGAACTCCCAAAAGAAGCTCCAGAAGGAGCGTCTTGCCGGCACCGGTTGGCCCCACGATGACCAGATACTGGCCTTCGTTCACCTGCAGTGTGACGTTACGAATCGCGAATTCCGGCCAGACCCGGCTCACTCCTTCGAGCTTGATCAATATTCCGCTCGCTTGACGGTTGCAACCGCGCGGAGGCTGATAAATATGGCAAGAGCCACCAGCAGCAGCAGGGTCGAAAGAGGTTTGGTATAGGTGTAGCCGAAAAAATTGTACCACTCGAACAGGAGAGTGTTGATGGTCTTCGGATAATAAGCGATGATGGCCACCGAGCCGAATTCGCTGATGGCACGGGCCCAGGTCATAATTGCGCCCGAGAGCAGAGCGCGGCGCGTGAGCGGAATGGTGACGTGAAAGAAAGCTTCGACCCAGCTGGCGCCCAGACTGCGGGCGACGTGTTCCATCCTGGGATCCACTTTCAAGAATCCGTCGCGGCAGTGGTTGACGACAAAGGGCAGACCAACGAACAGCATCGCTAACACGATGCCCCAATAGTTGTCGCTTAGCAGGATGTTGAAGTTTTTCTGCAAAGGACCGCCCAGGATGCCTCCGCGCCCAAAAATAAATAGCAGAGAAATGCCGACGATGGTGTGCGGGATTACCACCGGCATGTCGACAATTCCCTCTACTACGGATTTTCCGGCAAACTGTTCGCGCGCGAGAACGTAGCCGAGAGGAATGCCGAACAGCAGCGAGATGCAGGTGGCGATCAGCGCCGCGCTCAGGGTTATGACCAGCGCGTTCTCGACCACCGGGTCCAGCGCGGTGCTTACCACGCGAGACAGGTCCGTAGTGAATAGAAGATTCAGAATCGGCAAGATAATGAAAAAAATCAGCAGGCCGCCACACACGGAGAAAATTGCTAAAGGCGCTAGCGGCAATCTCTTGGACCTCCGGTCTTTCAGCGCCCAGAGGATGGTTACCGCCAGCAGCGCCGCGGCGATCAGATAACGGCCGATGAGCAGAAAGACGACGACAAACGGAATGAAGATCAACAGCCACGAGACGGAGGAAACTCCGCCCGGTTTGGCTGCTACGCCAGGCTTGCCGGGCTTAATCAACGCCTCAGGGCTGATTCCGCCGGCGCTCAACTGTCCGCCCGGTACATTCACTGCGCCTGTTTGAGGAGCGGACGCAAACTCTCGGGCACCTTCGAGAGATCGTTTGTTTCAGCGGGACTCAGTGGCGTAATGTGAACGCCTTGGAGGGCAGCCTGTCCAACCGGACCGAGGAAGATCTGGAGAAAATCGGCGGCGCCTTGTTTGTTGGGTGCATTCAGCGGGATAGTGAGGCCGTTGGCTTTGGCTCCCAAAGTGACGCTGATTCGCCGCTCCGGCTTGTCGCTGAACAAATTGATGGTCACACGATTGTAGAGGCTGGATACCATCGACATATCGGATAGATTTACCTGCGCGGGCAGCTTCACGGTTTTAATACCTTCGGGGCCCTCACCGATTACCGAGCCCATGTATCCAAAAGCATAATCGATGTCGCCCGCCAGAATCATGGGGTACAGAGTTTCCGGATCGGGCCGGATGATCACTCGCGCGGACCTCGGGTTGAGGTTTTCGGGGCAATCCACGGTATAGCGCCCGCCGGACTCCGTGGCCCGGATGGCGGTGTTATCGGCAATGAGATTCTTAAAAATGCTGTTGTCCTTGTAATAGAGATTGGACAACATGATCTGTCCGAGCGAGAAATAGCCGTCGGGCCCGGCGTTGGGATCGGCAATGCCCCATTTCACATCTGGCCGCTGGAGGATTTTGTACCAGTTGTCAGCGTTGATTTCGTTCGCGTACTTTGAATTGGCCGCGTAAGCAATGGTCATCTCATCATGCGCGTAGCGGATCCACTCATCGGCATATTTGGGAAACATGACGGGGGGAATGATGGAGTAATCGTCGGTATAGACCAGGTCCGCAAGCTTTCCAAGATCGGTTACTTTGCGCATGTTGGCGAGAGCATCGTCTTTCTCGCGAAGTACCTTGGTGTTCGGGTATTTCTGCTCGAAAGCTTTCTCAGCGGCCTCAATAGCCGGAGTCGGCGAGCCGTGATGGAAAATAACCAAAGTCTTCGATTCCTGCTGCGCCGCGGGCTTGGAGCACCCAGAGAGCCAGGCGGCGGCCATGAGCGCGGTCAGCGCGATCGATCTGTGTGACCTCATAGGACCTTTCTTGGAAATTGTTGGTCCAAACGAGCATTTGTACTATGGCCGCTGGAACCCGAATGTATTACCATACCAGTTTCATATGAGCTCCGGTCTCCAAAACACGCAGGCAGACGAGAAGCCGGAACGCGTGTCCGGCGCGCCTGGGAATCGCCCGGGGAAGCTGGCAGAAGCCATGGGGCTGCGCCGCAGCATTGTCGGAATTTTATGCATGGCGGTGCTGGTGGGGATGGGCGAAAGGATGTCGGAGAGGTTTCTACCCATCTATCTGATCGCCTTGGGCAGCGGAATGCTGTGGCCGGGGTTTCTCAACGCCATTAATAACCTGGTTTCGGCCTTGTATTCGTTCCCCGGCGGTTGGCTTGCGGAACGTATCGGACCGAAAAAATCTCTGCTGGTTTTCAATTTGATGGCCATCGCCGGCTTCGGGATCGTGGCGGCGATTCCTAAGTGGCAGGCGGTGGTGGCTGGTTCATTTCTCTTTCTTTCCTGGTCCGCGATTTCTCTCCCGGGAACCATGGGGCTGGTTTCGAAAACCCTGCCCAAGCAAAAGCACGTGATGGGCGTGACCTGGCACTCCCTGGTCAGGCGTTTTCCCATGGCGCTGGGGCCCATCGTAGGCGGCATCTTTATCGACCGGTTTGGACCGATCACCGGGGTGCGCCTAGCGTTTGGCGCGGCCATTGTGATGGCGATCGTGGCGCTGGTGGCGCAGCAAATTCTGATCGAGGACGACGAGAAACCGGACGCGCAGGAATTTGAGAACAACCCGCTGCGGCTGGTGAAAGGCTTCGCTCCGGCGCTTCGAAATTTACTGGTCTCCGACATCCTCATCCGTTTCTGCGAGCAGATTCCCTACGCTTACGTGGTGCTCTGGTGCATGGCGAACGTGCCTGGACACAGCACCGCGCACGTGAGCGCCCTCCAGTTCGGCGAGCTGACCAGCATCGAGATGCTGACCGCAGTGCTCTGTTATATTCCAGTGGCCAGATCCGCGGATCGCGTAGGGAAAAAGCCGTTTGTCGTAATCACTTTCATTAACTTCGCCTGCTTCCCGCTGGTGCTTTACTTCTGCCATTCGTTCGCGGCGCTGATCATAGCCTTCATCGTGCGCGGCTTGAAGGAGTTTGGAGAACCGACGCGCAAGGCGCTGATCATGCACCTGGCTCCGGACAATCGCAAAGCCGCGGCATTCGGGGCATATTATCTTTGCCGCGACACTATCGTTTGTCTGTCGGCGTTCGCCGGCGCCTTTCTGTGGCGGGCGGGGGCAGAGGCCAATTTCATCACCGCCTTCGCCTTTGGGGTGATTGGCGCCATCTGGTTCGCGGCCAAGGGGCGAGAGAACACGGAATATTAGGTTACCGGACGGGAGCGTCCGGCGCCTGCACCAGACCACAACCGCTGAGGGACTGCCCCACGCAGGGAGACTGCCCACTTTAAAATCGAATCTTGGCGGCCAGTTGCACCAGGCGGGGCGAGTCCGCGCTCACCACCTGGCCAAAGGCTGAACTGGTGATCTCGCCATCCACCGAAGCTGGACCAAAGAACTGTGCGTGGTTAAATGTGTTGAACGTCTCCAGCCGGATCTGCAAGGAGCTGGATTCGCGCAAACGTATGTCCTTCGAGAGCGCGATATCGAAGTTCTCAATTCCGGG
This sequence comes from Bryobacterales bacterium, assembly GCA_963725455.1. Classification (GTDB taxonomy): domain Bacteria; phylum Acidobacteriota; class Terriglobia; order Bryobacterales; family Bryobacteraceae; genus Palsa-89. The sequence goes on from CAVRZH010000170.1 coordinate 103,592, forward strand.
GCCGTAGAACAGGCGATGCGGCGCAGTGCCGGGAGTTCCCAGCGCAGGCAGGCTGAACAACGATGTGTTGAAATAAGGCTGGCCGTTGCGCGGATTGTGGTTGATGTCGAGAGGTCCGGGAGACATATCCGGCAGATCCACACCATAAGAATTCACTCCGTTCGGCTGCGTGCCGATCAGCGACGTGTCGGCCGCATTGGTGAAGGTAACCGGGAAGCCTGTGGAGAAGCGGGTGATGCCGGACAATATCCACCCCTCGGTCAGCCTGTTGCGCGCGTGGAATAACACGTCGAATGGCAGTTCGTAGCGATAACTGCCGACAAAATTATGCTTGAGATCGAACGCTGAGGGAGCGTACGTGGCCGCGTAGTTATAAGGATTCAACTGCTCCGAGATACTGGAGGAGTTATCCAAGGACTTACTGTAGGTGTAGCCGGCGGACAATTCCAGGCGTCTGGTGGTGTGCCGCACGCTGAGTTGTAGCGCGTTGTAGTTGGCATTGCCTATGGTGGTCAGCCAATCGACGCTGCCGAAGTTGGCTCCCAAAACCTGCCGCGTTCCGTTGATCACTTGACCTGACGGCGTGGTGAAGACATTGGACTCGCCGAAAGGTCCGCAGGTGGGGCTTCCGGGAGCTACTTCGCTTACCTGGCTCAGGCTGAGACACAGCGCGGGGTTGCTCGGGTTGGCTTCCACCAATGTTAGTAAGTGGTGAGACTCGCTCCCGACATAACTGGCGGTTACCAAAGTGTTGCCGCCGAACTGCCTCTGGATGGAAAGCGTGTACTGATCGGTGTAGGGAGTAACTCCGTCCGGCTTGTAACCGGGCAGGCCGGATATCGGCAGAAAGTTGGCCCAACTCACGTTCGGATCCGGATTACCGGCCGTGACCCCCAGCGGCGGATAGGTCAAGGGAAAACGTTGCCCATTGTTAAAGCCGGTGGACGCGGTGACGAATGGATCGGCAAACAACGGGGGCGCGGGGCTGGAGTAAGTGCTGCCATACGGCGGATCGCCCGCCATGACGCCGGCCGAAACTCCTTCGATAGCCGAGAAGAAGCGGCCGAATCCTACGCGAATACTGGTTTTATCTGAATCCCCGAACAGCCAGCGCGTGAGACCGTTGTCGCCGCGCGGAGCCCAGGCCAGACCCAGACGCGGGGAGAAATCGTTCCAGCGGGTCGGCGCAAGAGCCCGCGAGACCCCTGGATCGCCTGGAAAAACCAGGCCGGTGGGCGCGCCCGGATACACTATCGAGTTTTCTCCCGGAACCAGCGTTTGAATCTGGTTGTATTTCTCATACCACGGCATGATGACGTCCCATCGCACGCCATAATTGAAGGTTAGCCGGGGACGAACGCGCCAACTGTCCTGTAGGAAGAGCGACCCATAATGATTCCGCATGTAGAACGGACGCGCGTCGCCCTGCTTATAGAAGCTCGGGACGCCAATCAGAAAATCCGCGAAGTCGATGCCGGTTTCCGAGCCGAAGAAGGAAAAAGAACCATTGGACTGAATGTCCGCGTTGGCGTTAACCTGGCTGAACATTAATTCGCCGCCCAGCATCAGCGTATGGGCGCCGATGATGTGCGAGAAATTATCGCGATACTCAAACGTGTTGTCGATCTGATTCAATCCGGTAATCGTTGATCCAATAATGAAGTTATTGAAAATTACGTTCTCGACGCCGACGATGCCGGGGCGTTGCGGCAAAATGCTGGGCTGGCCGGACGGTGTAACGAAGCCTTGCGACGACAGACTGGTTCCCACGGTTCCTTGAGGAGTGCCGACATCGTTCACGTCGCGCACATAGGAGAAGTGAGCTTCATTCACGCTATTCGATCCGAAACTGGTGGTGAGGCCGACGGTAGCCAATTGCGAGCGGCCCTGATTCAATGCGCCGAAGCCGGGAACATTCGCGCCGCCTTGCAGGGTTGGATACGGATTCACTTGCGTGTAATTATCCGCGAAGTAATAGCCGGAAAGCATCCCGAAGCGCGTGCTGGCGTCTACGCGCATGGCACCCTTGTCGTCCCTGAGCGTCTCATCCACCGCCGAGGTGGAGAAGTAGTTATTCGGCAAGTTGGGAGTGGGTATGTATTGGAGCAGTTTCTGCGCGGGCCCGGACCACACCTGTTGCGGGATGATGGCGCCGGGAAACACGCACTGCGATGAACTTCCACAACCGGGCGTGTAGTAAGGCTCACCCGCCGTCACGGCATAACCCAGCTTGCTGCTCAACTGATTGGCCCAATATGGCCCCGATACCGTTCCGGTCATCTGACTGGCAAGATCGGAAAAATTCCCGCTGCGGTTCGCCAGCGACGGCACTTGAATCAATCCGGTGTCGGCGCCCTCGGTCAGCAAGGTGGCCTGGTAATCGGCGTAAAAGAAGACTTTATTCTTGACGATTGGCCCTCCGAACAGGCCGCCCACCTGGTTCTGTTGAAAATCGGCGCGCTCGGGTGAAAAGAAATTGCGGGCGTCAAAATCAGTGTTCCGCAGAAACTCGAAGGCCGACCCGTGAAATTGATTCGTCCCCGATTTTGTGATGACGTTGATCCGGCCGCCCGCGTAGTTGCCATATTGCGCGTCGAAGTTGCCGGTGAGGACGCGAAATTCCGCGATGGAATCGAGATTGGGGATGATGGCCGCGCCCATGGTGAAGCGCTCCACTACATCCGAATCGTTCACGGTGAAGCCGTTAGCATATTCGCGCTGTCCATTGATGGACATGGTTCCGGGATTCAGATCGCCCGAAGGCGACAGAATGGCCGCGCCGGCCGCCTGGATGGAATTGCCAGTAATGGTGGTGGTGGGTGCTACACCAGGCTGCAGAGCCAGAAGATCGGTAAAGCTGCGCCCGTTTAATGGAACAGCGACGATCGTATTGCCATTGATGACATCGCCGAGCTGGGTATTTACTGTGTCGACGCCAACCGCGGCGGCCGCCACTGTGACGCTTTCGCGCTGATTACCCAAAATGAGCGAGGCATCCACCCGCAGTTTACTGTCGGTATCAACTACTACGTTAGTTTGGTTGTAAGTCCGGAAAGACTTGGACTCCACCTCAATCTGGTATGTGCCTACTTCCAGTTCCGGAAAAGAATAAATGCCCACGGAATTTGTGGTGACGGTCTGTCGAATGTTAGTGGCGATATTGACCGCCGTGACGCTGGCGCCAGCAACAGCCAACCCGTTTGGATCGGTTACCGTTCCGGAAACACTGCCGCCCAGGGTTGCCAGCGCCGGCAGAAAGCATGCCAGTAGCAAGGCCAGTAAGACGGCTGTTTGGGCAGTACTCTCCCGCCTCTGAATGGATTTGTGTTTTATCAAGCTCCCCCTCCAAGTCGCTCGAAAACCACGACGCTCATCCACGTTACGTCCCCGTCAACGTGAGCTAAGCACAGTGAATCACCCTTAGTGAACAATCAGATTAATGTCAACCGTACTGTTTGTCAATAATCTGTGCGGATATTGTCATACTGTTTAGTTCCAGTACTCACTGGGGAGAGAAGAACGTTACGAAGACCTGTACAATGAGGTCCTTAGGCGGCCCATGAAGTTACTCATCGTGGAAGACGAAGCAAAGACAGCGAACTTCCTGAAGAAAGGCCTCAGCGAAGCGGGTTTCCTGGTGAGCGTGGCGGCGGATGGGGCCGAAGGCATGCGGCTGATCGAGAGCGGGGCCTTCGACTTGATTGTGCTCGATCTAATGCTCCCGGGTGTGGACGGATGGCACGTACTCTCCTGGTTGAGAGGCGCAGGACTGCAGACGCCTGTCCTGATTCTGACGGCCCGAGACGACGTGCAGGACCGGGTGCGCGGCCTGGAACTGGGAGCGGACGATTATCTGGTAAAGCCGTTCGCCTTTTCCGAACTTCTGGCGCGGGTACGGACCATTCTGCGCCGGCCACCGCTGCGGGAGTCGACGACGCTGCGGGTGGCCGATCTGGAAATCGATCTGGCCGGCCATAGAGCTACTCGGGCGGGTCAGCGGCTGGATCTCACGGCTCGGGAATTCACGCTACTGTCCTTGCTGGTGCGCCGCGCCGGGGAAGTGCTGACGCGCACGCTGATCGCAGAATCGGTGTGGGCCATCAATTTCGACGGTGACACGAATGTGGTGGATGTAAACGTTCGGCGGCTACGAGGCAAAGTGGACGATCCGTTTCCAAAGAAGCTGCTTCGGACCGTCCGGGGAGTGGGGTATGTTCTCGAAAATCCCGACAAAAGGTAACAAGCCATCCGGCATGTGGGGTGGCACGTCGCTGGCGGTGCTGCTAACAGCTTGGTATACCACGGCTTCTTTCGTCATAGTTGCAATCACCGTCGGATCGCTTTACCTGGTGTTGGCGAACAATCTTAGAAAGATCTCGGAGCAAGCGCTGCTGGACGAGCTGGATGTCTGCCGAGCGCTGGTACTGGCTCGCGGCGGGGATTCCCATGCGCTGCACGAAGAAGTGGAGATCGACTCAGCGGTCCGTCGGTACCAGAAGTTCTACGTTCGGGTGCTCGATTCCAGCGGAGCCGTACTCTCCGTTACACCGGGGATGAACCGGGATTTAAGCGCCTCGCGGGTTGCCGAGGAAGCAGCGCGGCACAGCGGCATTTTCTGGATCGACTCGCCGAGCGGCGAAACGTATCGAGCCATCGTGGCCCTGGTACCCCGTATCCCCGGCGGAAGGGACCTGTGGACCGTCCAGGCGGCCGTGGATCTCACCCAGGAACAGATCATTCTGGGGCAGCAGCGAGTGTGGATGTGGGCGGTGCTGGCGGCAGCTCTCGTATTTTGTCCGGCCGTGGGATTCGCCATTGCGCGGAGGGGCACACGGCCTTTGAGAGAAGTGGCTGAAACAGCGCAGCACATCGGTTCCAGTACTCTCAACGAGCGCATCGGGGCCGAGGGTTATCCCGTGGAAGTGCGCGCTTTGGCGACGGCGTTCAATGCGATGCTAGAGCGGCTGGAAGAAGCCTTTGCGCGCCTCTCCCGCTTCTCGGCCGACATCGCTCACGAACTGCGGACTCCGGTAAACAACATTCGAGGTGAGGCGGAAGTGGCGTTGGCGCGGGCCCGCACTCCGGAGGAATACATTGAGGTGCTGGGCTCCTGTCTCGAAGAATCGGTGCGGCTTTCCGAGCTGGTGGAGTCCCTGCTGTTTTTGGCGCGATCGGAGAGCCCGGGAGATCACCTCAAGCGGACGCCGGAACATGTCGGCCGGCTGCTGACGGACTTATGCGACTATTACGAGGCGGCAGCCACCGAGATTGGCGTTACTCTGGCGGCCAGCGCGGACGACGGCATGGTGGCCATGGTAGACCGCGCGTTGCTGCAGCGAGCTCTTGGAAATCTGGTATCGAACGCTCTGGCGCACTGTTCGCCGGGCAGCGGTATCTGGCTCAGCGCGCGAAGCCAGGCGGGCAAGATCCGGCTGGATATTCGCGACACCGGCTCAGGGATCTCCGCCGAGGCCCTGCCTCACGTCTTCGACCGCTTCTACCGCGCGGATCCGGCACGTTCACGCCATTCAGGCGGAACCGGATTGGGGCTGGCGATCGTGAAACAGATCGTGGTCCTGCACGGAGGCGAGGTGGAGGTGGCTAGCGACCCCGGACACGGTACCACGGTTTCAGTGGTGCTACCGGGCTAAACGTCCTTACGTTTCTTGTGCGCGTTGCAGGCGATAGAAGCAGCCGCTAGCGCCAGGCGGCCAAGGGGGCCACCGGAGGTCTCATCTTGTTTCCGTGATCTGGAGTAGGTTGTTCGCGCGCAGGTTATCGGTTAAGGTCTGCTTGCGCCCGGAAGGCCAATCGACTTCGACGCGATCGATCTTCTGAGCGTCTCCTAATCCAAAATAAAGCGGCAGCGAACTCTGCGAAAGATATCCGGATTTGCCATCGTTGTACTTGGTGAGAGTCCGGCCGCCGGCGGTTACGTGAACGGTGGCGCCCAGCCCATCCCGGTTGGAAGCGGTTCCAATCAGCTTGACCTTGAGCCAATGAATGGCGGTCCGATCGGAGAGATTACTGATCAGTACCTGCGGGGCAGAGTTAAATTCATTGGTGACGATATCTAGATCGCCATCGTTGTCCAAATCGAAAATTGCAGCGGATCTGCTTCCCAACGGCGCCATTACAGTGATTTTCCCGGTTTGCCCTTTGCACGGCCTTTGCGTGTAAGCTTTGGGATCGGCCGCTGGTTGCGAACAATCGATGTCAAACCAGGGCGTGTGCGTTTGCCCGTCCCTGCGCGGTTCGACTCCCAGGATAAATTCCGCATCCAGAAATTTCGTACCGCGGTTGTTTAGCAACATGGAATTGACGCCGTACCGAAACGGAAAATTCATGGAAGACGCGATGAAGATATCATCCCAGCCATCGGCATTGACGTCGCCGATGCTGGGCCCCCACGGCCAGTAGTTTTCGGCGCCCATGCGGTCCGAGACTTCCTCGAATTTGTTGTTCCCTAGGTTGTGATAGAGCGAATTCCCGAACACAAAGCTGTCCCTGGGGCCCATGAGAAAACTTTCGGCTTCAGGATGGGGGGCTTTCTTTTTCTCATCCTCCGGAGGGGCATCGGACCACATGTCGGAATGCATGTCTGTGACAAACAAATCCATCCGGCCGTCATTGTCATAATCGAAAAACTTGATTCCCATCGCACCCCAGGAGGTTCTCGGAAAGTACTTCTTGGTCTCTTCGGAGAATTTACCCGCATGATTCTCGAAGAAATGGTTCGCGCCCATCATGTTAAGCACGTACACCTGTGGCCAGCCGTCGCCGTTCAAGTCGGCGAAAGTCGCGTCGCCACCCCAGCCCACGGGTTTCAAGCCAGATTCGGCGGTTACATTTTTGAAGCGATTGTGTCCCAGGTTCTTATACAAGACCGGGAACTCGTAACGCTCAGGAAACATGTGGCCTGCAAACGCGTCCGAGATAGCAATGTACTCGCCTTGCGGCCCCTTCTGATCGGTGGTGTATTTGCCGACGTTGGTTACGAGAAGGTCCAGCAGTCCGTCGCGGTCGTAATCGAAGAACACCGCCCCCGAGGAGTGGGCCACCACGTCGATGCCGCTTTCCTTGGTGATATCCCGAAAATGTCCATGACCGTCGTTTTCAAAGAGGATATCGCCCCCGCGCACGGTGGTCACAAACAGATCCGGGTCGCCATCGTTGTCAATATCGGCGAAGGAAGCTGTCACGCTGATACGCCCCGGTACGCCAACTCCTGCTTCGGCGGTGATGTTTTTGAATTTCCCTCCACCCAGGTTCTTCCAAAGTTCGTTACCTCCAGTTTGCGATACGAAATAGATATCGTAAAGCCCATCGCCATCCACGTCGGCGACTGCTATGCCGTTGCCGTGGTCGTAGTGCGCGAGGTGATAATCCTTGCCCGCGTCGTCCACAATGTGGTTCACGAACTTGATCCCGCTCTCCTTCAGCTTGTCGCTGAATTGAAACTGATAGAAGACTTTGAACTGGTCGACGGTTTTCATCTGCCGCTGTTTTCGTGCCGCCAACAAAGCCGACGTATCCTCGGCCGGATATTCTACCGGCCGGCTCGCCGACGACGCACGGCTAAGACTGTGTAGGGAGATCAAAGCGGCCGCGGTGAGCACTCCCGCCGCGACATAGTGCATGAGTGTTGACTTCACGATTTACTCCTAAAAAAAACGGACCTGCGCCGCCCTTCAGCCCTTAAGAAGCACATAAAGACTCAACGAGGAGTGCTCGCTTGCTCAGTTCACCTTATCTCGATTTGGGGCGCGTGTATTGTGCAATTGTATTCCAGTTCAGATTTAAAGCCAAGCCGCGCCGAAGATGCGATTTCCCGGCGCGATTGCCGTCTTTTGCCTTGTATTATCTGTACTTTGGCAACTTTTTCAATAGGCCGTTTGCGAGCGCCTTTGTGGCCTTATCTGTTCTATATCGAGGCCGATTCAGTACTGGGCCGTTGGATGGATGCGGATCGGTCTCCCAAAACTGAGAATGCTTTACCGGCTGTAAGGACGGACCCGGTGACGCGATCACGCCGAGCTGCGATGTTTTAATCCGCTCCTATTTGCGGCCCGCCTGGCTGTTTAGTTGTTCGAAAGCCGCCTTCTCGCGATCCGCATCTTGTAGTTTCCCTGCACGCCGATAGAGCATAGATAAACCTGAGTGAGCTTTGGCGGCAAGATTGCTTTGTTTATCGATAGTGAGCAGTTTGGTCCACGACGCTTCTGCAAGTGTGTCGTTACGTGATTCAAATGCGGCTCCGCCCAGGGCCAGAAGAATGTAAGGGGTATTGGGCCTCAGGTGATCGGCTTTGGAAAGTTCTTCTATCGCACCGCTGGCCTGTCCTTGTTTCAGAAGCTCACCGCCGAGACGATAGAAAGCGTCGGCGCTGAGCGGTTGAAGCTGGGTTTCCATGCGATATTGCGCGACCGCGGCGGCTCGCCTGCCCTCGGCGGCCAGAACATCTCCCAGAGCCTCGTGCACCTTGGATGTGGACGGCCTCAGCCGCACCGATTCGGTATATTCTCTTTCCGCGTCGGGAAGATGGCCGCTCTGAAATAATCGCTGGGCCAGGACCTGGTGCGCCCGCGCCGAGGCTGCGTTGGTCTGCAGAATTTGATCGAATGCCTTGGTTGACGCCAGAGCTGACGCCCGATGGAAGGACAAAAGCAGATCCGCATCGTTGGGGTGTTTTGCGAGCGCGTTCTGGAGTTCCACAACGTCTTGAGGCTGGTTCGCATTGGCGTTATCTGGGGCGGCGGTCGGCTGGCGCGCCAATTCAGGATTGACTGCCGCAAGCTGATCGAGACTCCGTTTGGAAGCCAGCGCCATCGCGCGGCCGTAATAGTAGAGCAGATTAGGGTCGTTGGGCTGCTTTTCCAATGCAGCCCGCAGGGCCGTGATTGCGCCGTCCAGCCTTCCGGTCTCCAGGTAGGCGAGCCCCATCAATTCCGGCGTGCGGGTCTTTTCGAGGTGAGGCAGCGCCTCCTCGGCGTTTCCCTGCATGAGTAATATGACTCCCAGGGTCTGATGAGCGAGCGTCAGATCGGGATTGAGTTGCAGCGCTAGCTCCAGTTCCGGCAAGGCTGCAGCATATTCGCCGTTTTGGAAGTAAGCATCTCCAAGGTCCGCGTGGGCGACCGCGGACTTCGGCTGCAGCTCCGTTACTTTGCGGAACTCCTGAATCGCCACTCGTGTTTGGCCTGCCTGACGCGCCGCCGCGCCAGCCTGCGCATGTTCAATGATTTCCGGCGTAAGGGTTTGCAGAAGAAGACAACAGACAAATAAGGTGGGAGTCATAATATTTCGCCAACTTTAAGCCAGGCTCGATAGCCGCATCAGCCTATCGCTTCCCTTTCGTTTTAGCGCGTAGTTGCGCCAGTTCCGCCGTGACTTGCGTGTCATCCGGATTCAGATTATGAGCCTTCTCAAGAACCGGCAGCGCGGCGGTATCGTCTCCCAGCATGTGCAGTGTGGAGGCGAGCAGCGTCAGTGTGCCAAAAAACTGCGGATTCAGGCTGGATGCCTTCTGCAGCGGCACAAGCGCCTCCCGGTAGCGCATGAGCCGGAACAGGCTCAGACCGAGACTGTTCCAGGCCTCGAACGATTCAGGCTCCAATTGGACGGCTTGCTTCAGCGGCTCGATTGCATCGTTAAATGCGCCATGTTGGGAATACAGTTGACCCAATAAAAACAGGCTCCGGGCGTCTTTGGAGTCCGCGATGGGCTGGCAAACGAGGCGGGCCTGAGCGATGGGCTGCGTGCGCAATGAGTCCTTGCAATCCTGAGCAGCCTGTTCGGCCGCCTGCTGGGCTTCATCCCAGTGCTTATAAAGCTTATACTCGCGGCTGGCGTCCTCCGCGCGACCCGCCATTGAGTAGACACGTCCGAGCCGGTAATGGACCTCGGGGTCGTCCGGATCGTCTTTGGCGGCCCGCTCCAGGCATTCCAGTGCCCGCGCCTGCTGCCCGGCCGAGAGGTAGGCCAGGCCAAGATAAAAAGAAACCTTGGAAAGTGCGCCGTCGTGTTCGAGCGGCGCGAGCTTAGCAATTGCCGAGGCGAACTGGTTGGCGCGCAAATCCAGACGCCCCAGGTAATAATTCAGACCCGGCTTGTCTCCCAGCCGCTGCTTTTCAATTTCGAACTGCTTGCGCGCCTCGTCGTCGCGTTGCTGTGCGAAAAGGCAAGTGGCGTATTGAATCCGCACAGCGTCGTTATTCGGGTCAGCGGCCAGCGCCTGTTCATACTCGACGGCAGCTTCGCTGTAACGCCGCTCCTGCATCAACTGCACCGCTTTGCCGAGGTGGGATGTCGCGGCCTTGCTGGCAAGCGGCTGGGCCGACGCTCCGCGGGTCAGCAACAGCAGCACCATGCAAGCCGCCGAAGCAGCTCTCATAAAGTGGCCCGCTTTTCCAGCCCATGCCGCATAGTGCTATCGCTTCTGGCCCCGGGCCGAAAAAGATTCGACCTTCACCACGCCCGCGCCCTCCTTTATTGTGATAAGCCGGTCCGCGGAAACCGATTTTATCGGCTCACGCAGCCCGCTCGGCCACCGTATTTCCAGATCGACAGACTGCGCCGCACCCAGGCCGAAGTGAAGCCGCCGGTCGTTCACCGACAAATAGCCCGACTGCGCGGTAACGGCCTGAGCCTGTCGGCGGCTTCCGCAGGTGGCAATCACCGTGGCGCCGATTGCGCTGCGATTTGATTTTGTGCCAATGAGTCTGACCTTCAGCCAGTGCCCGCCGCCGCTGACGTCGTTCCGCAACAGGGACGGCGACTCGTTGACGTTCATGATCAGAATATCCATATCGCCGTCGTTGTCAAAATCTCCGAAGGCCACCCCTCGGCTGGAATGGGCTTCCCCGATGGCTGGCCCCGCGGCGGCAGTCAACTCTTCGAACGTTCCGTTACCCAGGTTCCGGAACAAGACCCGGGGCGTCTTGTACGGATAGTCTGGATGCGCCTTTTCCACCTCGGGGTAGACGCTTCCGGTAACCCAGAAAAGGTCCGGCAGTCCATCGTTATCGAAATCCTGAATGCCCGCGCCCCAACCTACATATCTGGTTTCCACACCCAGACCGGCGCGTGTAGTCACGTCCTCGAAACCGCCGCGGCCAACATTGCGATAAAGTATCGCCGTATCTTCGCTGAAATGCGTCTTTAGCACGTCGAGCGCGCCGTCGGTGTTGAAGTCTCCCAGCCCTAACCCCATTCCCGCCTGCACCTTCCCGTCTTCGTTCACCGCGAGACCCAATTCCAGGCCGCGCTCGATGAACGTACCGTCCCGCTGGTTTTGGAAATACAGGCTGGGTGTAGAGTCGGATGCAAGATAGATGTCAGGCCAGCCGGTTCCGAAATAGTCGGCTGCCATCGCGGTCATCCCGAAAGTGGGCTCCGCGCGGTCGATTCCCGCGGACTTGGTTACGTCAGTGAACGTGCCGTCGCCGTTGTTGCGATAGAGCAGGCACCGCTCGGGTTTCAAGCTGCTCGGCCCGCAATAAACCGGAACGCCTTTGAAGGTGCAATTGGGATTCCGGCCGGTGGCCGGGACCGATTCAAAATCGAAGACCACATAGTGGGCGACAAACAAGTCCAGTAAGCCGTCGCGGTTATAGTCGACCCACGTACAACCCGTGCCCCAGCGCCTGCCCGGGTGAAGCAGACCGGCTGCGCGCGTCACATCCGTAAAGGTGCCATCGCCATTGTTGCGGTACAGCACATTCTGGCCCCACTGGGAAATGAAGATGTCGTCGAACCCATCGTTGTTGTAATCGCCTATGGTTACGCCGCAGGCCCAGCCCTGATGCGTCAACCCGGCTTTCTCCGTCACGTCCGTGAAGGTGCCGTCCCGATTGTTCTTATACAGCCGGTTGGTGGCGCCTGCCACTGGCCCGTCGCGGCGCGTGCCCGAAAGAACAAACACATCCAGCCATCCATCGTTGTCGTAATCGAAAAATGCGACCCCGCAACCCATCGATTCCAGTATGTAATCCGCCCGCCCCTCCGGCCCGTAAATTACCGGCGCGTGCAATCCCGCCTGAGCGGCTACGTCGGTTAATCGCGCGTGGAAGGGGAGGCCGGAGGGTTTCCCTCGCGGCTGAGCCCCCAAGCCGCGTGAAGCCATGCCGGCCGGCTGTTGGGCGCGGGCGCCGGGGGCTGCCGAGGCCAGCAGCCATAGCATTTCACGCCGGGTCACGAATTACAGTACTCTCTCCGGTTCGGGCCCGGTACTCTGGTCGCCGCTGGCGCTCCCAATCGTCATTTCAAGAGCGCAGCTTGTAACGGCGCCGGTTTCAGGGTCCAGATAAATCCGACGTAACCTACGGGACGGGATTTAGGCATAGCGCCTCCCAGTTCGTCGAGCGTGTAGGTCATCTTAATCGGGATCAGCTTTGCAGGTGCCAGATCGGCAAGCGCCTGCGCCATCAGGCGTAAGGCCTGAGCCGAATTGATTTTTGTGCCATTGACCGTCAGCACGGCAGGAATCGCATTCTTGGGAATTTCGGTCGAGCTGTCATCATGCAGAGGACCCGCAATATTGGCACAGAGCGCGGCCAGGTCCGCTAGACTGACATCGCCGACATTCGGGCCGTGTCCGGAAATCAGATAAATGGGGCCGTGCACCTTGACTACTTTCACCGATTGCGGCAGTTTGCCGGAGTTGTGGAATTCCGCCAGTTCATCGGTCATCACCTGAAACCATTCGGCCAGCGAGAGGTAATGATCGTCCACTTTCAAGTAGGAAGGGGTAAAGGTGTCGTGATGCCACTTGTTCATCAGCTCTACAAGTTGCGCCTGCAGACTAGCCGTGGAAACGGTGAACCCAGTGCTCGAGCCGGCCATCTTTTGCAGATCCGCGCTGTCAACCGCCCGGCTGCCCGGGTTGGCGGGAAGGTAATCGCTAGTAAGCCAAGCCAGCAGATCGTCTTCTTTTTTCCACGCAGCAGAGATTTCGGCCGGCGCACGCATGTCCTCGGCCGGCAATTTGGGGCTCTCGGGGTGATCATAGGCATATTTCAGAGGAGCGTTCGGTGCGGTCTTGATGAACGCAGGCTGCAGGTATGCCTCCGGGGCGCCCAGTTCCACCTGAATCACATGGAATCTGTCCCGGTCCAGCCGGCCGATAACGGTCTTCATCGTGTCCACGCCAGTGAACGCCTGCACTGGCTGGACATGCCGCGACCGCTCCGAAATCCGCAGAACGTCGTCCTGCCAGTAGATCTCAGGAGCTGTTTCCGGGATCGGAGACATCATTTGCCCGAAGTGGCTCACCGATTCGAGGAAACCCGGCAGCCGCGCCGGATTCACGGCCGGAATCCCGAATATAATTGCTTTCACATTGTACGGGCGAAGCGCCTGCAGCGTTTCAGCGTCGCCGCCCACCTCGGTGTAGATGCCGGGTACTGGCGCCACTCCACCTGGAATTGGGCCCGGAATGTCCCCCTTGGTAAACACTCGCCCGTGAGCGCGATCCGTTTTCAGCGCCAGATCAAGGCCTTTCAAGGTCGTCGCGGGGCCGAAAACCGCTTGCATCTCTTTTAGTCCGCCATTCCCCGCCGCTGGAGCGCCTGTCAAAGGGTCGCGAGCCTCCCTCAGAGACTCGGTAGCTATCGTTTGGCGAAGGTGCCAGCAATCCTCAGGTGACTGATTATCGGTAAACACCAATGTCGGCCGATGTGTGTATGTGGGTTCGTCCGTCCCGTCATACCCGGCGTCGATAATGCCCCGGCGCATATAATCTTTCACAAAATCCACAATATGGGTTTGCTTATTCCGCTGCTGGAGCGCCCGGCTCATAGCCCCCGAAAACAGAATAGTCGCGCGGACGTGCGCCTCGGGGTGCATCTGCCGGTATTTTTGCGTCATGGGCAGGATATGGCGCAAACGGTCCTCACTCATCTCCAGGTTGACGTGGTCGCTGACACGCGCGTAGAGGTAGATATAAACTGGCTGGTCCGTGGAAGCCGCGGGGGCATGCCCTGCGCACAACACACCCAAAGCGGCTAAAACACAATAGACGCGTTTCATTTTGTCGAATTGTCTCCTCCGATGAATAGCATTCGCCGGCATTTATGCTTCTTAACTATCGGCCGACCCAGGCCGGAAAATAAGAAGGCCCTCGAAAACAGCATAACTCCGCCGTTCTCGAGGGCCCCCACGGTTCACTGAACCCAGACAGAGCGATACTACGGTATCGGAATCGTGGCCTGGTTCGATTGACAGATCTCAGTGGTTCCCTGAAGCGGCTGCACCACGTAGTAATAGGTGTCGCCCGCAATCAAGCCGTCATTGCCGTCCCTATAGCCAGTCAGGTTGGTGTTCCCGATCAACGTATAAGGTCCACCGTTCGTGGAGCTACGCAAGACATTGTAACCCGTGGCATTGGTCTGGGCGGTCCAAACCAGATTGGTTTGCGCGCCACCCGGGCCGGCTGGGACGCCTCGTCCCGCCAGATTGTTGACGCACGAAACGAAGACCGTCTTGTTCAGCATGATGATAGACCAGGCCGTTTCGAACGGGCTCTGGTCGGACTGGTAACCCTGGTCATAATCGTGGCCATACCAGAAACCGGTCGGGTCCTGATAGCTTACCAGCGTTTGGGCAATACCGTCGCAGTCGTCCGTACCGCCATTGGCGGCGGAGAGGCCCGCATACCAGTCGATTTCATTGGCTGGAACGCTGTTGTCCCCGGTGAAAACATTGGGCGTCTGCGTACGCAGGTATTGAATGGGAGTCAACGTGCCGTTGGGATCGTGCAACAACATGGACTTGGTAAACGACAGCATCCCGTAGGTATAGTATTTGGGATTGCTGCCCGCGCTAGTCTCACCGTTGCAAAAGTTATCGGCATAGAACGTCTCCGCATTGTTCCAGCGTTGATCAGGAGCGGTGGATGCATCGCCGAAAGCCGTGTTGGTGGTCCTTCCGATGCCATCCATCGCCATCTGGACCATGCCTGAGGGAGTGACAGCGAAGGGTCCCCACGCATTCGAATAATAGAAGGATCCTCTGTATCCGAATGAGCCAAGGTTGTCCCCGGTCGTATTGTAAGGATCGGGACCCGTTGGAGCTTTGTCTTGCACATCCTGGCTGTTCGTAACCCAAACGTTGTTATAGTCCTGGACGACTTTGAAGTACGCTTGAGCTGCTGCATTGAATCCGAAACCGGAACCGCGCAGACCGGATACAAAGCTGATGGCTGCCCACTGCGAGGTAGAGTTGTCATCCCCTTCCTGGCAGGTATACAGCCAGCCTCCGCCAGAGGCCGAGTAGCCATCGCCGCGAATGTAACCGACGTAAGGAGGGTTAGCTGGGTCGTAATCGTACTCGTATTGGCAGTAACCATAGAAATCCAGCATGTCCGTCACGATCGTGGCAAAGGTCTGCCCGACAATTCCGGTAGCACCCGTTGGCGCAGTGGCTGTCGGCTTGCCACTGGCTACCAGTGCATCCACAAATGGTCCGCCTGTGTAAATCGGCTCGCCGGAACCGTCGTTGGAGTACGTCGCCTTGCCGTTACCGTTGGCATCGAACGCAAATGTGCAAGGCGCGGAAGTGCACGTCGTAGAGGACGCATTGTAGAAAACCTTGGTCGCGCCTGCGTCGCAAGCGCCCGTTGAAGTAACAGCAGTGCCATCGCTACAACCGTAGTTCACCGCGGCCGGATTATATTGATATGTATTCGTTCCACTGCTTTCGACGGCGAGGAACGAGAACATGCGCGCGAATCCCCGGTCTACGTCATCCGTATAAGGATCCGTGGCTGGTCCGCCGCCTTGCGTACCTTGATGTCCGCTGACCTCGAATGCCTGCACATTATTGGCGTTGATTACGCCGGTGCCATAACAGTCCCAAGCCAGGTTTTCGCCGTAGGTAGGATCGAAGACATTAGTACATCCGGGGGAACCGCCGGTGGTATCCCAGCCGCCCCAGTTCACCGTTTGACCGTTGGCCGGAGTATTCGTGCGCCACATCGTCCTATGCATGTACCACAGGCCGGTATCAATGGCGACGTTGACCCGTGCGGCAAGGGTGTTGGCCTGTTGGGTGACGTAATAATTGGCCGAACCCGTCGCGCCAGAGGTATTATCAGTCACTGTCACTGTAGCCGTCCAGGCGGTACCGACGGCTGCCGTTGGATAAGTGTGGACGGTCGAAATGTCGTAGGCGTTTGTCAGAGCAAACGTCACATTGGGGCTTCCATCACCAAAAACCCAGGTGACCGAGTACGAATCACTGCTCCCGAAAGCGCCCGGCACGGTGGCTTGCAGCGTGACCGGAATTTCGGAGCCGCCCTTGGTGATATACGCGGAGTGCGGGGTCAGCGGGCTAGCGGGCACCCACGGCACGGTTAAGACAGTAAGGCTGGCACCGAACACGGATGTCTGAAACACAACCAGCGCCGCCAGTAACGTCAAAATAAGTGACGCAAACTGCTTTCTCATATTAGCTTTCTCTCCTCCTAATTGCTAAACGCTAAAACCCTAAACTACCGCGCGACGTCGCCGGAGCACGAACGCGAGAACACCCACGAACGCCACCAGAGGAAGCGAAGAACTGGGCTCTGGAACAGTGGAACAGTTCGCCGTACAGACGGATTCCGTGGTGGCGGTCGCACTGTAATAGTAGGTCACGGGCGAGCCGGTCTCCTCGCCGGGATCAATTTGCTCCAAATAGAAACCGCTGGTTGGAGCCGTGGTGGACACAGTGAAGCTCAAGAGTTCCTCTTGGCCCGCCGCCAAGCTGAAATTCTCTGACAGGGCCATCGAGGTGTAGTCGTTGCAGTTCGGCGATGGGGCGGCGGTCGGGTTGAGAATACCACAAGCACCGTCAATCGAGTCGTCGCCGCCGGGAACGTCATTCGTGTTCGACAGGTTGGCCGCCTCGGTATTCGCGATGATTGTCCCTGTCGCGGAGGTGTTGTAGTCGAAAGCGCTGTACACGTAATCCGGGGTGTCAATTTGCCAGCTCTCGCCCGACGCGGCTGCTGAGCCGCCAGTTGCGCCGTACTCGTCAAATCCACTGGCTGGGGTAAGCTCTTCAAATAGCCAGAGGCCCACATTGTAAGTGCCGACCGCGCCCGGATCAAACGTCAAGTTGACAGTTCCCAGGCCAGTTCCGCCGTAATTTGTACCCAGCGTGCCCGTTGCGCCCGCCGCAGCCAGCCCTGCGTTCGTATCGGGCGAGCTGGCACCTGTGCAAGTGGCCGATACCCCCGATCCGCTATCGCAGTAATAGGTTCCGTTTACGTTCAGCAAATAATCGATGCCGTCCGCGAACATCGCGGGGGCCATGGCGAAAACACCCAAAAGTGCACACAATATCAATCTCTTCATGAAACTCCTCCTCCTCCTTGGTCAAATTGCAAGCGGCGTGGCTCGACCTAATACACCGAGTCAGTCACTTAGGCAATGTGAGGAGTGTATCCTGAAGGGTTACTAAGGTCAAGACTCTAAGACGCTGAAACGGCGAGGAAAAGTACTAGTAAGTACTCGGCAGAGTCGGGCGACTGAAACACCGGCGCACGGACTCTGTTGTTTCAGATTACGGGCGGCCTTACTTTTTGTCAACAATCTGTGCGGAAAATGTCAGACTGTTTAGTTCCAGTACTCACTGGGAAGGAACGATGGAGCCAACAACTGTACATTCATAAACTTAGCTAATAGAGACAGTAAGTGCGTTTGAAAGTAACAGGACGTCTACTTAGCAGCACGAGTTACTGGAATATCAATCGCGGCCGTCAGCGCCAGCACCGCCCAAGAAGTACCCCAGTTACTGATCCACTGGTCGTGGCCGTACGGAAATCCGCCATCGAAGTAAGCTTGAATCCGCGCCGAATGACTAGCCACGAACCACGATCCATCAGATCGCTGCGTGTTCAACAGAAATTTCATCCCACGCTTCCAGGCCGCGCTCGAGATCCGTGTCTGTTCCGTCATCGCCAAGGCGAACAGTGATTCACCGGTAGCGTAAGCGTCTGTCGGAAGACCTGAATGCTGCACCCAACCTCCATCGTTTTGCTGCGCGGCAAGGATCGCTTTGGCGAGCGGCTTCAAAACGTTGGGACTGGCGCCGGACCAATAGAGCCCCATCAACTGCATGTTCCGATCCTCGGTTGTCGCCGGTTTCGCGGCCTGCAGCCAATGCCTCGCCTTTGCCACTCGCGCCTCCATCTCGGGCCCACGCCCGGGAGGGGCATAGAACTTCAGCGCGCGGACGCAAACAGCGGTCCGAAAAATATCGCCTTCTTCGGCGGGCGGCCGCGCCGCCGCGCCCACGTGCCAGGAACCGTCCGACCTCTGTTGAGCGGCAATGTTCGCCACCATGGCATCCGTCAGACGATCTCCCGGATGATTGTTCGCAGCCAGCCCCACCAACGGATAGGCGAGCTGTTCCATCGCACCCGCGGCGTCCATCCGCTCCAGCAAAGGCTCCGTCGGATAGACGGCCTCCAGCATTTTCAGCCGTTCGGCGGCCGCTTTTTCGTCCACCTGCAGACCCTTGGCCCGCGCGTGGCCCACCACCAGGTCCGTCATGCTCTGTGCGTGGCACGACACACAACCGCTCTGCGCGAAGAACTCCCAGCTGGATCTTTCGATCAGTCCCAGCGTCTTTTGAACTGCGACTTTAGGATCTCGCGCTTCCAGTAGCGACACGTTTGCTGCTTGGCCGGCGCGGGCTGCGTCGCCCTTCAGCAGATCGCTCTTCGGCAGATCGACCTTCAATAGATCAAGCCCCGCCGGGAGCGCCGCCCTGTGCGCCCAGTCGAGCGCCGAATCCCCGATCTTGCTCTTGGCCGAGGGGTCCGCGCCGTGCTCGATCAACATCCTTATTACTGCGGGGTCCTGGTGATCCGTGGCCACTGCCAACATCAGCGGCGTCATGCCGCGCACGTCCCGCGCATTCACATCCGATCCGGCGGCCAGCAAATCGCCGATCATTTCCGGAGGACCGAACGGAGCCGCCATGATCAGCGCCGTCAGGGACCCAAACTCCGATGCGCCGTTTCTCGCGGGCAATCCCATCACAGGCCGGCTTGCAGCTTTTGCGTTAGCCCCTTTGGCGAGCAGCAATTGTACGGCACGCGTGTTGCTATTCCAGCCGGCGGCCATCATGAGCGGCGTGATCCCGGGCAGATCGGCCGCGTTGACGTCCACACCGGCGTCGATCAGCATGCGAATAGTCTCGGTATCGTTGCCGAGCGTGGCCGCGCGCAGCGACGTTGTTCTGAGAAAGTCCACAGCCTTGGGGTCGGCGCCCTTTTCGATCAGCAGCTTGACGATCTCGGCCGAAGGATCGCTCATGGCCGCCACCAGAAGCGCGGTCCGGCGGCGTTTCGTCGCCAGCTTGACGTTAGCGCCGTGGTCAATCAGCAGCCGTACTTTCGCCAGATCGGTAGCGGCCCAAATCAACGCGGTAGCTCCGGACTGGCTCTGCGCGTCGACGCTTGCACCGCCAGTGAGCAGCAGTTTCATGGCGTCCAGCGAGCCGGCATACGCGGCATACATCAGCGGCGTCTCCCCATGACGGTCCCGCGTGTTCACGTCGGCTCCGCCCTTGATCAGGCTGTCCAGCCCCGCGAGGTTATTGTCGCGAACGGAGTTGTAAAACTCGTCGCTGATATTCGTGGCCGGTGCGGCGCCGGCTGCCCACGCAAGTGCCGCGAGGATTAAAAGGAATGGCCGGTTCATGAGAGTTACCCTATATCCTAAAGCAATATTGGCGCGGTGCAGCAGCCAACAATACTATAACCAGTACTATTTGACATGGCTCCTGGTCGTGCGAACATACCTATTCATGCGCTTGCAGTGCTTGTTCGTGGCCGCGATCGCGGTCGCCTTTTCGGCGTCAGCCCAGGATGTGCCGTCGCCGTGGAGCGACACCTCCATCGCCGGCTACAGGTTGCCGCTGGCGGGCCTGGGCCGCGCGCCCAAGATGATTTCCGGGACGGCTTACTATGCGCTGCCCGAAGTGAACCTGAAAACCTACCCGGTTTACACGCCCGACAAGGAACCGAAGGGGTATATCGAATGGCTCCAGTCCCGAGACCCCGAGCCGATGGTGGACGTCAGCAAGCTGCATACGCGCGAAGAGTGGATCGCAGCCGGCCGCGAAGTGTTTTACGGGCGCGAGCTGCCCCGCTATAGCGGCAGCGAAGACAATCTCAAGCTGATTCGCGATCCTCGCGTTCTCGAAGCCTATAAACTTCAGACCACCAAAGACGGCGTGCTGCTGGGGCTGCGTTATCTGGTTCGGGAAAAAGGCAAGGTGGAGCTGGGAACCGACACCTGCGCCATGTGCCATGTCCGCGTCCAACCGGATGGTTCGGTGATCGAAGGGCCCGCGAACGTTCACACTCCCTTTGGACCGCTGATGGGCGATTTGACGCGGCGCTACGCCGGGTTCGGCGCGCAGTACCTGGAAGAACGACGCCGGCGCCAGATGCGCGAGGATTATCGCGTTCCCTACCTGCATCCCGATCCGAATCTCGCGTCGGCCGATTTGCCGGCCGATGAGATCGCCCGTCTGTATGATGAAAATCCGCTCGGAGTTCATCCGCGAACGAACACCAGCTTGCTGTACCCGGTGAAGATTGCGAACCTGATCGGCATCCAGGACATGAAGTTCTTCGACCGTACCGGCACCGGCCGAAATCGGAACATCGCAGACTTGATGCGCTACTCCGGATCCATCGCCGACGTGAGCGATGCTCTTACCGAATATGGCGACGGCCCCGACGCAAAGATTAATCTCGCGAACATGGGACTGAAGACCGGGATCCATCGCACGCCCGACGCGCTGTTGTACGCACTCGCGCTCTTCGTCGAATCGTTGCGGCCGCCGCCAAATCCCAACCATTCGAGCGTGGAATCCGAGCGCGGTCAGGCAGTGTTCCGGCAGCAGGGTTGCGCCAACTGCCATACTCCCCCGCTTTATACGAATAATCGTCTAACGCTCGCGCTGGGATATCATCCTTCCGAGTCCGTGATGCAGCAGACAGGAGCTATGAATATTTCCGTTGGAACGGATCCCAACCTGGCGCTGAAGACGCGCAAGGGCACCGGCTTTTATCGCGTGCCGTCATTGCGCATGGTGTGGATGGAAGCGGCGCTGCTCCACGATGGTTCCATTGGCTCGCTGGAAGAGATGTTCAATCCCGCGCGGCTCCAGCCGGATTTTCGCTCTTCGAACTGGGCGCCGATCACGAAACCGCACCCGGTCGAAGGTCACCCGTTCGGCTTGAAACTTGCACCGACGGACCGCGCCGCTCTCATCGCTTTCTTAAGGACTCTCTAAGACTCTATGCCTCCGCCGCAAAACATCCCTGACCCCCGGCCTATTCTGGATCTCGCCAACGCGTTCTTCGGTTCCTGCGTGTTGTTTGTCGCATCCGACATCGGCATCTTCAAACGTCTCGCCGAAAAAGACGGGCTGGACGCAGCTAGTCTGGCGCAGGATCTGAATGCCAGCCCGCGCGGCTTACAACTTCTTCTCGATGCTTGTGTGGCCGAGGGTTTGCTCACGAAAAATGGAGGCGCTTATAGCAACGCTCCGGCGACGCGCGTCTTTCTGGTTCCGGGAAGCCCCGCCGATCTTTCCACCGCCATCCGTTACAACCGCGATATCTACGGCGCGTGGGGCAAACTGGCGGAACTCGCAAAAACCGGAAGGCCGGTAGAGCGCCCCGAGATTCATCTGGGCGAGGATGAGCAGCGTACCCGGACTTTCGTGATGTCGATGCATGGCCGGGCCATGGGAATCGGCCGGGGCGTTATTCCCTTGCTCGATCTCGCGGGGCGCAAGAAACTGCTCGACGTGGGCGGCGGGCCCGGGACATTTTCCGTACTCATCTCGCAGGCGTTTCCGGACCTTCATTGCACGGTGCTCGATTTGCCGGAAGTGGTGAAGGTGGCGGCGGAGTTGATCGCGAAGCAAGGCGCGTCGGAACGTGTGCAGGTATTGCCGGGCGATTATCATTCGACGGCTTTCCCGGGCGACCTGGACGCCGTGAATTTCTTCGGCATGCTGCATCAGGAATCGCCCGCCGCTATCCGCGAGCTTGCGCGCAAGGCGTTTCAAGCGCTGAAGCCGGGTGGGATCGTGCATGTGATGGACATGATGACGGATCCGACGCACACCGCACCGCAGTTCTCCGCCCTGTTCGCGGTGACCATGGCGCTGACCACGGAAAATGGCTGGGTGTTTTCGTCGGACGAATTAAAAGGCTGGCTGGAAGAAGCGGGCTTCGTGGATTTTGAAGTTGGTCCACTGCCGGCGCCGCTGCCGCATTGGCTGGCGAAGGCGCGCAAGCCGTAGCCGGCAGTCAGAGCGCGAGCCCGATCGGCCCTCGCAAAGGATTTCTTTTCGGGTGCGGCATCAAAATTCACGTCGTGCGATACTCCGGCCCCAACCACTACTTGTCCAAGGAATAGAAAGTTGGAAACGTCCAGGCCTGGGCGGGCCTTCACGTACCAGTTAGACACAACCACGAGTAGGCCGTTTCTCGTCCAGGTGACCCACATGACAGCAGGTGTGATCCCTGCCAAATCGCACGGAGGCCCGCCCCCAACCATGGGGAACTTGCGGCTAGGGTCGAGCGCCGGGCGGAGCTGAGCCTGCGGACTATCGCTTGTGCCCGATCAGCAGCTGCAGCCAGTGCTTCGGGGTCCTCGGTTTCAGCCGAGCCAACTCGCTCATCGCCCTCAGAGTGCTTGGATGCTCCTCACCCAACAGACGGCGACGCGCCTCCAGCACCCGCTCTTGGAGCCTCCGCGCCCCTACCAGATCGCCCTGTCGGTAGAGCGTCAGCGCGAGGCAGTTCATCGTCCGAAGCGTGTCCAAGTGCTCCCCGCCCAGCAGACGGCGTCTTTCCTCCAGCACTTGCTCCTGAAGCTTCCGCGCTCGCACCAGATCGCCTTGCGCGTACAGCGTGGCGGCGAGATCATTCACTGTTGTCAGCGTGCTCGGATGCTCCTCGCCCAACAGACGGCGGCGCGCCTCCAGCACCTGCTCCTGAACTTCGCGCGCGCCCGCCAGATCGCGCTGCGCGTACAGCGTCGCGGCAAAACTGTTCATCGCCGTCAGCGTATCCGGATGCTCGTCGCCCAACGAACGGCGGCGTGTATCAAGCACGTGCTCTTGGAGCTTCCGCGCGCTGGCCAGATCGCCCTGCTCGTGCAGCGTCGCGGCAAGATTGTTTGCTACGGCCAGAGTGTTCGGATGTTCCCGGCCCAACACACGGCTGCATTCCGCGAGTGCCTGCTCCTGAACTTCGCGCGCGCCCGACAAATCGCCCTGCTTGTGCAGCGTCCCAGCGAGATTGATCATCGCACTCAGCGTATCCGGATGCTCCTCACCCAGCAGACGGCGACGGGCCTCTAGCACCTGCTCTTGGAGCTTCCGCGCGCCCGACAGATCGCCCTGCTTGTGCAGCGTCCCAGCGAGATTGATCATCGCACTCAGCGTATCCGGATGCTCCTCACCCAGCAGACGGCGACGGGCCTCTAGCACCTGCTCCTGGAGCTTCCGGGCGCCCGCTAGATCGCCCTGTCGGTAGAGCGTCACGGCAAGGCCAGTCATCGCGGTCAGCGTGTCCGGATGCTCCTCGCCCAGCAAATGACGTCGGCTCTCCAGCACCTCCTCCTGAAGCTTTCGTGCGGAGGCATAGTCTCCTTGCTCGGAGTCCCGGTTGTCCGAAGTGGCCGCCATGGCGAGTCCGTATGCTATCGTAATCCAGGCCTGTTTGGGTTAAGGGAGCGCCGAAGTCACGCCGTAATGAACTTGGGATAACGTGGGCGACAGGGAGCACACTCCTTCCATGATGAAACGGCACCGGCTGTGGCCGAAAACTGCCGCGCCGTGCTTTCGTTGGTTGGGGCTCTGCAGATGGCGAGTCATGGCAGTGCGGTGTGCGCGGCACGGCTGGACGGCACCTGAACTTCCTCGACGACGACCGTCTCCGCTCAGTTGACGTATAGTCGGCATCCCGTAGACGCGATTCGGCGCGTGATCCCGCTATTGGCGCCCCCGTCGTGATCTGTACAACACCAGGTTCTTCGCAGCAGAAGAGATTCCGCGGAGCGCTGGACAAAAGTTACGATCGAACGACCGGCGAAGTATAACCGGCCGCTATTACGCCCCCACTGGCAGCCGATCGCTAATACGAGAGCCGCAGCGCGAACTGGATCTGCCTCGGCGGTTGCGCGGAGAAGATCTTCCCGAAGGTCAACGGCTGATCTGCGAACGCGTCAGGCAGATTGAAATTGGCACGATTCAACATATTGAATGCTTGCGCTTCGGCAGTCAGATTCATGCGTTCGCGCAAAGCAAAGCGGCGCCGTAGCGAAAAATCGACCGTGGCCAGGCCGGGGCCGCGCAAGATATTGCGTCCGGCATCGCCCCAGGTATATTGCGGAGGAATCTGGAAGGCCGCCGTATTGAACCACTCCTGCGGCGTGGGGTTAGAAAGCGTGGGATTGAACAGAACATTGGGACGGTCAATCCCGAAGTTTCCGCCGGTGTTGCCAGTGTTGCTGTTATCGATGGATAGCTCGGGCGTAAACGGCTCGCCGGACTGCGCGGTGATGATACTGCTGACTTCAAACCCACGAGTCCAGCGCGATGCGCCGGGAATGAAATACAGCAGCGCGATGGTGGCGCGGTTCGGCTCGTCGAAGCTCGATAGCGCGCGCTCCAGCCGGTAGTTGTGGCTGTCCTGCGGAAAGTTCTGGTCGGCGCTGGTGGGCAGGAACGCGGACGTATCGTCAATCGATTTGGAGAACGTGTAGGACGCCAGTATCTGCAGGCGTTTCGCGAGCTGCCGATTCAACATCACCTGCAGCGACTGGTATTCGGAATTGCCGCCGCTCTCCGTCATGAGGATGTTGCTGTAGTCCGGATAGGGCGCGCGAGAAGCAATCGGCGACGCTCCCGGGTATGGCTGGTTGATATCCAACGACCGCGGCAGATCGGTCCCTTTGGATCCAGCGTAAGCAACAGAAAGCGTCCCTACGCCATGCAGTTCCTGCTGGATATTGAAGTTCCAGTGCTGCACGTAAGCCGGCACAAAATTCGGGTCCACGAAGCTGAGCGCGGCAGGCGGCACGTAGCCGTTGGAAGCGGCGAAGGGATTCGCTAGCGTGATGAGCGATGTTTGGCTCGGGAAAAAAACGGAAATCGTAAAGTACGGAGGGTTGTAGTAGAGCGACGAATTCACCACGAACATACCCGAGTCATAATAAATGCCGTAAGCGCTGCGAATCACGGTGTTCTTGAAAGGAGACCAGGCAAAGCCCACGCGCGGGGCGAAATCGTCTTCCTTGGCGCGCGTTCCAGAGCGCGGGATGCCATTGGTTCCCACCTGCTCGGTGGTGCCGGTGGCAAAATCGAAGGTCGACATGCGATTGGTGGGATCAGTGGCCGGCGTGTCGTACTCATAGCGCAGCCCCAGATTTAGCGTGAAGTTGCGCGTCACCTTCCAGTCGTCCTGAACGAAACCGCTCCAGGATTTGCTGCGCAGCGTTTGTGGCCCGGTGTAATGGGATTGAATGTCGAGCGTGGGCAGCCCCAACAGCATGTCGCCGATGCCGGTGCCGGTCAACGCTCCCGTGAAATCGATGGAGCCGCGCGCGTAAACCTCGATGTAACCATTGAGCTGCAGATCGCGAAGTTCTCCGCCAATCTTAATGCTGTGCGCGCCGCGAATTAACGTCAGGGTGTCTGACACCTGATACGTATTATCGGCGCGATCAATCGGCAAAGTAGCCACGTCACCCACTCGCGAATAACCCGTGACCTGGATACCCGGATAACCGTAGTCGCGCGGCACTGTGGGCAGGTAATCGACACCCCACAGCGCATTCACGTTGGTTTGGTAGTTCTGCGCGAAGACCTGGCGCACGGCCCGATTGAAACCCAGATCCACGGAATTGATCGTTCGCGGACTGAGCGTCTTCACATACTGAAGCAGCGCATTGTGCCCCCGGTTGAACACATAGTCTCCGAAGCCCGGCAGCTCGGTCTGATTTTCCGCGAAGGGCTCGAAAATATTCTGGCTGCCGTAGTTGTAGCGCGCGGTCAGTTGGGAATTGTCGCTCAAGCGTTGATCCACCCGGACGGTACCTTCGTTCTCCTTCTCGTTTTCGATCGGGTTGCTCAGGTAGTTGCCGGAAGCGCCCGGCAGGTTTGGCAGCGGAAACAGTGCTAGAACGTCGGCAGCATAGGGTGAAATGCGCGAAGCCGGAATGGTGTTATTGGGAAACGGTTGGCCGGTAAACGGATCGGTCACCGTGGTTCCGAGACTGGAGAGATTTCCCTGGCGCACGGCCAGCGTGGGAACAGTGCCTAGCTGCGTCAGGCCCTCGCCCTCCTGCAGCCCCTCATAACTGGCGAAAAAGAACGTGGAGTTCTTTACAACGGGGCCGCCCAACGCCGCGCCGAACTGGTTGCGAATGAATTGCGGCTTTTGGGAGCCGTCGAAAAAATTACGGGCATCCAGATCCTTGTTGCGTAGATAGTCGTACAACGTTCCGTGGAATTCGTTGCTGCCGCTGCGTGTGATGATGTTCACCTGCCCGGCCGACGCCACGCCATATTCGGCGCTGTAGGAATTAGTCGCTATCTTAAATTCTTGAATGGCGTCCACCGACGGCTGCAGCACATAGCCGCGCACATCGGAATCGTTGTTGTCCACGCCATCGAGCAGGAAGTTGTTGTTTTCTTCACGGCCGCCGTTGGCATGCATGGCGAAATCGCCGCGCGTGGATAGCTGCGAGCCCTCCACCGGCGTGGTGGTGCCGGGAAGCAGCAGCGCTAGCTGCAGGAAATCCCGTTCGTTGAGCGGAAGGCCTTCCACTAAGGACTGATCCAGTACCGCGCCCAGCTCGCTCGAATCGTTGTTGGTGGCGGGCGTTTGAGCGGTGACAGCGATGTGCTCGCCGCGCCCTGCAAGCGTGGTGTGCAAATCCAGCCGCACCCGCTGGTCCACTTCCACCCGGACCGGCTGCGTTGTCAACTGCGCGAACGAAGGAGCATTCACCGAAAGCCGGTACTCGGCCGGCGGAAGTCCGTCGAACTCGTAGTATCCCGCCGGGCTGGTTACCAGTGCGCGAGTCAACGAACGGGCTGTGTCTTCGAGAGTTACATTGGCGCCCGGAATAGCCTTCCCTGACGGATCGAGAACATAGCCGGAGATGGACCCGGTATTTACTTGCGCCAGTAGCGCGAGGCTCGCAAATAGGAACGCGATTATGATGCGTTGCATGATTCCTCTTCGATGTCGCTAGTTTTACCTCGCAAGTATAACCTGCGATCCGAGAAAAACACCCCCTTCTATAGGTACTAGGGTTCCTAGTCCCGGACTGGTCCTCTGCACGGTAGAGAGGTGAAAAGGGCTTCAATTTGCGAGAGAGTTAGTAAGCGTTTCGGCTAATCGTTGCAATCACTTTGTTGGCTTTTACTACCGGAGCTCGCTGCCAGCCTTCGCTGTCGTTCGAAGCGTCGTCTATCCGGTTAAATAGGAGCTCAAAAGGGTAATAAATTACTTGACTCACACAGCCTCCAGCAGTATACTTAAGTCATGGAGACGGTTAACTTCAACGATAAGAGCGGATTGCAAGATGCCATACGGTACTTTTCTGAGCCGTTGACGTGCCTCGAAGCTGTTTCCAAGGCCAAGTGGCCCAACGGTCCCGAATGCCCGCGCTGCCAAGCCAAGAAACTGTCGTTTATCAAAACCCGCCTAATGTGGACGTGCCTTGGATGCCGCAAGCAATTCTCGGTTAAGGTTGGAACGATCTTCGAGGATAGCGCTATCGGCCTCGATAAATGGCTCTGCGCGATGTGGATGCTTGCGAACTGCAAGAACGGCGTGTCGTCTTACGAGATCGCCCGCGCGCTTGGCGTCACGCAGAAGACGGCATGGTTCATGCTTCATCGGATTCGCTACGCGCAGCATCACGGCACGATCAACAAAATGACTGGTACCGTTGAAGCGGACGAAACTTTCATCGGCGGGAAAGCCCGCAACATGCACAAGGCCGAACGCGCTCGCAAGATCACCGGCACTGGCGGAATGGGCAAGGCCGTTGTGTTCGGCCTCTTGGAACGCGAGACGGGTAAGGTTCGCCTGTCCGTCGTGAAGAACACGCGGCGGCATCATCTGCACAAACAGATCAGCGAGAATGTCGAACCCGGATCGGAGATTCACACCGATGCGCTGGCATCCTATGCCAGCCTTGACTCCGAGTATGCGCATAAAGTCATCGATCATGCTGAAGCCTATGTGGACGGAAACGTTCACACGAACCGCCTTGAAAATTTCTGGTCTCTTCTGAAGAGAGCGATTCGCGGCACGTACGTTTCGGTTGAGCCGTTCCATCTTTATCGCTACCTTGACGAACAATCGTTTCGCTACAACGAGCGCCATGATACGGACGCTCAACGATTCCAGAAGGTCCTGAACTCCATCGCTGGAAAGCGATTGCCATGGAGCGTGCTGACCTGCCAGGAGGCGGGGTGATGTCGGAGCAAAACGACAAGAACGCGGTCGAAGAAAAAAAGCCGCCGCCTAAGCCGCCAGGGTATCGAAAATTCGAGAAGTTGCTTAAGCAGGTTGTCAAAGCGCCACGAATGCCCCACTCACGCGATAAAATGCCGAAGGTAGATACGACCTAGTTCCGAAATATCTAGAGCCACATGGATCAGTACCCACGCCAACGCGACAAATCCAGATCCCAACAAGAGTCGGCACATACTGCGGAGGGATATGTCCTCGACGGTTCGAGCGGACTTTACGTTCCAAAATCCGATCCACGCGAAGAGAAGCGCAACAATCCATGTGAATCCTGCCAGCCACGGCCTCCACTTAACGTTAAAGTACGGCGTGATTGGATCATCATCCTCATATCGGTCCTGACTCTCTTCGGGCTGGGACTGACTGTATATTTCACCAAGCGCCAGTGGCATGAGGCGAACCGTTCTGCCACTGCTGCCGAAAATGCGATCAGCGACGAACGAATGAATTTTGTTCGGGATCAGCGACCATATCTTGCAGCTCTGCCACGAGGGGCCTTTCCAAACCCCATTAACCCGGACGCTGGATTGGTCGTAGAGGAACGAAATGGGAGACATGCCATAGCCGTGAACGTCATTCTTTCGGATATCGGCCGAACCCCCGCCGTCGAAGTCAATACAACGAACACCTCCTATATTGTTGATGAGCAGCAATACGATGGTTTAGCGGCTACATAACGTATTGCTCACGAACTGGGGCGAAACTATCCGCCGACGCTCGGCATCATCGCGGATGCCGGCACGTTTCTGCGGCAGATTCTCGCCGCGACGGCGGGGGGCGGCAACATCGATCGCGAGCGCTTCAGCCAGTGGCGCGGGCAAGTGCGCGAATGGCAGAAGGAATGGGACGACCACGTGCGGCCGCACTTCACGGAGGCGACCAGTCCATTGCGGCCCGAGTTCGTGGTGAAGACCGTGCGTGACGCGCTCCCCGACGAGGCGATACTCGCTCTCGACTCCGGGGTGCATCACAACTGGTTCATGCAGTTCTGGCAAGCACGCCGCCCGCAGACCATGCTGAACAGCTGGGGCTATTCATCCATGGGTTTCGGGTATGCAGCATTTTGGGTGCGCAATTGGCGGCGCCGGACAAGCCCTGTGTGGCGGTGGTCGGCGACGGCGGATTCACCATGACCCCGTATGTCCTGTGCACGGCAGTCGAATACGATCTGCCCTGCGTGTGGGTGATTTGGAACAACTTCGCCTGGGCGGCCATTCGCGACCTGCAATACGGACTGTTCGGCGGCCGCGAAATCGGTACCGCGTTGATCCGGATTCGGGCCGCGGCGCCCGCTACAACCCGGATTTCGCGGCCTGGGCGCGTGCCTGTGGAGCGGATGGCGTTACCATCACCCGGCCCGGCGATCTGCAGGAGGCGCTCGCAACGGCGATCAAGAACCGTCTCGATGCGTCATCGACGTCCATGTCGATGCCGAGGTGC
>CAVRZH010000171.1:0-19343 GCA_963725455.1 Bryobacterales bacterium
GACACACACGCGCGCAGCGTTTTGACTTCATTGGTACCGCTCGATACAATCGGCAGCCATGAACGCTCTGAAGGTGGCTCTTTTTCTGGTTCTGCCGGCCGCCGCCCATTTTCTGGCTTTGCCCCTTGCGGCGCAATGGATCAACCTACCCACACCGGGAATCCCCCGCACGCCTGACGGCAAACCCGATCTCCGTGCTCCCGCGCCCAAAACTTCCGGCGGTAAGCCGGATTTCTCGGGGATGTGGGTTCCACGCGACGAGCGCCCTTGCGATCCAAAGATCGGAGTTTTTCAATGCTCGGAACTGCCCCTCACCCCGCAACTCGGAAATTTTGCGATCAATCTGAAAGGCGGCATCCCCTATCAACCCTGGGCGGCGGAGCTGGTCAAGAAGCGTGCCAAGGATGCAGGGTATATCGATCCCCACACATTCTGCATGCCCATCAATTACCCGCGGGCCTGGGCTTTCCCGGAAACTCAGAAGATTTTCCAAACGCCCACGCAACTCGTCATCTTGCACGAATTCAACGCGAGCTACCGCCAGATCTTTTTCGACGGACGCAAACTTCCAGAGGATATGACTCCGACCTGGAACGGCTACTCGGTGGCCCACTGGGAAGGCGCGACGCTGGTCGTAGCATCGGCGGGCTATCGCGACGATTCATGGCTGGACACTGCAGGCAACTTCTTCTCCAGCCTGGCTCGCGTCACCGAACGCATCCAGCGACCCAACTTCGGAAGCCTGGACATTGATGTCAGCATCAATGACCCCAAAGTGTTTACGTCAATTTGGACGGTGCAACTGCACTTGAAGCCCCTGGTCGACACAGAGATGATCGAGTACATGTGCCAGGAAAACAACAAGGATGTTCAACACTTTGTTCGGTAGCGACAGGTTCGAACAGGCCCTGGCCGAATACCGGCGCCTCCAGATCAACTGATGAGTTTCCAGAATAGAGGGCTACCTGGATGGAAGCCCACTACCGTGTCCGGGGAGTTCCTGCTGGTTACTGTAGCGCGGAGATCAACCACGCGTTGCCGTCTGGCGACATCGCGATCTGACTACCTCCGTTGGCTTGCATTTGCTGCAGGGTGCCGTCGAGTTGCAGTTGGTATACCTGGTGATTCCCGACTTGCCCATCATCAGAGTAATAGCAGCCGGTGAACCACACACTGTCGGAAGGTCCGGCGGCAAGTGTCGTGGCGCAGAGAGGGACGGTGCTGTCTGGAAAAAACATCCCGGAGGTGACCGAGATAAAAGGTCCTCCGCCCAAGGAGCCAAGGATATTTCCAGTCGAGTTGATGATCCATACCAGGGTCCCTTGCGGCGCTACCGCAATTTGGAACCCAGCGTCGGCCTGTATCTTGACCCACTTGCCCCCGGTTTGCATCTGGTACAAGTCATAGTTGTTGTTTTCAGACAACTGGCAACCAGTGATCCACGGAGTTCCGTTGCTGAGTCCGTACGAATTCGCTCCGATGGCAATAGACGTGGCGCATCCACCCGTTGGGTTCGGGACAAACTTGCTTCCGTTCCAGTAGAGGATGTCTCCCTTCGCGTTGATGGCCCACACATCGCCCTCGGGTGACACCGCGACCTGGGTGGCGACGTCGGCTTCCATCTCGACCCAGGCGCCTCCGGTTTGCATCTGGTTGACGTCATAGTTCCCGTCGGGATGCGGGTGGCACGCGGTGGTCCACGGGGTTCCATTCGTCAGCCCGCGCGAGTTCGGTCCAACACCAATTGAGCTTGCGCAGCCGAAAATGACGCCAGGCGGCTTTACCGGAGTCCCTTGCGGAGTGGAGAGGGTATTGAAATTGCTACCGTTCCAATAGTAGATATTCGTCTGCTGCTCGCTCCACTTCACTCCCCCGTCCGGAAGGGTGATGATCAGGTGCCCGTCTCCGCGCTCGAACGGAATGCTCGTAACGTCGTCGGTCAACAACGTCACGATCGGATCGGTATTGGTCGTCACCCATGTGCCGGTTCCGGAGGCGCCGCTACCTTTCACCACCAGAGCGGAGCCGGACATCGTTACCGGCGAAAAATCTGGCCACTCGTTGTAGCATTGGGTCTTAGTCGAGGGACAATTCCCGGGGGCTTGGTCGGAGTCCCCTTCGATAACGAATTCCGCCGTCTGGCCAAGAATGCCGTTCGCCAGTTCGACCGAGGGAAGCGGGAAGGACTGGCAGTCTGAGCTGTTGGCCTGATCGCACTCCCAAATAAGGCCCCGGGTCAGGTCAAACAGAGCGGAGCACGCGTATCCACCGGACAGGTTCAAATTTCCCTTGGCATCGCAATACCACTCCTGGGCATAGATGTCGTCGCCGGAGCTCGGAGTAAAGAGTGTTCCTTCTTCATCATAGTGGCTGGCATAGGTGCCATTAAAAAATGATGCGGCGGAGCTTGTCGCTTTGAAAATTTGGCGATGAATGCCGAACGCTTGTGTTGTTGCTGTCAGCTGCACATCCACGATGGCCTGGAAAACATTATCGAGCCCGTTCCATATCGTGATCCAGGTGGCTCCCGTTCCCATGCCGCCGGGATATACCGTCGGGACAACGAACGTCGCTTCATTCTCCGCGTAACTGTAGGTTTCAGCGGACGTGGCATTCTTTTTGTAAGAACCGGTGAGTTGGGCCCCAGTCCAAAGACCCTGCGGGCTCAGATTGTACGCCGTCGCGTCTGGCTCGAGTGAGGGGCCCGGGAGGGTAGGTTGAGGATTGGTGCCCGAAGTTTCCTCGCCTGAAGCCAGCTGGCGCGATTTCGGGAGTGTCGACGGAGTTCGGCCGGCGCTCGGAAGCTTATATGCCGGCACGCTCGCCGTGGCCAGCCACCTGCGGTAGCCGTCCGGATTCGCAGCCGGATCGGGGCGCAGTCCATAGCCTGCCTGGATCAGCTGTTGCTGCGTGAAGCTGAGCGGATCGCCGTTCAGTGGCGGCCGAAACGCCAGATTCGCGGCCGCTGGGTTGAACGGGCGCGGTTGAAACGTCTGGTCCGACCGGAGGTCGATGGAGTACGTGTTTTTATTCCCACTGGAATCGGTGCAATCGAGCGCCAGCCGGTCGACGCTGTTGGCGGATTTCGGACGCACGGCTTGAAATCGGACCACGCCATCCGCATCGGATGAAACCGAGATGGACTGCTTCGGGTCCGCGTTGCCTTCCGGCTGAAGGACGCAGGTGTTGCCCGCGGGAACATCTATGGAAGCCGCTTCGAATTGAGCCTGACCCGGCCGCGCGGCCTGCGAATATGCGTCACCGCGGCACACCAACAGACCTATTAGCATGACGGCTGCGCCAGCCGCGCTTGGGCGGCCGAAAAGGCAAGTAAATGCCGGCCTGAGAGGCAATAGGCTTCGCAATGGCGAATGCTTGGCCGTAATTGCCAGCGCCTTCGTGTTGTGCGTTTTCATTTTAGTTTCTCCGTTCTTGAGCCCGGGTCATGGTGGCCCTGCTTCACCTCAAGAGGCGGGAAAATCGGGCAAAACTTCTAACGCGATCTGGAATTCTCGAATGGCAGACACGAAGAGGGCCACGCGCTGGTGCGCAGCGCCGACGATCCGCTGCACTGGATCGGGCGCCACTTATGCGCCGTCGGCCTCTTCGCGCGCGAATACGAGCGCTCCGCGGAGGTCTGCCTGCCGCTGGCCGGTAAGTGGCACTTCGTGCGGTGGTTCGCGGAGAACTTTTGTAACCGCGCCGGAACTAAGCTACCATCTCCCCATGTCTAATCTCAGATTCACGATGGCTGCCTGCATCCTCCTGGCCTGCTCTACGAGTTTGGCGTCGGCAGGCGGCCTGAAGAAGTATGTCGTCCTACCCGCCGGCTACCAGCCGAATCCGAACGCCACCCTAGGCTTGCACGTCGGCGACACACTCTATATTTCCGGAACGACCGGCGGCGACCTCAAGACGCGCAAGTATCCCGACGTTTTCGAAGACGAAGTGAAACAGTGCATGGCGAAGATCGGAGACTTTCTGCACGCCGACAAAATGGATTATTCCGACGTGGTCTCGGTCCAGGTCTATCTCACCGACATCTCGCTCTTCCAGCGCATGAACGCGGTTTATAACACCTACTTCAAGACCCCGCCGCCCTCTCGCACCACCGTGCAGATTGCGAAACTCGGGGCTCCGGACGCGCATATCGAAATCACGGTAACGGCGCGCAAGTAGAGCAGAAATAGCGCGTCGAAAATTCGCCGGACGAGGGGACCGATTCGTCCGAAGACGCGGGGAGGGGAGGCTGGCAACCGATCCGACGGTGGCTACAGGGCCTGGCCCAGCGCCGCATCGTCATCCCCGTGACGCCGAAAGTGGCGTATTGCGAACTCTCCGGCCCTCCTTTCCACGATCCGGATTGGGCCGGGAATGCTGGAGATTACCTACATCGACGCGCAGGACCGAGCCGCCAGTTCAGCGAACTCGCGCACGCCAGTGGGCGGTACGGTAGTGTAGTTGATCGGAAACAGGAGGCAATTTGAACATTCCCAAACACGCCGCCGCAGGTCTTTTAGCGATTGGAGTTCTCGTCACGCTCCCAGCCAGCTTACAGGCCGACAATTTGGCTTATATGCTCGGAACGGCGGCGCTGGGGGTGGAGAATCCGCTTGGGACCGTCGACCTTAACACAGGCGTGTTTACTTTGATCGGCAATATGGGATCCGGGGGATACGACGGCTTGGCTGTTGCGAACGGTATTCTCTACACCGAACAGAACGGACTGCTTTATTCGGTCAACACCAGGAACGCAAATCTTACCCTCATCGGAGGCCTGAGCGGCCAAAATCTCGGCACATTCGGCTCAACCACGAGTGGACTGTACAGCGTGGCCAATGCGCCCTCCAGTGAGGTGACTACTCTCTATTCGATAAATCCCGAGACGGGCGCCGTCACCGCGATTGGGCCGATCGGCGCGAGCGCGGTACCCAACGGTCTAGGTTCCGAAGTGATTCTTTCTGTCGGCTCCAGCACGCTCTACATGGAATTCGACAGCACTCTCTACACCATCAACACGGCAACCGGCGCGGCCACCGAGGTAGGAGCTAGCAACAGTAATGGCGTTGGAACCTCCGCGCTGCTTCTCGAAAACGGCACTTTTTACATCGGCGATGGTGCCGCCGGCATTGGCACGATGAACGCGACCACTGGCCAGGTTACGTCCGGCCCCGCGATTTCCGGAGGACCATCCTCCGCCATCGGACTTGCGCCCGATCCTCTGCCCGCGGGCACACCGCCGGTCATGCTGACGGCGAATGCCTATATGCTCGGAACAGCGGCAACAGGGGTGGAGAATCCGTTCGGGATCGTCGACCTCAACTCGGGCGCGTTTACTTTGATCGGCAATATGGGATCCGGGGGATACGACGGCTTGGCTGTTGCGAACGGTGTGCTGTATACCGAACAGAACGGACTGCTTTATTCGGTAAACACGGCCAATGCAAATCTCACGCTCATCGGAGGAGTGACGGGCACCCCAAATCTCGCCAGTTTCGGCTCAACCACCACTGGACTCTATGGCTTGAGTAGTGCGGGCTCTTCTGAGGTGGCTACTCTATTTTCGATAAATCCCCAGACGGGCGCCATCACCGCGATTGGCCCGATCGGCGCCAGCGTCATCCCCAACGGTCAAACTTACTATCAGAGGCTTTCGGTTGGTTCCAGCACGCTGTACATGGAATCCAGCTCCAATCTCTACACCATCAACACGATCACCGGTGCGGCCACCCAGGTGGGAACTACCGACGGTAACGGCTATCTATCCTCCGTGCTGCTTCTCGAATACGGCACTTATTATGTCGGCACTGGTTCCGGCATTGGCACCATCAACGTTACGACTGGCCAGATCGATGCCCACTCCTCGATTTTCGGTGGACCAGGGTCTCCCGTCGGTCTCGCGCCCGATCCGCTGATTACAGCCACCCCGACGATCACGCTGGTGGCGAACGCGGAGGGCGGTGTTGCTACGATTGCGCCGAACACGTGGGTGTCGATCCTAGGGTCCAATCTTGGCCCGGCAGGCGATACACGAACCTGGGGGAGCTCGGATTTCGTGGGCGGCCAACTGCCAACCAGTCTGGATGGGCTGAGCGTTACGGTGAACGGCGTGCCTGCCTACGTTTACTACATCAGCGCCACGCAGGTGAACATACTCACGCCTCCCAATGCCATTTCCGGATCGGTGCCCGTGCAGGTCTCCGACAATGGAGTGATCAGCGCAAAATTCATGGTGCAGGCGCAGGCGGAATCTCCCTCGTTCTTCGTTTTCGGCGGCGGACCTTATATTGCGGCCACCCATGCCAACGGAAGTTACGTCGGTCCCACCAATCTGTATGCCGGTTTGACGACTCCGGCCCAGCCCGGCGAAACAATCGTGATGTACGCCAACGGTTTCGGATCCACGTCGACAGCGGTGGTGAGCGGGTCCGAAACGCAGTCGGGAATGTTATCGCCAATGCCAGTGATCACCATCGGCGGCGTGGCTGCGACGGTAACCTTCGCCGGCCTGGTTTCTCCGGGCGAATTTCAGTTCAACGTGGTGGTGCCGCCCTCGCTCGGCAATGGCGACCAGCCCACCATGGCAATGTACGATGGCTTGACGACGCAGGCGGGAACGCTAATCACGGTGCAGCAGTAGTGGAGCTTCATTTCAGGCCACGAGAGAGCATAGGCAGTGATGGTCAACTTGCTCGGCTTAGTCGCGTGGGAACCCCGGCCTGCTCTCATCTCGCCTGGTGGTCCGAGATAGATCGGAATTCCATGAGCTCGATCGGCGCACCGTCGTCAATGATCATCGCTACTGTCACACCTGGGGAGGGACAGTTCGGTTCAACCAGGATTTCCTTACCTTCCAGGGCACTGGAAAGGTCATCCACTTCAAAAGCCACGTGAGGTAAGGATTTGACGATATCCGGGTAAGGGGCGTCTTCGTCGAAGCGCATCCACTGAACGCCATAGGGACTTGATTCAAATCCAGAGACGTGCACTTTCAGCCACGGCAAGTGCGTTTCGCCCGGCCGGGCCACGTTGGTAGGGATTCCAATGTGGTGGAATCTCCAACCTTCCCTCGCTATCACTCCCGGCGGATCGCAGCCCCGCCTTTCAGCGCTCGCGGATGGCCTGTTCACCGTGATTCTCCTTACGCCGAAATTCGAACAGCTAACGCTGAGAGTAGCAGGGTAAGACGCGTCCAGTGCACAAGCGAAGACGTGGCTGCAATCTTGAATCGTCGATTCGGGGAATTCCAGGCGGCCGGTTTGTCGGCCGTGGTGACTGTGACTGACATATCCCACCCAAGTCTTCCCGACAACGCTACCGAAGAGTAAACTGATAGCAGTGCATCATTTATCAAACCGTCGTGGCTTCCTGAGGAGCGTTGGCGGTTTAGCCCTGGCTCATGCTGCGTTCGCGCAAGCTGCCGCACCGGCGTCTGCGCCACTCGAAGTCAAGAAACTTAGCGATACTTTCCTGCTGATTACGGGCGCGCCCGGGAATGTTCTGGCAGTTCTCGGTCCCGACAGCGTTTTGCTGGTGAATGGCGGCTCTGCCGAGCGATCCCAGGAGCTATTGAAGCTGGTTTCCGAGCAGGCGGGCGGCAAGCCGGTAAAGGTGCTGTTCAATACCTGCTGGCATCCGCAACACACCGGATCGAACGAAACGCTGGGGAAAGCCGGCGCGAAGATCATCGCGCACGTGAACACCAAGCTTTGGCTGGGCACAGAAATCGACTGCGGCTGGCAGAAGCGCACCTACGAGCCGAATCCCAAGGAATCGTTGCCGAACGAGACATTCTATAGCGGCGTGCAAAAGATGACGTTCGGCAAGGAGCCGGTGGAGTACGGGTACATGCCGCAGGCCCACACCGACGGCGACATCTATGTCCACTTCCCCGGGCCGAATATCCTGGCGGCCGGCGACGTGGTTTCCGTGGGCGCTTACCCGATCCTGGACTACACCACCGGAGGGTGGTTGGGCGGCATGGTGAACGGGCAAAAGACCTTGCTGGAAGTAACCAATACCGACACGCGCGTCGTCCCTGGAAGTGGGCCTGGAAGCATGTCCTTAATGACACATGCCGATCTGGAGGCCGAAAACCAGATGCTGGCGACGCTTAAGGATCGGCTGGTAAAGCTGATGAAGCATGGCCTGGGTCCGAAAGAGATGATCGCCGAAGCGCCGACCAAGGATTTCGATGAGAAGTGGGGCAATCCGGACCTGTTCATCGAGCTGGCCTATCGGGGCTTGTGGGGACATGTTCGGGAACTGGGCGGAATCGTTTAGATAGTAAGGATCGGGAGAGAAACTTAAGACATGCGTCACTGGGTTGTGGCGGTTTCCTTCGCGCTGGTACTACCGGTATCGATGCACCTGCACGCCGCCTCGCCCGCGAAGCTGGGCGCGACTCCTCCGGCCTCCCTGGCGGCGCATCGGGCGAT
The DNA here is from genome assembly GCA_963725455.1 of Bryobacterales bacterium. GTDB lineage: Bacteria > Acidobacteriota > Terriglobia > Bryobacterales > Bryobacteraceae > Palsa-89. Next base: position 8,439 of record CAVRZH010000171.1, read on the forward strand.
GCTCGATCATTACTGCGTCACCTGTCACAACCAAAAAGCTAAGACCGCGAACATCATGTTCGACACCCTGGATCTTGCGCACCTGGGCAAAAACGCCGACGTGTGGGAGAAAGCGGTGGTCAAGCTGCGCGGCGGAATGATGCCGCCTCTCGGCATGCCGCGTCCGGACCAGGCCACCATCAATTCGTTCGTCAATTTTCTCGAAACGTCGCTCGACCAAGCGGCGCTCGCCTCACCCAATCCTGGGACGGTTTCGCTGCACCGGCTGAATCGCGCGGAATATGCGAACGAGATCAAGGATGTTTTCGGCGTCGAGGTGGACCCGGCCGCGCTGCTTCCCCGTGACGACGTCAGCAACGGCTTCGACAACATTGCAAACGTTCTGAAGGTTTCGCCATCGTTCCTGGATCAATACATCGGCGCCGCGCGTGAAGTAAGCCGCCTGGCGATTTCGCATCCGCCTCCCACCGAACCGGTGAAAGCGGTGCTGCGCGGAGAGCCGGCCGATCCCGAAAGTCTGCCGCTCGGCACACAGGGCGGCATTGTGGCCCACTACTTATTTCCCTACGATGGCGACTATCAGTTCACCATCACCGGGCGGGACCGGATTCTTACGGTCGACGGCCTTCCGGTTTCCATGGCGGGCGGAGGGTTCGTCCACGTGAAGGCCGGGCTGCACCAGCTGGGGCTGACGGCGGCGGCACATAGTTTTGCGGAACCGGAGGGCGATCTGCAATCGTTCATTCCCGGCCGCGCGTTTCCAGGCTATGGTTTTCCTCCGGGCGGCGCTGGACCTGGCGGCCGCAGGGCTCCCACGGGCCCGGGTATCGAAATTATCGGACCGTTCCATCCCACCGGCAAGCCGGTCCAAACGGAGAGCCGCGCGCGGATCTTTGTTTGTTATCCGCCGGACGAGAGCGAAGAAGCTTCTTGCGCGGCCCGGATTTTCTCGCATATAGCCGAGCGCGCTTTCCGGCGGCCGGTGACCTCGAAGGATTTGGCGGCGCCCATGGCGTTCTTTAAGGAAGGGCGAGAGGCTAGCGGAAAGTTCGAGGGTGGAATCGAGAACGGGATCATCGCGATCATCGCCAGCCCGAAGTTTCTGTATCGGGCGGAGCCGCCGCCGGCCGGCCTCGCGCCTGGGACCAACTACCGCGTCAGCGATCTGGAACTGGCGTCGCGACTTTCGTTTTTTCTGTGGAGCACCGGCCCCGATGACGAACTGCTCGCGCTTGCCGAACAAGGCAAGCTGAAGGACCCGAAGATTTTCGAGCAGCAGGTGCGGCGCATGCTGGCCAGCCCGCGATCGAGAGCGCTGGTGACGAACTTCGCCTCGGAATGGCTGCGGCTGCGGGATATCGATACCATCGATCCAGATCCGTTTATCTATCCCAACTTCGATCCCAGCCTGCGCGCGGCGTTCCGCAAGGAACTGGAGTTGTTTGTCGATAGCATCCAGCGCGAGGATCGTAGCGTGCTGGATCTACTGAGCGCGAATTATACGTTCGTCAATGAGCGCCTGGCCTTGCACTATGGCATCCCGAACGTGCGCGGCGAAGAATTCCGGCGCGTGATCCTGCCCGATTCGCGGCGTTACGGTTTGCTCGGCAAAGGCGCGGTTTTGCTGGTGACGTCTTACGGCAATCGCACGTCGGTGGTGCTGCGCGGCAACTATATTCTCGAAAACATCATGGGCACGCCGCCTTCCCCGCCCCCGCCCAACGTTCCCGCGTTCAAGGAAAACAAGGAAGGCGAAAAGCCCCACACGGTGCGGGAGACCATGGAGATGCATCGCGCCAATCCGACGTGTAACGCCTGTCATGGAATTATCGATCCGCTGGGATTCGCACTCGAGAATTTCGACACGGTAGGCGCGTGGCGCGACAAGGATCGTTATACGCGGACCGCTATCGACGCTTCGGGGAAACTTATCGACGGCACCCCGGTGAACGGGCCGGACGATCTGCGCAAAGCGCTGCTCGCGAAGCCGAACCAGTTCGTCGGAACCATGACCGAAAAGTTTTTGAGCTACGCGCTGGGCCGCAGCCTGACGGCCTACGACATGCCGACGGTTCGCAAGATCGTGCGGGACGCGGCACAGAGCAACTACCGGTTTTCATCCATCGTGATGGGAATCGCACGGAGCGCGCCGTTCCAGATGGAAAGAGTGCCGGAGGTTGCGCCAGGCGGGACGCAGGTTGCGTCGGCGGCAAGTCATTAATAGGCGAGTCATCAATAGAGGAGATCGAATGTTCATTACTAAAAAACATCTCGAGCGGCGCACGTTCCTGCGCGGCATCGGCGCTAGCGTGGCTCTGCCTTTGCTGGACGCCATGATTCCGGCGCGCACCGCGCTGGCCGCGACGGCCGCCACTCCGACGCCTCACATGGGGTTCATTTACTTCCCGCACGGCGCCATCATGGAGCACTGGACGCCCACCACGGAAGGAACCACCTTCGATCTCCCCACCATCCTGAAGCCGCTCGCGCCTTTCCAGAAGCATCTCACGGTGGTCAGCGGCCTGGAAAACAAACCGGCCATCAGCCCGGCGGTCCACGCCATCACGCCCGGAACGTGGCTCAATTGCGTGCATCCGCGCGCCAGCCAGGATCCTTTCTGCGGACCAACTATCGATCAGATTGCTGCTGCTCATATCGGACAGGACACCCCGCTGCCCTCGCTCGAAATTGCCATTGAAGGCCGTGGAGGCGGCGGTTCCTGCGATCGCGACTTTGGCTGCAGCTACTCGGGCACTATTTCGTTCCGCACTCCCACCACGCCACTCCCCATGGAGACCGAGCCGCGCAAAGTTTTCCAGAGCCTGTTCGGCCAGGGCGACACCGCGGCCGAGCGCAAGAGGCTGGGCAAGCAGTACGCGAGCATTCTGGATCTGGTCTCCACCGAAGCCACTGATCTGCAGCGCACGCTGGGCCCGCAGGATCGCGCCATGCTGAGCGACTATCTGGACACCGTTCGCGAAATCGAGCGGCGCATCCAGAAAATGGAAGCGCACGATCTGTCGCACGTTGACATTCCCAATGCGCCGGCAGGCACGCCGCCGCAATTTGAAAAACACGTGGGGCTCATGTTCGATCTGCTCGCACTGGCTTATCAAGCCAACATGACGCGAGTGTTCAGCATGATGATCGCGGCGGAGGTGAGCAATCTCACTTACAACCAGATCGGCGTGCCCGACGCGTTCCATCCGCTTTCGCACCACAACAATGAGCAGGCGAAGAAGGACCGGCTGGTGAAAATCCAGACCTATCACACCGAGCTTTTCGCGAAGTTCCTGACCAAGCTTCAGTCCATGCCCGACGGCGACGGAACTATGCTGGACCATTCCATGATTCTGTACGGCAGCAACATGAGCAACAGCAATATGCACAATCATTACCCGCTGCCGACAGCGCTGGTGGGCGGATGGAAGACCGTCAAGGGCGGGCAGCATCTGAAGTACCCGGACCAGACGCCGCTGGCGAACATGCTGCTCACGGTGCTGGACCGCGCCGGTGTTCCCCTCGATCATCTGGGCGACAGCTCGGGCAAGTTTCCGGAGGTCTAAGATGCGCAGACCGCTTGCTTGGCTCTTCCGAGCCGTGACCGTGAGGGAGCGGTTGTTTGCGGCCGCGTTGGCCGCGATGCCGCTGTTTGCCGGCGTGTCCGGCGATATGTCGCTAGTGGAACTAGTGAAGGCCGACAACCAGCAGGCTGCCATCGCGCTCATCGACCAGCATGTCGACGTCAACGTGCCGCTGTCGGATGGATCTACCGCGCTACTTTGGGCCGCGCACAACGGCGACGTGGAGTTAGTGGACCGGCTGCTGCGCGCGGGCGCCAATGTCAAAGCCAAGAACCAATTCGGCGCTACGCCCATGTCCGAGGCGGCGTTTCTTGGAAATGTCGCGATCATCGAAAAGCTGCTGAAGGCGGGCGCGGATCCCGATTCGCCCAGCGCCGACGGCCAAACCGCGTTGATGCTGGTGGCGCGCACCGATAACGTCGCGGCGGCGAAGTTGCTGCTGGATCACGGCGCACACGTGGACGCGCGGGAAGCTCAGAAACAACAAACCGCTCTGATGTGGGCGACGGCCGAAAGCCAGCCCGCCATGGTGCGCGAGTTGATCGCGCATGGAGCGGACGTGAACGCCCGGTCGGAAGTATATGAATGGCTGGCGCAGGTGAGCTCGGAGCCGCGCGCACAACACCAATCCTACGGCGGATTCACGCCGCTGCTCTACGCCACGCGCGAAGGTTGCTTGACCTGCGTCCAGAGCCTGGTGGAAGGCGGAGCGAAGCTGAACCTGCCGGATCCTGAGGGAGTCACTCCGCTGATCATGGCGATCACCAACGCGCACTTCGATACGGCGAAATATCTGATCGAAAAGGGCGCGATGGTGGACAAATGGGATTGGTGGGGCCGCAGCCCGCTCTACTGCGCGGTGGACATGAACACCATTCCACACGGCGGGCGCGCGGACGGACCGTCGCTGGATGAAACCACACCGTTGCAGATCATCGAACTGCTTCTGGACAAGGGCGCGAATCCGAACCTGCAGCTGAAGCTGCTGCCGCCGTTCCGGTCGGTGGGCGCGGATCGCGGTGTGGACCAGATGCTGACTATCGGCGTCACGCCGCTGCTGCGCGCGGCGAAAGCTTTGGACGCTCCGGCCATCAAGTTGCTGCTGGAGCATGGCGCGCTGGTGAATCTTCCCAATATTCGCGGCACAACGCCCACTATGGCCGCTGCGGGACTGGGCTCGGTGGATGCCGACACGCGCGGCGTTTTCACCACGCCCGACGTTCAAGAACGCTCGCTCGCATCGCTTAAGCTGCTGCTTGCGGCCGGTGGCGAGATCAACGCGACGGATTTCCGCGGACAGACTCCGCTGCATGGCGCGGCCTTCTGGGGCTGGAACAACGTGGTGCAATTCCTGGTGGAGAATCACGCGAATTTGAACGCCGTGGATCTGAAAGGCAAGACACCCATCGATTCCGCCATGGGCCGCGCGGGCGGCAACAGCCGCGGCGGACAGCGCATCGATGTCCATCAGGATACCGCGGACCTGCTCAAGAAGCTGGGTGAGACGGCTTCGAAGTAGTTTAGAAGCTCACCCCCAAAAGCAGCGTGACTTCGTTTTTGCTGAGGCTCTGATTGGAGTCGCCCCAGTACGCGTAGCGAGCTTGTGGCGACAAATTGATTGGCCCCGCGCGAATCCGGTTCCCAGGAACGGCTGCCAGCGAGCGCCGCTGGAGCGGAAATAATACTTTCCGAGCAGCGGAAATTCCCACAAAGTGGCGCGCTCCCACGGAAACCAACTGCGCGGACGCGGAACACGCCGCGGCCCACGTCAAAATAATCGCGAAACATAATTTCCTCATGCGGTCTTCGAAGGCAGGTCGAATGCCAATTGTGCTCGATTCTGTTTTGTTGAACTTGTCCGGCCACACGGTGTGAATCGTGCGCGCCGGTGTGGCGGCGATTCCGTGACTGCCTGGATGTCATAATGTGCAATGGCGCGACACCGCACACTCGACGTCCTCTTCCGTCCCAAGAATGTCGCGGTGATTGGCGCTACCGAAGCGCCGCGCAGCGTGGGGCGATCCATCGTCACGAATCTGAAGGCAGCGCCTTTTGCGGGCGCAATTTATCCTGTAAACCCCAAGCACGACACATTGCTTGGCCTGCGCTGTTACCCGAATATCGCGAGCGTTCCCGAGCCGGTGGATCTGGCGGTGATCGCCACACCCGCCGCGACGGTTCCGGGCGTGATCCGCGAGTGCGCGGCCGCGGATGTTCCCGCAGCCATCATTATTTCAGCGGGGTTTCGCGAAATCGGCGAGCGAGGCGCGGCGCTGGAGCGCGAGATCCTGGACGAAGCGCGCCGCGGCGGAATGCGCATCGTGGGGCCGAATTGCCTGGGCCTGATGAGCCCGCATCATATGCTCAATGCGACTTTCGCCAGCACCATGGCTCGCCCCGGACATCTCGGCTTCATCAGCCAGAGCGGCGCTCTGTGCACTGCGATTCTGGACTGGAGCCGGCGCGAGATGGTGGGCTTCAGCGCGTTTGTGTCGGTGGGCTCCATGCTCGACGTGGGCTGGGGCGACCTGATCCAGTACCTGGGCGACGATTCGAAAACGCGCAGCATCGTGCTCTACATGGAATCGGTGGGCGATGCACGCAGCTTCCTGTCGGCGGCGCGCGAAGTGGCGCTTTCCAAACCCATCATCGTGATCAAACCGGGGCGCACTCAGGCCGCAGCCAAAGCCGCCGCGTCGCACACCGGGGCGCTCACCGGACAGGACGACGTTCTGGATGCAGCTTTTCGAAGATGTGGCGTACTGCGCGTGGATACCATCGCGGAGCTTTTCTATCTGGCCGAGGCGCTGGATAAACAACCGCGTCCGCGGGGACCGCGTCTCGCGATCGTGACCAATGCAGGCGGACCGGCGGTGCTGGCCACCGACGCCTTGCTGACCTCCGGAGCTGAACTAGCCGAGCTGTCGCCCGCGACCATCGCGCAACTGGATGCGTTCCTGCCGCCGCACTGGAGCCATCAGAACCCCATCGATATTTTGGGAGACGCCAGCGCCGAAAGCTACGCCAAGGCAGTCGAAATCGCGATCCAGGATCCCACCACCGATGGCACGCTGGTTGTATTGGCTCCGCAAGCCATGACCGACCCGGCGGCTGTGGCGCAACAGTTGGCGGCGCTGCCCAGAGGCGATACCAAGCCCCTGATCACGAGCTGGATGGGAGGGGTGGATGTCGCGGCGGGAGAAGCCATCCTAAACGCGGCCGGTATTCCCGCTTATCCTTATCCCGATTCCGCCGCGCGCGTCTTTCAATTGATGTGGCGCTACAGTGCGAATCTCGATGCGCTCTATGAAACGCCCTCCGCGTTCGAAATGGAACTTTCCGTTGACGCGCTCACGCGGGCGGCGTCTGTCATATCCAGCGCACGCGCTCGGGGACGAACGCTGCTGACGGAAGCCGAATCGAAAAGCCTGCTCGCGGCGTATGGGATTCCAACCGTTCCCACCCAGATCGCAACCAGCGCGGATCAAGCCGTGGATGCCTCCGCTCGCCTTGGTTATCCGGTTGTTCTGAAGCTGCACTCAGAGACCATCACGCATAAGACCGACGTGGGCGGAGTGCGGCTCAATCTGGCGGATGACGCTGCCGTGCGCGCGGCGTATCGAGCCATCGAGGAATCTGTCCGGAAGGTCGCGAGCGAGTCCGATTTTCTGGGTGTCACCGTGCAGCCCATGGTGCGTGCCGAGGGTTACGAACTGATCCTGGGATCGAGCATCGATTCGCAATTCGGGCCCGTAATTCTGTTCGGCGGCGGCGGGCAGTTGGTGGAAGTGTACAAAGATCGCGCCATCGGTCTGCCGCCTCTCAACACCACCCTGGCGCGGCGCGTGATGGAGCGAACGAAAATCCTGACCGCGTTGAAAGGCGTGCGAGGAAGGAAACCAGTCGATCTGGCGGCCCTGGAACGATTGATTGTGCGCTTCAGCTACTTGATCACCCAGCTGGCCTGGATCAAGGAGATCGATATCAATCCGCTCCTGGCTTCGCCCGAGGGCCTGCTCGCGCTGGATGCCCGGGTGGTGCTGCATCCTCCGGATTCAAGCACGCTGCCGAGATCGGCCATCCGTCCTTACCCCACGCAATATATCCAGCCGTGGAAGTTTCCCGACGGAACTGAAGTTCTGATCCGGCCCATTCGCCCGGAAGACGAGCCGATGATGGTGCGCTTCCACGAACGGTTGTCGGAGCGCAGCGTGTACTTGCGCTATTTCCACTTGATGGATCTGGAACGGCGCGTTTCGCACGACCGCCTGATCCGTATCTGCTTTAACGATTACGATCGCGACATCGCGCTCATAGCTCTACAGCAAAATGTAGCTCTACAACAAAATACTCCGGTGCATGACGATGCCATTCTGGCCGTTGGCCGGCTGCGCAAGATAGACGCAAGCGACGCGGAGCTGGCCGTTTTAATCACCGACGAGTACCAGGGCCGCGGATTGGGAACAGAGCTATCGCGGCGCCTGGTGGCGATTGCGGGCGCTGAAAAGATCCAGCGGGTGATCGCGGAAATACTTCCCGAGAATATTCACATGCAGCGCGTCTGCCGCGAGCTGGGATTTCAGATGCACCAGCACGAGGACGGCGGGGTCCGCGCAGTCTATGACTTCGCTCGCTGAGCGCGAAACTCGGCCTCCAGCCTCCACGTTTTCCCGTCGGGTTCCAGTGCCTCACCCAGCCAACGGAACGAATCCGATGTGATGTCGGTGAAGATCCAGCGAATCGGCGTGGAATCGGAATGCGTGCCTATTTGAACGATATCCGTCCCCCAGCGGCGGCCAACTAGTTCGTCACGCGCGCCGGTCACCGGGTTGATCCAGATGACCCGCCAGGCTTCGATCGATGGATCCCACACCCGCAGTGTCATGCCGTAGGTATTCGGCATGATCCAAATATCCTGGATCGCACGGCGTTCGAGCACCCATGCAAAGTGGACCGCGCCCTCCCCGCCGTACTCCGTCCCATCCGGGCGAAAACGCCGGACTTGCAAACGCCAGCTTGCCATCAGCCATCCATAGACGTCCGACGCTTCGGGAATCTCGGGCGAACGCTCCGGCGCGACCAGCGCCCCGGAAAAGTCAGCAGACGGCGTATACGTCATATTTCGCCTCATTGCGCGCGCTGCAATATTCTCCGATTCCCAGGCAGAACAGCCGGTTCAGCCAGGCGTAATCGGGATGGCTGGTGAGAAAACAGGGACTGGTCCGGATGCGCGCCGTCGCCGGCAGATCGCGCTCGAGGAATCGATCGTGGCCGTCCGCGCCGAAATCGATCAGGCCTTGATAAGTCACCAGGATCAGCGCTCCGTCGTGCGTCTGAAAAGTGGCGCGAACGTTGAGAAGAGCTACGCCGTCCTTGCGCACCGTAAGCCAATCGCCGCCCACCGCTCGAATCCTCCCTCGGATCCTGGCTCCCTTGAATTCACCGCCGCTCGAGTAGAAATTCACACGGATGCCCTCCGGCAGCGGGCCGATGAACTCAGGCGGGTTGGCGAGCGTACCGGTGTACGAGAAGAGATGTTCCAGTTTGTAGTCGATCATTTTGTAGTCGATCATGTTGTGCTCATGCTAGAACTGTTATAAGGTCTGGCTGGAGAAACTTCTTGGGAAAAATTGCGGCCGGTTTCAACACGCCGAGGTCCAGTGTGGTCGCGCAAGGCCACGGCTGGTCCGTTGCCGACGTGGTCTGTACGGCAGGCCCTTCGGATCGGCCTTTCGAAGAGCGGCATTCGCAATTTTCCATCGCCATTGTGACCGCGGGCAGCTTCCACTATCGATCCAGCCAGGGGCACGCGCTCATGACCCCGGGGTCGATTCTGCTCGGCAACCCGGGCCAGTGTTTCGAGTGCGGGCATGAGCACCACCTGGGGGACCGCTGCCTGTCGTTTCGATTCGCTCCCGAATATTTCGCGCGGATCGCGTCGGACGCCGGGGGCAGTCCGGAGTTTCGCGTACCCCAGCTTCCGCCCCTGCGCGCAACTTCAGCGGCAATCACGCGCGCATGCGCGGGGCGCCCGGAAACGGACCTGGCATGGGAGGAGATAAGCATTCAATTTGCCGCGTGCGCGGTTCGACTTGCGGGCGGTTTGCAGCCCGCGGCAAACCACGCGCCTCCCAGCGCTCTGGCGCGCGTAACGGCGGCGGTCCGCAGGATTGAACAGGATTGGACCGCCGAACTCAATCTCGCCGAACTGGCGCGAGAGGCGCGCCTCAGCCCTTATCATTTTTTACGCACGTTCCAAAGCTTGACCGGCGTGACGCCGCATCAATTTATTCTGCGCAGGCGTTTGCGGGAAGCGGCGCTGCGGCTTGGATCGGAGCGGGGAAAGATCCTAGACATTGCGCTCAATTGCGGTTTTCGGGATCTGTCGAACTTTAACCGCGCTTTTCGCGCCGAGTTCGGAGTCAGCCCGCGCGGCTTTCGTCAGAGCATGCGCGGAGCGCCTTAGCGCAGGTTGTATTTCGCCATCTTGTAGCGCAGACGATCCCGGCTGATCCGGAGCAGCCGCGCGGCTTCAGATTGATTGCCGCTGGCGCGTTCCAGGGCATCGGCCAGCAAGCCTTTCTCGTGGTCATCAAAGGAAACGCCCGCGGATGCCGCGGATTCCCCGGCATGCTCCGGGTCGTGCGAATTCCCGGCCGTGGCGCCCACCGTGCGCTCGTGATGGCGCAGTGACGCGGGCAGATCCTCGACGTCGATGGTGTCGCTGATAGCCATCATGCAGGCGTGGCCCAGAACGTTTTCCAGTTCGCGAATGTTGCCCGGCCAGGAGTGCCGCGCCAGCACGATCTGGGCGCGCCGCGTGAGCCCATGAATGTCTTTGTTGAATTGATTGGCAAAGCGGTCCAGCAGAAATTTCTCCAGCAGTGGAAGATCCTCGCGCCGGTCGGCCAGAGCCGGGGTACGCAACTCCACCATGGCGAGACGATAGTACAAATCTTCGCGGAACTGTTTCTGCGCGATCAACTCCTGAACGTCGCGATTGGTGGCCGCGATAACGCGCACATCCACCTTGCGGGGTGTTACCGAGCCCACGCGCGTCACTTCCTGATTCTGCAAAGCCCGCAGCAGCTTGGCCTGCGTGCTGAGCGGCATGTCTCCGATCTCGTCCAGAAACAGCGTGCCGCCGTGCGCAAACTCCATCAGCCCCATTTTGTCGGCGGCCGCGCCGGTGAACGCACCTTTGACATAGCCGAACAGCTCGCTCTCAAACAGGGTTTCCACTACCGCCGAACAATTGCACGTGACGAAGCGGCCGGAACTGGCTGGGCTAAGATTGTGCAGCGCCTTGGCTACCAGACCT
>CAVRZH010000172.1:0-12670 GCA_963725455.1 Bryobacterales bacterium
TCGTCGGTTGGACCCGCGATAATCATACCTCATATAACGCTCAATAGCAGCGCATGCTATTCACGCACACTCCACAGTGATATATTTATGGCGGCATGAGATGCGCGCCATAGGAACATTGGCAGCAATATTGTTCGCCGCAACAGCAGCGATGGCCGGCAACGGAATGCCCGTGTCACAGCAGAACGCGCTGGTGCGGAAGTACTGCGCGGTTTGTCACACCGGCGGGCACCCGAACGGCGGATTATCGCTGCAGCATTTCGATGCCGCGCATCCCGATCCAGGCGTGGCGGCGATGATGCTCGGCAAGCTAAAAACCGGAGCACTGGGCGCGGCGGGAGTGAAGCCGCCGGATGACGCGACAGTTCGCGCCTGGATTAGCGCGATGTCTGTGGAGGCCGCGGGTGCCGACCGGTGGAGGGTCAGCCGCACCCAAGACCCGACCACGAAGGCTCCGATTCTGAACGCGAGCATCGTCCGGGATGTGCCGTCGCCAGTGAGCAAGGATGTGCCGGATTCCTATCGCTTGACGGTTACCTGCCGGGCCGATACGCACGAAGCCGGGATGGAATTGGCATGGTCGCCGGCGAGCCCCAAGAACGGTCAAGTGTTGTCTGCGTTGGTGGATGGAAAAGCTCTGGCAAGCTACCAGGTGAGGGGAACGGAAAAGATGGCCAACGGCAACGGCGGAAGCTCTGGCCCCGGCTCCATCCCTCTTTATGCAACAGGGAAAAACGCCGGCCCAGCGAAGCTCAACGCTTTGCCGTTAGCAACACTCACCATCCGCAACCCTCTCCCCAACGAAACCGTGGTGTTCCCGTTCAACGAACTGACTCATGCTGAGCGGCACGAACTCTCGGCGTGTTTCAGCGCCGCGGTCGCAAGCCGCTAATCGCTAATCGCTGCAAACACTCGATTTGAGAATTGTTTCACTTTTGATGAGGGGTTCCAGCACCTCTTTGACGCAATCCAGGTGTGAACAAAACTCCGTCAGTTACTATCCAACGCCTTATTTATTGCCTTGGCTTGGTTGGCCTTCTGAGCGCCGCGCCCGCATCGGGCCAACCCACCATCAACGCCATCGAAAACAACTATAGCTACATCCTGCCTTACTCGCCGAATTATGGGATCGCGCAAGGCTCCATCTTTGATATTTTCGGAACGGATCTTGCCTCCACCACCACCGGGTTGCAGTCGTTTCCCTTATCGACGACGCTCAAAGGCACCAGCATCGCGGTCACGGTGAACGGCACTACTACGCAGGCCATCCCTTACTATGTGACGCCGGGCCAGATCGCCGCGATCCTTCCGTCGGCCACACCCGTGGGCAGCGGCACAATCACGGTCACTAACAATGGCCAGACCAGTCAGCCCGCCAATATCCAGGTGGTGCAAACGGAATTCGGCCTGGACACGCTCTACGGCACCGGTTCGGGGCCGGCGGTGGCGGAGGATTCCAAGGGGAACGTTCTGACGTTTACCAATTCGGCGAATCCGGGCGAAACGATCGTGTTATGGGGTTCCGGCGTGGGCCCCGATCCTGGAAATCCGAACGAGGCCGTTTACCCGCAGAAGCAAAACAATCTCACCAACCTGAATATTGAAGTGGACATCGGCGGCATCCCAGCCACGGTGGCGTATCTCGGCCGCTCTATGTATCCGGGCCTGGATCAGATCAATGTCACGGTGCCTCCCACCGTTCAGCCGGGGTGTTTCGTATCGGTGGTGGTCTGGGCGGGAGTCAACATCAGCAATTTTGCGACGCTCCCGGTTGCCGCGAGCGGGCAGACTTGCTCCGACATGGTGACGCCGTTTAGCGGGACGGAGCTGGAGACTTTGGGGACCAAAGGAGCCGTAAACATCGGCAATTTGCGGATCGGCTCAGACCTCAATGCGCCCACCAGTCTGTTCGGAATCCCGGTTCCCTCCGAAACATGGAATAACGCGTACGCGACATTTACAACGTCCAGCGCAACGCAATTCATCACTTCGCTTTATTCGCCGGACGTAGACTCCGCGGATATCGCTCTCGCGGCGGTCTCCCTGGGAAGTTGCATTGTCCAGCAGCGAGGCAGCTTCACCGGATCCACCCCGGCATCGCCAATGTATTTGAATGCGGGATCGGCCGTGAATGTGACCGGACCGGACGGCAGCACGGCGCTCCAGAATCAGAGTAACGTTTACGGCGCGCCAAGCGATGGAACGGCTTCTGGAAGCAACTCGTTGTCATCAGCTTTTATTCCGGGCACCGGCGGCGATTTCAGTTTCAACAATGGTTCCGGTGGCGCAGTCGGCTCTTTCAGCACGTCGACGGCGGTGCCTGCGGACTTTGCCTGGAACGAGCGTGACACTACCAGCAATGTCGATCGATCGCAAGCGCTGACGGTAACCTGGAAAAACGCCGCGGCGGATTCGTTGGTGCAGGTCTCCGGATTCTCATCGGTCTCGTATGGTGTCGACACGCTGGCTACATCGTTCACCTGTTCCGCGCCTGCCAGCGCCGGGACGTTCACCGTTCCGCCAGCAGTTTTACTTGCGCTGCCGCCGACGGCCGCTTCGGACGGACTGGTCAGCGCCAGCTACCTGGCCGTCAGCAACTACACCTTCCCGCAAAGCTTCTCCGCCGCGGGCCTGGATACGGGCATCATCTATGGGTACGTGACGAACACGACGGGCGAGACGGGCAACGTCGTGTATCAATGACGAAGCCCATTTGTATAATTAGCGCATGTCCATCCGGTCCCAGGCGGAGTTTGAGAAACTGCGGGTTATCGGACGGATCGTGCGGCGCGCGCTCGACAAGGCCGCGGCTGCAGTCCGGCCCGGCATCACAACCGCGGAACTGAACGCTGTCGGCGCGGGAGTGTTGGCTGAGCACGGGGCCGAATCCGCTCCGCCCAAGGTCTACGGCTTTCCTGGCGCGCTCTGCATCAACGTCAATGACGAAGCCATTCATGGGATTCCAGGCGAGCGAGTGATCCAATCCGGCGATCTGGTAAAACTGGACCTGGTGGCTGAGAAAGATGGATTTTATGCCGACGCCGCAGTCACGGTGCGTGCGGGTGAAGTGAGCGAAACCGCCGACACTCTAGCACGCTGTGCGGAGCGGGCCTTCCATCAGGCCTTGCGGTCGGCACGGGCGGGAAACCGAGTGTACGAGATTGGGCGGGTGGTGGAGCGGGAAACGCGCCGCAGCGGTTTTCGCGTGCTACGCGATCTGTGCGGACATGGCGTGGGACGAACCATTCATGAGCCGCCGAGTGTACCTAATTATCACGAGCCTCGTTTGCACGCCCGGCTAACGGAAGGGCTGGTGATCACCATCGAGCCGATTATTCCGGCGGGGAGTGGGGAGAGCATTCTACAGCGCGATCGCTGGACCATTCGCACGGCAGACGGCAGCCTGTCCGCGCATCACGAACACACCATCGTCATTACCAGAGATGAGCCGATTTTGCTGACGGCGGCGTAAGGTGGGCTAATCGAACGGAAGATCTTTTTGTTCGTGCGCCGCGCCAACCGCGGCCGACTTGGCCATGTATGGATAAGGGTTCACCGGTGTTCCGCCCAGCCGCACTTCGTAATGCAGATGCGGTGAAGTGACGCGTCCGCTGGCGCCTGAGCGCGCAATGACGTCGCCGCGCCGAACTTCCTCACCCGGCACCACGCCGAAGGTGGACAAGTGGCCGTAATACGTCTGGACTCCGTTGCCGTGATCGATAATAATCAGCCGCCCGTAGCCGTTTTCCCAATCGGCGTGGACCACGATGCCATCGGCCGCCGCATGCACAGCCGTTCCCATGGGGGCTTCCAGGTCGACACCGGTGTGAATGGCGCCTTCACCTGAGAACGGGTCTGTACGCCCGCCAAACGGACTCATGAGCCGGCCTTCCACGGGCCACAGGCTGGGACGAACATGCAGTCTGATATTGGCGAGGATAATTATGATACAGGGCGGAGATGGTGGACGTTTGCAGGAAATTGTACTGACTAAGGGATTCACGGAAGGTTGGGGTAAGATTGGCCGTATTGACGACATCGGCTGAGGTACCCGGCTTGCGCTTCAGCCCGTAGGCCACGGAAACCTCGCCGGCGAAATTCTCGAGCGTCGCCAACTGCTCGTTTTTCTGATTGGTCAGGCGCTGTAACTCCTGATACTTGGTTCGGAGGGACTCCACTTCCTGGCGCAGAGAGTTATAATGCGCCACTTTCCAACTCATTCGCAAGTAGCTGGAAAGAAAGGCCAACATTACTACAAAGGATAGGATCGAAAAAACGAAACCAGCATAGATCACTTTGTGAGGGATGTGTATGCGGCGCAATCGCCCATGCAGCGAATGCGCGAGTACAACCACAAAGTAAGGCTGATGTGGCATTGATCTCCTTATATTGAATCGGCACGGCCCGAAAGATTCTACAGGGACGCGGGCGGGCCGTAGGCCGGAGAGTACCAACTAGAGTATTAGCTCTAGTCTCTGGGCGAAGGCTAAGGATAATTCATGTGGCGGACGAGTGTCAAGGATTGAAAATGTATTACATCTTACTATTCTCCTAGGGGTGCCCCATCGAGTTTGCCCCTTGGGATGGTTTGAATTCTCGCTAAAGTTCTCAAGACGAGAAGACAGAAGTCAGAAGACAGAAGTCACGGGGCGATACACTGAGGTACAGTTTTGTCGAGAGGAATTACGAAGATATGAAGAAGAGATCAGCTCCCAGGAGCGCAGTGGCACTCACGATACTCATCGCGTCACTTATGGCAACCCTCGGGTTGGCGCAGCAACGCCCGGCAGCTCCGCCTATCGGATTGCCGCATGTCGCGTTGGGTGACGGGCCATTCATCTTCGACACCGCCGAGCAGCATAAGATCCGCGTCGTGGTGGTGACCAAAGGCTTGTCGCATCCCTGGAGCCTGGCGTTTTTGCCGGGCGGCAACATGCTGGTGACCGAGCGCGGCGGCAGACTGCGCATGATTCGCGATGGCGTGCTGGATCCGCAACCGCTCGCGGGCGTGCCCAAGGTCAACGCAGTTCGTAATGCGGGCCTGTTTGATGTGGTGCTGCATCCGAAATTTGCCGAAAACAAGCTGGTCTATTTCACCTACAGCAAGCCGAGTGAAGACGGAAAAAGCAGCGCGACCACGCTGGCGCGCGGACGATTGGAGGGTGCCGGGCTGACCGATGTCCGGGATCTATTCGTCTCGGATTGGAGCACGGTGTTGGGCGGATCGCGCATCGCTTTCGCGAAAGACGGCACAATCTTCATGACCACCGGCGCGGCGTTCGGCAATCTGGCGCAGGATACGAACAGCGATTATGGCAAGGTGCTGCATCTCAAGGACGACGGCTCCATCCCGAGCGACAATCCGTTTGTCGGCCGTGCGGGATACAAACCGGAGATCTATTCGCTGGGGCATCGCGATCAATTGGGCTTGGCGATCGACGCTGCGACCGGCGCCGTGTATTCCAACGAGAACGGGCCGAATGGCGGGGATGAGATCAACCTGATCCTGCCTGGCCGCAATTACGGCTGGCCGCTGGTGAGCTACGGGCGCGCCTACGATGGCCCGCGCATTTCCGACGTTCCAACGCGCGATGGGTTCGAGCAGCCGCTGGTGGTCTGGATACCGTCCATCGCGCTTTCGGGCATGACGTTCTACACCGGCGACAAATTCCCGGCGTGGAAAGGCAACATCTTCGTGGGCGGCATGCGGCAGGGCGAGATTCCGGGCACTGGGCGGCTGGACCGGGTGGTGTTCAACGCCAAGATGGAGGAACTGCGCCGCGAGAGTTTGCTGACCGAGTTGCACCAACGTATCCGTGACGTGCGACAGGGCCCGGACGGCTTCCTCTATGTGTTGACCGAGGAGGAGGACGGCGCGTTACTGCGGATTGAGCCGGTACCTTAAACACATGTGGTCCCTAACAAAAATGTAACTATCGCCCTAACCTGAGTCCGTGGGACAATAGGGTTATGGAAAATGTGACATTTGAAACGCAGGATTTGCGTGTGCGCATCGCCGACAAGGTTGCGCGTATCGACCAGCGCAAATTGAGTGGGGAGACTTGGAAAGAAATCGATCAGAGCACGTTACCGATTCCGGAGCAATGGTTTAGCAGTCCGATTCGAACCTCTCCGCTGAAGGTTGCGCTCTTGGCTTTTGAGCGCGAAAACCCGGGCAACATGACATTGCGGATCGCTCTAAAGTCCTAACTATTCGGCTTTCAAAAAACAAGAGGCCGCGCTCGAGGAACGCAGCCCCTGTTCTTATTAGAGATCAATTACCAGCGATTGTTACCGCGGCCCCGGCCGCCGCCGCCACCACCGCCTCCAAAGCTGCGCTCCGTTTTCGGACGAGCTTCGTTGACGTTTAGCGCACGGCCATCCAGTTCTCTTCCGTTCAGTTCAGCGATCGCACGATCCGCTTCTGAGTTAGCGCTCATTTCGACAAATCCGAATCCGCGGGGTTGCCCGGTGTCCCGGTCCGTGATTATATTGACGCGCTCCACACTACCATACTGCTCGAACAGCGAGCGGACCGCAGCTTCGGTAGCTCCGAAGTTGAGGTTTCCTACGAAAATATTCTTCATGCTTTTTCCTTTTTACTTACAAGTTGGTTGAACGGGCAGGATCGGACTCGGGCGGTTGGACCGGACTAATGCGAAGATGCCAAAATAGTTGACCCCTCAACTGTAGCACGGAAAGGTCCTGGCAATAACAGAGATAAACGCCCGGCGGCTCTACACTTTCGGCAGCTATTGCCGGATACCCTGCGGCGTGGCGCGGATGGCCCGTTCGAAAGCCCAGCCACGGATCTGATTGATCTGTTCCTTCATCGTGCGTGAAAGCGGCACGGTTCGGACTGCGATCTGGATCAGATCCTCGTCGGTTAGTCCACGGTCGGCGAGCCGCGCCCTGGTGATGGCCGACACCACGCATTGTTCAATCTCGGCGCCGGACCAGCCGGCGGTGAATTCGGCCAGTTGATCGATCCGGAAGCCGGAAGGATTCAGACCGCGGCGCTTCAAATGAATTTTGAAGATCTGGATCTGCTCTTGCGCGTTCGGCAGGTCGACGAAAAATACCTCGTCGAAGCGGCCTTTGCGGATCATTTCGGCCGGCAGCAGCTCGATGCGATTGGCGGTAGCGGCTACGAAAAGCCCGCGCGTTTTCTCCTGCATCCAGGTCAGGAAGAACCCGAAGATGCGGCCCTGCTCGCCCCCGGACTGATTGGTGGTGATGCCTCTCTCGATTTCATCGAACCACAGTACCGCCGGCGCCATGTCCTCCATCATTTTGCACGCAGCGACGAACGCGCCCTCGGGTTTGCCGTGGCGGCCGGAGAATATTTCGGTCATGTCTACGCGATAGAGCGGAAGCTGAAACTGCGACGCGATGGCTTTCACGCAGAGGCTTTTGCCGCAACCGGGAATGCCCATCATGAGCAGGCCTTTGGGGACAATTTCGGCGTCCAGGTTGTCGCGCATTTCGAAAAGTTTGCTGCGCTCCACCAGCCAGGTCTTCAGACCCTCCAGGCCGCCCACGTCGCCCAGGTCCGTGGCGTCGGCGACGAATTCGATCACGCCGGAGCGATTCACCAGCAGCTTTTTCTCTTCGAGCAGCGCGGGTAGGGATTCAGAGCCGAGCCCCCGGCCGCTAGCGAATGCCCGGCGCAGCGCATAGCGCGCTTCATCGAGAGTGAGCCCGAGCAGCGCGCGCGCCATCTGTTGAATGACTTCGTCGCTGGTTTCGGGCGTTTCGCCGCGCAGGAAGTCGGCCAGTTCGATCACGTCGGGTGTGCGCAGCTCGATAAACAGAATGCTGCGTTCCACCTCTTCGGGGACGAAACGCACCGGCGACGTGATCACTACGAATTTGCCCTGATCCCGGCAGCTTTCGTAGACGTCACGCAGGCGGCGCCGGACTTCGGACGATTCGCGCAGGGGCTCGTGAAAATCCTTGAGATGAAAGACACCTGGGCCGGCCCCGATGATGTAATCCAGCACGCCGCGCGGGCTTTCCGTACCTTCCACCAGCGCGCCGTCGGCTGTGCGCATTCCCTCAGTGAGGCTCCAGGTTGAAATCGGCAGCGACCGCAGCGTCCCAGCCACCTCTTTTAGGACTCGCGCTGTGCGCTGCTCCTCGGGAGAAAGAATGTAAGTCAGCGGCCGGCCCGATTCGAAAATTTCCCGAACTGTCCGGGCGGCGCGGCTTTCCACGCTCGGTCGGGCTGAGCCGTTTAGAATCATCTTTATTAAGACGATAGCATCCGGTGAAAAGACCGTTTACAGCCAGCCGATCCGGTCAAATATGGCTCGCAGGCGCTGCCCCTTAGCAGCATTGATGGATTCCACCCAGCCGATCCGGCCGTCCAGATGTGCGCGGAAAAGAGGATGGCCCATTCGGTTTTGACTATCCGGACCCAGACGAACGCAGTTGTGGAGCGTGGCTTTGAGCCGGTCGAAATCGGTCCGCATGACGTTCGGGTGGTCATTGGTGACAACTCCGGCCAGACGCTGGCGGACGCCCTGGCGCATGCTGCTCGTCTTGCGGTGGTTGACGCTGAAACCTTCCTCCATCAAAATAGCCGCGGCGTGGGTGGAGAATCGCTCGACGGCGCGCTCAAATTCGTCGCCTCCCGAAAACGCCAGATCGTCGGCGTAGCGGGTGTATTGGGCGCCGGCTGAACGCGCCAGCCCGGTCAATCGGCAATCGATTCGATAAGCGCAGACATTGGCGAGCGCGGGCGATGTGGGAGCGCCCTGCGGCAGATGCGGGCGGGTATGCAGGATGCGGGCTTCCTGGAGTTGGGATGGGTTCGCGTCGGCGGCGGCAGCGCTCCAGACATGGCGTGGGACCGCATTGGTGCAGATGCCTCCCAGCAGATCGGCCACCGATTCGGGATAACCCAACATTCGGAAAATGGTCTGAATCCTTGAGCCGGTGATGGAAGGAAAGAACTGCTCCAAGTCCATTTTCAAAACAACGCGCTGGCCGACGTGGGGCGCGGTGAAGGTCTTCACCGACCGGCCGGGGATGAAGCCGTGAGCTGAGGAGTGCGGCGGGATTTTGTCGAGAATTCGCGCGAGTATCTGGCGCTGCAGTGCTTTCAGTTTCGGCTTGGGCGATTCAATCAATCGAATAGCGCCGGATTTTTTCGCCAGTACGCGATAGTGGTAATGCGCCAGCCTGGGGTGCCTGGACTTGTAGGCGAGTCCCTTGAGATCGGCGAACCATAGGAGCTCATCGGCACTGATGTTCAACCAGTCCGCCAGCGCGCCGACGGACTCAATCACCGGAACATCCCAACTCGCCGCGGCCGAGACAGGCTGCATTTGCGACGGCTCGGACAGCCATCGCGCGACTGACAATTCGTTGAAGTGCCTGGACCACGCGCGCCGAAATCCGAGGTCGTTGAGAAAGAAGTGGATGACATCGCGCTGGCGGGGCCGCGTCCCACCCGCAACCGATTCCACGTAACGCCGGGCGAGAGGACGAAGCCATCGCCAATTGCGGCCGAGCGTCTGGCTGCCACGATGGACAATTGCTTCCCCCGACTGTTCGCCGGCGAGAAACGACCGTGCTAACGCGGACACCAGAGATGGCGTGGGCATAGGCGAAGGACGGCGGAAGCTCCAACCAGTCTGACCCTGCGTGAGCGGTTCTGCGTGGAGCGCAGTGTAGCCTCACGCGACGAAATCTGCAGCCCTTCACGATTCCCTGGGGTAACCCCAGAGAGGCATCATCGAACGTTCGGAACGAATCCCGACGCCCGGCGCCAGCTTGAAGCGATCCGCCGCCCGAGTGCATCATAACAGGGGACGCGGGGCCAGGCAGGCGGGGACATGCGGGCGATCCAGAGCCGCCGCCCATGCTACGCTGTCGGCTTATGTCCGGCCCCGGCCCGCGCGCGATTTCGAAGACTCTCAAGTGGACCATCTGCGCCGTTGCCGCGATGGGCTTCCTGTTCGACATCTACGTGGTGCTGGTTGGCCCGCTCATTCTGCAACCCGCGCTCACCGAACTCGGACATCTAAAGCCTGGCACCCCGGAGTATCGCGATTGGGCCGGTTATCTTTTCTGGATTCCGCCGCTGGTGGGTGGCTTTTGCGGGTTGTGGGGCGGTTATCTGGCCGACCGTTTCGGGCGCCGGCGCATCCTTACTTTCAGCATCCTGCTATATGCATTCTCCGCCACGGCCTCCGGATTGGCCGGGAGTGTAGAATCGCTGCTGCTGTTCCGCACGCTTTCCTTCGCGGGCACCTGCGTCGAGTTCGTGGCGGCGGTCGCGTGGCTGGCCGAATTATTTGACGATCCGAAAACGCGCGAGGCCGTACTGGGATATACGCAGGCGTTTTCGTCGTTGGGCGGCGTTCTCACTGCGGGAGCCTTCTACGCCGCCAATCGCTGGGGCCTGGCGATGCCAGCGATTTATGGAAGCCACTCCGCTTGGCGCTATGCGTTGATTGCCGGGGTTGCTCCCGCCATTCCGCTCGCCATCATACGCCCGTTTCTGCCTGAATCGCCGCAATGGGAACATCAGCGCGTGGAAGGCACACTGAAGCGCCCCAGCGTGCGTGAGCTGTTCAATCCCGAATTCCGACGTGTCACCATCGTCACCGCTCTGCTGTTTGCCTGCGCATATGGAGCGGCATTCGGCACCATCCAGCAATCGCCCCAAATAACGCCGGGGCTACGGGAGGTGGCGCAACTGGCGCCGGCCGCGCGCGGGCAAGCGATTTCGAGCGTCCAGGGCACCCAAGAGATGGGCGGATTGGCAGGGCGCATCGTGCTGGCCGCGCTGGCGCTGATCGTGGTGAGCAGGCGCCGCTTGCTGCGCATGTTCCTGATCCCGGGCCTCGCGATCGTCCCCATCGTGTTCCTCTACATGTCGACGCACAGCCTGGAAATGTTTCGCATCGGTATTTTTTTCGCCGGATTCACTACGGTGGCGCAGCTCACTTTTTGGGGCAACTATCTGCCGCGCGTCTATCCGGTGCACCTGCGCGGAACGGGCGAGGGCTTCGCCGCGAATGTAGGCGGCCGCATGCTGGGCACTTCGGCGGCGATCATCACCACGCATCTGGCCGCGTTGATGCCCGGAATCTCACCTTCTGCGCGTTTGACGCACGCCGCCACGGTAGTTGGCATTGGCGTCTACGCGCTGGCGCTGGGCCTGACCTTCCTCCTGCCCGAACCGCCCGCCGAACTGCCGGAATAACGCCTATTTCACAGACAGGCCCGGGCGCCTCACGGACTGGCCCGATCGCTCCTTCAAGGATCGCATCGACCACAGCAAGCTTCCCATCACGAAAGAAACACCGTTGTAAAAGTGGTACAGCAGGTGAAACGGAAAGGCCGCCAGCGCGAACAATCGGCCACGTTTCTCCGCCAGGAAAACATAGAAGCGGTTGTTCAAAGTTCCGATAATCAACGCGCAGCAAACCACCGTAATGATGAATTTTCGATCGTGCAGACCGACCAGCGCACGCGCGCGAGGAAGACGGACACGGGCTGGGTGATCAACGGCGCGAAGATGTGGATCTCGATGGGCAACTACGCGCGGGCTCGCGCTGATCTTCGCCCAGACGGACCCGTCGCTGGGGCTACAAGGGGCTCGCGTTGCTTCCTGGTCGACACCGAGCAGGACGGGCTTCAAAACCGCAGACGATCGAGCACAAGATGGGGCTGCACGCCTCAGACACGGCGTCGATCGCCCTTGGAAGATGTGGAGGTGGGCGAGGACGGCATGCTGGGCACGGTCGGCGAGGGCTTCAAGGTGGCGATGTCGGCGCTCGACTCGGGCCGCTACTCGGTGGCGGCGGGCTGCGTGGGGATCTGCCGCGGCTGCGTGGAGGAGTCGGTCAAATATGTGACCGAGCGCGAGCAGTTCGGCCGGGCCGATCGCGAGCTTCCAGCTCGTGCAGGCGATGATCGCCGACATGGTGTTGAAGACCGATGCCTCGCGGATGCTCGTCTGGCGCGCCGGGTGGCTGAAGGAAAGGGCCGCCCCAACACGCTCGAGACGTCGGTCGCCAAGCTCCACGCGACGGAGGCCGCGGTCGAGTGCGCCAACACCGCGATCCAGGTTCACGGCGGTGCGGGCTACGTGGACGACCACCGTGTCGAGCGCTACTTCCGTGATGTGCGCGTGACGACGCTCTAGAGGGGACCTCGCAGATCCAGAAGCTGATCATCGGCCGCGCGATGACGGGCATCAACGCCCTCGTTCCCTACTGAGGCGGATGTCATGCGAGCGCAGCGCCGGAACGAGATTAAGGCCGAGCCCGCCGCGAAGGCCGGGGAGCCCGGCGGCGCGTCGGAGGACTGCAGGTGACGGCGCGTCGGCGCCGGGACGATGGGCGCGGGCATCGCGCAGGTCGCGCCTCGCTCGGGCGCGCAGGACATTCCTGTACGACCCGCTGGCCGAGGCGCTCCGAGCGGGGTCTCGAGCGCGCGCGCCGGGGCTTCAAGCGCGAAGCCGAGCGCGGCCGGCTGGCGAGGAAGGACGCGCGCGCGGCGGGCGAGCGCCTGGAGGCGGTCGGCATGCTGTGGGGCTACCCGCGCCCTGCGAGCTGGTGATCGAGGCCGTGCCGGAGCGTCTGGAGTCTAAAGCACGAGCTGTCGGGGGGTGAGCTGTCGGGGATCGTCTCTGCGGAGCTGTGTGCTTGCG
>CAVRZH010000173.1:0-19518 GCA_963725455.1 Bryobacterales bacterium
GGCGGCGGCCGCGGCGCAGGCGGCGGGTTTGGCGGTGGTAGAGGCGGCCCTGGCGCCGGTAGGGGTAGGGGCGGAGCCGCGGCGGCTGGCGGTCCTGGCGCCGGTAGAGGCGGTCCTGGCGGTGCTCCAGGAGGACCTGCGGTAGCTGGCGGCGGTCCAGGCGCTCCTTAGCGGCGCCGCGGGCCCTGGCGCACGTGGTGGTCGAGGCGGAGGCGCTGCTGCACCTGCTCAGCCGCCAGTCGTTCTCAGCCGCGATGGCAAGGACTACACCGTAACCAACGGCACCGTACGAGCTGGTACCGAAATCAAGGTGACCACCGAAAGGCCTTCCGTGTCGCTCTCCCTGACGGAGCTGGAGAAAGGCTCCTGGGTCATCTTCGACCTGCCGGGATTCACCACCGCAGCCTCGGGTACGCCGCAGGACAGCCTGGAGGCGCTGCGCGCGGCCAGCGACACCTCGTACTTCAAGGATAAGGATGCCCTTTGGGTCAAGGTTGTCTCCAGCGGTGACCCCGGCAACGGCGCCCCCGGTGGCGGAACCAGCGTCACTGTCAGCAGGGAAGCCGACAGTGTTGCTGCTCGATAGGCAAGTTGCCCCAGTTGTGTGAAGAGCCCCCGGCGCAGGCCGGGGCTCCTTGGTTCGGATCGCAATGCCTAGATGAGGTTCTTCAACCGACTGAAAAATTATGAGCTGTCATTCCAATAAGTTGGCCTACCCATGCCCTGGGAGCTAGCAGGCTATCGAAAGTTATTTCTTGAGATGGTAGAGACGATACGGTAGTGGGGCTTGTCAGTTTTCGCTTAACGGATGGTCATCATGCGCCGAACAATCGATGCCGGCTACGCACTCGAAAAACACTAATTAGGAGATGGAGCCTCAATGTGGTCCAAGACAGGAACCTTGATGGGTCCTTTGTGCTTCTCCAGACGTAAGCCGAGTTGCTCAGCAAGGGCCGCATCGAGCGAGGGATCTAAAGGATCCTCGTTATTTGTCGGAAGCGCG
Source organism: Bryobacterales bacterium (assembly GCA_963725455.1). Lineage (GTDB taxonomy): Bacteria > Acidobacteriota > Terriglobia > Bryobacterales > Bryobacteraceae > Palsa-89. The sequence continues at coordinate 1,004 of CAVRZH010000173.1, forward strand.
TCCGAAAAGCGAAGATCGATCATGTAACGTCCTTCCAGCCCGGTTTTGTCGATAACCTGCCAAAGCATGTCAGGAGGTGCGCTAATAGTTAGATAATCCGCCAGTTCGCGCATTGTCAACCCCTTGGGGACCGGGTCTGGCCCCGGCGCCCTCGAACGCACTAGCCTCCCGTCGTGAACGATGTTGACGTCCGTCCCCTGATCAGCGGCCAGCACCTTTCGAATTTTCGGCCCGCCGCGCGCCACCACGAGATCGCTGATTTCACCAGTTCGCGTTTCCCAATGGTAAGCGAGCTTAAACCGGTCTGCCAGCAGAGCTTGCACCATGAGTCGGCATTGAGAGTTCGCTATAGGGCCGTCGGCCTTTGCCTGAATGTCGAAGAATCTACCACTTATCCCGGTCGCACGCACGCCATCGTCAAACTGATGGTTTGTACCACCCGGAAAAGCGTAAGCCCAGCGAATTACATTCCCAAATATAGTTCCAGCTGCGATGAAGCGGTCGCCAACGCAATCGGGTTGATGAAAACCGGTATGAGGTACGTGGGGCCTGATCGAAACCACTTCCCAGGCCGGCATGGCTGGCTTGCTCATCATTGATCAGAAAAGCAGAAGCTGATCTTCGAGGCGTTCTCCCAGGCCGACGGCTCCATGACGCGCAAATATGGCGGGACCGGGCTGGGCCTTACCATTTCCGCTCGCCTGGTGGAGGCGATGCACGGGCGCATCTGGGTGGAGAGCGCGCTGGGCTTCGGGAGTTCGTTTCATTTCACCGTGCCGTTTGGAGTCGCTCCCGGGTCGCTCGCTACCGCACCCCAGGTCTTGCCAAGTCTCCCGGTGCTGGTAGTGGATGACAATGCCACCAATCGCCGTATCTTGACTGAGGTTCTTGCGCGCTGGGGGATGAAACCAGCCTCCGCCGCCAGCGGATTAGAGGCGCTCACTTCAGCCCAGCGGGCCTGTGAGGACGGCGTTCCCTTCGGCCTGATCATCACCGATGTCCATATGCCGGGAATGGATGGATTCGAGCTAGCCGAGAAGCTTAGAGAGTCGTCCTATCGGGCCGGAGCGATGATTCTCATGCTTACTTCGGGAGAGCGCCCTGGTGACCTCAGCCTGGCGCGAGGCCTGGGCGTTTCGCACTATTTGACAAAGCCCGTCCGCAGCGCAGAACTGAAACATATGATTGCGGACGCGCTCGGCAAAGAAAGCCCTTTTGAAGAAAGTTATGCGGCTCCGGTTCCTGACTTCGCGTCCTCCCCTCGCCACGATTGCAGCTTGAACGTTCTTTTGGCAGAGGACAATCTCGTCAATCAACGCCTGGCGCAACGGGTTCTGGAGAAACATGGGCACAGCGTCGTGGTTGTGACGAATGGGCAGGATGCCCTGGAGGCTCTAAAACACTATGCCTTCGATTTAGTCCTGATGGATGTTCAGATGCCCGGCATGGACGGCCTGGAAGCAACCAGAGCCATTCGCGAAAGCGAGCTGTTCGGCAACACCCACATTCCCATCATTGCCCTGACGGCTCATGCTATGAAAGGTGACGAGGAGAAATGTCTTGCCGCTGGTATGGACGCTTATCTTTCTAAGCCGGTCCATGCCGCCGATTTGTTCAGGGTGATCCAGACCTACGGGAAAAACCAGTCATTGGCGCTTCCTGCTTAGCCGTTAGCCTCCAACCCGGCTCACAGACCCCGCTCGAAGGTCTAAGCCGCGCCTTTGCTCAGCTGACGGAACAGTTCCTTGCCCTTTTCCGAAGGCTTGTAGGCGCTTCTGGGCCCTTTCGCCTTCGCTACGTTCACCACCACCAAGAATCCCTCCGCCACCAGTTGCTCCAATCGCGCATTGCATTCTCCATTGAATCCCGAACTCGCGCGCCCCGCGGTACATACGGTTTTCAGAGTAGAGATTGTTTCAGCATCCATGACTATTCAACCTTTCCAAATCCAAGCCTCATGGTAACACCGGGCGTCATGGACGGCGGCTTTTCTAAAGGCTCGGGATTAACTATTACAAGTAAATTAACGATTGGCCTGAGAGCCGTAGGCGCCTTGACTAAAGTCATAAATTAACCGACAATAGTGAATGTCTGAGCGATTCTGCCCACTCGCAAGTCGCCTGAACTAAGTCAGGCGATCTGATTTACTCTTTTCTTAGCTTATCCAGGGTCTTGGCTCATCCATGGTCTGTCTTAGCTCATCCAGGGGAGGTTGTTGTGCGCGATGCACCGATGACCATATCTGCTTGTCTCCGCCCGATTGCGACAGCTCCCGGATCGGCGGTGGTGCGGTGGCCCCCGGAAGCACTTCGTGGGGTGCAGAATCCAGACGGCCCGCTTCAGTTTTGGAGATTGTTTCGGCGGATGGAGCTGCAGCGCGGGCATGGGCGGCTTCTCATTCACGGCAATGGCTATTGGAAGTAAATTCTTAGCAGAGGCGCACATCAACCTATGGCACTCATCACTGTAAAACTCACTGAGCAGGAACTGGGATTGCTCGCGACTCTGGCCTCGGATCAGCTCTTCCGCAGGGAATTTATCGATCCCAAGATGCCCGGCAATAAATTCAACCCAGCGGAACTGAGCCTCGGCAAGAAACTTGTGGAGCGCCTGCGATTGCTGGCCGATCGGGCCAAGAAAGTGCCGCCCACCCGAGTGCCGTATGCCGTCTGAGGGGAACATTAGGAGCCTAACCATGCAATTCATTCTCACTGGATTTACGCAAGAACGGGAATTTCGCGTGTTCGCGTTTGAAGGCATCGCGGCGGACCGGGGACGAACGGTTTTTACAGTCCGGGCCGACCTTGCTTTAAGCCGGACCTACGGCATTCGTCTGCAGGAACTGCCGCTCATGTGCCGAAGCATCCTGGAGCATCGGGAGGAAGGCGAGGAGCAGAGCGCAATGACGTTTACCGAAGATGCAATGCGTGTCCACGCCAATAATTGCATTGCCGCACGGGCCCTGGCGGCCCAAAAGAAGAAAGCGCCGCGCCGTCCCACTAGCGAAACCAACGGAGCCGCCTGGCGCTCGCCGCAGCCCTAGGGAGCTGGTTCGCCGTTCCTGGTTTCGCCTGTCCCTGTTTCTCCTGTTTCCTGTCGCAGCAAAGTGAGAAGTTCCGCCTCCAACAAAATGAGAAGTTCCTCTTGACAACCGGCAAGATGGCCGGATGGAAGAGGAGAAGCTGTTGCTTACGCAGCGAGATAGAGATCGACTGAAGGTATTGCACGAAGTGCGAAGGGGCCACCTGACGCAGCGCCAGGCCAGCGCGCAGGCTGAAGCTGAGCGATCGCTGGATTCGGAAGCTGCTGGGGCGGATGAAGGAGCGGGGAGATCGAGCCGTGGTGCACGGTCTGCGGGGACGATCTTCGACGCGGCGGATATCGGACAAAGTGGAAAAGCGAGCGGTGGAGCTGGTACGGCGCGAGTACGCCGATTTTGGACCGACGCTGGCCAGCGAGTATCTGGAGCAGCATCACGGAATCACGGTGAGCCGGGAGACGCTGCGGAAATGGATGATGCGGGCCGGGCTTTGGAAGAGGAAAAAGCAGCGGTTGCAGGAGATCCACGTCTGGCGAAAACGACGGAGTTGCTTCGGAGAGCTGGTGCAATGGGACACCAGCGAGCACAACTGGCTGGAGAAGCGGGGGCCCAAGATTTACCTGATCGCCATGGTCGACGACGCGACCAGCCGAGGGTTGGCGCGCTTTGCCGAGCACGATTCGACGGCTGAGAACATGCGCCTGCTGTGGGCTTGGTTGGAGCGCTATGGACGGATGGTGGAGGCCTACACGGACCGGGCCGGATTGTTCGAAACCAACCGTCCGAACCAGCGCGACCAGGAGCGGCAGGGTAAGCTGCCGGAAACACAGATTGGGCGTGCATTGAGAGAACTGGGCATCGGTTGGATCGCAGCGCGATCGCCGCAAGCCAAAGGACGCATCGAGCGATTTTTCGAAACCGCACAGGACCGGCTGGTGAAAGGTTTGCGAAAGGCCGGGGTGCGCAGTCTAGAAGCCGCCAATCAATACCTCGAGCAGCACTATCTGCCACTGTGGAACCAGCGGTTCACAGTAACTCCGGCTGGGGATGCGGATGCCCATCGGCCACTCGGCAAACAGCATCGCTTAGCCTCCAGTCTCAGCCACGTGGAGACGCGCGTCATCGGGCACGATTATACGCTGCGTTACGGCCGGCACCTGTATCAAGTGGCGCGCGAGCACATCCAGCCGCGGCTGCGCGGCCAAGCGGTTCGAGTGGAGCAGCATCTGGATGGCCGGTTGCTGGTGAGCGCCGCCGAAGGCGAACTGACAGTGCGCCTGTGTGAGCAAGCCGAGCCGGTTGCCACGCCACCGATCGTGCGAGCCAAGCCGGCGCCAGCGCCACCCACCGGCGGGCGAAGGCGTTGGATGTATGGCTTTCGGCTGGATCGGCCCACTAGCCTCGACGGCGAGGAAGAAGAATGCGATGCCTCTTAATCGAAAGCCGGGCCAAAAACGCCCGGCGTCATCGCGTTTCTGATGCAAAGCCTCCGCTCCAGAATCTCACCGAAGCAATGGGTGTTTTCAATGCAAAGCCTCGGCTTCGGATCGGAGGCCTCCCCCCTCTTCAAAAGGCATCCTTTACAGGAAAGCCCTCCGCACGGTTTCCGACCGTTGAAGGAGGGCTTGTGCCGATTGCTTGCGGAGCCGACTCCGTCGCCTCGGCTTTGCATCTCCGCTTGGGCGCGACCCCTCGCGGACGCGCTCAGACTATCATGACTTTGAGAGCCAACCGGCAAAAAGCGGAACTTCTCACTTTGCACAAAACCGGAACTTCTCATTTTGCGCTGACAGTTTCTCCTGTTTCCTTGACTTCCGGCAAGTGTTGGTTTATATATAAACTCACTTGCGGAGGCCACGATGCTGTTTCGCACCAATTGCTGGACCTGGGGGCTGTTTCTGGCCGCCACACTGTTTCTTTCCACGCCCGCTTTCGCGCAAGCGGACTTCTCGGGAAGCTGGTCCCCGCTGTTTCACGAGGATCTTCCGGACCGTATCCCCGGTCCCGAGTTGGGCGATTACCTAGGACTTCCTCTCAACGACGCCGCACGATTGCGGGCCGACAGCTACGACGCGGACCGCATCTCCGTCGTTCCTGAGTATCAATGCCGGCCCCATTCAGCCGACTATTCGATGCGCGGGCTGGCCAATATGCGCGTGGATGTTGTCCGGGATCCAGTGACGCAGCGGGTCATCGCCTTTCATACCCGCATGAACTTTCAGGAGATGGAACGGACCATCTGGCTGGATGGGCGCGCGCACCCGTCCCAATATGCTCCGCATACCTGGCAAGGCTTTTCCACCGCCACCTGGGACCAGAACATGCTGGACGTCTACACCACACATCTCAAGGAAAGCTACCTGAAGCGCAACGGCGTTCCACGCAGCGACCAGGCTACTTTCACCGAACACTGGGTGCGGCACGGAAATTATCTCACCGTCGCCACGGTTGTCACCGATCCGGTTTTTATGACCGAACCGCTGGTGCGGACGCAAACCTGGGTTTTGGATCCCGGGCAAACGCTCACCAGGGACATCTGCGAAACGGTGGAGGAAACGCCCCACGCCGCCGATTATGTTCCCAATCATTTACCCGGAACAAATCCTTTCCTGCATGAGGTGGCGGATTGGTACGGATTGCCCTACGACGCCACCCGGGGCGGCGCGGAAACGCTGTACCCGGAATATCAGAAGAAAATGGGCAAGCCCGAGCATCCACGCGATCGCTGCGAGCGCTATTGCTCGTGCGGGGCCGAAGGCCAGGTGTGCTTAAGTCCTACGGCCGCGCCGCCGGGAAAAAGACCATGACTCGAAGCGTCCTATACGTGTCTCTGGCAGTCATCTGCGCCGTCGGAGCCAACTGCCAACAGCAGGATTTCGACCAAGTAGAAATTCATGTTGAGCCGGTGCAGCACAACATCTACATGTTGGTTGGAGCGGGGGGCAATACCACGGTGCAGGTTGGGAGCGAAGGAGTGTTGCTGGTGGATACTCAATTTGCTCCGCTGGCGCCGAAACTGATGGCCGCCATCCGCAAACTTTCCCCCGGGCCTCTGCGCTACATCGTCAATACTCACATGCATCCGGATCACGTCGGGGGAAACGCCGCCATTGCGAAACTCGCCGGCTCCGATCCGGCGCTGCCTTTGAAGATCATCGCGCACGAAAACGTGCTGAATCGCCTGACGGCGCCCGCCGCTGGGCAGCCTCATTTTCCGGAGGCTGGCCTCCCGATCGACGAGTACGGAACTCCCACCAAGAACTTGCACTTCAACGGTGAGGCCGTAATTATTTACCACGAGCCGAACGCGCACACCGACGGCGACAGTCTGGTTCTGTTTCGCGGATCGGACGTCATCGCCACCGGCGACATATTCACGCCCGACGCATATCCGTTCATCGATCTCGAGCATGGGGGCAGCGTGCAAGGAGAGATCGCGGCGTTGAACCACATCCTGCAGTTGACAGTCCCCGCCAAGACACAGGAAGGCGGCACGTATATTGTGCCCGGCCACGGCCGCATATGTGACGACGCGGACGTGGTGGAGTTTCGCGACATGGTTGTGATTATTCGCGATCGCGTCCGTGACATGATCCAGAAGGGCAAGACGCTGGATGAGGTGAAGACCGCTAAGCCCACGTGGGATTACGACACCGAATATGTCACCAGCAAAAGCTTCGTCAAGCCAGACCAATTCGTAGAAGCGGTTTATAAGAGCCTTGCGCGATGAAATACAAATTGCCAATTCTGATCATTGCCGCCGCCTGCGGACTGGCCGCGCAGTTCGGCCCTCCGGTCCCGCCTCCTCCCGCGCCTGGAAAGCCGGGTGCGCCCGTCGATCTCACGGGATACTGGGTCGCTTATGTCACCGAAGACTGGCGATGGCGCATGGTGACGCCGCTCAAAGGAGACGCCGCTAGCGTACCCACCAACGCCAAAGCCCGCAAGGTGATCGATGCCTGGGATCCGGCCAAGGACGAAGCCGCGGGTTTACAATGCAAGGCATATGGCGCGCCCGCTATCATGCGCGTCCCGGGGCGTTTGCACATTACCTGGCAAGACGACAAAACTCTGAAGATCGAAACCGACGCGGGCCAACAGACTCGCCTGTTTCACTTTGACGGCGTATCCGCGCGCGATGCCGCGCCGTCCTGGCAGGGATATTCGTCGGCAAAATGGGAAGGGGGAGCATCCGCCACGAATCCTCCCATTGGTTTCGGTTTGGGCTTGGGTCCGCGGCTGGATGCGCGGTCCCGTTCCCTGGAAGTGATCACCACCCGGCTGCGCGCTGGATACCTGCGCAAGAACGGTGTTCCTTACAGCGACCAGACCGTTCTAAAGGAGTATTACGACCTGTTCCACGAACCCAACGCCGACACCTGGTTTATGGTTACCACCATCGTGGAGGACCCTACCTATCTGGCGGTGCCGTTCGTCACCACCAGCCACTTCAAGAAAATCGCCGACGCTTCTGGCTGGGATCCGGAGCCTTGCACGGCGCATTAATTGGAAAGTCGCTGCCGCTGGAGCTGGAAACATGGCTCCAGATGATCCGCACGTTTTGGACCCTGCAGTCCAAGGTTGAGGATTCGCTCAAGAAGCACAAACTCACGCTGGCGCAATTCGATCTTCTCGCCATGCTGCTGGGGCTGGAGGATTTGAATCAGCAGGAACTGGCGAAGAAGTTGGCGGTCACGAAAGGGAACATGGTGGGGCTGGTGGATCGCCTGAGTCGGCGAGGCTTCGTGAAGCGGGTACCGTCGCGAAAAGGCCGCCGCGCGAACGTGATTCGTCTCACCGCGGCCGGGCGTCGATTGGTAAAGGCTGCGCTTCCCGATCATGTGCGCCTGGTCAAATCCATGCTGAGTCCGCTGGCGGGCGGGGAGCAGCAGGTGCTGCGTGTGCTCCTGCTACGGCTGGACGAGCGGCGCGAGGCCTAATCGGAAAGAGATGAGCGGCGCGAGGCCTAATCGGAGAGAATAGGAACGTGCGAAAGAGAATTGTTGGTACGGACCGGCCGGCTGCCAAACCCGGACCCGGCCCGCGCTGGATGGATCTCGGAGAGATCGCGACCGTCGAAGTCACCTCCGAAGATCCCGGCTTTCCCATCGAGTCCGTCTTTAGCATCGCCGGCGGCCCGGGCTGGCGAGCGTCCCAAAAAGGCGAGCAGCAAATCCGCCTCATCTTCGATCAGGCCGTTGCGGTACATCGAATACAACTTCACTTTATGGAAACATCGCGCGACCGCCTGCAGGAATTCACCGTTCGATGGTCGGCCGCGGACGGCGGACAGCCCAAAGAGATCGTGCGGCAGCAATGGAATTTCAGCCCCGCCGGATCCACCAGCGAAATTGAAGACTATGAAGTGAATCTGGATGGAGTCTCCACAGTGGAGTTAGTGATCAAGCCGGATCTCACGCACAATGAAGCGCTGGCTACTTTAGCTGCCTGGCGAGTGGCCTGACCGGCTTACTGGCGCATCGCAATCGCGGAGCCGGCCGATGGATTCTGCATGTCTGGGCCGGGAGTGCGGTGTTTGCGCTGCCGCACGGATTCAACAATCCAACGAACTGCTTCGAAAGTCCGCCAATAGGGGTTGGTGCGGAGCGCTCCGTTTCGGGCGCTTAGAATTTCACGACGTGCAAAGCGCTGCCATCCATTGCCGTGTTCGGGCAGCGGAGCAGAGTCGATTGTCTCGGTAGATAGCCGCGGTTCACGGCAATCGTTCAGCTCAATTACCGCCATGCGGCCGTCGGTGATTATGGGATCACCGGTCGCATTGCTGGTGAATCTGGGAAAGTCCGGCCGGTCCGTCCAATCCAGCGGGTTGCCGCAAGACGAGAACGCCAGATCATACGCCACTTTGTCGCGCTCCTGGTCGACGTCCTCCGCGATTTTGTGCGAAAGCTTCTTCCCTGGCCGCAAATACGCGAAATCTATGTCCCGGGTCGCGGCTCCAACCCACATCTCACGCCCGCGCCATGTGCCGGCCGCCTTCCACATTCTTATGTGGTGACGCTTAGCAACGTCGTTCAAGCCTTTTTCCCAGGATATGTCCGGCTCGGCGCCGTTCAACAACAACAAGGACATGGGCGCGCCGCCGTCGCCCCGCAGCTCGGCCACCGCTCGAAGCCAATGGACGTGGTCGCGAAAGGACGGTGGACTCGGCTGGGTCCACCCGGCGGCATGGAAAGCGGTCACTACCTGGTCGCGAGAGCCGATAAACAGAAGGTTGGTGAGATCGGATGACCGGCCGGAGACAGGCACGCGAGTCCGGTAGGGCATCACGGCAACAATGCGCGAAAGCTCTTCCTGCTCCTCGTCGGTGACCTGGCGGGCCGCCTGCTGCGTAGAGTGGAGCGGTGCATCCTGAAGCAATGGCTGTGTTAAGTTCAGCGTCAGCTCAACACCCGCGGGATAATATATCTCTGGCTCCGGAAGTTCCATGAGCAAGGACCGGATGGCCCACTCCGCGATTTCGGCATGGATTTCCCATTGCAGCGCCGTCCTTATATATCCGCTGATTCTGTAGCACAGGCTGCCCGTTGAGCGTACCCCTTGAATACGCCCGTCCCGCGTGACGCGCTCGCGGCTGTTGTCCACATCGGCTACTTGCGTTGAGATGGGAATGGCTTCTCCGTCGGGCGACGTGATCCGGGTGAATTCTAAATCCATTCCAGCCGTTTCGTGGCGTAATCCCAGACCAACCCGCGTGACCGATTTCACCGTACCGTCCAGAATGCTGCCCGCCGGCAATACCGTTTCGCCATCCACGATCAGCGGCGCGATCAGAACGGCGCTCACCGGCGACCCGGCAGTGCTGGCGTAAGAGCCCACTGCGGTGATCAGCCGAATGTGAAGTTGTCTGCCCCGCGGCAATGGACGGATAGTCAAAGCGGCAATCGATAACAGCACGCTGAGCAGCGTGGTCATCATGCCAGGAAAACTCCCGGATCCATCCGAGAATTCCGGCGCCGGTTATTGGTCATTTGCAATAGTGTACTCCACCGGGTGACCATTGTGTTCGGAAAATTGCAGTAAAAGTTGCAGTGAGGAACGTCTGCCCGGTCTAGAGTTCCAGCTCGCCCTGGAGCTGCATGTCCCAGGTGTAAAAAAACTGGGACACGAAGAGCCGGCCGATCTGCGCGACAAATTCCAGCCTTCCGTCTTTCTTGGTAATCTCTTTGGACCGCGGAAACAGATAGACGATGGTGGCCGTTCCGTCATCCTGGCGCAGGATGTCGACGTGGGAGGGCTTCAGGTTTTTGTTATTGTCGCGCCGAATATAGGCGATGCCCTTCAGTTCGCTGGCCAGGTTCCATCGTTTGGGGGTAAGGATATCGTAGACAACAATGGCATAATGATCCGCGTCGATCGTTGGGACATCGGTCTCCCCAGCCTTTTGCTCGGCGGTGCGGACGGGCCTGGCGCTTTCCCAACGCACTACCACCGCATTGGGCGTTGGCTTATAGTGGGCCCGAGCCACGGCCTCCGCCTCTCTGCGCGGGCCGAGGATACCCAGCCCGGCCAGGCCCACGCCTTTGCCGATACCCGCCTGCATATCCCCGCCGTTCCGCCGCTCGTCCGGACTCAAATCGCGGACATTCTGTGGTGTAACCACTTTCACCCAGGGAGAATCGGTGAGCACCTGCCTGGCATCGTCCACGCTCCATTGCGAAATAGGCTTGTCTTTCCATAACGGGTCCTGGACCGATAATGGGTCCGCGGCAAGGAGCACGACGGCGGCGACCGGAAGCAGGAAAACTCTCGGCGTTAGATGCATGTTCCTTTATTGCCAGTCACGGCCAGCGTGGAAAAGCGCCGGCCGTTGCTTCAGTATATCCCCAGCCCCGCTGCGCGCGTGCTAACGAATGAACTGAACGGTGACACGCAACCCGATGGGGAGTGTATTGGCCTGATTGAGATCGGCGGTAACCTCCAGGATGTCGCGATCGGCCTTCTGCGCCGGATCGCCGGTGATCACGGACTTGCGGCCCATTACATCCGCCAGCTCGGTAACGACGCCGGAAAAAGTCCGGTGGGAGAAGGCGTCCGCCGAGACCAGCAACTTCTGCCCGACGTGCACGTTCGCTATGTCATTTTCGTCGACTTCGGCGCGAACGCGGCGGCCGGATACATCCGCCATGGTAAAAAGCGGGCGCGGAGCAATCAGCCCGAAGGACTCGCCTTCGCGCAGCAGAACGCGCAAAACCGTGCCGCTGATTGGCGCACGAACCACGCATTTATCCAGCTTGTCCCGGGCCAGCTTAATACCAGCTTCAGCGCCACTCAAGTCGGCATCGGCGCGCGCCTGCTCTTCCGGAAGAGGGCCCGCATTGACCAGCGCCTCATTGTGCTGGGCCTGCTCAAATTGCGCTCTGGCGACCTCCTGATCGCGCTGCGCTTCTTCGAACGTCAGCCGGGAAACCTCCTGGGCCTCGTAAAGCTTCGACATGCGGGCGAGTTGAGCCGCGGCTTGATCCAGCACGGCCTTCGCCGCAGCAGTTTTTTGAGTGGCCGCTTCGCGCTCTTCGGGACGGCTGCCGCGCTCCAGACGCAGACGTGCGTCCTGCAAACTGTCGCGCTTCGCCGTCGCCACCTGGAGTTCGGACTGCAGATCGTCGCAAGCCAGATCGGCCAGGACGTCACCCTTCCTTACCGCTTGGCCCTCTTGGACGTGGATGCGCCGCACGACGCCATCAATCGCGGCGCCTACGTTGACCAGATCGGACCGGGCTTCGATCCGGCCTGGCGATGCCAGAGCGATGGACGGGGGACGCGCCGATTGGGATCCAATGCGCACGGGCCCCGCAACGTCGGAGTGCGCCGACGCACCGGTGCGGGGGACCATCGAATAGATAGCCACCACCGCAATCAGCAGACCAAGCAGCACTACGGTGAGCCGCGCCATTCCACCCGGCAAAATCACTTTCATGGATCAATTCCTCCTTTCTTCTACCACCCGACCATCCTCTAGCCTCACGGTGCGGTCGGCAAAACTGGCCCAGCGAGGATCATGCGAAACAATAACGACGGTGTGTTTACCATCGTCGGCAAGCTTGCGCAGGATTTCGCAGATTTGCCGGCCGGAACTAGAATCGAGCGAAGCGGTGGGCTCATCCGCCAGCAGAATCCTTGGATTGGAGATCAGCGCGCGCGCGATCGCCACTCGTTGCTTTTCGCCTCCGCTCAGCTGGTCCGGCTTGAGGTGAAGCTTGCCGTCCAATCCCAGACTGGCGAGCAAATCCAGCGCGATTTTGCGGCTGTGCTTTCGCCCGGCTCCCGCAATGTCCGATTTGATCACCACATTTTCAATCGCGGACAACGAATGGAACAGCCGGAATGCCTGGAAGATGAAGCCAATCTCGCGCCTGCGCAGAATTGAGCGCTCCCCGGCCGAACACGAGGCTGTGTTTGCTCCTTGAACGAAAACCGATCCGGCATCCGGCGTGAGAAGACACCCCAGGAGCGAAAGTAAAGTAGTTTTTCCGCTCCCGGACGGGCCCATCACCAGCGTCAACGTTGAGGGGGCGAACTCGAGCGATACGTCCGCAAGAGCACGCATGCGCGTGCTTCCCGATCCAAACCAGACACTCGCATTTTCGACCGCCAGCGCATGCTCAGGCACGGAACACCTTAGCCGGCTCCACGCTGATGGCCGCCCTTACCGAGAGAATGGAGGCTAGGCCGCACATCGCCAGTGCCGGAAGAAAGACGCCAACCGGAAGCCACCAGGGCGTGGATATCCAGGGGATGTGAGGCTTGGCGACATGAATCATGGGGCCGGTGATCAGCACTCCCAGAAGATAGCCGGCGAGTCCAGACAGCATGGCCTGGGAAACAATTACGCCCACGATATAACCCGGCGTGGCGCCGAGGGCCTTGAGCGTCGCAAACTCTTCGATGTGCTCCATGGTGGTGGAGTAGATCGCCTGAGAAACAATGGTCAGCCCCACGAAGAAGCCCAACACCGCGGCCGCCAGAATCGCTCCACCCGCGCCGGTTTGCGAAGTCCAATAGAATTGGGCCCTGCGCGAAAATTCTTCGCGACTAGATACCTCCACGCTGGGCAGGCGAGCTTGCAGTTCGCGCTGTATGGCGGGGATCGCGAATCCCGGCTGAACGTGAACCAGGATAAACATGGTTTGGTCGGCGGGCAGCCTCAGATACCGGGATGCGTCCGTATAAGACGTGAAAACGTAAGGGCTGCCGAGAAAGGAGCTGAAGCCCGATGTTCTGCCCACAACGCGCGCCCGTTGATCGTTGATTTCAACTTCTAGCGGCAAGTGGCGCGGGATGTCCAGCATCTGGGTGTTGCTGCTGTCCACTACCAGAGCCTCTGGTGTTATGCCTAGCCGGCTGCCGGCAAGCTGTGGAATGGGGAGCCGCTCGCCGCTGTTTATGTCGGCTCCGATCAACGCTACCTGTTGTTGGCTGCCATCCACTTTCCGGAACTGAACCAGGCTGGTAACGATACGGCTGGTGCCGCGGACGCCAGGAACGCCGAGGGCCAGATCGGCAAAGCGCCTTTCGATGGGTACCGCAAATTCAAAACATTGCACGCCACGCCCGGTGATCCAGATGTCAGCGGCTGTGGAATCGATGATCTTCGATGCTGCTCGCAGAAAGCCCAGCAGAATACTGCCCTGAAAGATCATGAGAAACACCGCGCAGGTAATACCGAGAACGGTGACCGCAAACCGCGTTCGGTCGTGCGTGATGTTGTACCAGGCCAGCCGCATCGCCTACACCGCGGTCTCCCAGGGATCTTTTTCAGGTGAGGTCTTCCGCCAGCCAGAGTAGACCTTCCAGGGATTGGGGAGAAGAAGACCTGTGCGGGTCCGATACTGCCGGTACGCCCCCGCCAATGTGCTTCGCATAAACTTCTTTTCTTCGCCGGCCGCCGCGATTATATAAATCGCCAGCATGATTACGACGCTTGGCGCCAGCCACCAGCGCCCGGTGGCCACCCATCCTGCCAGCCAGCACGTCAAATAGGAGCAATACAGCGGATGCCGGACAATCCTATAAGGACCGTGCGCCACCAGGTGCGCGGGCAGGTCCGGAGAGAACGCCGCGGACAGCGGCCGTTGCAAACTGCTATCGATGGCCCACCAAAACAGTGCTAATGCCGAAAGATAGAGGGCGGCTCCGCTCAGGCCCCTCGCGTAGGTGATGCCTGGCGTCGCCACGATGGCCGTCAGATGCAGCAGCCCGAAGACCATGCCGCAGGCCCTGATCACTTTCATACCGACGGTCAAGCCCGCCGGTTGCACGAAGAATCTCTGCATTGCCCAGTAGAAGCTGGCCAGGCATGACAGCAGAAGCGCGCCCGAAATCCACTGCCATCCGGAAATAATCATGTTGCAATTTCAGGGGTCGCCGACAAATCCATCACGTCCCCTGCCTCCCGGCAAATCACTGGAACGTCTCTCAGGCTGAAGCGGCAGGCGTCCATCCACTTGCGATAACGCGGGTTGGGACGCGAAGAATCGAATCGCAGCACCTCCATATGGCAGCGGTAGTGCGCATCATAAAAGGACGGCAGATCCACGCCGCGAGCTTTGAGTTGTTGCCCGCCGATCCGCTTCAAGATTGCAGACGAACAACGTCGGGTACTGGCCGTGCTGATTCCCAGGGCGCCGCCACATAACTGCGCGAAAGCATAAGCCGTGGCAATCATTCGCAGGGCCTCCGTGGTGCAGCGCAATGCCTCCGAGATCACCCATCCTCCCAACTCCACGTAGGAACATCCTCTCTGCCTGGCGTCGTGGAGGTCTGCTTCCACGGCATTTCGTAAATCCCGCCCCCAGGTTTTCGATTGCGCGAGGGTAGAGCGGGAAATTCCCAAATCGTGAAAACCTGCGCCGTTCCTATGCGGTTGATAGCGCATACAGGCTGCCACGCGCCCGTGAGCATCCAGGGTCAACAAATGCCAGCTAAACTGATCCGCCGGCTGCATATGGCGGCCATCGGCGGCCAACTGCGCCGCATCCACTGCTCCTTCCTGCAGCGCGATTCTTCCTCTCAATTTCTGCGCCTCGGATAAGCGGCTGGCGTGGCTGCATGTATCCGCAACAACGTTGGTGAAAGGACCAGGGCGAACAGGGCTTGGCGCCAACAGCAGATTCCTCCTGTGTACGCCTGCTGCATCCAATGAAAACAATCTCATCCAGTGGTTACCTCTTGAAAAAAAAATCTCAGACAGCCTCCGGGCGGCGTACTGAAGGTGACAACAACAGATGTTCGAACAGTGGGGCCCGCCCGGCCGGGCACAGCACGGCAGCCGCGGAATTTTACTCCTCAAGTGGTAGTACCGCGAACAGGCTCTCACCGAGGCCGGGCGAGTGAGAGCGGAACGAAAAACTTTAAGGGCGATAGTACCATCCATACCGTACCATTGCAAGAAAAAAACCCGCTTGAAGAGGGTTTTCAACTGCTCAAACTCGATTTATCACCTTCTAATGATCGACTGTGAGGTGGATGTTACTTAATAGTTATAGAACTTAAGGTTTAGTACTGCCTGGGGAAGTTTGGTACTGGAGGGAGAAGGAGCTGGCTGAGATGCGTTCAGTTCAGGAAACTCACTGCAGGGAAGGCCGGCGGGCGCAAAGATGCGGCGGGCGTCGCTGGCAGGTAACCAACTGGCCGCGCCGCACTTCGTTTCGCGCCTGTTCTGAAAAGTTCTATGCCACGCTCTTCGCCTCGCTCTTCTTCCGCTTCATGATCGCCATCCCCATCAAGAGTCCCGCGAAAATAACCAACGAAGTGGAACGTGGCTCGGGCACCGGACTCATTGCCGTAACTACGAAAGTGCCGGACGACGTGGTGGTGTAGCTCGGCAACGAGGAGAGCTCGTCGGGAGTTTCGCCGGTAATGGTTGCACTGAAGTTGCCAGTGACGTCGCTAATCCCACTACCATCCGTCGCAGTTCCAGCCACGGCCAGAGCGGCGCTGGTACCGGTTGCAGTCTCGGTCAAAATGATCGGTGACAGAATGACGGGCGAAGTGCTCAGTTCGGGAGAGCAAGATTCACCAACTGTGATCGCCGAGGAGCAAGGCGTTGAACTACCTGGCCCAAATGAGTCCAGCGTGATAGTCAGGCTGGGCTCGTCGGGAAAGGTAACAGCGACGCCGCCGGCTAGCGTGGCCGGGGTGATGGCCTCGCCGGCGTTGATGTCGATGGGCTGACCAACCGCCAGGGCCGGGCTTCCAGAATAGGTCAGGGTTGTGCCCGTGGCCACCTCCGTTGAACCACCCGACGTATCGTTCTCCGTGAAAGCGATACTCGTGGGAGTAACTGTTACCGTGCCGTTACCGCCGGTATTCAGAATTCCAACTACAGTTGCGAAAGACGGCGTCGCCGCCGTCAAGAAAAAGAGGCCTAGACCAGACCCCATCAAACTCAATCGCGCGAAAGATTTCATTGTGCTCCTCCTGCTAGAGCATTTTTTTGGTTAGATAAATGGTTCCCTTACGCTGTCATCCTCGTAAGAGTTAGTGATCGTATTTACGTCCCGCCGAGCTCCGAAGACGACTCATCGCCGCGCTTCGATTCATCGCACTGCGAGAATGATATCCCGGAAGATGTGGACTTAAAAGTGACAGCGCGACGTAACTCGTACCATCACCTGCGAACAAACTTTAATAGTTCTGGATTGCGAAACATATTAGCCGCGAATTAGTCTAACCCGCAGTATGAGCCGCTATGTGTGGGTCGTAGTAGTCGTGTGCTTCCAGCTCGCTTGTAGTAAGTCGCCGCAATCTTACGTGGAACGGGGAAACCGGTTAGCAGCGGCTGGCAAATTCGGTGACGCAGAAATCGAATATCGCAAGAGCGTTTTAAAAGACGCCAAGTTCGCCGAGGGATATTACCGGCTCGGTCTACTGGAATACCGGCTGGGGCGCGGTGCTGAGGCACTCAGAGATTTTCAAAGGGCCACGGACTTCGCACCCGCCGACGAACGCTACGCTGTGCAACTCGCTAACGTCTCCATCGAAGCCTACCAGGTAGTGCCCGGCAAGGATAATCTCTACAATCAGGCGGCGCGTGAAGCTGATGCTCTGCTGAAGAAGGATCCAAACTCCTTCGACGGCCTGCGGCTGCGTGGGGACGTGCTCACCATCGACCGCAAATACGACGACGCCCTCTCTGAGTTTCGGAAGGCCAATACCGTTCGGCCAAACGAGCCGACAGTCATCCTGGCAATCGCGCAGATATTATTCACCCAGGGCCAAGATCGGCAAGCTGAGGCTCTCATTCAGCAGTTCCTTACAGTAAGAAAAGACTTTTCTCCGGTCTACGATCTTCTGGCCAAGCACTATGTGCTGGCCAAGCAATTACCGGAGGCCGAACATATTCTTCAACTGGAAATGATCTCCAATCCCAAGAGCGCCCGGCCCCGGCTGGAACTCGCGGCTTTGTACAGGGATTCGGGACGTTCTCAGGAGATGTCCCACACGCTGCAAAACATTCTGAGTGATCGCACCAGTTTTCCCGGCGGGCCGGCTTTAGTAGGTGATTTCTATGCCGAGTCCCGAAGATGGGATGACGCTCTCGCGCAGTACCGCGCTGGAATTCAATTCTCCGCCGACAAGGTTCCTTACCATCGGAGAATGGAAATAGCGCTCGAAGCATTGGGCAGGCGCGGGGAAGCCGTGACCCAGCTGAACGAGATCCTAAAGATCAATCCGAAGGATCCGGATGCCCGTTTGATGCGCGCCGCTCTTTGGCGCCAGAGCCAGGATGCCAAGGAGCGTGACTCGGCAATCCAGGAACTCAAGGATCTAGCTCAACAATATCCGAAAAACGAGGTTGTGCATTACAACCTCGGTCTGTCCTATCTAAGCAAGGGCGATACCGCGTCCGCACGGCACGAATTTAAGACCAGCTCAGAGCTACGGAAGAACTATATTGCTCCGCGGTTGCAGTTGGCTCAAATGGCGCAGACAGCACTCGATTATTCGGCAACGCTGGAGGCGGCCAGTGAAGTGCGTCCAGCGCATATCCTTCGAGCGCCCTCCGAATTTCCGCGCCTAAGTCCGGCATCACGCGATTCGAAATGTAGTCCAGGTAATCGTCCACCTTCAGAATGCGCGGCAGCGGCGTGACGTTGTTTTGCTCATCGATATAGGCGTAGGTCACCGAGTTGCAGGTAGGGAAGCAACATGGAACCGGCACGAAGTCCGTGGCGCGAAACATCCCTTCGGTTTGCTCCTCGATGTGCCGCAGGATGTCGGGATTAGTGATGCGCTGCATGGGATCGTGCGCGCCGTGCCGGCCGGCGTGGAAGGCGGGCTGGAAGTTAGTGCCCTTCACCGCCGGATGTTCCAGGCCGAAACGAACGATCCTGCCGATTTCGTGTTCGTTCACGCCGCGCTCGATGGCGGGCACCAAAATCACCGTACAGCCGATTTGCGCAAGCCGATCGAGCGCCCGTAGTTTCTTGGGCAGAATATCGGAGCGAATCTCCTG
>CAVRZH010000174.1:0-19833 GCA_963725455.1 Bryobacterales bacterium
AACAAATACTGAATGCGCGCATCGTCGCGAGCGGCTCGGTGCCGCTGCGCCCGGGCGTGATCGAGCTCATGGACGAGTGCGCGCGCGCGGGCCTGCGCATGGGTATCGTGACCACGACCAGCCGCATGAATGTCGGCGCCCTGCTGGCCCCCGCATCTGGGACCCGCTTGGGAGTCGGCCTTCGCGGTGGTTGTGACGGCGCAGGAGGCCCTCCCAAGAAGCCGGATCCGCAGGCCTACCAGCAGGCCCTGGAGCGGGCTGCGAGCTCGCGCCCGCCGCGGCGCTTGCGATCGAAGACTCACCCGCGGGTGTGGCCGCGGCGCAGGCGGCGGGAGTGCCCGTGCTGGTCACACGCAGCGTCTATTTCGCCTCGAGACCGGTTCCGGGCGCGCTGGCAGTGGGTCCGTCGCCGCTCGCGAGCCGTGCCGGCTGGCAACCGCCGGCCGCCGACGGCGGGGCGCCGGATCGGATCGACCTCGCGCAGATCCGGCGGTGGCATGCAGAGGCCGCTCGCGGGGATTCGGCTCGCGGGGATTCGCGGATCAGCTGAGCCATGCACCCGAGGCGAGCCACAACACCAGTACCAAAAAAAGCGCCCACAGGCCCCACCCCATCACGGACTCGAGCGGGGTGTCGCGCCGCGACGATGCGCGGGCGGTCTGCCCCGCGCTCTCCTGCACGGCGGCGGGCCTCTTGCCGCCGGGGCGCAACGGCAGCCAGCGGCCGGTGAGCCAGCCGTAGGCGAGGGCCCACACGGCCGCCATCGTCGCGATCTCCATGCCGGCGGGGGCGCCCTTGTCCAGGTCATACCACCCGCGGGCGGCGGACACCAGGCAGAGCGCCCCGGCGGTGATCTCCTTGAAGCGTCGCGATTTCGGCAGCATGGCCTCGATGCTACCACCGGCGCGCCGAAGGGCCGCAACAGGCGTGCTTGTGTCAAGAATGGGGACAAGTCCATTCGCATCTGGATACGACCGACTCAAACCGTTCCCGCTCCAGCGCCATTTGTTCGGGCAGTTTCACCATGATCAAGACCAGGTACTGCATCGCTCGTATGATCCGTAACATCTCGTCGTTCTGGGGTAGCGAACGGCAATGGCGGAGCTCCCGGTAAAAACCGGCGCGCGCCTCAACTGGGAGGAAGTTCGCGATCCGATCGATGGTATCGTCGTCAAACGGATCGTCTTGGTCAATCGGTTTGTTTTGGTCGTTCATGGCAAGAGTAGCTCCTGCACCTTGTCAAACTCGGCGAAAAGCCGCCGGCGATAGCTTTGCGCCCGCATCACGAGCGACGATTGGCGCAACTCCGGAGCCGAGGCAAGTCTGGCAGCGACGGCGCCCAGCGTAACGCCGTGATTCCTGGTGGCGTTTTCGAGCACAGGCAGGCGGAAATCCATTCGCACGATGGCCGGTGAATACGTCTGCTGAAAAAGAAGCGCCTGGTGCGTCTCGCGCCAATACCGGAAGTCGGTGTGCTCGGTGATGGAATTCTCAACGATGAGGTAAGCGGTTCGATGGCGCAAGCGCGACGCCCATGCGAGAACGCTCTCCACGCTCGCCGGGTCAGCCGTGATCACACCGACCGAGGTGAACGTAATGCCGGCCTCGGCGACGCTCGGATACATCTTGTCGAACCAGTCGTAGGTGACCTGTCCAGCTCCGGCGCCCATGTCCGCCAGGATCACCGGCGGTCCGTCGGTCAGTTCATCGACGAACGCGTCCAGCCCGGCGGGCGTGTGGATGTTCACCTTAGGCACCTGACCGCCGAAGAAGTGCGTCAGCGATCCCCGCGACTTGTTCTCCGTGTCCAGGTCCAAGAGCTTCACTGGAATACTGTTCTCCTGGAACCACTCGGCTAAGCCAGTCATCACGCACGTCTTGCCGACTCCGCCTTTGCCGCCCATCGAAAGAATCACCCGTTTTTCAGCGAGAGGAACTCGCGCGGCCGGTGAATCCGAAATACTCTTCTTGCCATCCATTTTTGGCCCTCTATTAGTAAAGAGGTTTTGAGAAAGGCAAACCTCAACGCTTTTTGGTACTGTTTCGTGGTTGAGGTTTGCAGGTCGTCGCGCCTCTTTATATTTAGAGGCTATTCACCGTGTTGACAGACGACACCTTTGAAAAGCATTACCGGATCGGCGATCTGGCGCGCATGTGGGGTCTGGGCAGGGAGACCGTGCGCAAACTCGTCAAGGACGATCCAGGCGTTATCAAAATCAGAATGGGAAGAAAGAAAGCGCACACCGTCTACAGCATTCCCGAATCCGCGGCGCGGCGCATTCACACGCGCCTGCTCAACGTCGCCTAACGGCGACCGCCCGGATTGCGAGAGGACAGCCTATGTTTTTCGAATTGCCCCCATCGCAACTAGCTTGGGCCTCGGCTTGTCATCAAACGCTTCCTGCAAAACCTTAGTGAGCCGCGCCTGGCGCTCGGGCACCCAGGCGCTGTATCGGCGGAGCACCATTTCCTCGGTATTTCCCAGCAACTCAGCAACATCCCGAACAGTGACGCCCGGCTTTTGAAGAAGAATGCGGGCGAAAGTGTGACGGAAGCGGTGAGGTGTCGGCTTAACTTTCCATTTTCCGCAATCTTTCCAAACCAAATTTAGCTTCCTACGCCACAACTCCGTGATGACATCGAGGCTTTTGGTAGTGTGCTCGCCGAAGATATGGGGGCCCTGTTTCTTGGCCCGTTCACGAATACGGTCCTGCAGCCACTTCGGTACCCATGTGTAAACTTGCGTGCCGGCCTTAGTAGTCCGGACCCGAATTTCACCGTTCGGCAACATTCGGTCGAGACTAAACAACGCTACATCAGATATACGAAGGCCAGTGTAGATCGAGAGCGAGATGAAATCGGCAACATCGTCGCCATTCCATTTGTGCTTGCTCGTCTTTCCATACCTTTGGCAGGCCTCATACATCTTCTTGATTTCATCGTCTGTGAACGGCAGCTTCTGCTCGTTCGCCCGGCTCGACATCTCCCTGCCTTTCGGGTTCTTGATGCTTCGTGCCGGGTTGCTTGGCATCCATTTGTTGCTGACGCAGTATTCGAAGAACGGCTTTAGCATCGCCATACGGCGGACGGCTGTTTGCGGACTGAGTGGCCAGGTTGAGCGGAACTGGCGAACGTCGATGGGCTCCCACTGGTCAATCATGACGTAACCACGCTGTTCGGAAAATTTCGTAAGCCGCGCCATCAACAACCGATATTTCTTGTGGGTTGCGAAGGCTGCTGTTTCCTGAAGCTCGTCCAGGAAAGTCTTGGTAGCGGTCGACACAGCCACTCGGTGGAGTGACGGCTCGGGAAGGGGTTGCGGAGGCGGGGTAATTTCGCCGTCCCATGAACCGGCCTTTTGGCATGCATCTGCGATGGCACGCGCTCTTTCCCAATCGGTCTCACCGGTTTGGCGCCGGTTGAATTTCTTGCCGAGAGTTCCGGCTACATGGATGACGCAGGCGCAGCGCTTCCATCTGCGGCGTCCTTCCTCGAATTGACCAGTTCGGGTGTCTTCGGGGTGGCCGCCCTCGCATTCCTTCCGATGCCTGCGGTACAGCTTGAGAGCCATAGAACCTCAAGGCTATTGTAAAGCAGCGTTGCACGCTATTGCACGCTGTCCTTTGAGTATGCGAGTAAGTCTTTTAGAATCTTATGGCGGAGAGGGGGGGATTCGAACCCCCGGTAGACTTTAAAGGCCTACGACGGTTTAGCAAACCGCTGCTTTCGACCACTCAGCCACCTCTCCGTGTCTGTCGCAACTGGTGCAGCGCGCCAGGGTCGATATGTCTTTTCATTATACTGTGCTGTTCGCCGCGCGCAAAAACAATCGCACTACATCGTGTCGCTGCTATGTGCTCACGGACCGCGCCGTTGCCCACGCAACAGGACGGCTACTACCAGATTTCCGGGCTCTCTCCTGGAAGGCTTCGGCGCCGCCTCATTTCTTTTGAAAAACCGCAATATATTGGCTCTTCGGCACCAGGTCCCGCTTCGATACCAGCCGGAATCCGTTCGCTTCCACTTCCTGGATCAGATCGGCCTGGTCCAGCCGAATGTGCTGCACCGCACGATTCGGATCGCCGCCCGGCATCGCCCCCGGCCGCTTAAAATACTCGACGATCACCAGCTTTCCATCCGACAACAAGCTATCGCGAATATGTTCCAGCATCGCTTCCGGATAGTCGAAGTGGTGATAGGCATCCAGCACCAGCACGCCCTCCAGCGTATCGGCCGGCAGCCTGGGATCGCGATCGGTGCCCAGCACAAACTGCACGTTCTTCAATCCGCTGAGCTGCGCCTTCATCTTGGCCTGGTCCAGAAAATCGTTCTGAATATCCTCGCCGATCACGTGGCCCGTATCGCCAACCGCGTGGCTTAAATAAGGCAGCATGAAGCCGGTGCCCGTGCCCACATCGGCCGCCGTCCCGCCTGGTTTCAGATCCATCGCGTCGACGATATCCCTCGGCATCTGCCGTTCGTCGCGCGCCGGATCGCTGAGCGCCTTCGCGATGTTCTCGCGCCCCGCGTGCGTTTTGTAGGCTTCATTGGCTTGATCGGCCACCTGCGCGAACAGCGCGCCCGGCGCCCAGCCACATACAAAAATCCAGCAGGCCAGTCTTCTCATAGCGATTTCTCCATCGGCATCGCGAAGGGCGGTTCCACTAAGAAGTCGTGCGCGGACATTTCGGCCAGGGCCTCTCGAA
This sequence comes from Bryobacterales bacterium, assembly GCA_963725455.1. Classification (GTDB taxonomy): domain Bacteria; phylum Acidobacteriota; class Terriglobia; order Bryobacterales; family Bryobacteraceae; genus Palsa-89. The sequence goes on from CAVRZH010000174.1 coordinate 4,707, forward strand.
TGGATTGTTCCGACGTGGGCTCCACGGTGATCACGAACGGCAGGTCGCGCCGGTTGTCGCTCGGCAGTTGCAACACCGCTTCCAGGCTGATCTGCTTGCCGGCCAGCACTCCCGCCAAGCTCGCGATAATCCCCGGCCGGTCCACCACGCGAAATCGCAGATAATACGCCGAGTGCTGTAGCGTCACCGGGATCGGCTTGTATTCGCCCAGGCGCTCATGCGCAAAGGGCGACACGCGCTCGGGACTCCCACAGCGGATCTCGCGCGCCACTCGCATCAAGTCGCTCACCACCGCCACGCCGGTGGGCGCCGCACCCGCCCCGCGCCCATAGTAAAACGTGTCTTCGCCATATTTCCCGCGCACCCAAACCGCATTGTACGCCCCTTGCACGCCCGCCAGAATGGTCGACTGGGGGATCAGCGCCGGTCGCACCGATAAGATCAACCCCGAAGGCGTCTGATGCGCGCCGCAAATCAACCGGATGGTGTGCCCCAGCTTGTGCGCGTACTGGAAGTCGAGCGGCAGGATGCGCCGGATGCCTTCAGTATAAATATCGGATGGCGTAATCTTCTCGCCGAACGCCAGCGCCGCCAGGATCGCCAGCTTCGATCGCGCATCATATCCATCCACGTCCGCGCTCGGATCGGCCTCGGCGTAGCCCAGCCGCTGCGCGTCCTTGAGCACGTCATCAAATGATGACCCGTGTTTCTCGATCTCGGTCAGAATGTAGTTGCTGGTGCCGTTTAGAATGCCGTACAGCGTGGTCACGCGGTCGCCCGAAATGCCTTCCCGCAACACGCTATGAATCGGGATGCCGCCGGCCACGCTGGCTTCCATCGCCAGATTGATTCCGGCGGCGATCGCCCGATCCCAAATGTCGGCGCCGCATAGCGCCATCAATTCCTTATTGGCGGTTACCACCGATTTTTTGTGCGCGATGGCGCCGTCGATAATCTCGCGCGCCACCTTGGTGCCGCCCACCAACTCCGCGACGATATCCACTTCCGGATGCGCCACCACCTCACGCCAGTCCGTCGTTCGAAAGATGGAATCCGCCGCCTTGGTCTTCGTGTTCGCCTTCGTTTTCAAAGACCGGCTGCACAGCGCCTTCACGCGCAACTGAAACCCCAGCTTCAGCGCGATCTGTTCGGCGTTCTCGGTGAGAATCGCGAGCGTTCCTCCGCCCACGTTCCCCAGCCCGATGATCCCTACGTTCACCTCCTGCATATAGCGTTATTATCCGGGATCTGCGCCACCATTCACAAACATCGCACCGCGTTGCCGCATGCGCGATAACCGTGTATTCTAACCCTTACAGGCTCCTGAAAAAGTCTACGAGGTCCCGACTCCCTCACGGTCGTGGCTCGGTAAGCACCTGCAAACCCGTAGTCCCGGACCTGAGGCTTCAGCATCCTGCTAACGAGCGCCGGGAATGCACTATCGACTCCTGATTCTTTTCAATCTCGCGGTTGCCGGTATGTTCGCGCAGCCCGGCATCTACGGACCCGTTTCTGCAAATCTGAAAGCTGGTGATTTCGCTCCCGAAATCCTATTTACAAGAATATTAAGTACCGGAAGCGCTTCCGATTGGAGCTCCGACAGTCTGTCGGGCAAGGTAACCGTGGTCGCTTTCTTCCCCGACACTTCGCACAACCTCCAGTCCGTAACCCTGTGGAACACGTTAGTGGACGCCTTCGCCGGTAAACCGATTCAATTTGCGTGGATCACCGGCGAAAAAGAATCGTCATTGTTACCGTGGCTCCAGGAGCATCCGATAAAGGGTTGGGTATTTCACGACCCCGATGGATCCACCGGCCGGGCTTATGGCATGGAGATGCCCGCGGCCGTCATCATAGGCCTGGATCGGAGAATCCTCGGTTTTGACGAGGCCTTCGTGCCGGAACAGCAGACGGTAACCGCGGCCCTGCAAGGCCGCATCACCACGGTCCGGCCGCAGATGACGCCCGCCGCGCTCCAGGCCTTTGACGAAAGCCACATGGTGCTCTTGGCCGCCGAAGCTCCGAAAATGCATCGCGCCGACGACAACAAGCCCAACTTCCCGCCGTCCTACACGGTGCACATCTCCCCGTCCAAGGGGAACGACAGCGGCGACTTCGGCGGCGACACATTTCATAGCTTTCAAAGCATCACCATTAGAAACCTCATCTCGCAGATTTTCAATATCAATCCCATTCGCATCCGGCTGCCTCCTTCGCTGGATGATGACAAGCGCTACGATGTTGCACTCGTTCTGCCGGAACCCGAAAGCACCGAAAGCACCAACAATCGCATTCTTCAAGGGATTCAAAACTACTTTGGTGTTGTCGCCTCGCGCGAGGCGCTTATGTCGGATGTTTACGTTGTCGACATCGCAAATGGAAAACCTCCCGTGCCCTTGGCTCCTCCCGACGGCGGCGCGGATTTGGGCGGTTCCAGCTTCTCCAGCGTCGATTTTGACCATCCCGAAACTCCGGGCAGTCCGGACGAGTTCCCGAAGCCAGTCGGTATCGGCTACGTCCGCGGCATCTCGCTCGAAGGAACGCTGGACGATTTCTGCCGCACCCTGGAGCTCGGGCTGGACCGCCCGGTGGTGAACGAAACCGGTATGAAAGGCCGCTATGCGTTTAACGTGAAGGCCGGGCACGGCAGCCCGAACGATTTTCTCGATCGCCTTCGCGATCAGTTCAATCTCACTATCACTCCAGCCCAACGGCGCGTTCAGGTGGTGATGCTCAAGCCTCGCTAACAGCCACGTGCTAGTAGTGATACCTGGCCTGCAGAAAATCCACCCGCTTTCCAGTCACCTTATATACCAGCCTGTGCTCCTGCGCGATCCTCCGCGACCATGCACCTGTCAGTTCGTACTTCAAAGGCTCCGGCTTTCCAATGCCCTGAAAAGGATCCGCTAAAACAGCTTCGACGAGAGTCAACACTCGCAGCGCTGTACTTCGATTATTCTCAACCCACCAGCGCAGGTCTTCCCGAAACTCGGACTGGAACACCGCTTCACTTCGCCGCCCCAAGACTCATCTCCCGCCGCAGCCGCTCCACGCTCGAAGGCTGGCCCTTGCCGTGTTCAGCCCGCCGAAGCGCGCGAAGCAAGCGCTTGGCATTCGCGGGTGATCGTAGCAGATGCGCCGTTTCCATCAAGCCAGCCAGCTCCTCGGCGGGGATGAGCGCGACATCCGGCGCACCCCGCCTGCGCACAATTACTATTTCCTGGTCATCAGCCACCTGATCCAACACGCTTGCCAGGTTGTCGCGCAGACGGGTATAGGTGGTCTCAATCGCCATGACTTGATTGTACAGGATTCCTGTACGTATAAAGCCAGGACTTACTTCGTTTCTTCCCGATACAACGCAAACACCGCGCCCTGCGCATCGGCCAGCATCGCCACCCGGCCAACACCTTCGAAATCCATCGGACGCAGCACGATTCTCGCGTTCATGTCCTTGGCCCTCTGGAAGGTCTTATCTACATCCGCAACCGCGAAATAGATCAGCCAGTGCGGCGGAGCGCCGGGACTGTTCTGGTGCGCGGGCGGAACGCCCCCGATGTATTTTTCTCCGTTCATGATATGCAAATATCCGGAGCCCTGGCCCTGTCCAGGCTGCAGTTTCCATCCGAACAACTCTTCGTAGAATGTTTTGGCCCGCGCCTGATCCGGCGTAATCAACTCAGTCCAGCAGAACGCTCCCGGCTCTCCGGCCACGCCAATACCAGGGCGCTTCTTTCCCTCCCATACTGAAAAATATGCTCCCGCGGGATCCTGAACCAAGGCTGCCCTGCCCCGGTCCCCCACATCGAACGGCGCTTCCACCACCTTGCCCCCCAACTCCCCGACCCTTTTCGCCGCATCATCCGCGCTGGCCACCGCTACATAAAGATGCCAGTGAGGCGGCACTCCGGCCGCGCTCTCACTCGGGCTGATACCGAAGGCGCCGGCCGCGACGCGGCCATTCAGTTCCAGCAAACTATAGACCGCATCGGGACCCACGGGAACATCCCGAACCGTCCAACCGAAAAGCGCGGTATAAAAACTCTTTGCCGCATTCTGATTTGAGGTTGCCAGCTCAATCCAGCAAAATTCGCCCGGCGCATAACTCTCAATAATCGCCATGAGTGGATTATAGATCAGCGGCATATCGCTAGCCCTACGTCCAAACTATGATGGACGTATTGGGCTCCACATGACTTCCATAACCTTTAGAACCGTATTCCTACTCGCCCTCGCCCTCGCTTCAGCGGCGCAGCAAGGCCCTCCCGATCACACTCTCCCTCCCGAACCACCCGAGGAGGTTCGCCTCCCCAACGGTAAACTTCAGCGCGAGGAAATCATCAAGGCGGATTATCAAAAGAATCTCGAAGACGCCCGGGCATTATCCAAGTTGGCCGACCAGCTCAAGACGGACCTGGAGAAAAGCGACTACAACGTCCTCTCGGTCGGCAGCCTCAAAAAGACCGAGGACATAGACCGGCTCGCTCGCCGCATTCGCGACCGGCTCAAACGCTTTTGATCGATTTCAACTCCGCGCGCAAATGTTAAAATCGGCCCAACGGGGTGACCAATGGCCAATCCGCGCGATCCGAAACGCACGCAAAACTACATTGACGAAGCTCTTCAGAAATTCGCCGGCAAGACCAATCCGGTGGAGCGCGCACAGTATGCCTGGGCCTATTTGCGTGCCATGCGCAGGCTGGGAGATGATTCCCTCGCCCAAAGTCTCGGCATCATCGTTCCGGTTATTTCCACGGCCCCGTTTGATGTGGACCTGGCGGACGCGGAACACTACATGTACGCCCGCTTCCTCGCCGGCAGCACGGGAGACCCCAGCACGCGTGCTCTCGTCATCGGCTACGAACTCGTCAAAGTTGCTCGCTACGCGCTCAGCGATGAAAAGAGTCTGCGTACCGATCCTCGATTTCCAGTTCTTCCGCCGGCCCTGGGCGCCGTCGATTGGGGCTTGTCCGGAGTCAAGGACGGCTTGGCCGACTTCGCCCAACAGAACCCGGGTAAGAGCGGAAACACCGGCGCGGCCTATCAGGAAAACAAAAATCTCGCCACCGGCCAATATAAGAATCTGTACGGCTATCAGAAGCCGGCGAGTCCATAATCCGGTTGAACCAGGCGCGGCATCATGAGACCCGTCGGCCGCGCGCAGCGATATGTTACGCTCGTCATGTTACGCACTTCATGTTACGCACTTCTTAGGCCACGTCAGGCTTAGCCACATCCAATGGTTCCCACACGCGAAAAAGCCCAACTCATGAGCGCCTCGGAGATCGACCGTACTCTGGTCCGGCTCGCTCACGAGATCCTGGAAAAGACCGAGGATCTCCATCGCCTGGCCTTCATCGGAATCCGCCGCCGGGGCGTTCCCCTGGCCCTCCGTCTCGCGGATAAAATCAAGAACCTGGAGAATCTCGCCGTTCCGGTCGGCTTTCTCGACATTAATTTATACCGCGACGATCTTTCCACCGTTTCAGAAAAGCCGGTACACAGCGCCACCGAAATCAATTTCCCGGTCACGGGCAAGGACATTATCCTCATCGACGACGTGCTCTACACCGGCCGCACCATCCGCGCCGCGCTGGACGCGCTGTTCGATCAGGGACGCCCGTCCCGCGTGCAGCTTCTGGTCCTGATCGATCGCGGCTGGCGCGAGCTCCCCATCGAAGCCCGCTATGTCGGCCGCATGGTTCAGACCAGCGCCAACGAGATCATCGAAGTGAAGCTGCAGGAAATTGACCAGCACGACAAGGTGTTGCTGGTGGAGAAAACCTAACCACGAATGCCCGGTGGATTGTTGGGAATCGAGCCGCTGGATCGAGTCGAGATCGAAGGCATCCTCGACCGCGCCAAGCGTTTTCAGCCGCGCCAGACTGACACCAAAAAGTCCGATCAGCTTCGCGGCCGCATGATCGTCAACTTGTTCTTTGAAGCCTCCACGCGCACGCGCACCAGCTTTGAAATCGCGGCCAAGCGACTCGGTGCCGACGCCATTTCCATCACCGCGTCCGCCTCCAGCGTTTCGAAGGGGGAATCGCTGGTCGATACGCTCAACACGCTCGGCGCCATGCATCCCGACGCCATCGTGATGCGCCACGCCGCTTCCGGCGCTCCCCATTTTCTCGCGCGTTATCTTCCCACACCCATCATCAACGCCGGCGACGGCACGCACGAGCATCCTACCCAGGCGCTGCTCGACGCGCGCACCATCTTAGACCGCCGCCCTACGCTCGAAGGACTGCGTGTCGCCATCATCGGCGATATTGCGCACAGCCGCGTCGCGCGCTCCAATATGTACCTGCTCTCGAAATTCGGCGCGCAGATCGTTCTGTGCGGCCCGGCATCTTTGTTGCCGCCGGAGCTGGAGCATCTTGCGCCCGGCATCAGCTTGACGCACAAGATGGAGGACGCCATCCGTGACGCCGACGTCATTATGATGCTGCGAGTCCAGCTGGAACGCCAGCACGAAGCCGCCTTCTCGGCGAACGAATACTTCCAGTTCTACGGACTGCGCCTGGAGCACATGAGCCTGGCCAAGCCGGACGCTATCGTGATGCACCCCGGCCCCATCAATCGCGGCCGCGAAATTTCGTCAGAGGTGGCCGACTCGCAGCGCTCCGTCATCTTGAATCAGGTGGAAAATGGAATTGCGGTGCGTATGGCGGTGCTCGAACGCATCCTTGGGAATTAGAGCTGGAAACTAACTCTGCATGTCCAAATTGATTATTCGTAACGGCCGCGTGATGGATCCGGCCAGCCATCTGGACGCCATCCGCGACGTTGCCATCGAAGACGGCCGCGTGGCTGCCATCGGCCAAAATCTGGAAGCCGCCGGCGCCGCCGAACTCGATGCCACCGGCCTGATCGTCGCACCCGGCTTCATCGATATGCACGTGCATCTGCGCGAGCCCGGCTTCGAGCACGCCGAGACCATCGAGAGCGGATCGCGAGCGGCCGCCGCCGGTGGGTTCACCTCCATCTGCTGCATGCCCAACACCGCGCCCATCAATGACAACGCCACGGTGACCAGCTATATAATCGAACGCGCCGAGCGCCACGCCGTGGTAAACGTTTTCCCCATCGGCGCCATCACCAAGGGAAGCGCGGGCGAGCAGCTCGCGGCCATTGGATTAATGAAGGATGCGGGCATCGTCGCCATCTCAGACGACGGGCGCCCCGTGATGAACGCACGCGTCATGCGCCGCGCCATGGAAACCGCGCGCTCCTTCGGCCTTCCCGTAATCGATCATTGTGAGGATTTGCACCTGAGCGCGGGTGGCGATATGAACGAAGGCGTCCCCAGCGTGCGCCTTGGCCTGCGCGGAATTCCGGCGGCGTCCGAGGATGTCATGGTGGCGCGCGATATCCTGCTCGCCGAACTCACCGGCGCGCGCTTTCACGTGGCCCATATATCTTCCCGGCACGGAGTGGAAATGACGGCTTTCGCCAAAGCGCGCGGCCTGGCCGTCACCAGTGAAGCCACTCCCCACCATTTCGCTTTGAACGATAGCGACATGCCGCCGTACGACAGCAATTACAAAATGAAGCCGCCGCTGCGCTCTGCTTGCGACGTTGCCGCGATCACCGAAGGCATCGTCAGTGGCGCCATCGACGCCATCGCGACCGATCATGCTCCGCACGCGGGCAGCGAAAAAATGCAGGAATTCGAACAATGCCCGTTCGGCATCCTCGGCCTGGAAACCGCCATCGGCATTACGCTCGAACGCTTGGTGCATCCCGGCAAAATCACGCTGATGCGCATGATCGAGCTCTTCACCACCGGTCCCGACCGCGTGCTCAATCTTAATCGCGGACGCCTTGCCATCGGCTCACCCGCGGACATCACGCTCTTTGACACCGAACGCCTCTGGACCTACGACGTGAATCGCTCGTTCTCAAAAAGCCGCAACTCCCCCTTCGATGGCCAGACTTTCCGCGGTGGCCCGCTCGCGGCAATCGTCAACGGCAAGGTGGTCTGGGCCGCCGATCACGTCGCCCTGGGCGTACCGGCCGCCTTGAAATAGCGCCGGCGGTAGCGGCCAAGTTCGGCGTCCAGCGTCCATCGTAACCGCAATATCTTAGCTTAGGCCGTTTTACGTCAGCTTGACCCGATGGCGACTTCGCGAGGTGGAGCTACCGCATGCTGGCCCCATGAAGCGACTCCAACGCGGGATGATGCAGTGGAAGAGGTTAGGATTACGGATGCTATCCTTTTGAAGGGCGCGCAGTTGAGGAACGGCGAGACAAACGATGCCATACAGGGCTCGAGAATCCACCCGGTCTGGGAGATTTGTCCTCTCATCCGAATCCGAGATTTACGGGGAGTTGACCGTCGCCGGCTCGAAGAGTTCTCTCTATCTCCATGATAAGGACCGTTTCGGCACAAATGCGACGGCAGGCGGATACATAAAGGGAACCTTGCTAGATTTGACCAGGGTCTCCCTGATCAATTGCGTTGTGCCCGCCGAGCCTTCCTCAGTCCACCTTCGCATCAACGGGCCCAACCCCGAGGGATACCATTACGCTAAAGTATTGCCGAACTTTATCCTTCTCGGCGACGAACATCTTCATCCCGCTGAACAGACGATTTCTGAAATCGAGTTTCTGGTAGACGATGCGAATGTTTTGTTTCATGATCCTGCCGCGTTTGGCTGGCTCATCGACGCCCGACCCTACATAGACCAAATAGCGCATGCGAATCGAGTTGATCGCAGATGCGTTATAGGACCACACCCTCAGATCTTTTACTTCACTGGAAAGGAGGAGATCTTCACCGCTTCAACTTCCTTCGGAAGGGTATCTGCATCGCACTGCCCCGTCTTTAATCCGTTCCAAAACGACGGGGGAACGCTAAAGGACAGAGTAACCGTCGCAATTTCATTCGTCGACCCCGTCGATTTTCACGAGGCGATTGCCAAGGCGTCTCGATTAATCGAATATTTGGGACTGGTTGTCGGCCGTCCTCAAAACGTAGTGGGCCTTTGGCTGCATGTCGGCCCAGATCGAAGCAAGTCTCCTCTCGAAGTTCACTGGTGTATGCGTCCAAAGCGAAAATCGTCCAGCAAATTACCGGCGCCGCAGTCGTTCGATATTCTTCTGAACGCCGTCGCACTGCCAGAGGACTTTGCGCGTGTACTGAAGTCCTGGGCGGCACGGGAGGCGGATTGGCACGACGCCAGATGGCGCTTTTTCAGCTCCTTTGCACAGCTGCGGATGTACACGATCGATCGGCTCGTTGGGGCCGCTAACATGTTCGATATTCTGCCAAACTCCGCGGTGCCAGATGTAGTTCCGATCACGGATGGCCTAGCACACGCCCAAGAGGAATCGCGAAGACTCTTCCGGGATCTCCCGCGGACACCCGAACGCGACAGTATTCTTGGCGCCCTCGGTCGAATCGGAAGGAGCAACCTCAAACAGAAGGTCCGCCATCGGGCAGCTCGGCTCGTAGAGTCCGCTGGTGAATGGTTTCCCGAGCTATTGACAGTTATAGACGAGTCGGTGAACTGCCGGAACTACTACGTCCACGGTACCGAGGCTCCCCTCGATTACGATAGGAACTTTAATGCGGTAATATTTTTTACTGACACGTTGGAATTCGTCTTTGCGGCCTCCGATTTGATAGAGGCGGGATGGGATATCAGATCCTGGATACGCCAGGGGACCACGATGTCCCACCCATTTGGGCGCTATAGAGCTAGCTACCAAATTGCTCTCAAATACCTGATGAATCTTTTGTCGAAGCCAAATGTCTGAGCGAGACTCTAAGCTCGGTCCAGAACCGAATCGTGATCTCAAGACTGAACGATGCGGAGGCTCCGAGGAACGGAGGGCAGAACCAAATCCGTCCTAGCAAACGAGCTCGCATGAGCGCGTCACCATGTCGGGCAACCGCCGGAACGGTCGCTAGACAAGGACCATGTCTAGGTTGTCCTCTTCGTCGGGGTACTCTCCCTGATCGTCATCGGCGACGTAGCTGTCGTCACCGTAGCAGTTGAGGAATGGTGGCCTAGCACTTCGCCACGCCCGACGTGCACGGACGACGGAATCTCGGAGCGAGACTATGGGCGGTAGGTATGGCTCAATGATGAGTGATTCGAACATTTTGCTATCCGGGCTAGGAATTCTTGTGGCGATCTCAATGGTCTTTCCTGCCAGTACGAATAGATGCCTGAGTGGAGAACTCCTTGACACTGTGTCGGTTAGATTATCGAACTTGGTGAGTGCCCTTCCAGCGAGCGCTGGAAAACCAAACAACCTGGATTGCGCCGACCGATGTTTATATTCGGCATCTTCTACAAAGCGCTGAAAGACTTCGGCGCGTTGTGAGGCTGACGCGGGACGGAGCTCGAATTGTCGCACTTCCCGCTGCTCATATGCGCCAAATATCTGGCGAAGCATCGCTAAGTGAACTCGCGAGTTGGCTGAAGTCGCGAGGGAACCGAAGATACTTAGTCGGGACGAGGCTCTTGCTAGATCTATAGGCACCTGGAGCTGGTATTTGAGACCAAGAAGCAAACTGCGAAGATCCCGGGCGAAATTTGAGATTGCCAAAATCGCTTCCTCAGGCGCATTGCTCCGCCAAGAAAAGCCTGACGGACCAGTCATTTCACCCCCGAGATCAACGAAGAATGGGTCTAGCACTGCGTTGAGTTGACGTGTAACTGCATGATTTTCGTCGATCTTCCAGATACGCTTTCTGAACTGCTCCGGTAAGAAGTCCACCATCTTGAAGTAGGCGGAATCGGAGTCTATCGCCAAGTGGATCGCGCCTTGTCCGACTAATTCCTCCACCATAAACGGCAAAGCGGAACCGTCGTGACTATGGCAAGACATCCGGCTGGAGTCAGAATTGCCCTTGGCGTCGAGTGGCCGAGTAAATCGCCTCCCCAAGTCGCCGGGCAACAGCACAGCTGAGTAAAGTTCGTTCGTCGCCGTATTTTCCGCCATGTATGATCCGGCAGCAAACCTGTCAACTCTCTATTTTATGACCTATCGGAATAGCGTCGATGCTGTGTGCGATGACGGCGAAGCGGCATAGGGTTGCGACGACTCGCGCGGAGGGCACGCGGACGTATTGTCGCCATGTCGCTGACCGCCATCCCGCAGAGTGGCGCTTCCCAGCCTTCCCGCCCTCCATCTCAGCATCCAGCTTGAGAAACCCCAGTCAGGCGGAATCGCCCCTTCCCCGCAACCGCACCTCAGCGTCCACGCTACTCCCCAACCAATCTTCACGGGCGAATCAATATGAGCAGCTTATTTTAAGGAATCCGGACGCCTCAGTCGCGCTGCGAGAGCCGCGCCGCCAGAGCCCGCCAATAAAGGCCACAATCAGCCAACGCGATCCGCTTATCCTCGCTCCAACTGTTCGCGGAGCTCACTGGGATATTGAGATTTCAGCTCCGGATAGGCTTCGGCGAGCCGGATCAGGTCTAGTTCGTCCTTTTTGCGTTTGCTCAGCCGCTCGCCGTACGCCCAGAGCTTGCCCTGCGTGACATCCTCTCGACAAGCCACCTTCACGCGAATTCCTAGGACGGTCGCATCCACCGATCGGGCCGGGAAGGCCTGGTACCGTTCGTCGGTGGTGAACTGAATCCGGAGTTGGCTACCGGGCGCCAGTGCATTCACCGAGTGCTTGTGCACCTCGGTTTTGAAGCCTTGTGCTTCCAGGTGTGCCGTCAGTTCGGGAAGACTGGCCGCGATCACTACGAGGTCAGCATCCAGCGTGTACACTGGCTCCACATAACAATTGACCGCCAAGCCGCCGATCAAACAATAGGGTCCGAACGATTCGCAGGCAGCGATCAGCCTTGCGAAGTCGGTCGCCCCTCCCTGAGTTGTCAAATCGTACGCCTCTACTGCAGTCACAACTCCACTCTATCTACAGGATGCACCGCAGGCAAGCTCGAACATGGCCGAGCCAGACGATAACAACACCGCTCTGACGGAAAAGCCCATGAGGCAAATTGCCCCTCACACGCAACCGCGCCTCAGCGTTCACGCTACTTCCCGATCGATCTTCCCATCGCTGTCAATAGAATTCCGCCCCTACGCGCTGAAATTTCACCTGCCCATGCTAGAACTCACCTGAGGTCCTCCATGACAAATCCAGTCCCGACGCCAATCCCGAATCGCCAACCGCTACTCCCTAATCCCCAATCCCCAACCCCAGAGCTCCACTGCCGCCAGTTCTTCGACGAATATCAACCAGCGACGCCCACCGCGCCCTCGCCACCCTCGGCCTGCACTCCCAGCGCCTCTCCCACCAGTTCCAAAAAGCCATGAATCAGCTCCGCGAAATACAATCGGAGCGCCGCGACGAGCAGGAGCGCCAGCTAAGGCGCGCGGCGGCTCTCTTGGAACTCCATAAACACAAAGGCATTCCCTACAATCCCGCTGAGCTCTTTTCAGAAAATGGGTTCGTTTTTTCAAAAGCGCAAAGGGTGCGGCGCGCACCCTCAGGCCAGCAAGGAAGTGTTCCGCGCCGCACTCCGTTTTGCGCGGGTCTCACGAAAGGACAAGTCGAAGCATTCGCGCAGCGCCTCATACTCCTCAATGAGTCGCGCCACATCGAACATGTGCTGTTCCACATGCCGCCGCCCGCCCGTGCGCCTGACGCTTTTGGGAAAACTGCGAGCAGCGCCGTATAAGAAGATCAGCCGATCGGCTATTATCGACCCGCTACCCACAACTTTGCGATTAGTGCCGGCAGCCTTGCGATTAGTGCCGCCAGCCTTGCGATGAGTGCCACTGGCCTCGCGATAAGGTACAGTTATAAAGCGTTGGACCCTTCATTTCGTCACCGTCAGATTCCTGGCCGCCAAGCCCGCGGCGGATGCCTTTGGTACGCCATCGTCGTCGTCATTTTGTTCGTGGCGCTGCGGTGGCTCTGCACCTGGACCATCGATTATCAGTGGTGGAAAGAAATGGGCCAGTTGCACACCTGGTACAGCATTCTCGCGTACAGCGTGATTCCCGCCACGGGCGCAACCATCATCGCTTTCGTCATTTTCTGGCTTGCCCACTCGCTCGCGCTGAAAAAAGCTCACGTCCGCCTCCGCGAGCATCCTCTCTACACCAAACTGACCGCGCTCGGCATCTTCCTACTCGCCGTAATCGTGTCGCTCTCCACGCTCGACACCTGGACCGTAGTGCGCTACTTCGGCGGGCGCGACCTGGGCGGCGCCGCAACCGCTTGGCGCGATCCGGCCTTCGGCAATCCGCTGTCGTTCTACTTATTCAAGATTCCCTTCTATTCCGACCTTCTGGGATTGTTGCTCGGCATCGTCGTCCTGGGCGCTTTGATTTATTGGGTTGCCGAACGCGGTTGGGAGCTTACCGGCCGGGTGGGTGACTGGAAGAACGTCCAGGAAATCAACATCGCGCACCTGGACCTGGCCGCGGCGCTCAACAGCAACTTTCTGCGCGGATTGGGCGCTGTGTTTTTGTTCTCCATGGCGGCTCACTTTTTCCTGGCCCGCTACGGCTTGCTGCTGGAAGAACACGGCAGCTTCATGGTCGGTATCGACTATGTGGATCAGAATATCGTTCTCCCCTTGCAGTGGCTCGAAATCGTCGCGTGCGTTGTGGGGGGCCTGCTTCTCATTGCAGGCCGCTGGCGTACCACGCTGATCGCAGTGGTTGGCGCCATTGTGTTGCGCACCGTCATCCCCCCCATCATCGGCGCCGTGTACGTAAAACCCAACGAAATTTCCATCGAGCGGCCTTACATTAAGAAGCACATCGAAGCCACTCGCTCCGCCTTCGGCATAGACCAGCGCACCGATGAGGTCGAATTCACCGCGAAACCCAATGAGCCCGTCGATTTCAAAGAACATCAGCCTTTGCTCGATAACGTCCGCCTTTGGGATTGGCACGCCTTCCACGACGCCATCACGCAGCTCCAGCCCTACCGGCCCTACATCTATACGGACACGGATGTGGATAGATACACCATCAATGGCCAGCTGCGCCAGATGATGCTGTCGCCGCGCGAACTGGATCTCACACAACTCGGGGAAGCCGGCACGCGCTGGATCAATCCGCATTTCATCTACACCCACGGCTACGGCATCGTGATGGCGGAGGCCAATCAGGTATCGCCGGAAGGGCTGCCCGTCTTGATCATCAAGGACGCCCCGCCCGTCATCAGCGAACCCGGACTAAAGCTCACGCGCCCTGAGCTCTATTACGGCGAAAATGTGCAGGACCCCGTATTTGTCGACACCGCGCAGGCCGAGTTCGATTATCCATCCGGTGATCGCAATGTCGAGACACACTATCAGGGCAAGGGCGGCTTCCCGATTTCGTCCATCCTGATGCGGGCCGCCGCCGCGGTCTCGCGCGAGGATATCAACATCCTGCTCACCGGCTACCTCACCGCGGATAGCCGCATGATGATTCGCCGCAACGTCACCGCGCGTCTGAACGCAATGGCCGATTTCCTGAACTGGGACCCCGATCCCTACCTGGTTCTCACCGACGACGGCCGCCTGGTTTGGATCGTCGATGGTTACATGACGTCCGATGTCCATCCCTATTCAGCCAAGGTCGGCCTGGATGGCATCGGCGAGTTCAACTACATCCGCAATTCGGTAAAAGCCACCGTGGATGCCTACGACGGCACGGTGCATTTCTACGTCTTCGATCCCAACGATCCCCTGCTCCAGGCCTATCGGAATCTTTTTCCCGATCTATTCGTACCGGCCTCCGATATGCCCGCCGATCTCCGCCGCCACGTTCGTTATCCGGAACTGATTTTCGGCGTCCAGGCCGACATCTATCGGTTGTTCCACATGCGCGATCCCGACACGTTCTACAACAAGTCCGACGCCTGGGACACGGCGAAATTCACCAACGAACAGGGCGGAACGCCGGGACCGGTTGCCCCTACCTACGTGGTCGCCACTCTGCCTGGAGAAACCAAGCCCGAATTTCTTCTCATGACGCCCTTCACGCCCCGCAATCGCGACAATCTGATCGGCCTCATGATGGCGCGCTGCGATGGAGAACATTTAGGGGAGAAAATAGTTTTGCTTCTTTCCAAGCAGGAGATCATTCTCGGACCCATGCAAATAGAGGCGCGCATCAATCAGGATCAAAACATTTCCAAGGA
>CAVRZH010000175.1:0-13864 GCA_963725455.1 Bryobacterales bacterium
ATGTATGAAGTGGACGAGCATGACGCTCTGATACCGGACCTCAGCGTCCTCTTCCCGGGGCGTATCGCTCCAGGGAGCAAGGGATGGATTCAAGGCGCGCCGGAACTTGCCATCGAGATCGTTTCCTCTGAGACGGCCGCGCGACTCGAGGATAAGATCGAGCTTTATCTCTCGCACGGAAGCAAATCTGTCTGGGTGGTCTATCCAAATAAATGTACCGTACGAGTCTTCGATATCGACGGAGGCGCCAAGCTTTTCGCGAATGGCCAGCCGCTCGTTGACCCTGTCCTTCCCGGCTTCAGCACACCCACCTCGGCGATCTTCGACGGTGTCTAGCCCACAAACCAAAATCGGCCCTGCGGTCGGCGCCTCCGCGCTGGCCGTCCCGCATTCGCGCATTCGCGAACTGGCCGAAATCGCCATGTCCATGGACGGTGTATTGAAGCTCTACTTCGGCGAATCGAACCTGCCGACGCCCGAGTTCATCAAGCGCGCCGCGCAAAAAGCCATGGCGGACGGTTATACGTTTTACACGGAGAATGCCGGCTTCCCTTCGTTGCGCAAGGCTCTCGCACGCTATTATCAGGAACTGCATGCAGTGGAAATCGATGCATCCAGCGAGATTGTCGTCACGGCGTCCGGGGTGCAAGCATTGCATCTCGCGATTCGTTGCGTGCTCGATCCTGGCGATGAAGCGCTCGTGCTCACCCCCGCATGGCCGAACGGGCCGGCTAATATCGCGATGGCCAACGCGGTTCCCGTCGAGATAGCGCAGCCCCTTGTCGGTGACCGGTATCGAATCGATTTTTCGGCACTCGAAGCCGCAATCACGCCGCGAACAAAGATGCTGCTCTATACCTCGCCCTCCAATCCGTTAGGCTGGGTGGCTACGATTGACGAACAGCGTGAATTATTGGAGTTTGCGCGTCGGCACGGTTTGTGGCTGATGGCTGACGAAGTATATGAGCGTTTGAATTACACTGGAGCCACGCCCACCACTCCCGCGCCCACCATCTTGAAGCTTGCCACTCGCGACGATGCCGTGATGGTGGTGCAGTCGTTTTCCAAGGCCTATTGTATGACCGGCTGGCGTCTTGGATGGCTGGTGGCCCGGCGCGATCTGGCCGCGCGAGCCACGCAACTGAACGAGTTCGTAGTCTCGCACGCGCCCAGCTTCACGCAACGCGCGGGAGAAACCGCTCTGTTATGGGGCGAGAATACGCTGGCGGAAATGCTGCTGCGCCTGCGCGAGAATCGGGACTTTTGTCTGGCCGCGCTCGCGAAGATGCCGGGTGTCACAGTTCCCAAACCGGACGGCGCCTTTTATTTGTTCCCCAGGATCGCGAGCGCCTCTGACTCATTCGATTTTTGCAAACGCCTGCTGCTCGAAACCCATGTTGGATTAGCGCCGGGTGTCGCATTCGGCACGGGTGGCGAAGGGTCGGTTCGAATCTGTTACGCGGCCGATCGTCCCATTCTCGAAGAAGCCATGGCGCGCCTCAGCCTCTTTCTGGGGTGAGTGCGCGCCACGCTCTGCTCCTCCTCCTCTTACTCGTTTCGGCTATCGCGTCTCAGGAGCTTATTGGAAGCGATGCGCCGCGTTGTGTTTGTCGCGATAGATATTGCGGCTTAACCCGTTTTGCTGGCGATTCACTTGCGCCTTTTCTTTGTTCGTCAAATTGCCGCCGTTCTGCCGTCGATCATGACGGATCTCTCGATTTAGCCCCACCTCTTTGTGTTCCAGATTGGCAGTTTCGTGCGGCGTCAGCGAACCGTTGGCCACGCCGTTGGCAATGCGATCCTGCTGATTTTCCTTGCGCTGCTGAATTTCCTGGGCGTGCACCAAAGCAGCGACGCCGATCATCCCCCAAGTGACGGCAAGTATTCGAAACATGCGTTTCATAGTTGCTCTCCTGAGCCTATAAACGCGGGTTGGGGAGGGACCTCTCGCAAGAATCCGTTAAAAGTCTCTCACGTGAAGACGATTAGCCCACGTTTCGCCCTGAAGAAACCGTCGGACTTCCGGTTCTAAACCTGGAGCGCAGCCGATGGCGTTGCCAGCATAAATAGTGGACCCGCCGTCGATGTTCAGATAACGCGCACCGGCCTCCTCCAGGATCACCTTGAGCGGCGCAAAATCCCAAGGTGACGCGCTCGGCTCAAGCCAAATTTCGGCCTGGCCGGAGGCAACCATCATCGCGTCGGCGGCTCCGCCCATGCCGCGCACTGCCCAAAATTGCTGCATCCAACCGAGCAGACGATCCCGGTAGGGAGTCTTTGCGACTTTGTCGTATCCATTCACACAAAGAACGGAATCATCAACGGATATTTTTGTGGATGCGTGGATACGCGTACCGTCGCGAAACGCCCCTCCACCTTGGCTTGCGGCATAAAGCTTGCCGAGCACCGGCAGATTCACAACTCCCACTACCACATCGCCATCCGCCTCCAGCGCGATGAGATTGGCCCACAGCGGATTGCCGCGCACATAATCGCGAGTTCCGTCAATCGGATCGATAATCCACCGCCGCCCGCTGCGGCTCTCGGCCCGCGCTCCTTCTTCGCCAAGAATGCCATCGCCGGGAAATGCGTCGGCCAGCATGCCCGCGATCATCTGCTCACAGTCGCGATCCGCCTGCGTTACGGGCGACTTGTCAGGCTTCGTTTCCGCGACGATTTCGGGCTGATAACGCAGCGCCAGCTCGGCCGCTTTCTTCACCGCTTCCGTTGCAACTTCCAACTCTTGAGACCAATTGTTCACAACTCTAGCCCTCTGACACACTCCACACCCTAGCACGTCTACAATAGGCGAATGGGCGCTCGCACCATGTACGCGGTCCTCGAAGAAGCCGCCAGGAATTTCGGCAACGCGCCGGCTCTGCATCAACCCATTGGCAAGGGCAAGTATCAGAGCTACAGCTGGCTGGAGTACCAGCGCGCCGCCCAGGAAATCGCTTGCGGACTGCGGATGTTGGGCATCGAACGGGGCGACACGGTGGCTCTGCATTCTGAGACGCGCGCCGAATTCTATCTAGCCGATCTGGGTGTTCTCGCCAACGGCTCCATCGCCGCGGCGCTCTACACCACCTATCCGTTTCCGGAACAAGCCAGGAACGTCAAAGCCAGTCATGCGAAAGCGGTGATCGTCGAGGATCCGAAATGCATGCAGGCGCTCATGGCGGAGGGCGGAGACGCGGTTGCCCGGTTGCATTGGATTTTGCTGACGGGCCAGGCCGACGGGACTCTTACGCTGGAACAGCTCCGAGCAAAAGGCCGTACGGCAATGAAGGAAGACCCGCACGCATTTGAGAAGATCAACGCGGAGGTCCGCCCGAACGATCCCGCGATACTCTATCTTACGTCCGGCGCCACGGGTGAACCGAAGATGGGTTTAGTAAGCCATGCGGCGCTAACTTCTAATATCGACATGGGCCCACATGTGCTGCCGCTCACGCCCGAGGACTGCACTATCGCGTTTCTTCCATCGGCGCACATTGCGCAGCGCGTGGTAATCGAATTACTTCCCATCCGCATGGGCGTTCCCGTCTGGTTTTCGGAGAGTCTCGCAAAGCTGCCGCACGAGATGAAGACCATCCGTCCAAGTTTCCTGCTCGCGCCGCCGCGTGTATGGGAGCGCATCTTCACCAGTGTCCACACGGAGGTAAAGAAGAAGAGCGCGGCCGCCAGAAAAATGTTTCACGGCGCCGTCGGGCTGGGCGCCGAAGTCAGCCGCCTGCGCGAAGAGGGCAAGCCTGTTCCGAAGGCGATGCTGGCCGTGCTCAAAATCGCGGACTGGCTAGTTTTCTCGAAGATTCGCGAGCGTTTGGGCGGCCGTATTCGCATAGCGGCCTCGGGCGCCGCGCCGCTTGGCAAGGATCTTGCCCGGTTCTACGCAGCTATCGGGATGCCTCTGATCGAAGGCTATGGGCTTACTGAAGGCGGCGTGGTTTGCTTTAATCCGATCGATCGGCCCAAGTCCGGGAGCATTGGCAGGAAGCTGCCGGGCGTGGAGCTGCGGCTGGCGGAGGACGGCGAACTGCTGGTCAAAAGCCCCGCTCTGTTCATGGGATACCTCGACGATCCCGAGGCAACTTCCGCGGTGCTGCGCGACGGCTGGCTCTATACCGGCGATATTGCCGAGATCGATTCCGATGGATATGTGTACATCACCGGCCGCAAGAAGGAATTGATCGTCTCATCCAACGGGAAGAAGATTTATCCGGTGCGGATTGAGCTGCTGTTCAAGACTGAGCCGGTGATCAATCAAGTGGTGCTGATCGGCGATCGCTTGCCGTATGTCACGGCGCTCGTTACTATCAACGCCGCCGAAGTGGGGACCTCCGCCGAGACGGAAGTGAAGAAGGCGGTTGCGCGCGTGAATCGAAAGCTCGCGCCTTTCGAGCAGATTCGCAAGTTTCGAATATTAGAGCGCGACTTCTCCATCGAAACCGGCGAACTGACGCCCACCATGAAGGTTCGCCGCAATCGGGTATTGGAGAATAATCGCGATCTGGTGAGCGAGCTGTATTTGGGAAAAGAGGAGAGTCAATAATCAAGCCTCCGTCCGCGAAAATCAACCCGAAGGAAAGCACGCTTCACGGCGATCGGCGTATCGACAATTACTTTTGGCTGCGGGACCGTTCCAATCCGGACGTTATTCCGTATTTGGAAGCTGAAAATCGGTACACCGAAGAAGTGATGGCTCCTACCAAGTCGCTCCAGGAAGGTCTTTATGATGAAATCCTCGGACGCATACAGGAGACCGATGTTTCGGCGCCGGTGAAGCGCGACGATTATTTCTATTACACGCGCACCGAAGAAGGCCAGGCGTATTCG
Source organism: Bryobacterales bacterium (assembly GCA_963725455.1). GTDB lineage: Bacteria > Acidobacteriota > Terriglobia > Bryobacterales > Bryobacteraceae > Palsa-89. The sequence goes on from CAVRZH010000175.1 coordinate 4,837, forward strand.
ATTCAATGCCGCAAGCACGGTAGTCTGGACGCCTCGGAAGAAGTCCTCCTGGATGCGAATGTCTTGGCCGAGGGGCAGAAGTATTTTCGTTTGGGGAATTTTGCCGTTAGTCTCAACCATCAGCTGCTGGCGTATTCGACGGATCTGGAAGGGGACGAGGCCTACACCATCTACGTGAAGAATCTCGCGACCGGAGAATTGCTGCCGGACCGGATCGCGAACACCTACTACACGCTGGAATGGGCGAACGATAATCGAACGTTCTTTTACACGGTTCTGGACCAGGCGAAGCGGCCGTATCGGGCGTACCGGCATGAATTGGGCACTGCGCCGGACGCTCTGGTTTATCAGGAAGACGACGGCCGTTTCGAACTGGCGCTGGGGAAGACGCGCAGCCGGCGATTCCTGTTCATAGAGTTATCCAGCCCGCTCACGTCGGAGTTGCGCTATCTGGAAGCTGCCAATCCGCGCGGCGAGTTTCGGGTGATGCTGCCCCGGCGGCAGGGCGTCGAGTATGACGCGACCCATCACGGCGAGTACTTTTACATCCGCACAAACGATAGTGCCAAGAATTTTCGGCTAATGCGAACGGATGTGGGTAATCCTTCCACGGAAAACTGGCACGAGGTAATCCCGGCGCGTGCCGACGTGACCATCGAAGGCGTCGATTCATTTGAAGATCATCTCGCGGTGTACGAGCGCGAGCAAGGACTGGAGAAGATTTGCATTCGCGATGGCATGGGAGCTTTGTCTCATTACATCGAGTTCCCCGAGCCCGTCTATACCGTGGCCGCGACGGGCAACGCCGAATATAAGACCAATCTATTGCGGTTCGCCTATACCTCTCTTGTGACGCCGTTATCGGTGTTCGACTACAACGTACGGACGCGCGAGCGCGAGTTGAAGAAGCAATACGAAGTGCGCGGCGGTTACGATGCGTCGCGATATCAATCTGAGAGGATCTTCGCTAAAGCGCCCGACGGCATGGAAGTGCCCATTTCGCTGGTTTATCGCAAGGGCTTCGAGCGGAATGCCGCGAGTCCTCTGCTGCTTTATGGTTACGGCGCGTACGGCCACAGCATCGATCCGCGATTTTCATCAGATCGCCTGAGCCTGCTTAATCGCGGTGTCGTCTTCGCCATCGCGCATATCCGCGGCGGCGCCGAACTCGGCGAAGAATGGCACGATCACGGCAGGCTTCTGGAGAAGAGGAACACATTCACCGACTTCATCGCGTGCGCGGAGCATCTGATCGCGCAACGCTATACCTCAAGCGATCGTCTCGCGATCATGGGCGGCAGCGCGGGCGGCCTTTTGATGGGCGCGGTGCTGAACATGCGGCCGGAACTGTATCACGCCGCCATCGCGAAAGTGCCGTTCGTCGATACGTTGAGCACCATGCTGGATCCTACGCTGCCGCTCACGATGGCCGAGTACGAGGAATGGGGCAATCCGGAAGACCAACAATATTACGAGTACATCCGCTCCTACTCGCCCTACGATAACGCGGCCCCGCGCGAGTACCCTACGATGCTGGTGACCGCCGGCCTGAACGATCCGCGTGTATCTTATTGGGAGCCTGCAAAATGGGTGGCGAAACTGCGCGCGTTGAAAAAAGATTCGAATGTGTTACTGCTCAAGACCAACATGGGTAGCGGACACTTCGGTCCATCGGGCCGTTACGAGGGCATCAAGGAAACGGCCTTCGATTATGCTTTCCTGCTGCAGGCCCTAAACATTCAGCGATAGCAAGGTGCGCTTCACCACCGCCCTGGTGAGTGGAACCTTGTATTTATTCTTCGCCAGCGGATGCGCGCTTTCCACCGATGCTTCGCCGGCCTTCGCCGCGAGCTCCGGCGTGATGCGCTGGCCCACCAGCATCGCCTCCACTTTTGGAAGCCGCCAAGGAATGGGAGCGACGCCGCCCAGGACGACCCGAGCGTTCCGGCAGATTTGTTGATCCATCTCGAGGACAATGGCGGCGCTGACCACAGCGTGCGTCCAGGCTTCGCGATCCAGCACCTTGTGGTACGTGCTGCGCATACCGGGACGTGCCGCGGGCAATTGGATCGCCGATAGTATCTCGTCCTTGGCCAGAACGTTTTCGCGCGCTGCATCGACGCGCGGCAATTGGAAGAATTCGGATGCAGGCACCACTCGCTCGCCCGACGGTCCCGCAATATGAAACTCGGCATCGAGCGCGACCAGCGCGGGAGCGGTGTCCGACGGATGGACGATGTAGCTTGGACCACCGCCGAAGATAGCGTGAAGTTGATTCTCGCCCGACGCGGAGAAACAAATCTTTCCGCCGTTCTTCAAACAGGGAAAGCCGTTGCGGAAATACCAGCACCAGGGGCGCTGGCAAACATTGCCCGCAAGCGTCCCGGCGTTGCGAATTTGCGGCGTGCCCACGTTCCCGGCTGCTTCGGCCAGCACGGCGTACTCTTTGCGAATGCGCTGATCGCGGCTGAGTGTGTCCAGAGTGATCAGACCGCCGATCTTGACACCTCCATGCTGCGATTCGATGTGATCCATCCCCCGGATGGCTTTGAGATTCACCAGCACGTCCGGCGCAACCAGATGTTCCTTCACCATCCCCAGCAGATCGCTTCCACCGCCCACGATGGATGCACTGCGTCCTTGGCTGTGCGCCTGGCTGAGGAGGGAAACCGCTTCCCGCATGTCCTTCGGATTCGCGTTCGTAAACGCTCTCATGCCAGCACCTCCAGAAGCTTCTCGCGAGTGATGGGAAGGTCTTTGATCCGCTTGCCCGTCGCATTGAAGATGGCGTTCGCGACCGCCGCCACGGATGGAATAATGCTCGATTCGCCGATCGATTTGGCTCCGAACGGCCCGTACTGATCCTCCGTCTCGACGAACAGCACATCAACTTCGGGTGTGTCCAGATGCGTCATCACGCGGGCTCCGTAGTAGCCGGCGTTCAGCGGGACGCCGTGCGTTGGATCGTACAGCAGCTCTTCGTGCAGCGCCATGCCGATGCCTTGCGTAGAGCCGCCCTTCACCTGGCTGGAACAAGTCAACGGATTGATGATGCGTCCGCTGTCGTGCGCGGCCAGATACTTCACCACCCGGACGTGTCCGAGTTCGGTGTCCACTTCCACTTCAGCGAAATGCGCCGCGAAGGAATAACGAGCCGCATCTTTGAGCGCGGCCGGATCGGGAGTCGCGTTGCCGGTGCGGATCTCGTCGCCTTCGGGCATACCTTTGTCGGCGATCTGCTGCTTCAAATCCTTCGCCGCTTGGACCACAGCGTAGCCGGTATGCGTCGTCGTGCGGCTGCCGGACTCGCCCACCGAATAGGGGCAGACCTCGGTGTCGCCGCTGACCACCGCAACCTTGGCCAGAGGCACGCCCAACTCTTCGGCAGCGATCAGCGCCATGGTAGTTTTCGCCGCCGTGCCAACATCGGTGACACCCACGTGCAGTTCATACTCACCCTTCGAATTCAGATGAATCACCGCGCTGCTGCGGCCCACGGCCGCACCGAACGCGCCCATCGCCATGCCGGCTCCGCGCTTGATGGGCCCGTCGCCCTCACCTGGCGCGTGCCAGCGCTTCTTCCATTCGAAGGCCTCTGCGCCGCGCACAACGCAGTCTTCCAGGCCGAAGCTGGTGTAAGGCAGGTGATCGTGATACATCCGCGTCATATTTTTCACGCGGAACTCGATGGGGTCCATCTTCAGCTCAAACGCGATGTGATCCATCAGCGATTCAACGCCGAAGACGCCCTGAGGATAAGCCGGCCCGCGGAAATTCGCGGAGACAGCCATGTTCGTGTAAACGGGATAGACCAGCTTCTCGACGTTGGGGCATTTGTATACCTCGATGCCCGCGATGTCGCCCGAGCTCTTGCGATACGGCCCCATTCCGCTGTAGCCGCGGAACTGGATGGCGGTCAGTGTGCCGTCGCGCTTCACACCCACCTTGTAATATTGCTTAGTCGGCCAGCGGCCATGCACCGATACGTAGTCTTCCTTGCGCGTGAATTCCAGCTTCACCGGTACGCCGGCCTTCTTCGCCAGCATCGCGGCCATCAGGTCGAAATCATGCACTTGATTCTTGTTGCCAAAGCCGCCGCCCATATATTTGCAAACCACGCGCACGTTTTCGAGCGGTATTTTCAAATCGCGCGCCAGCTCAATGCGGCACATGGAAATGCCCTGCGTGGACGCGTACACCGTGAGCTTTTCGCCTTCCCATTGCGCGATGCTGACACGTATTTCCAGCTGTGCATTGTTGAGATGAACCGAGGTGTAGTGATCTTCGAAAACCTGGTCGGCGTCGCTCAGGCCTTTCTCGACGTCGCCGTGCCGATAACTGTCGGGCTGGTGCTCGCCCTTATTGTCCGGCGAAAGATTGCCGCCCGGCTGGATCTCAACGGCTCCCGGCTTCAGCGCCTCTTCCGGATCGAGAACGAACGGGAGCACTTCATAATCCACGTCGATCAATCGGATGGCGTCTTCAGCCAAATGCCGGTCAATGGCGGCGACGGCGGCTACCGCGTCGCCCGCGAAGCGCACCGGATTGTTGAACAAATAGCGCTTGTTCCGCGTGTCGCCGCTGCCCCAGATCACGTCGCAATTCTCGTGAGTGAGCACGGCCTTAACGCCCGGTAGAGCCAGGGCTTTCGACGCATCAATGCTGCGAATGCGCGCGTGCGGGTGCGGGCTGCGGAGAACGCGCGCGTACAGCATGCCGGGAAGATGCAGGTCGCCGGTATAAGTTGCCTGGCCCGTTACTCGCTGCAGCGCGTCCACGCGGGACGCGGGATGGCCGACGGTCTTGAGCGCGTTCATGCGGTCCTCCCAATTGAGCCAGAAGCCGCCGCGGCCAGTACCGATTCCACGTAGCGATTGTAGTTCGAGCAGCGGCAAATATTGCCGGTCATGGCATGGCGAACTTCGTCCGCGGTGGGGTGCGGGTTGTGATCAAGCAGTGCTTTGGCGCTCATCAACTGACCGGAAGTGCAATATCCACACTGGGGGCCGTCGTGTTCGATGAAGGCTTCCTGCAGCGGATGCAGATGATCGTTATGCGCCAGGCCTTCCACGGTTTGTATCGTGCGGCCGTCGGCCCAAACCGCAAGCTGGCTGCAGGAGTATACGGGCTTGCCCTCCAGCAGCACTGTGCATGCGCCGCATTCACCGCGATCGCAGCCGATTTTGGTGCCGGTCAGCATCAAATGATCGCGCAACACCTCCACCAGCGTCCAACGGTCTTCTACTTCCACTCGATGCTCGGTTCCGTTGACCAGCAGCCGGATTGAAGTGCGCGGCGCCGCGGGTGATGCGGCAGTGGCTTCCTGACCGGACACTTCTTGCGCGATGATTGGCACACTGGTAGCCACCACCAGACCCGCGCCCGTTGTCTCCACGAACTCGCGGCGTGAGATTTTGCTCATTTCGCCTCCTGGCGCGATTCAGAAAAACCGCACTCTCTATATTATGTCCCGCGGCGGTTGTCCATGATTTTCTGGAAGGACCGCCCGCGTAGCTCTTCGATGGTCAGGCCGGATCTGGCCGCCTCCTGCTCCGTGAACGCGCCGCAATTCACGCCGCGCAGCAGGAAATTGAGCAGCCCCTGGCCTGTGGCCGCGTCGTCGAAAACATCGCCCACCAGAGTGGCTTGCGCCGCCTTGTCCACAAAATTCCGCAGACGGGCCGCAGCCGAATCCAGGCTCTTGAGGAAGAAAGCATAAACTGCGGCGTAGCGCGTGGGAAGCTGGCCAGGATGCAGATCCCAGCCCTGATAATATCCGTGGGCGAGCGAGCGCTGCACCAGGTCGAAGTGATGGCGCATGGCCCGCTGCACAATCGCTCGATTATCGGCCTTCTCCGGTTCGCTGGCCGGAGCGCGATGGCGAGGGATGGGCAGGATGGTGCTGGGACCATCGGAAAGAAATACACCCCGGTCCGCGGCGCTCACCTGCATTACGTGGCGCGCGAAATCGCAGGCCGGATGATCCAGGCGCTGCTCGGCCGCGGCGATGTTGCAGCTTGCCGAGTAATCATAGGGCCCGAAGTGCAGCCCGCGGCAGCGCCCTTCGGAGGCATCGATCAGACGGGGAATGCCACACCATCCAGAGGAATCGATGATGGCTTGCGGGGTTTCAATCATCAATTCGATTTTGAGTGCGCCGGCTTGCAAGCCATGCCGCGCCTCCAGCTTCTCCAGCAGTTCCACCAGCGCACTCACCTGCGTGGCTACGCTGATCTTCGGGAGAGTGACGACGAAATTATCGGGAAGGTGGCTGGTTCGTTCGAAAAGCGCGGTGAGGAACAAGTCCAGGGTCCGCGCCGATCGAGCGCGGAGGGCGTCGGTAAATGGCTTGATCCGGATTCCGATAAAAGGTGGAAAGCCCGGCTTGCCCGCGGCACGCGCCAAAAACTGCGCGGTGGAAACGGCGTGCCCGTCCTCCTCCGCCTCGGACCGGTAACCATATCCGTCTTCGAAATCGATCCGAAAATCTTCCACCGGCTCGCGTTCCAGCTTGGCGACGGTACGCTCGAAAACGGAATCGGCAAGCTCGCCCGGCGGCAAAACCACGCATGCGGCAAACGAAGACGCATCCGGCGTGTAGTTGCGAATCAGCTCCAGCGCCAGCGTGCCTAAGCGCGCGGGAGTCTCGGCTTTGAAAAGCTGAGCGCCGCCGTAAACAACATGAATTGGTTGACGATCCGAAGCGGTTGGAACCACTGGGATCAAAACCAGCGGGTCATGAGCACTTTTTGCTCGGTATAGAACATCACAGCGTCTTTGCCGTGCGCATGAAGGTCGCCGAAGAACGAATTTTTCCAGCCCGCGAACGGGAAAAAGGCCATGGGAGCGGCCACGCCGACGTTGATTCCCACCATGCCGGCTTCAACGCGCGCCGAATAATCCCGCGCCGATTTTCCGCTACTGGTGAAAATGGAAGTGGCATTCCCAAAGGGCGAGTGGTTCACCAGCTCAATGGCGTCTTCCAGAGTCTTCACGCGAATCACTGAAAGCACCGGCCCGAAAATCTCGTCCTTGGCGATGGTCATCTCCGGTTTGACGCCGTCGAAAATGGTTGGGCCCAGGAAAAACCCGTCGCTCTTAGGCACGGACGTTCTGCCATCCAGGACCAGCTGGGCGCCTTCCTCAACGCCTTTTTCGATATAGCCGGCCACGCGATCGCGGTGCTCCTTCGTCACCAGCGGCCCCATGCCGACGCCTTCCTCGATGCCGTCGCCCACGCGCATCGCGTTCACCTTTTCGACCAGAAGCTTCAGCAGCGGCTCAGCCGCGTCGCCAACAGGAACAAGCACGCTCCCCGCCAGGCAGCGCTCGCCCGCGGCGCCAAAGGCGGAGCTGATGATGTTTTCCACGGTCTTTGGCAGGTTTGCGTCCGGCATCACAACCAGATGATTCTTTGCTCCGCCCAGTGCTTGTACGCGCTTACCTTCGGCGGCCGCTGTCTTGTAAATGTACTTGGCCACGGGCGTGGACCCGACGAACGAAATCGCGCGCACCAGCGGATGATGCAGCAGCGCATCCACGGCCACTTTGTCACCATGAATCAAGTTGAAAACGCCCGCCGGGAGACCGGCTTCGTCCAACAGCCTGGCGGCCAGGGTGGGCGTCATGGGAACTTTTTCGGATGGCTTCAAGATGAAAGCGTTGCCCGCGGCGATGGCGAAGGGCCACATCCACATCGGCACCATGGCCGGAAAATTGAACGGCGTGATGCCGGCACAAACACCCAGCGGCTGCCGGATGGTATGGCTGTCGATGCCGCTAGAAACGTCGTTCAACGAATCGCCCATCATCAGGCTGGGCATGCCGCACGCCACTTCCACCATCTGGATGGCGCGGCGGACTTCAGCGCGCGCATCGTCGATCGTTTTTCCGTTCTCGGTGGTCAGCGTGGACGCCAGCTCGTTGTGGTGCTTTTCGAGCAGCATCTTATAGCGATAAAGCGGCTGCATCCGGTCCACCACCGGCACGTCGCGCCACTTCAGATAAGCGGCGTGGGCGGCGCGCACGGTGCGATCTACATCGGCCTCCGTGGCGTAGGCCACTTGCGCGATTTCAGCGCCCGTTGCCGGGTTGGTGATCGGGGCGAGCTTGCGATTTCCGGCGCTCTCCCATTGGCCGCTGACGTAAAAGGATACTGTTTCGACGGAAGGTTGGCTTGCGATCATTTTGTGCTCTCCCTAGGGTAACGCTGAGGGGCTCGGGTTGGGGACTGGACTATTGCTTCCGAGGACCGCGCTGGAACAGCTCCAGGTACAAATTGTTCGGATCGCGCAGCATGCAGAAGCGGGACGTGCCATTCAAGACCGGCTCGCCATTCTTCGAAATGACGGTGAGCCCGGCCGATTTGAGCGCTTTCACCGTGGCATCGATATCACGCACGCCCACCTGGAGAATCGCGGTGCCAGGATCCTGGATGCGGGTTTTCAACGGCTTGCGCGGGATGTCCTTAAACTCCATGAAGGCCATCATCACCGAAGTGCCTGGAATAGTCGCCGAACTGCGGCGAAACTGCGCCCCGGGTGTGCCGGCCGTATCCATCATTAATTTGGTGCCGTCCCAGGCGGTGGGCGGCAGCGTTTGAAATCCCAGGACGTCACGATAAATATGCAACGTCTGGTCCAGGTCCGCCACGACGATCTCGAACGCACCGCCGATGATATTGCTGGAGGCCGGTGCCGTTGTCGGCGGGGCCGGATCGCGTTGTGAAATCTCAATGAAAAAACCGTCCGGGTCCTGCACGAATACCACGTGGCCGGTGCTGCCATTGGCTCCTTTGAGCGTCGCGGGTTCGCCGCCTTTGGTGTTGATGTGGGCGTGCGCCGCTTTTAGCTTCGCCATCATCGCGTCCATGTCACGCACGGTCAGGATCAGGTTAGCGGCGCCGGGATCCTGGAAACGCGGATGCACCGCCTTGCGGTCGATATCCTTATAATCGATCAACTCCACGCCGAGCTTGGAACCCGGAATATGCAGGATGGCGGGTCGCGATTGCGCACCGGGCGTGTTG
>CAVRZH010000176.1:0-5985 GCA_963725455.1 Bryobacterales bacterium
AGTTTAGCCGCCTGGGTGGAACAGAAGATGAGCGTGCCGGACGAGGCGCGCCACAAGGTGGTTACCGCGGAAGACCTGCGCGGGCAACCGGTTCGTCACTCGCATTCACACACCCATTAAAGGGTAATCGGTGTTAATCCGCGTTTATCTGTGGCCATTTATTCCGCGAGTGTTGCCAGAACCAGTTTCGGATCGATTCGCAGCAACGTCCCGCTGTCCAGATTCGAAAGCCAGATGGCGCCCGGGCTGAGGAGAATTGCGCCGCCGCCCGGGCCGTAAAACTGCTGTGCTACGGTTTCGGACTGGGGATCGATCCGAGTAAGTGGAAAGCCAGCCATCGTCACCCAAACGCTGCCTTCGCCGAAAGCGATCTCGCCTTTCGCATTGGTAACGTCCAACTGAATCGACTTGGACACTTTGTTGGTCTTGGGGTCGATACGGTCGACGATTCCTTCCTTCTCGCATAGCACCCAGATGGAGCCCGCGCCAACTGCCAGCGCTTGCGGCTGCGCGGAGACGTCGATCACCTTGTCCACCAGATTGGTCTCGGGGTTGATGCGCAGTACTTTGTTTTCGTTGGGACATGCCAGCCACAGCGCCGCTTCGCCGAACGTCAAACCGCTGCAACCGGCGGGCACCCGAAGTTCGCCCACTACGGTGTTTTGGTCGGGATCGATGCGCGACACAGTGGTTTTCGAATCGGTCAACAGCCAGATACTATCAGCGCTGGCTGCCAGCGAGCCTTTTACGTCTGCGGTCCCGGAAGAAATCGTCGCGCTGACCTTGAACGTCTTCGGATCGAGCCGGACTAACGACCCATCGCCGCATGTTGGCACCCAGAGACTTCCAAATGCGGAAACCATGCCTCCGCACGGCTTGTTGGAATTGGCGATAGTGCCGGCAATTTTATTTGCTTTCACGTCGATTTTGTCGAGATGATCTTTCGCCGGAGCAAAAAGCTCGGTGGAATAGAAAATCCATTCCGGACGATCTGGCGTTTGAAGTGTCGCCTCCGGCTTCAGGCTGGAAAACGGGATCTGGATCCCGGGCGTCCGGATGCCTTGTTTAGGGGCCTCGGATCGATTCGCGGGCGATGCGGCCGAAACCGTAGAGACAATAGTGAGAATGCCTAGTAAGGTGCGCATCGCTGAAGAGATCTCTAATTGTAGCCGAAGGTACAGTCTGAGGTATAATAAGCGCTGGGCAGGCCCACGTCGGCTTTTTCCTTACCGCGCTTTGTAGCCGGGTAACATGAGCCTCTCTCGCTCTATAAGGAATTAGGCCTGATGAAACTGTTTTACACACCCGCCGCGATCCTGCTGCTGTCTGCCGTCGGTTTGCTCGAAGCACAAACCCCCAACGCCTCTGACCCCGATTTCTTTGAGACCAAAGTACGGCCCGTCCTGGCCAACAACTGTTTCGCCTGCCACGCCGAGTCCGGATTGGGAGGCCTTCGTCTGGACAGTGAGGAGGCCATGAAAAAGGGCGGCACGCGCGGGGCCGCCGTTGTTCCCGGAGATTTGGCCAAGAGCCTTCTGATCACCGCCATCAAGCAGACCGATCCCGGCTTGAAGATGCCGCTGGGAGGAAAACTGAGCGATCCGGAAATTGCGGTGCTGGAAGCTTGGGTCAAGGCCGGTGCGATATGGCCGAAGAATGCAGCGAAGTCCATCGCCAGTGGATCCGGAAAGTACACAATCTCGCCCGAGCGTCGCGCTTTCTGGAGTTTCAAGCCACTTCAGGACACGCCGGTGCCCCCGGTCAAGGATACAAAGTGGGCGAAGGGCGATATTGACCGTTTCGTGCTGGCGCGTTTGGAAAAGGAAGGCTTGAAGCCGGTGGGACCTGGCAACAAGCGTGATCTGATTCGCCGTGCAACGCTCGATCTGATCGGCCTGCCGCCTACACCCGAAGAAATTGCCGCGTTCGAAAAAGATGCATCGCCCGATGCATTTGCAAAAGTTGTGGACCGGCTGCTGGCGTCGCCCCACTATGGCGAACGCTGGGGCAGAATCTGGCTGGACGTGGCGCGCTACGGCGAGGACGACTATCGCAGTCTGAATCCCAACCCGAGAGGCTACCGGCCGTATCCCAATGCGTGGGCGTACCGCGATTGGGTGATTCAAGCCTTTAACGACGACATGCCGTACGACCAGTTTGTAAAAGAACAGCTGGCGGGCGATTTGATGGACGCGAAAATCCGCTACAAAGCGCTGCCGGCCACTGGTTTCCTCGGACTTGGGCCGTGGTATTACGACAATGGCTCGAATGAAGTGACGCGCGCCGACGAACGCCACGATCGAGTGGATGTGGTCAGCCGCGGCTTTCTGGGCCTCACCGTCGCGTGCGCGCGTTGCCACGATCATAAATACGATCCCATTCCGCAGACCGACTATTATGCGCTCGGGGGAGTTTTCTTCAATACCATCTACGAAGAGTATCCGCGCGCTCCGCAGAAGGTGGTGGCGGACTATCTGAAATTACAGGACCAGTTGGACGAGAAGAAGGAAATCGCGAAGCAGATGACCGAAGATGCTTCGAACGAGCTATCCCGCTCCCTGGCTTTGCAGACGACGAATTATCTGGAAGGCGTGTGGGAAGTCACCGGCAAGGAGAAGAAAGACGTCTCCGATGTAGTGGAGGCGCGGAAGCTGGATTATGAGCTTCTCGATCGGTGGATCAAGTACATGGCCAAGGCCACCGACAAGTACAAAAACAAAGACGCGTGGCAGGCCATGATCAAGAAGGATGGCGGCACCAAGGCCGAGGCCAAGAAACTGGCCCAGCAATTCCAGGATGAAGTGGAGCAGGTGATGCTCCAGAAGAACGAGCTGGACGCTGAAAACAAGGTGCTGACAGACAAGGATCTGGACGGCACCAAGCCAAAGAAACGCACCGACAAGCCCAGCAATTTCGTTTCGAACAAGGACTTCAATCCCGGCGCATTGATTCGCTATAAAGTGCTGCCGGACGACGTTACGAACTTCTGGGAGGAGATTTTCGAGCACGAACTGAAGGACTCCGAGGATCCGCAGGCCAGCATGGATCGGAAGCCAAAACCCGGCGTGCTGCTCTTCCGCGGCTGGGGACTGGAATCCCGGCTGGGGCCGGAGACGCAGGCTCGCTTGAAATCCGTTCAAGACGACATTGCCGCCCTTGAGAAAAAGCTGGATCCGTCCTATCCGTTTATTCACGGCGTGAAGGATTCCGACAAGCCCGTTAATATCCAGGTCGCGCTGCGTGGGAATCCGGAGAATCTAGGACCCGAAGTTCCGCGGCATTTTTTGAGCGTTTTGTCCCCCGGCGATCCCATACCTCTTACCGAAGGCAGCGGCCGTATGCAACTGGCGGACCTGATTGTGAAACAGCCCATCGCCATGCGCGTTATCGTGAACCGAATCTGGAAGGCCAACTTCGGTACCGGCATTGTCGACACGCCCAGTAACTTTGGTTTTGGCGGCGAGCGCCCCACCGATCCTGAGTTGCTCGAATATCTCGCCCAGAGCTTTGTCAAAGACGGCATGTCCATCAAGAAACTGCAGCGCGACATCATGTTGAGCGCGACGTATCAGCTGAGCACGGAAAATAATGCCGCGGATTTCGAAAAGGATTCGGGTAACCGGCTTTATTGGCGAGCGAATCGTAAGCGCATGGATGCGGAACAGATTCGGGACTCGATCCTGGACGTAGCCGGCAATCTGGACACGATGGCCGCAGGCCCTTCGCGGGAACTGACGCCCGATTTCAAGGGGCGCACCGTCTATGGCAAGGTGAGCCGTTACAAGCTGGATGCCTACCTGCAGCTCTTCGATTTTCCGCCGCCGAATATCAGCGCCGAAAAGCGCTTCACCACCACTGTTCCCCTGCAGCGCCTCTTTCTGATGAATAGCGATTTTGTCCAGTTGGAAGCTGAAGCGTTAGCCAAACGAGTGGCGGCGGAACCGGACAATCGTTCGCGCATTCGCAAGATGTACACCTTGACCTACGGCCGTTTGCCGAGCGAAGAGGAAGTTCAGATCGGGCTTGCTTATTTGCACGCCGAGCCGTTGAAAGAGTACCAAGAGGGTAAAAACAAACCCAGGGAAGCGGATCCGGCGTCGACGACAGGGGATGTATCGGCGAAACCCGCGCCTGCCAATTTGCCGGAAGATGCGGCGTCACCCGAGGCGGAAGGCGCTGGGGAGAGCGGTGCGGCTCCGGTTCCCGACCCGGCGATGGGCATGGGCATGATGGGCGGCATGGGATTGGGCGCTCACAAAGGACAGGCTCCGAAGGTGGAAATAAAATATGAGCCTACTGCGTGGGGACGCTACGCCAAGGTGCTGCTGAGTTCTACAGAGTTCATTTTCATTAACTAAGAGTTTGAGACGAAGGTGCGATCATGTTCGATCATAAACAGCCACAGCCGGTGACCAGGCGAGACGCGTTGCGCCGAGTCGGCAACGGTTTCGGAATGATGGCGTTCGCCGGAATGCTGGGCGAATCTATCGCGAGAGCGGGGATCACAGGCGCGGGTTCCGGTGGCGTCGCCAAGCTCGATTATCCCCAGCGCGTGAAGCGCGTCATTTTCCTGTTCATGAACGGCGGCTTGTCGACTATCGACGCTTTCGATCCCAAGCCAATGCTCGATAAATACGACGGAAAACCGATGCCCGGCGGTTCCATCTCCACCGAACGCCGCACCGGCGAGCTGATGAAATCGCCCTACACGTTCAAGAAGCACGGGCAGTGCGGCATGGACGTCAGCGATCTCTGGCCGCACCTTTCCGATGTGGTGGACGATATTTGCTGGGTGCGTTCCGTTTATACCGAGATTCCCAATCACGAGCCTTCCTGCCTGATGCTCAACACCGGAGCCAACCAGGCGGGCCGTCCCTCGATGGGCGCCTGGATCACATATGGTCTGGGAACGGAAAACCAGAACTTGCCGGGCTTCGTAGTTCTGTGTCCCGACATTCCGACCACCGTTGGGCCGCCGCTCTGGAGCAATGGCTTTCTGCCCGCCATCAACCAGGGCACCTATATTTCCAACAAAGTCACCACGCTTGGTCCGGATGGCATGCCTTCCGATATGCCCGCGGAGATGAGGGAAAAGGCGGAGAAGGACAAGGACGGCAAGGAGAAGCTCAAGAAGGTGGTGATCGAGAAGAATTTCGATCCCAAGAAGATTCTCAATTACGTCAATAATCCCAAGTTTTCGCTGGTGGAACAGCGCCGCGAACTGGATTTATTGCAGAAGCTGGAGAAAATTCGCGCTGAAGATGCCGGCACGGATCCGCAGGTGGAAGCCGTCATCCAGTCCATGGAGATCGGCTACCGCATGCAAACGGAAGCCCCCGACGTGTTCGACATCCGGAAGGAATCGCAGGCCACGCTGGATCTTTACGGCCCCGGCGACGTGGCGCGCGGGGCACTCACGGCAGTTCGCCTGGTTGAGAAAGGCGTGCGCATGGTGCAGCTCTATTATTCGAAGGGCGACCCGTGGGACGCTCACGCCGATATCCTGGGCCACCGAGTCAATGCCAGGAATTCGGACCAGGCCTTCGCCGCAGTCATCAAAGATCTGAAGAGCCGAGGTCTGTGGAAAGACACGCTGGTGGTTTGCGGATCGGAATTCGGGCGTACGCCGGTACGCGAGGTCGGCGGCATGGCGGGTGGCGGCGTGAAGCGCGGGCGCGATCACAATCCCTTCGGGTTCACCATGTGGCTGGCGGGCGGCGCGGTAAAGGGTGGGACCATTTACGGCGCAACGGATGAATTCGGATTCAAGGCCGTTGAAAAACCTACTCACGTGCACGACATTCACGCCACTGTTCTTTACCTTATGGGAATCGATCACAAAAAGCTGACGTACCGCTACAGCGGGCGGGATTTCCGGCTTACCGACGTCGCCGGGAATGTTCTGCATGATCTGATCGCCTGATGGAGATGCAATCCCTGCGATTTTGCCTGGGCGTTGCGCTTGCGTGCGGCTGTTGCTGGGCG
>CAVRZH010000177.1:0-6961 GCA_963725455.1 Bryobacterales bacterium
TGACGTCGGTGAAGCCTTGCGACATCGCGGTGAGTTTATAAGTGCCGGGTTGCACTTGCGAGAAAGAGTAGCGTCCCTGCGAGTCGGAGACGACGGTCCGTTCCGCTCCTGTGTCGACGTTCATCAAGACCACTGATGCGCCGGGAATAACCGCTCCCGAGGGGTCCTTCGTGGTTCCGGCGACGGAGGTCAAACCCTGTCCGTACATCAGGGCAGCCAGGCAACAACTTAAGAGGAGCAGCTTACTGATTTTTAGCATCGAATGTACACCTTTCCTGAAGCCATCCGCAGAGTGCGGTACCGCGGCGGAGCGTGTTTCACTTCGAATACTACGTTGTATGCGAGTTGCAACATTCTAGATCGATAGAACTATCTTTTGCAATAACGAATCCACGGAAAACAACGGCATGTGGACTGGATTCCAGGGCGACAACACGCATCCAAGAACAAAATGAATCGCCCGCAACCGGTGTTTAGCCGGTCTTCAACGGGCGCGAGCAGCGAGGCGCATAAATTTTCAAGCAGTTGCAGGCGCAGCGGATGACGCTTGTCGTTGTCCGGTTCTTCGCTAGAATGTAGTGTACCAATGATCACCGGCAGTGAAATCAGTCCCCTAATCGACGAAATAGCGTTAAAGCTGCTGGAGGAGCTACAGAAGAACGCACGCTTGTCCTACGCCGATCTGGGGCGAGCCGCGGGGCTGTCACCATCGGCCACCGCGGAGCGTTTGCGCCGGCTGGAAGATGCGGGCATCATCCTGGGTTATCGCGCCGAGGTGGATCCCGCGAGTCTTGGGCTGGGAATCACGGCGCTGATTCGCATGAGTTCCGACGGTCCTCAATACCGGCAACTGATGGCGTTCGTGGCTGACTGTGAGCAGATTCGGGAATGCTATCACGTAACAGGTAGCGATGCTCTTAATATGAAGGTGCTGGTATCTTCCATTTCCGAACTGGAGGAGCTGATCATGAAGCTATTGGACTACGGAGTTCCGACTACGAGTATAGTGCTTTCCACGCCGCTGGTTCGCAGCGCCTATCGCGTCCGGAAGGCCAAGAAAGTCGCGGAGTCCGCTAGGAGGCGCTAAACCGTGTATCTGAGAGGCGTTGCCGTGGCGCGTTGGCCTTTTCGCGAGATGTGCCAGATTTCACGGTGGGTTGGCTCACGGAAGCTTGTTTCCGGCTAAAATTTCCGATCCAGCAGGGCAAAACGTATTCTCAGTCCGGACCCCGGCGGTGTACGCTAAAGTAAGTAGACAGAGCGCCTTCGCGGGAGTTTTGTCCATTCCGGCAGCCACGTTGCCTCCCGGCGTATAGGGAGCCACTAACGAGCATGCGAGTGAAACTTTCGATTGTCGGCTGGTTGCTGTTGTCGAGCGCGGTGGGCTGGGCGCAGTCGGCGCCTGTAGCTCCCACGGTTGAAAACGAACAAGCACTGGTCAACAAGTATTGTCAGGTCTGCCACAACGATAAGTTAAAGTCGGGCGGATTCTCCTGGACGAAGGTCGACTTGGCCCATCCCGGCCAGAATGCCGAGCAATTGGAAAAGGTGATCCGGAAGCTGGGTGCGGGTTTGATGCCGCCCCCGGGCATGCCGCGCCCGGACGCTGCTGCCGCACATGCCTTTGTTGCATCGCTTGAATCGCAGATAGATCAGGCTGCGGCCGCACATCCGAACCCGGGCCGGCCGGCACTGCACCGGCTGAATCGAACTGAATACGCCAATTCCATTCGCGATCTATTGGGCATCAAGGTGGATGTCGCGCCGTTGCTGCCGGCCGACGACATGAGCCATGGATTTGACAACATGGCGGACGCGCTCAACTTCTCACCCGCGCTCATGGACGCGTATGTGAGGGCGGCGGGCAAGATCAGCCGGCGCGCGGTGGGCGACCTGGACACCACGCCGTCGGTAATGACCTTTCAGCTTTCGAAGAGTGTATCGCAGACCCGGCATGTGGAAGGCGCGCCTATCGGCACGCGCGGCGGCTTGAGCGTGGTCTACGATTTTCCCCTGGATGCCGAATACGTTTTCAAGATGACGTTCTACTATTCGGTGGACGGCCCGCTCTATGGCAAGAGCCAGGGAAAAGGCCAGCAGGTGGAGGTTTCGATCAACGGCGCGCGCGTGGCTTTGCTGGACGTTGATCCCAAGCGCACCAAGTGGGACGATCTGCAAACTCGCCCAATTAAGGTAAAGGCCGGCCCACAGCGCGTATCGGCGGCTTTCATCCAGCACTTCGAGGGTCCGGTGCAGGACGTTGTGACGCCGATCGAATACAGCCTGGTGGACCTGAACGAGGCCGACATGGCTGGCCTGACGTCGCTGCCGCATCTGCACGATTTTGCCATCAGCGGTCCGTTTAACGCCGCGGGGCTCGGCGACACGCCCAGCCGGCGGAAGATTTTTACCTGTCATCCCAGCAACTCGGACGATGATCTGGGCTGCGCTAAGAAGATCATTTCCCGGTTGGTGCGTCAGGCTTATCGCCGCCCTGCCGACGACTCGGACGTGGAAGAGCTCTTGAGTCTCTACGTGGCCGAACGAAATCGGAACGGCTTTGAAGCCGGGATCCGGATGGCCATCCAGGCGATGATCGCCAATCCGAAATTCATCTTCCGGTTTGAGCCTGCTCCTGAAAATATCGCGCCCGGCTCCAACTATCGGATCAGCGATCTGGAACTGGCGTCGCGCTTGTCGTACTTTCTGTGGAGCAGCGCGCCGGACGAGGAACTCATTTCTTTGGCGAGCCAGAACAAGCTGAAGGACCCGCCGGTGCTGGAGCAGCAGGTAAGGCGCATGCTGGCGGATCCGAAGTCCGAAGCGCTGTCTACTAATTTTGCCGTCGAGTGGCTGCACCTGCAGAATCTGAAAGATGCCCAGCCGGATGCGTATCTTTATCCCAACTACGACTTGAACCTCGGGCAATCCATGCTGCGCGAGACCGAGCTGTTTTTCGACAGCTTCGTTCATGAGGACCGCAACATGCTGGATTTGCTGACCGCCAACTACACCTACGTCGACGAGATTCTGGCCAAGCATTACAATATCCCCGACGTGCTCGGCGCCAGGTTCCGGCGAGTGGAAATTCCGGATGAAAATCGCCGCGGTCTGCTCGGGCAGGGGAGCATCCTCACACTGACTTCGGTTTCCAATCGCACCTCTCCGGTGCAGCGCGGCAAGTATGTGCTGGAAGTTCTGCTCGGCACTCCGCCTCCACCGCCTCCGCCTAATGTTCCGGCGCTCAGCGACAACGCATCCAGCGGTGAAGTCCGGCTGATGTCGGTCCGCGAGCGGATGGAAGCGCACCGCAAGAATCCGAATTGCGCATCCTGCCACAAGCTGATCGATCCCATCGGCTTCGCGCTGGAAAATTTCGACGCGGTGGGCGCCTGGCGCATTAACGATGGCGCTCTGCCGATCGACGCCAAGGGTAATTTGTTCGATGGAACCAAACTGGACGGGCCGATCAGCCTGCGCGAAGGGATTTTGAAACACTCGGACGCGTTTATCGGGACCTTCACGGAGAGCCTGCTGGCTTACGGCCTGGGCCGGGTGATCGATTATCGCGACATGCCTACGGTTCGCGCCATCGAGCGGCAAGCGGCGAGCAACGGCAATCGGTTCTCCTCTTTCGTGCTGGGCGTGGTCAACAGCGGCTCATTTCAGACCAGCCGGGCCGAGGATAATGGTTCAGTGGACACGGGCGTTACGGGAGTTTCCTCTAAAGAAGTAGCCAAGCCATCCAAGACGCTGGCGGACGGAAGCGGAAGCAGTCAGGAGAGCAAGGGCAATGTACATCACTAAGAAACATCTTTCGCGGCGCGCGGTGCTGCGCGGCTTGGGCGTAAGCATGGCGCTGCCGCTGCTGGATTCCATGGTTCCGGCGCAGACGCCGCTGGTGAAGACCGCCGCGGTGGGGCGTCCCCGTTTGGCTTGCATCGAAATCGTGCACGGCGCGGCCGGCAGCACAGTGGATGGATCGAACAAACACTACTGGTCGCCCGCCAAGGAAGGCGCCGACTTTGAGTTCAGCCAGATTCTGAAGCCGCTGGAGCCCTTCCGCGATCAACTCACCATTGTCACCGGCACCGATCTGAACCCGGCCGGAGCGTGGGTGGCGTCGGAAGAAGGCGGCGACCATTTCCGCTCGAGCGCTGCTTTCCTTACCGCGGGCCACGCCAAAATGACCGAGGGCGCAGACATTTACTGCGGCACGTCCATCGATCAGATGTACGCGAAACAGTTCGGCCAGGATACGCCGTTGCCCTCCATTCAGCTATGCATCGAGAGCGTGGACGGATCGGGCGCCTGCGATTACGGTTATTCCTGCGTGTATTCGGACACCATCAGCTGGGCTTCCCCCACCACCCCTCTTCCGATGACCAGAGATCCGCGCCAGGCGTTTGAAAGCTTGTTCGGCGACGGTGCAACGCCCGCGCAACGGGCCGCTCGCCAGGAAGAAAACGGCAGCATCCTCGATTTGATCCGTCACGACGCCTCGCGCATCGCCAAAACCTTAGGCCCGAGCGACCGCAGCCGTCTGGATGCGTATCTCGACGACGTCCGCGAAATTGAACGCCGGATTCAGAAGATCGAGCAATACAATGCCAACAGCGCGTCGCGTGAATTGCCCGCGGCTCCCATCGGCGTGCCTGATTCATTTGAGGAGCACGTCAAGCTGATGTTCGACCTGCAGGCCGTGGCGTTCACGGCCGGCATCACCCGGGTTTCGGCTTTCAAGATGAGCCGCGACGTCTGCCAGCGCACTTATCCGGAGAGCGGCGTGAAGACGTCGTTCCACTCCTGTTCCCACCACGGAGAGAGCCCCGCCAAAATCGCGGAGTTCGCCAAGCTCAACGAATATCATGCCAGCAAGGTGGCCTATTTCCTCGATAAATTGAAGAACACGCCGGATGGCGACGGCAGCCTGCTGGACCATTCGCTGGTGCTTTACGGCAGCCCCATGGGCGACTCCAATGTGCATAATCATAAGCGTCTGCCTCTGTTGCTGGCCGGACGCGCCAATGGCGCGCTGAAGGGCAATCTTCACACCATTACCAAAGATGGAACGCCCATGGCGAATGTTCTGTTAACCGTTCTGCATAAACTGGGAATCGATGCCAAGAGCATCGGCGACAGCACCGGAGAGGTTAACGTCTGATGTGGTTCAAGCGCCTGTCGGGAGGGCTTTTCATTACCGCTCTGCTTTCGAGCGCGGCCGGTGACACCCGGCTGGCCGACGTGTCCCAGCAGGACGACGTGGCTGCCGTCAGCTCTCTTCTCAGTCAAAAAGCGGATGTGAACGAAGCCCAGGGCGATGGTATGACAGCTCTGCATTGGGCAGCGTCCAACGACGATCTGAAGCTGGTTCGAATGCTGCTGGCCGCGGGCGCGAGCGTAAAGGCCGAGACCCGAATCGGGGGAGTGACTCCTCTGTTTCTTGCTTGCAAGAACGGCGATGCGGCCATGGTGGAAGCGCTGCTAAGCGCAGGAGCCAGCGCCACGGATCCGGACGCTCACGGAACCACTCCGTTGATGATCGCAGCGGCGGCCGGGCGCGCTGATGCCGTCAAGGTATTGCTGGACCATGGCGCGGATGCGAACGCCAAGGAAACCGCCCACGGGCAGACTGCTCTGATGTTTGCCGCCGCGTACGATCGCGGCGATGCCATCAAGATGCTAATGTCTCACGGGGCTGACGCCAAGATCACCAGTAAAGCAGTGGATCCGGGCTGCGGTTCGATTTTCGATGTGGACGGCTGCGCCGAGACCGATGAGAACGGCGATCCGGTGGACGAAAACGGAAAGGTCATACAGAAGGACAAGGAGAGCGATAAAGACAAAGCCGCTAAGCCGCCGTCTGACGGTAAGCCCGCAGCGCCGGATAAATCGGCCGAGGTAGCCCAACTACAAGAGCAAGTCCAAAAGCTTTCGGCCGAGGTGGACGAGCTGAAGAAGCATTCCGGCGACAAGCACAAGAATCCGAAAGACGCCTCGGCTGAAAAAGCGGCCGCCGATGCCAAGAAAAAGAAAG
Source organism: Bryobacterales bacterium (assembly GCA_963725455.1). Classification (GTDB taxonomy): domain Bacteria; phylum Acidobacteriota; class Terriglobia; order Bryobacterales; family Bryobacteraceae; genus Palsa-89. The sequence goes on from CAVRZH010000177.1 coordinate 6,038, forward strand.
AGCGGAAGGGCGCCACCGTAATGGGCGGGATGACCGCGCTTCTGTTTGCCGCAAGAGACGGCCAGATGGACGCAGCGCGCGCCTTAGTGGAAGCTGGGGCCGATGTCAACGACGTCGGTGCAGGAGAGAAGCTGACGCCCATGGTGATGGCCATCAGCAACGGCCATTACGATCTGGCGAAGTATCTGCTGGATCACGGCGCCGATCCGAAGCTCGCGAGCGATTCGGGCCTTACCGCTCTCTACGCAACCATCGACATGCAGTGGGCGCCGTATGCCTGGTATCCGCAGCCCATAACCGCGCAGGAAAAAACCAGCTATCTGGATTTGATGAAGGCTTTGCTTGAACATGGAGCCGATCCCAACGCCAGGATCAAGAAGAAAATTTGGTTCCGTGCGCTCCCGGACGACAGCGGCTGGGTGGATACGGCCGGGGCCACGGCTTTCTGGCGGGCGGCGCAATCGGACGATCTGGCGGCCATGCGGCTGCTTGTGGAGCATGGCGCGAATCCCTGGATCGCCACCAAGGAAGGCGACACACCGCTGATGGTGGCGGTGGGATTGGGCTGGGCTCTGAATTTCAGCCGGAGCGCGCCTGATTCGTGGATGGCCGCGGCCAAATACTGCATTGATCTGGATGCCGACGTAAATGCGGTGGATGACAAGGGCTACACGGCTTTGGACGGTGCGTCTTTCCGGGGCGACAATGCGATGATCGAGTTCCTGGTGAAGAGCGGCGCCAAGGTGGATATCAAGTCCAAGAAGGGCGATACCGCGGCAGACTTTGCGAATGGACCGTTCCATCATTCCATCCCGCATCCGGAAACGGTTGCTCTCCTGGAGAAGTTAGGTTCGGCCAATTCACACAATTGCCGCTCGGACCAGTGCGTGCCGGAGATCAACGAGGGCAAGAAGACCGTGGCCG
>CAVRZH010000178.1:0-26824 GCA_963725455.1 Bryobacterales bacterium
GTGCCTTGCCCCATTCCACGTATTCCATGCCGTCGCGTAGCGTGAAGGCCAGCTCCTGCACGGCCGTGGATCCAGCCTCGCGAATGTGATAGCCACTGATCGAAATCGGATTGAAGCGCGGCACATGCTGGGTGGAATATTCGATCACGTCCGTCACCAACCGCATGGACGGCCGCGGCGGATAGATGTATTCCTTCTGCGCGATATATTCCTTCAGGATGTCGTTCTGCAGCGTGCCGGAGAGCTTGCTCCAATGCGCCCCTTGTTTTTCGGCCACCGCCAGATACATGGCCCAAATCACAGGCGCGGGCGAATTGATAGTCATCGAAACCGTGACGTCGGCCAGCGGGATGCCCCGAAACAGAATCTCCATGTCCTCGAGCGAGCTGATGGAGACGCCGCACTTGCCCACTTCACCTTCAGACGTAGGATGGTCGGCGTCGTAGCCCATCAACGTTGGCAGGTCGAAGGCTACTGACAGACCCGTCTGGCCCTGGCTCAGCAGATAAAGATAACGGCGATTGGTCTCTTCGGGAGTAGCGAATCCCGAGAATTGCCGCATGGTCCAGAGCTTGCCATGGTACATGCTTTCGTGGATGCCGCGGGTGTAGGGGAACTTGCCGGGCGGCGGGACGTCCAGGCCGACGATGTCATCGGCCGTGTAGACCGGTTCCACAGGGATAGCACTGAGTGTTTTGTGCGCAGCAGCGGTCGCGGTATCAGCGGGCTTCGCCATCCAATTTCATTGTAGGGCCGCTCATGCCACACTGGTTCCTTACGCATGAAAGTCCGCATCAAGAAACTTCACCCCGACGCGATCCTGCCCAGCTACGCCCATGGCCCCGATGAGGACGCCGCCATGGACCTGCGTGCGCTGGAACGCGTGGTTCTGACACCCGGCGCCGCGCAGGGCGTGGCCACTGGTATAGCCATCGAACTGCCGCGCGGTCACGAAGCCCAGGTGCGTCCCCGCAGCGGCCTGGCGCTCAAGCACTCCATCACCGTGAACTTCGGCACCATCGATCCCGGCTATCGCGGCGAAATACGCGTGGTGATGTTCAACCTGGGACGCGCAGATTATGTGGTCGAAAAAGGCGACAAGATCGCGCAGCTTATCGTGGCTCCTTACGACGCCGTCGAATGGGAGGAAGGCGAAGACTTGACCGGCACGGCCCGAGGCGCGGGCGGATTCGGGTCTTCCGGGCGATAGGGCGGTGGAAGATAGGGGCGGCAGGTAACCCCGGCGTCGCTGGAAGCGCTAACATTACTAGAGAAGCCTATGTTGATTCGAAAATCCGCCGACCTGCGTTATTCGGACGTCACACCGAAGCAAGTTTACGTCAACCGCCGCCGCTTCTTGGCGGGCTCCCTTGCGTTTGGCGCGCTCGCGGGCGTGGCGCGGGGCGGCATGAAGCTGACCGACGCCAAGAAAACCTCTTATAACGTCGGCGACGAAAAAATCACCCCGCTCGAAGTCATCACCCACTACAACAATTTCTACGAGTTCGGGACGGATAAAAGCGACCCGGCGCAAAACGCCCAGAATTTCCGCACCTCGCCTTGGACGATGAAGGTGGAGGGTGACGTCGCTAAGCCGATGACGTTCGATCTGGACGCCCTGTTCAAGATCGCGCCGCTTGAGGAACGCATCTACCGGCATCGCTGCGTGGAAGCCTGGTCAATTGTGGTTCCCTGGGTTGGCTTCCCTCTGAACGCACTGCTGAAGCAAGTAGAGCCGACACCCAAGGCAAAGTACGTGGCTTTTGAAAGCTACTACGATCCCAAGCAGATGCCGCTGGCGCGCGGGGCCGGCATCCAGTTCCCTTATGTGGAAGGCCTGCGGCTGGATGAGGCGATGCATCCGCTCACGCTGCTGGCCGTCGGCCTGTATGGCGAGACGCTGCCCAATCAGGACGGCGCGCCCATCCGGCTGGTGGTGCCGTGGAAATACGGCTTCAAGAGCGCGAAATCGCTGGTGAAGATCCGGCTGGTGGAAAAACAGCCGCCCACCACCTGGAATATTTCCGCGCCCAACGAGTACGGCTTTTACTCCAACGTGAATCCGCACGTGGATCATCCGCGCTGGAGCCAGGCCAAAGAACGCCGCCTGGGAGAACTGTTCCGCCGCGATACTTTGATGTTCAACGGATATCCCGAAGTGGCCAGCCTTTACGCAGGCATGGATCTTCGCAAGAATTACTAAGCAACAGAAGCACGCGTGGCGACGATTATTCCACCTGATGCCAGGACCCGCCAGCCAGGGGCCAGACGCGACGAGCCCTTCTTCGGCAGGATACTGGGCAGCCGCTGGACCAAGGCCGCGGTCTTCCTGCTGTGCCTTACGCCGTTCCTGCGGCTTCTGTGGCCGTTCTGGAAACTCATCACCACCGGCATTGCGCCGGAGTTGGGCGCCAATCCGGTGGAATTCATTACGCACGACACCGGTAACTGGACGCTGCGCCTGGTGCTCATCACGCTGGCGGTGACGCCTCTGCGCAAGATCTTCAACCAACCCAAGCTGGTGCGTTATCGCCGTATGCTGGGGCTCTTCGCCTTCTTCTATGTCTGCCTGCACTTCATGACGTGGTTCATCCTGGACAAATCCTTCAGCTTGCCGGATATGTGGGCCGACATCCTGAAGCGGCGCTTCATCACGGTGGGGATGCTGGGTTTCGCGATGCTGCTACCGCTGGCGATCACGTCCACGGCGGGCTGGGTGCGGCGGCTGGGATTCGCGAAGTGGCAGCGCCTGCATCGGCTGATTTACTTTATCGCGCTAGCGGGCGTAATTCACTACTATTGGCTGGTGAAATCCGACGTGCGCCTGCCCCTGATGTATGGCGCTATTCTGGCGTTGCTGCTGCTGTACCGGTTCCTGGCGTGGAAGCAGACGCCGCCCCAGCGCGCGGTTGCCCGTCCGGCGCCGCGCCCCGCTACCACTCCGAATACGGCGTCCCTTCCAGACTAGTTCCCTCCGCGCCGCTGCGCACATCGAAAATGCCAGGCTGTGTCTGGTTCACGGTGTTGCTGGCATCCTCCATAATCAGTTTCCAGGAATCGGCGTTGCCGGTCATCGGATCGATGGGCACCTGCCGCAAATAACCGTCAGAGACCAGGTCCTGCAGCGTTTGCGGCGCCTTCTGCTTGTCGTAGGTGTACTCGTCGATCACGGTGCGCAGCGTGAATAGATTGTTCTTCAGCACGCTTTCCTTGGACCGGATGATGGACCGGTTGTAGATCGGCAAAGCCACCGACATCAACACCGCGATGATCGCCATGACGATCATCAGTTCGATGAGAGTGAAGCCGAAGCGGCGGCGATTGAAGCCGGCGGGCCGCGTCAAGACTGGCTCACCATTCCGAATAGTTGGTTCCATCGCGCGCCTTGTCCATGCTCTTGGTGTACACGTCGAATACGTTTTGTCCGCCCCAGGACTGCGAGTCCGGATCATCGCGGTCGCTTCTCAGGCCCCAATCGTAGGAATTGGTCATGGGGTCCTTCGGGATGCGGCGCAGGTACTTCATCTTTTTGTCCACCGACCCGGTCGCTTTAATTCCATCCACCAGTTGTTTCAGACTCTCCGGATAGTTGTCGGAATCCAGCTTGGCTGGGCCGATTTTCTGGGCGTCCATGTCGTCTTTGAACTTATCGATGGCGGATCGGATCTGACGCAGCGCGTACTCCAGGTCGCGCTCCTTATCCCGCTGCACCTTGTAACGCGCGAGTGGAACCGCCATAGAGGTCAGGATCATCATAATGGTGAAGGCTACGATCAGCTCCACCAACGTCAGGCCGCTTTGTGTCTTGCGCCGCATCGCCGCTACTCCGTCATTTATTGCACCGTTACCGAAACAGCGGGCGGCTGCACTGTGATGGCCTGCTTGCCGGAATTCTTCAGCGCGGCTTCGGTAACGCTGACCGTGGTGGTTCCTTTGCCAACGGCGGTAAAAGTAAGCTGCAACAGCGGACCCGTGCCATTCACGCCGCTGGCTCCCGTGACTCGGTTTACCTCAATGCTGGCGTCGCCAGTGTCATTGCGAATGTCGAGACTGGGCGCCAGGATTTTGCCGTCCTGCATCAGAAGCGCGCCCGCTGAGATCATTTCCAGCCGCAGCACTTTCGGATCCCAACGAAGTTTTACCGGAGCGCTAGCCAGGTCCGCCATGTTCTGGGCGTCAAGAACGATGGTCACCTGGTTGCTCAACTTCGCCTCTACTTTGGCCGGATTGAACGCGAGACCAGCCACGCCGCCGGGAGTGGCCGGAGTGACGGCAGGCTTGGTGGCAACGGGCCCAGGCACGGAAGCGGCAGCCGGCGGCGGGGCCGCGGGCTGTTCTACCCTAGGCGCGTAATTCAGTTTCACTTCGGTATCCGTTCCGGCAGCGACGCCGCGCATGTCCAGCCCCGAAATATCCGGCTTGCGCACGATGTGCGGAATCAGCGCGATCATCAACTGTTCTTTCTGCCGGTCCTTGGATACGTTACCGAACAAATATTTGCCGAGAACCGGTATGTTCACCAGGCCCGGAATTCCGCCGATGATGCTGGTATCCTGGTCCGACACCAACCCGCCCAACAGGCTTACTTCCCCGTCCTTCAAGCGGATGTCGGCCTCGTTCTTCTTTTGTCCAATGACGGGCTGGCTAAGACCGCCCAAATTCAACGTTTCCGCAATGTCGGAAATTTCGACGCTGACGTGCAAAGTTACTTCGTCGTTCCCGTGCACATGCGGCGTCAACTCGACGTTCGTGCCTACATCGACAAACTGAAATTGCGTACTTACCAATGGGCTGACTCCAACCGTGCCGACGCCCGGCTGAAAGCTGCCGGTGGCATACGGATACTTTTCACCGATCTTTAGAGTGACCTTTTGCCCATCGGAAACACGCACTTCCGGCGATTCCGATATTTTCGTTCTCGAATCCGACATCACCGCCTGCAGCGTCGCGCCCGGCAGGGTAGTCGAAAACTGGCTTGATCCCAGGTGTCCCAGTTGGGAAAGAGCAACGTAACTGGAGGTGGCCGCGGTTCCGGTGGTGGTAGTAGTGGTGGTGGTTGTGGTGCTGGTGGCGCCCGTGCCGCCGGTGCCGGATGCACCAGTGCCGGTAGTCGAGGTAATGGGATTGGTTGGCGAAAACTGAATTGGCAAATTCAGCCCATTGGTGCCATTCGATACCAAGCCCGCTCCGATCTGATGGCTCAGGTCGCTCGATACGTCCATCACAATGATATCCACTACCACTTCGGCTTTCGGCTTGTCCAGATCGTGCAGCAGCTTTTCCACCAGCGCGACCTTATCCACGGTGTCGCGCACTACCACGGCGTTTTCGCCGTTGAACTGGAACATCCGGCGTACGTCGGTGACTGATCGCACCGCCGTCACCATCTCGTTAAATTCCTGCGTCGAGGTGGGATTCTTCAAATAGAAAACTTTCACCACTTCGTCTTCATAGTCCCGGCGCTTGGTGACGTTGTCTTCAGTGACGAAAATAGCATTGCTGCCTACCGGCTTCCAGTAGGTCTTGGTGAGCAGCGCGACGTAATCCAGCGCCTCCTGCAAGGTCACGTTGTTCAGATCCAGATTCGCGTTCTTGCCCGGCTGCATGCTGGGATCGAACAACACGTTGATTCCCGCCAGCTTGCCTACCGTCTCATAGAGCACTTTGGGTGGCTGGTTGTTCATCTTGAGCAAGCTGATCTGGTTGGTTACCGGCTTTAACTCGGGCACCGGCAGCAGCGACTGGATCATCGCCAAGCTATCGTTCTGCGCTTTTTCGGCGGAAGTCAACGGTTTCTCGCCAGGCGACTTCTGTTTCTGCTCGAGCAACTCCTTGGTCTGCTGCATGTCCTGGAGGGCGATCATCGATCCCGGATCCACATTGAAAGCCTTCTGATATTCAGCCAGCGCTTTCTCCAGGTCGTCGGCCTTCTTCAGCTTGTTCCCTGCTTCTATGTGGGCGGTACCGGATTCAAAACGCGCCCGGCGCGCGGCCAGCTCATAGGCTGCGTCCTGCGGATCTAACTTGAGCGCTTGCCCGTAATAATCCAGGGCCTTGTCATACTCTTTGCGCGCTTCGGCCTGGACCCCTAGTTTGAAAAGCTTTTCAGCCTTGCGATTGCCTGCCTGCAGACTGCCGGCGGGCAGTAGCAGCAGCGCCACACACAGCGGGACCATCGCACGTAACTTATTAAAAGGAATCATCTTATGCTTTATTAAGGCACTATGCTACACTGGACATCAGTTACAGCTGGAAACTTCCACATAAACGCTTGACGCGGCGGGCTTTCCTGGCGTTGACTACAAAACCTGGCGTAAACTGGAAAACAAAGACCTTGGGCGAATGGCATCGCTCGTGGTTTTGTATCAAAGCGCAGCGTTGTATCAAAGCGAAGCGTTCTGTCAAACCGGAGCCTTGTATCACGAAAACGGAATCTGGTATCAAAATCTTGAGCGACAACCGTCATGCCGGGCATGATTACCATCTGCTGGAACGGTTTGAGGCGGGCCTCGCGCTCACCGGTACTGAAGTCAAGTCCGCCAAGGATGGCCGCATCCAGCTGAAAGATAGCTTCGCTGAAGTGCAGGGTAACGAAGCCTGGCTGTTCAATGCCCACATAGGGCAGTACTCGCATGGCAACCGGGAAAACCACGAGCCTACGCGGCGGCGCAAGCTTCTGCTGCATAGAGAAGAGATCGACAAGTTGCTGGGAAAAACGCGTGAAAAAGGGTTGACGCTGATTCCCACCAAGATGTATTTAAAGAGCGGACACATTAAGGTGGAACTAGCCGTCGCCAAGGGTAAGAAGCTGCACGACAAGCGCGAAGCGGAGCGCACGCGGGAGATGGAAGCCGAGGCGCGCGGCGCCATCGGACGAAGAAAATAGAGGGGCACAAGGGGACTCAATGGACATCAGGCTGGAACCGAAGAAACTGGGGGAAGTGGATTCGGACGCTTTGGTTATCGTGGGATTTGAGGGCGCGCCGCCCGAGAGTTCCGCGGCGGATCAGATCAAGGAATTGTACGATTCCGGGGAATTCTCAGGGAAAAATCTCGAGACCGCGATTCTGCATCGCCCGGCCGGGCTGAAGGCCAAGCGCCTGGTGCTGGCGGGCGGTGGAAAACGCGATAAGTTCGATGCAGCCGATCTTCGCAAGCTCACCGGCGCCGTGGTCCGGACGCTTAAGGCGAAAGGCATCCATACTGTCTCGCTGGCTTTGGACGAGCCTTTCCGTGGCGATGACTTTGCAGCCGCCGCCGTGGAAGGCGCGGTGCTGGCCGATCTTGAAAACGATCGTTACAAGACCGATCCGAAGAAGAACGAAAAGCAGATCGCTTCGTTCGCGGTCCTGGGCGGGTCCCAAGCTGCCGTGGACCGCGGCCGTATCCTGGCGGAAGCGCAAAACTTCACTCGTGAGCTGGCCAACGAGCCGGCTAATGTCCTCACCCCCACCCTGCTGGCGGAACGCGCCAAGCAGATGGCGTCGGAATTCGGACTGGAATGCGAGGTTTTGGATCAGGACCGCATGCGCCAGCTTGGAATGGGCGCGCTGCTGGGTGTCGCGCAAGGCAGCGCGGAGCCGCCCGCGCTGATCGTGATTCGATACAAGCCCGCGACCGCCTCTGCGTCGAAAGATCACCTGGGGCTGATCGGTAAAGGCGTCACCTTCGACACCGGCGGCATTTCCATCAAACCGTCCGAAGGCATGGAAAAAATGCGCTACGACATGGCGGGGGGCGCGGCCGTGCTGGGCGCCATGCGCGCCATCGCGCAACTGAAGCCGTCCATCCCAGTGACCGCGCTGGTGCCCACCGTCGAGAACATGCCCGGCAGCAAGGCGCAGCGTCCCGGCGACATCGTAAAGTCGTTGTCCGGCAAAACGGTCGAGGTGCTGAACACCGACGCGGAAGGCCGGCTGATCCTGATTGACGCGCTCACCTATGCGCAGCGCCTGGGCTGCACCCACATGGTGGACGCGGCCACGTTGACGGGAGCAATTGTTGTAGCCCTGGGAGGCGTGAACGTCGGCGCCTTCACCAACAACGATGCTTTTCTGCAGAAGCTGCTGGCCGCGTCCAAGACCGAAGGCGAAAAGACCTGGCAGATGCCCATGGACGAAGAATATAAAGAGCTGCTGAAAAGCAGCTTCGCGGACCTGCACAACATCGGCGGCCGATCCGGCGGAGCAATCACCGCGGCCTGGTTCATTCGCGATTTCGTGGACGAGACGCCTTGGATTCACCTGGACATCGCCGGCACTGCCTGGCTGGACGATGCCAAGCCGTACATGGCGAAAGGCGCCACGGGAGTGGGACTACGGACGTTCGTGCGCCTGGCTGAGAGCTGGTAGCTGTCCGTTTGCGGGACAATTGATCCCAGGCTGGAACAGGCGCGCGGGTGCTGGCCGAGCCTTCCCCTTTTAGATCCTTCGCGCAATTTCGTGGCAGCCCCCGTGCCTGATCGAATTGAAGGCAATCTACCATGCGAACGCTGCTGCAGGACATCCGCTACGGCTGGCGAATGCTGGCGAAAGCACCGGGATTGACGGCGATCGTGACCATCACGCTGGCCCTCGGCATCGCGGCCAACGCCCTCATCTTCAGCATCATCAACGGCTATCTGCTGCGCCCGTTACCGGTTCCAGAACCTCAGCAAATCGCCTCGCTGGCGGCCGAGCAGAAGGGCAGCTCGTCGTTCCTCTTTCTATTCTCGTATCCTGATTTTCTCGATTTCCGTACGCAGGCCGTGTCCGTCGCCGATTTGTTCGGATACATGCCCGTGCTACCCGGGCTGAGCGCGGATGGCCGAGCGGATCAAATGCTGGCCGCCTATGTGACCGGGAATTACTTCACCGCTTTGAACGTCCACCCCGCCTTGGGACGCCTCATCCTGCCGAGTGAAGAGAATCAGCCCGGCAAGACGGCGGTGCTTGTCCTGGGATACAGCTATTGGCAGAAACGCTTCCGCGGCGATCCGGGCGTTATTGGAAAACAGGTCCGGCTGAATGGCAAGCCGGCCATCATCGTCGGGGTAGTGCCGAAGAGTTTTCTAGGCACCATGTCCCTGGTTGAACTGGATGGCTATCTGCCGCTAAGCAGCGGCGGGTTGCTGGAGCAGAGACCGGGCGATGTCATGATCGCTCGCGATTCCCGGGTTATGCGGGTGATGGCTCGGCTAAAGCCAGGTGTCAGCTTTCCCCAAGCGCAGAGCGCCATGAACGTCATCGCCGGACGTCTGGCCAAGCAATACCCGGCCACCGACAGGAACGTGACGGTACGCGTGTACCGGGAGCAGTTGGCGCGCCCCCAGCCGCAAGGGAACAATATAATCGCCGTGATCGCGGCATTCTTTCTCGTCATGGCCGCGCTGGTCTTGCTGCTGGCGTGCATGAACGTGGCAAATGTTCTGCTGGCGCGCGCCACGGTCCGGCAGCGCGAAATGGGCCTGCGGGCTGCTTTGGGCGCCAGCCGCGCACGGCTGATCCGGCAAACGCTCACCGAAACCATACTGTTGGGAATCCTGGGCGGAGTGGGCGGAATCATCGTAGGCAATTGGTTCAATCCTGGCGACGTGTCAAGATTCGTGAACACCACGCTTCCCGTTCGCATCGACTTCCAGTTTGATTGGCACGTGCTGGTTTACACTTTCGGGGCCGCACTGGTGAGCGGAATCGCGGTTGGTCTGTGGCCCGCTTTCAGATCCTCCCGCGCCGATGTCTACAGCCTGCTGCAGGCGGGCGGGCGCAGCGATACCGCGGGCGTGGGCCGTCATCGGTTTCGGAATTTCCTGGTTGCGGCGCAGGTGGCTGGGTCCCTGGTGCTGCTGGTGATCGCGGGGCTGCTGGTGCGCAGTCTGCGGCACGTTGGAACTATGCAACTGGGATTCGATGCGGGTCACGTGCTGAACGTAACGACGGACCCGCATCAGATCGGCTACGACGAGAACCAACAGCGCGAGTTCTATCGCCGGCTGAAGGCCCGCGTCCGTGAGCTGCCGGGTGTCCAAACGGCTAGCCTGGCCTTTGGCGTACCCATGGGAACTCTGGTGCAGGGCAACGCGGGCGTAGTCCTCATCGATGGTCAACCGCTCCCGGCCGGCCAGCAAGCCCCCTCAGTCTTCTACAACAATGTCGACTCGGGTTACTTTGAAACTATGCGGATGCCGCTACTCCGCGGCCGATCGTTTACCAACTCAGACAACAAAGGCGCGCCGGCCGTCGCCATCGTGAACCAGTTCATGGCCGAAAAGTTCTGGCCCCACGAAGACCCCCTGGGCAAGCACTTCACGCTGAAGTCTGTCACTGCGCCCCCGCAAAGTATGCAAGTGGTGGGTGTCGCCGCAAACGGTAAATACGCGGTTGTCTTCGAAGACCCAACTCCGTTCTTTTATGTTCCGATGGCTCAAAATTTTTTATCCATGGAGACTTTGCAGGTCCGCACTTCTGGGGCGCCAGAGTCGCTCATCGAACCCATCCGGAATGAGGTTCATCGGCTGGCCCCCGATCTTCCGGTCATCGATGCCGAGACCATGCGGACCGTGGTGGAGGGGACCAATGGCACGCAGCTCTTCAAAATTGGGGCCTACTTCGCTGCCGCCATCGGAGGCTTGGGGCTGTTTCTGGCAGTCCTGGGCGTCTACGGCGTAGTGTCTTTCGCTGCTGTCCAGCGCACACGCGAGATCGGGATTCGCATGGCGCTGGGTGGAACGGAGCGTGATGTCTTACGCCTGGTGCTCCGGCAAGGCGTGCGCATGGTAGTGGCGGGGCTGCTGGCGGGCGTGGTGGTCGCTTTGGCCGTGACCCGTGTGATGGCTCGATTCCTGCTCGGTGTTAGCCCGAGCGACCCGCTGACCTACGCGACAGTCGCGCTGGCGCTTTCGGCGATCGCTATCCTGGCTTGCTGGATTCCCGCGCACCGCGCCACTCGCGTGGACCCGGGCATTGCGCTTCGTTACGAATAATCACTTGGACCGGTAACGAACTGCGCTATAAATAGACCATCGAGGAAAATCCGATGATCTCACCGTCGAGAGCCGCCCTTCTCATCACCGCCCTGGCTAGCATCGCGCTGGCAGCGGATAAACCCAATTTTTCCGGCGATTGGAAGCTGAATGCCGCCAAGAGCAACTTTGGTGCAGTCCCCGCGCCCGCCACATACACGCGAAAAGTGACTCATGCCGAGCCGTCCATCACCATCGAAAATACGCAGACCGGCACTCCGATGGGCGATCAGCACGATACTCGAACGTACACAACCGACGGTAAAGAGGTCTCCTATCAGGCCAACGGCGCCGACGTGAAGGCTGCGGTCACCTGGGACGGCAATGCCCTCATGATCAATTCCAAGGCCTCCATACAAGGGATGGACATCCTCATCAAGGACACCATTACGCTGGCCGACGATGGAAAAACGATGACCGACGCAGTGCACGTCGCCTCACCGCAGGGAGACATCGAACTGGCGCTGGTCTTCGATAAACAGTAAGGTGACAAGCAATAGCAGCGGCGCTATTTCTTCGCCCCATCGATCTGCACCAGCTCGTTGTCGGTTGTTGTGCTTGGGTTCGCAGTCTTCCGCGGCGGCGTAAGTAACGATCGCGGCAGCTTCGAGAAATATACCAGCCGTTCCACCCATGGCAACAGCTTCCGCACCGTGCGTCCGTGCAGCAGCAGGCTGGCCGCCACCAGCGCGCCGCTCGGAATAGTTGTGCAGCAACGCGCGCACACGTCGATCTCGCCGGCCCGTCCGGAGACATGCAGCTCGCGCATGCGGCGCATCGTACCGGAATTCCAGATCTCAGGCAGGCTTTGGGTCCCTACGTTGCCCACCGGGCCTCCGTCCAGCGTGTAGCTCTGGCAGCACGCATACACGTCGCCATTCTGCTTCACATACAGTGGACCGCGCCACAAATAGTGGCAAGGATGTTTCCAATCCTCCGCGGCGTGCCGGGCTTCCGGCTGCAGCACGTTGGTTTCGTCTTCCTTGATGCGCACCTGATCCACGCCCGGGATATCCTTCCAGAAGCGCACGAAATCGTCCACCTCCCCGGCGTTGCGCTCCATCCGCACCATCTGGACCACCACCTGCACCTTGGCGCCGAGCTGGTGCTTCATGCGCGCGAATCGCACGAAATTGTCGCGCACCTTTTCGAAATTGGCGCCCTTGCGATAGTACTCAAACGATTCCTTGGTGGCGCCGTCGAAACTCAAAGTGATGTGTTCCAGCGGCGTCGCGAGCAGCCGGGCGCAGGTCTCTTCGTTGAGGAAGGTGCCATTGGTGGAGAGCAGCGTGGAGATATTGTGGCGCTCGCAATATTCGATCCGCTCGAAGATCTTGCGGTCCATGAAAGGCTCGCCCAGCCCGATCAGCATCATGTGCTCGGCGCTGGCCCCGGACTCGCGCACCAAGCGTTCGAAAATCTCGTCCGCCATATCCGCCTTGGGCTGCTTGTGGGTCTCGCGCGGGCACATGGGACAATACAGGTTGCACTTCGCCGTGGTCTCGACGATGTACTCGACCGGAAGCGCGTTCAGCACGCTTTTACGGCGTAGATAGCCCCATAGCAATTTGGCGCGGTTTAAGGCCCTCATGGCAACAAACTTCATTATCGAGAATACGGACCATCGCGTCCAACTGCTGAATGACCGGCCGTTTCGCTTCGGCGCGAAGTATGTGCTTTACTGGGCCCAAGTGAATCGGCGAGTAGGGTGGAATCATGCGCTGGCATACGCGGTAGAATTGGCGAATCAGGCAGGATTGCCCGTACTCTTTTATGAGGGCCTGACCTACGATTACCCCTACGCATGCGAGCGTTTCGACCGATTCGTACTGGAAGGCGTGCCGGATACCGAGCGGGAGTTAGCGCGGCTGGGGATCGGCTACGTCTTTTATCATCGCAAGACGCGCACCGATCCGAACGACGTTCTGTACCGGCTGGCGAAGGACGCCGCGGCGCTGGTGACGGACGATTACCCAATGTGGCCGGCGCGCATCTTCAATCCGCGGGTGGCAGCGAAGCTCGACATTCCCTGTTACGCGGTGGATTCGAGCTGCATCGTGCCCATGTCGCGATTCGAGAAGCGCGAGTACGCGGCGTACACCATCCGGCCGAAGATCAGGAAGCTGCTTCCGGAATATTTGCGGTTGATGCCGCCGCTGCGGGTACGGCACAAGTTTGCAGGATCACCGTCGAAATTCGCGAGTTGTGGCGCGGAGGCCCGCGAGGGTCCGTACCCTGGCGGATCATCAGCCGCCCGCAAGCGCTTGCGGCAATTCCTCAAACAAAGCTTGCATCGCTACGCGAACGCAAGCAACCAGCCGTCTGAGAAAGCCACGTCCGGCCTGAGCCCCTATCTCCACTTTGGACACATTTCATCACTCCAGGTGGCCCTGGCTGTTCAGGATTACGCCCACGAACATAAGCTCCTGCCCGATGAATTCCTGGAGGAACTGATCGTCCGGCGTGAGTTGGCTTTTAACTTCGCGCGCTTCACGGATAATCCCGATTCGCTCAGCGCGCTCCCCGATTGGGCCCGGAAGACCCTGGCCAAGCATGCGCGCGATCAACGCGATCCAACTTACTCGCGCGATCAATTCGAGCGCGCCCAGACGCATGATCCGCTGTGGAACGCCGCTCAGAAGGAATTGCTGCTGGACGGCAAGATCCACGGTTACTACCGCATGTATTGGGGCAAGAAGATCCTCGAATGGTCCCGCACTCCCGAAGAAGCGCTGGCCACCACAATCTACCTGAACGATCGTTATGCCCTGGATGGCCGCGATCCAAACTCCTGCACCAACATCCTGTGGTGCTTCGGCCTGCACGACCGCCCGTGGGTGGAGCGGCCAATTTTCGGCCAGGTCCGCTACATGTCTTACGACGGCATGCGCCGCAAAACCGATGTGGACGCCTATATTCGCAGCTTAGAATAGCTCTAATGAACATCGCGATAACGGGCGCGAGCGGTTTGATCGGTACTCGGCTGCGTGAGCAACTCACGGGCGCAGGGCATAGCGCGGTGGCGATTTCTCGCGGTGGTCCCCTGCCCCCATGCGACGCCCTGGTTCACTTGGCCGGCGAGCCAGTGGCCCAGCGCTGGACAGACGCTGCGAAGAAACGCATTCACGACAGCCGCGTGGAAGGGACCCGCCAGTTGGTAAGCGCATTGTCCGCTCAATCCCAGCGCCCGCGTGTGCTTATTTGCGCCTCGGCCGTGGGCTACTATGGCTCGCGTGGCGACCAGATTCTCACCGAAGCTTCCGCTCCCGGGGACGACTTTTTGGCGCGCGTTGTTGTGGACTGGGAGGAGGCTGCCCGGTCGGCCGAATCACTTGCGATCCGCGTAGTGTCCCTGCGCTTCGGCATGGTGCTGGGACACGGCGGCGCACTGGCCAAACTGCTTCCCCCCTTTCGCTTCGGGGTGGGCGGCCGGCTGGGCTCCGGCCACCAATGGATGGCGTGGATTCACATTGAGGACGCCGTCAACCTGATCCTGTTCGCGCTGAACCTTGCGGCGCTCCGAGGCGCCATCAACGCCACCGCGCCGCAACCAGTGACGAACGAAGAATTCACGTATCGGCTGGCCATCGCGCTCCATCGCCCGGCGTTCCTGCCGGTGCCGGCTTTCGCCCTCCGGCTGGCTTTGGGCGAAATGTCCGAAATGGTGCTGGCCAGCCAGCGCGTGCTTCCGACCATTGCAAAATCGTCCGGTTTCCGATTCCAATACCCGGATCTGCAGAAGGCCCTGGAGAATCTCCTGGCCGCTCGCGCCTGAGAGACAATGGAAGCAGTATGCGTTGTCTGCTCATATTGGTGACCGCCGCCTTGCTTACGGCCGCCGGCGAGATGAATCTCACCGTTGCGCAGTTAGTAATGTTCATTCGATCTTCGGTGCAGCTCAAGCAGCCCGACCGGCAAGTGGCCGAGTATTTGCGGCACGTAAAGCTCACCGACAAGCTGGAGGACCGGACCATTGAGGATCTGCAAAGCTTGGGCGCCGGGCCCAGAACCGTGGCCGAGTTGCGCGAGCTGAGCGAAGCTTCCGCCAACCTGACGGTGGCCCCTCCGCCCCCGCCTCCGCCGGTTTACGTTCCAGCGCCGCCGCCCAGTTCCGAGGATCAGGCGAAAATCATCGACCAGGCGCGCGACTACGCGTTGAACTATACCAAGCAGCTGCCCAATTTTATTTGCGTTCAGGTGACGCGGCGCGATTTCGACCCCACCGGCAGCGGGAACAACTGGTACCACGCCGACACCATCACCGCGCGTCTAAGCTACAACGGGGTTGAAAACTACGAAGTGATCCTGCACAACAACCAGCCGGTGACCAATGGCAAGGATATGCGGCAATTTGGCGGCACCACCTCGGAAGGCGAGTTCGCCAGTATGTTGAGCGAGATTTTCAACCCGGAAACTCACACCGAATTCTCCTGGGATCACTGGGGAAAGCTGCGCGGGCGCAAGACTTATGTATTTGCCTACGATGTGCACCAGGAATTCTCGCACTATCGCGTGGAAGCCGATGACACACTGTCCATTGAGCCGGCTTACCGCGGATTGGTCTACGTGGATGAAGACAGCAAGGCCGTGGTGAAGATCGTGATGAGCCCTTATGACATGCCGGCTACTTTTCCGATCCACAACATCACTTCGTCGCTAGATTATGATCTGGAAACCATCGGAGACCAGCAGTACATGCTGCCGCTCAAATCCGTGCTGACGTCCAAGCGGGACCGTCAGATGACGAAGAACGATATCGAGTTCCGGCTGTATCGCAAATTCGGCACCGAATCCAGCATTAAGTTTGAGACGCCGGACGCGCTGCCGGAAGATCAGACAAAAGAGACTCAAAAGTAGCGAGCAGTTGGTCGCGAGGCAATTCTGCGGGACGCATTATCGCGATCCTGCCGTCGCCTGTGGGACGCCAGCGCTGGAACATGCGCTCGCAAACCTCGCCGGCAAAGATGCTGATCATGGGAATCCCACAAGCGGCGGCTACGTGCCCTCCGGCTGAATCGTAACCCACGAACAAGTGGCTGCGCTGAATGTGCGCGGCAAATCCCGCGAAGGAGCCATCCCACATGACGATGCCCTCTCCGCCCGCTTTCTCCACCGCGCGTTCCACGCGCTCAGCCTCCTCGCCGCCCGCGCCTTTGTCGATCAATAGCGGCCGCGGTAATCGACGCAGCAGTTCCTCTTCAAACGGAGCGGAGACGCGCTTGGATGGATTTTCGCCCACGCCGAAGCTGACGGTGGCCGCGAATTCCGCAGCGTCCAAACCGGTAGCGATGTACGGGCGAGCTGCGGCGGCGCCGAAAGTTTCCGCCACCCAGCGCCGGGTAAGCAACGCGAGCGGCTGATCACTGTCGCCTCCGTAGGCGCGGCTCTCGAAGAGATAGTAATCTTCTTCCTGGCAAATCGGGAGCAGGCCGAGCTGGGTCAGGCGGGAATCGGGATCAATGACGATGCTGCGCGGCAGGCAAACTGCTTCACGCAATGGCGGCCAGACGGATAGCCGGTCGTCGATCGCTCCGCCGCGTCCATAAGCAATCAGGAGATGCCGCAGGCGCACATCGCCGGCGAACAACTCCCAACTTTTCTTGGGGCCGGCGAACCAGACCACTGCGTTCGGGAAGCGCTGTTTCACGGCATCGAGAACCACACTGGTTACCGCGACATCGGCACCGAGTGTGACACGCGAAAGGACGAAAACGTTTTCAATCGATTCAGGGTCGCGATCCAGGAGGCGAGGCCGCCGAATCCGTTCGTAGCGCGCCACCAGATGATCCGCGTGCAGACCAGGAATGCGCCGCGCGATCACTTGCGAGAACAGCTCGGCATAAACGCCGCACAGATCAGGCTCGAATAGGTCCGCCAGACGTTCGACCACGATTCGAAACAACTCGCGATCGCCGCCTTGCGCGAGCAAGTCGTCGAGCAAGTGCTGGGGCCATGGATGCTGGCCCAGACAGCATCCGAGCAACTGCTGTGCGATCGCCTCAGCCGAGATATTTTCCAACCAGGAGCTCCAGCTTCTTGCGCGTGGCGTCGGGCACGGCACTGCGATCAGTGATCAAGGCGTGCGCCAGCGCCGATCCGCATTTGCACTCGCGAACGTCGGGCATGCTGGCCACCGAAGCCTCCACCACCTTGCAGGCATGGTCGGCATTCTGCCTGAGGTTCGCCAGAATGTCGGTCACCGTGACGGCGTCGTGCTCCTCATGCCAGCAATCGTAATCGGTAACCATCGCGATGGTGACATAACAAAGCTCAGCCTCGCGCGCCAGCTTGGCCTCTTGCAAGTTGGTCATGCCGATGACGTCCATGCCCCAGCTGCGATAGACATTGGATTCCGCTTTGGTGGAAAACGCCGGACCCTCCATGCAAAGATAGGTCCCGCCGCGCCCCACATTTACGCCTGCCTGCACGCAAGCTTGATGCACTACTTGGGAAAGCTGTGGGCACACTGGGTCAGCAAAGCTGACGTGCGCCACCAGACCTTCACCGAAAAAGGTTGAAACGCGGCCGCGCGTGCGATCAAAGAATTGGTCCGGGATCAAAAACTTCAACGGAGGATGTTCTTCCTTTAGCGATCCGACGGCGCTGAGCGAAAGAATTCGATCCACACCCAGCGATTTGAAGCCATAGATGTTGGCGCGAAAGTTCAGCTCCGACGGCGAATGACGATGGCCGCGCCCGTGCCGCGCCAGAAACGCGACCTCTTTGCCCGCCAGCTGCCCAACGACATACGGGTCCGAAGGCGTGCCCCAGGGAGTTTCAATCACCCTTTCTTCGTGCGCGGTAAAGCCGGGCATCGAGTAGAGGCCGCTCCCGCCGATAATACCAATGGTTGGTTTCTTCATTTTTGAATTAGTTCCAGCAGCACGCCTCCGGTGGACGAGGGATGAACAAAGACGTAGCGATGTCCGCCCGCGCCGGCGCGAGGCTCGTTGAGCAATCTTGCTCCATGCGCTTTCAGGCGCTCCACCGTCGCAGCGAGATCCGCAACCTTGATCGCGACGTGATGCAAACCTTCGCCCCGTTTTTCGATGAATTTCGCGATCACCGAATCCGGCTGCGAAGCTTCCAGCAGCTCAATCCGCGAGGCTCCGGCCGGCAGCATGGCGACGTTCACCTTTTCCTTCTCCACCGTCTCGCGGAGGTTGACTGAAAAGCCGAGTTGCTTCTCATAAAACCCCAGCGCCGCGTCTAGCGATCGAACGGCGATGCCCAAGTGGTCAATTTCGAACTGGGTCGATCCCGCGTGGCCGATCCAGCCATCGATACTGGTGTACGGGTCAGATCGTCGCGCGTCAACTTCTTCCGCGGCAGCTTGAAAATCGATATTCGCAAACTGCTGGCTTAGCCGTTCACGCAGCATCTCCCGCAGGCGCAGGGCCCAATTGGCTACAGATCGATTCTTGGCGTCCGCGCGACCCAGAAAAGATCGTATCGCGAAACGTGTTTCACTGACTCCCTGGCCGTCCGTTGCCACGGTACGCACAATGGGAGGCACCCAACCGTCGTGACGCGTAGACAAGCTTTGCAAAGCCAGGATCTCGCGCTCCAAACGATCGGCGCCCGGCTGGTCCGCTTTATTAATCACGAAAATATCGGCGATCTCCAGGATGCCAGCTTTGATGGCCTGGACGTCGTCGCCCATGCCCGGCACCAGCACCACCACGCTGACGTCCGCGAGCTTCGCAATTTCCACTTCGTCCTGGCCGACGCCCACGGTTTCGATGATGATGACGTCTTTTCCAGCGGCGTCCAGCAACAGGGCCATGTCGGTGGTAGCCGCGGCGAGCCCGCCCAGGTGGCCGCGCGTGGCCATGGAACGGATGAATACAGCCGGGTCGGCATGATGGCTTAGCATGCGAATGCGATCGCCCAGAACAGCGCCGCCGGTATAAGGGCTGGTTGGATCCACAGCCACAACGCCCACCGTTTTCCCTTCACGGCGAAACTCGTGAACCAGCTGATCGGTCAGCGTGCTCTTGCCTGCTCCTGGCGCTCCGGTAATGCCCAGCACCACTGCCTGGCCGGTGTGAAAAAACAATTCCTTCAATAATGATTCGGCGGCCGGGGATCGATTCTCAATCGCGGTAGCTGCGCGTGCGAGCGAGCGCGCGTCTCCGGCGAGGATCTTGCGGGCCAAATCCGTCATTCACTCTTGAGGAGCTGGCGCGCGATCACCAGCCGCTGGATCTCGCTGGTGCCTTCCCCGATGGTGCACAGCTTGACGTCGCGATAGAATTTTTCGACTGGATAGTCCTTGATGAATCCGTTACCGCCGTGGATCTGCACGGCTTCATTGGTGGCGCGCACCGCGATCTCGGACGCGAACAGCTTCGCCATGGACGATTCCTTGGTAACGCGCTGTCCGTGATCCTTCATCCAGCCCGCGCGATAGGTGAGCAGGCGCGCCGCGTCGATCTCGGTGGCCATGTCCGCCAGCTTGTTCTGGATGGACTGAAACTCCGAGATGGGCCGTCCGAATTGTTTGCGCTGTTTCGAATACTTCAAAGCCGCTTCATAAGCGCCTTGCGCGGTTCCCACCGAAAGCGCCGCGATGGAGATGCGGCCTCCATCCAGAATCCGCAGGCTGTCGACGAAGCCTTCGTTCGCCTTGCCCAGCAGTTGCGATTCGGGCACCCGGCAATCGGTGAAGATCACTTCGCCAGTTGCGCTGGCGCGCATGCCCAGCTTGTTTTCCTTTTTACCGTACTGAAACCCCGGCACGCCCTTTTCGAGGATGAAGGCGGAAACTCCATGTTGCGACGCAGCGCGATCCGTCACCGCCATGGCGACGCACACGTCCGCATACCCCGCGTTGGTGGTGAAAACCTTGCTGCCGTTGAGCACCCAGCAGGAGCCGTCTTTAACCGCCTTGGTCCGCATGCCCGCCGCGTCGGAACCGGATTCCGATTCGGTGAGCGACCAGGAACCGATCCACTCGCCGGTCGCGAGCTTGGGGATATATTTTTGCCGCTGCTCCTGGCTGCCGGCGACGAAGATGTGATTGGTGCACAGCGAATTGTGCGCTGCGACGATTAGTCCCACCGAAGGGTCGATGCGCGCGAGTTCCTCGATGATGATCGAATACTCGATGTAACCGAGCCCCGATCCGCCCAGCTCCTCCGGAAAGATCGCGCCCAGGAAGCCTAGCTGTCCGGCTTTCTTGATAACGTCGAGCGGAAAGATTTCCTCCTCGTCCCATTGGAGAACGTGCGGGCGAATTTCCTGCTCGGCAAATTCGCGGACGCTTTTGCGAAGCTGAACCTGCTCCGGCGTGAAGTCAAATTCCATGGGGGGAAGGGAGAAGTCCCTGATTTCATGTTAGCAAGCCTGTGCGAGTTCGGCCTGCGGCGCCTGGGTTGTCGCGCCTGGGTGTCTTCGCGCAGGGAACTCCCACAGCTCTGAGCGACTTCGCGCAGGCGCGCGGTACGGCGGCATTAAAGGTTGAAGTGAGCCTCGTCCTCGGGCAGCACCTCCCTCCATCCATCGATCGGATTCCCCCCTTGTCCCACAACACACCAACTCCTGAGCCGGTCTCCGGAAAGATACTCGAACCGCTCACCATGGGGGTCGAAAACATCTAGCGTGCCGTGAGGACCGCGCGCTATTCTTCCCGATGTCAGTCGGCCCCTTACTCCACTTTCGGACAATATGTACACCAGAACCGCCTCATCGGAGAGAACCATCGCCGGTTCCCCACGCAGGCGGCCTGCCACATTCGGAAAAACGATCTAATCGGGCGGCTGGTAGTTGTGTAGCAGGTCCTGGTAGCCGTTCATGGCCAGGCGGCAGGCGAGATCAGACCCCGCGAATCGCGCGCGGTGCCAGGTTTGTTTGGGCGTGTAGACAATGTCGCCCTGGTCGGCAATAAAGATCGGGAGCGAGCCGATCTTGTACTCCATCTTGCCGAGCAGGATGAACCAGAACTCGGGCGATTCTTCGTGGAAATGGCCTTTGTCGGTGTCGGCGGCGGGCGCCTGCTTTTTCGGATCGCCGATGATGATGTTGGCGACCGCGCGGTCGTCTGCGATGAAGCGCCGCTGCTTCTCGGTCCCCGCCACCACGGCGTTGAAGTCGATGTAAGGCCTGTTGCCTTGCTCGTACTTGCCTCGGCCCGTAATCTTCACCTTCACGAACTTCATGCCGTCGAGTGGCGCAGGCGTCTCATCCACCGGATACATGGTCTGCGCACCCGCGATGTTCACTTCCAGCCGCAGGGAAGGTTTGTCGCCCACTGTCTCCAGTCTGTAAATAGTGCGGTAAGGAACCTGGACCAGGTAACCTTTCGACGCGACGAACGGCTCCTGGCCTTCGATAGTGAATCGTATTTGGCCGTCTTGAACGATCCACCATTCGCGTGTGTCGGAATGGAAGCGGCGCGGCGTTTTCGCTCCGGGCGCCATGGAGATGTAGTCGGCGTGCAGCAGCGAATCGCTGACCACGGTTTGGGTCCAGTTGGCCTGCCCCTTGTGCTGCGCCAGCAAGTCGGCGAGTTTCCATAGCGGGCGATTAGGCGCCACCCAGGTGGCTGGCCGTACAGGAACGGGCGCCCAAGCCAGACGGCTGTCCGGTTGCGCCGCCAGCGGGAGCGTCAAGGCAAGTACCAGAAGGACGGATTTCATCACGGCCCACGTTATCATCGGGCGGCTGCGGTGTAAACGGCCCCGCGCCTATTCTAGATGTATGAACAACGCCAATGGAGGCGCTGCCATTGTCACCGGCGGCGGCCGTGGGATCGGGGCGGCCATTGCGAAATTGTTGGGAGCGAACGGGTATAGCGTGGCTGTGAATTACGCCGGTGATGCAGCCGCGGCACAACGGGTGGTTGACGATCTGCTTGCTTCGGGATCCCGAGCGGTCGCCATCCAAGGCGATGTTTCCTGCGAAGCCGACATCTTGCGCCTCTTTGGAATCGCCGGGCGCGAGCTTGGCCCGATACGCGCGCTGGTGAATAACGCGGCGATTACCGGCGGATTTGCCCGCGTGGAAGACGTTAGCAGCGCCGCTCTCGCTCAAATGCTGGCCGTGAACGTGACCGGAACCATCTTGTGCGCGCGCGAAGCCGTACGAAGAATGTCGACGCGGCGCGGGGGATCGGGAGGATCGATCGTGAATATCTCCTCCCTGGCGGCTCGAACCGGCAGCGCGGATGAATGGGTTCATTACGCGGCGTCAAAAGGCGCGGTGAACACGTTCACCATCGGGCTGGCACGCGAAGTGGCGACGGAGGGGATTCGCGTGAACGCCGTCGCTCCGGGGCTGGTGGAAACCGGGCTCCACGCGGCTAATGGCGAGCCCGGGCGCATCGCACGCGTCAGCCCTTCCATACCAATGCAGCGGGCGGGAGCTCCCGAAGAGATCGCGCAGGGCGTGCTGTGGCTGCTCTCGGACGCGGCTTCCTATACGACCGGGACCATCCTGGAGATCGGCGGCGGGCGTTAGACGATGGTCTCGGTCCGTGGATCCCAACGCACCGTGCGGCCGCGCTGATAACTCTCAAGCGCCATACGGCAGGCCACCGAAACACGGTAGGCCAGCTCGAACGGGCAGTGCGGCTCCTTGCCTGAACGGATGCAATCCACGAAATTCTGCATGTGCGCAGTGGGAAAATTGACGACTTTACCCGCCATTTCGGCGCCTTCGGGACGGTTCACCTTCTGCGGCACATAGCGGATGCCGGACGAAGTGCGCGAGATGGTGCCGTCCGATCCGAGCACATCCTCACTGATGCCGAGCTGGCTGTTGCCGAGCCCCGAATCCCAGCTCACCAGCATCTGCTCGCCCTGCTCCAGCGTCACGTTCATCGTGTCGGGAACATCGCGGCCGTCTTTCCACAAATACAAGCCACCCGTCATGGTGGCTGCTTGCGGGATTTGTAGGTTCAGCGCTTTGTACCAAAATGCGACCTGCTGGCTCAAATTTTCGTAAACGCTTCCGCCTGAATAATCTTGAAAGAACCGCCAATTGATGAAGCGATGCGCGTCAAAGTCGCGGCGTGGCGCGTCGCCCAGGAACGAGCCCCAGGCAATGTTCTCGGCCGTCATGTCGGGATAAACCGGCCGCATGCCCTGCGCCTTGCCATGCGGCGTGTTGCGATACCAGTGCATGCGAATGGCGGTGATTTTACCTACGTAGCCGGTGGCCAGGAAATTGACCGCGTCGCGGATCTGGCCGGACGAGCAGGATTGATGCCCGATCTGCACCGTCGCTTTGGGCGCTTGCCGGTACGCCGCGCGCATGCGCCTGGCATCCTCCAGCGTAAAAGCCAGCGCTTTTTCCTGATAGACGTGTTTGCCGGCCTCAAGCGAGTGAACGAAGTGTTCGGCGTGCAAATGCTGCGGCGTGGCGATGATGACAGCGTCAATATCTGGGGCGTCAAGAAGGCGGCGGTGATCGTTATGGACAGCGGCACCCGGGATCAGATTGCGCGCGTCATCCAGGCGCTTGGTGTACACATCGGCGAACGCGGCGATCTCCACGTTGGGACAGGCAATCGCCTGATGAACCAGTTCCGTCCCACGCTGCCCGGCGCCGATAATGCCCACCCGCACGCGGTCGTTCGCACCCAGCACGCCAGCCGAGGAGGCCAGCGTGGAGGCCAAGCCGGTGGCCATGGCGCCAATAAATTTGCGGCGGGAATCCATTAGGGGATACTCTTCTTCTAGTCTAGGGCTTTCTCGACCGCCGCACGCGTTTCGCGAATCTGCTCGGCATGCCGCCGCGCATGAGCGGCGATCAGGATCAAAAACTCCATGCCGTTCATGGGCCCCAGGCGCGGGTGCGCCGAGGCCAGAGAATACAGATCGTCACAGCGCTCCTCGGCGAACTGAATACTGCGCCCGCGTTCGGCGTTGAACTTCTCGATAGCTTGCGCCAGTGTCTCAAAACGGCCCTGCGGCCACACCGCCTCCGGAGCCTGGATGCGCGTGGAACGGTTCGGAACGCTCGCCATCAGGCCCGCTTCCTTTTCCTTGTCCATGCTGGGAGAATCCCGCTTTTCGGCCTTGTACAAAAATCCCAGGAAGCGGTCCTCCACCAGGGAGACGTGTTCCACGCAATCGAGCACCGACCAGCGTTCTGGCGCTGGACGTGTTTTCGCCTGCGCATCGCTGAGCCCAGCTAACGCCGCGAGGAACTCCTGGCGGCTGCGTTCCAGAGTTTCTACAATCTCGGTTCTTTCCTGAGGTGCCATGTCTGTCTCCTAAGCCCGTCTGCTATGCGTTCATTCCGCACTGCCAGAGTGCGCACAATGCGGTATTGTACAGCGCCAGGGCGGTGGTAATCTGCCCCAGATGATTGTCGTGCGTGGAGAGAAAGGACGCTCTCTCCACA
Organism: Bryobacterales bacterium; assembly: GCA_963725455.1. Lineage (GTDB taxonomy): Bacteria > Acidobacteriota > Terriglobia > Bryobacterales > Bryobacteraceae > Palsa-89. Next base: position 24,350 of record CAVRZH010000178.1, read on the forward strand.
ACGTCGGGATGAAGATTCCCGTCCGTGGAGCAATCGATCACCACCGCTCCCGGCTTGATGTTGCGGATCAGATCGCCTTCTGAAAGAGCCGGAAACGCGGTTACCACGATGTCGGCGGTTTCCAGAAAATGCTCCCGGTCTTCCGGCCTGGTTTGCGGATGCACCATCACCGCGGTGGCGCCGATACGCATGAGCATGCTTTGCAGCGGGATGCCGATGCGCGTGGAGCTATTGAAAATTACGGCGGTGGGCCCGTGCTGGCTCATGTCGCGCGGGAACATCTTTTTGATGGAGGTGTGCTGGGAGAGCAATGTCAGGATGGCGCGCGCGGTGCAAGGCACCACCCCCTCGTATTTTTCTTCCTCGTCCACGGTGCGGATGTTCAGCGCCATGCGGCCGGTGTTTTCGACGGTGAGCCCTTCGATATCCTTCTCGGGCCGGACGCGCCGCAGGAAATAATCCTCGCTTTTTCCGAATGGCGTCGGGAAGAAAATGAAGGTCCCGTAAATCTTGTCGTTGACTTGCGCGCCCATCAGCAGCAATTCCAGGGCGTCGGCGCTGTAGGCCTCTTCCACCCGGAAGTCGATGCCATGCTCGCGAAATTTCTTGCCCATGTAGCTGGCGTAGCGGCGGGCGCCGCGGTCGAGCGGCGTATCGGGCAGACGCGGCAGGAAGGTGGCCACTCGAACGCGCTCCCGGTCCAGCCCCGTTCGCTCCACTTGGCTGAGTTTGCGTTCGGCCAGAGTAAATACCTCGCTGGCAACAGTGACACAGTCCAATCGCTTTGCCGCTGGGATACTTTTAGTCCAGCTCATATCCGGCGAGAACGTAGATTTGGACGGCACAGCCGGGTTCGTCCCCGGCAATTCAAGGGTGGTCATGGGCTCAATTAATTATCGCCTGGACCGGCGCGCGGCGTGAGACGGCCGGGTCTCTGAACGCTAAGTGATCCTTGGTCGGAGAGGGCGATTTGAACGCCACCCCCGGGGGAACTTGCTTTCGTTCATACACAGCGCCTCGTTTGCAGACGACTCCGGCGTAGCGTTTCGCCGGGGCAGACTCAGTTTGCGCTACGGTTTCGGTAGGCCAGCCAGAATCCGGCGGGTACCAGGAAAACGGTGAGAATCACGGATACCAACAGCCCGCCGATCAAGGCGCGAGCCAGCGGCGCGTAGGACTCGCTGCCTTCGCCAAGTTTCATAGCCATCGGCAGCAGGCCGATGATTGTCGCGAGTGAAGTCATGAGAATCGGGCGCAGCCGCACGCGGCAAGATTCGACGATCGCCTCACCTATGCCGCGGCCCTCCAGCTTCAGATGATGCGCGAATTCGACGATCAGGATGCTGTTCGACATGGCGATCCCAGCCAGCATCACCACTCCCATGAGCGACATCACGTTGAGTGTTGTGCCCGTGAGCACCAGGATCAACAGGACTCCAGATATTCCAGGCGGAAGCGCGAGCAGGATGATGAACGGATCGACGAAGGACCGGAACTGGGCGACCAGGATCAGATAGAGCAACACCACCGAAAGCGTTAGGCCGATCGCGAAACTCCGGAAGGAGTCGTTCATAGCTTCCGCGCTACCGCGAATCGCGACGTTGACGTTGGACGGGAGGGTCTCCCGCGCTACCACGTCGCGGACGTAGTCGGCCGCTACACCCAGGTTCTCGCTGGCCGGCCGTGCATAGATATCCAGCTTGCGCCGGATCTGGTAATGATCCACTTCGGTGGGCGCGTTGATCCGCTGGATGTTGGCAATCATGTCCAGCCGGGTAGGTTGGGCCACCCCTTCGGCATGCAGCGGGATGGCGCGCAGGTCCGAGAGGGATCGAATCTGGGCTTCGGGATACTGAACCGTCAGAAAATAGTTGTTTCCGTTGCGCGGATCGATCCAAAGATTGGGCGCGATCATCTGGTTGGAAGTCAGCGACGTAATCACGTTGGTGAGCACCTCGCGCTCCGTGAGTCCTAGTTTGGCGGCGTGCAGCCGGTCAATATCCACGCGCAGTGAAGGATCGAAGCGCAGTCCAAGCTGGTCGTCAGCTTCGGCGTGGTGCGCAAATGGATCGTGCGGGGTCACTGAAGATGAGTTTAACTGGTGCGGCGTCAGGCCGAAGTCTTGCGGCTTTCCACCATTTTGCGCAATTCGGCGGCGATGGCCGAGAAATTTGCGGCTGACTGGGCATCGAGGGAGGATTCGCCGGTGAAGGCAAGCTCCAATTCGCGCGCAAGATCGGTGCCCCGTGCAAGACCGAAGGATCCTAGTACGCCGGCCAGCTTGTGCGCCGCGGCTTGTGCCGCCTCGCGTTGCTGCGGCGCGAGCTCGCAGCCGGCGATGGCCATGGCAGCCGACTCGAGAACATTTACGCGCTCTATAATTTCCGGAAGAAATCGCTGCCAAAGGGCGTCCATGGCCTGCGAAAGGACCGCGTTCGCTCCGGTTTGGTCTGGAGGGTTCATCTCTTGTCTGGC
>CAVRZH010000179.1:0-14835 GCA_963725455.1 Bryobacterales bacterium
GTCTTCCCGAGTTTTTCCGGCTGGATCTCCACTTTTTTGCTTTGCCTCATTCCCATGGAAATTGTGATGGGAGTCACGTGGGGGATGAAGCAGCCCCGCTTCGCGGCAGAGCGCTCGCAGCCCGTCCGCGGCATTCTGTTCAGCCTGATTGCACTCCTCGCCGGAGTCATTGTGGTGCTGGTTCATTGGGCCGGCGTGGGCACCAGCATCAGCCCTCCCACCCCGATTTTTACGCAATGCATGATTGCTTCGGTAGTCATCATGTTCTGGATGGCGATCATGTGGGGCGGCTGGCCATTCACGGTTTTCATCAAGAATCCAATCGGCGTAGGAGTCGCGATGATGGTGGTCTGCTACGCCATCAACTACATCTTCTTTCGCATCTTCTTTAATTTCGATTTTCTGAAGGGCGCGCCGGTATATGTTCCCGCGCAGGATCCGCATGGCCTTTTCAGCGGCTGGACTTGCGTCGTGTTCTACGTGACGGCCATCACCGTGATGTTCTTGTCGTTAAACTTTGACCTTTGGCCCTTCACCAAATCCCCCAAGCTGATGAAACAGCCCCTTCTCGGTTTCGTATGGACCATCGTGTCGCTCATCATCGGCGGGGCCGCATATTACATCGGCGTGGACATTATGAAGATGGACCAGGTGGACTTCATGGTTGAAGTTCCGATTCCTTTCCTATTCGGAACCATTTTCATGCTCAACATGCTGCAGGGGTCGGTATTCGCAAAGTTCACACAGCCTCTCAAAGGCGTGTTGAGTACTATCGCCTCCGCCGTGCTCGGCAACCTGTTCGCGCTGATGTATCGGTCGCTCGCGCAGACGCTAAGCGGAAAACTCGAAACAGGCGCTCCCTCATACCAATCGGAAATATGGCTCGCATCGGCATTGCTTTCCGTGACGTTCCCGTTCCTGGTGGCCTATGCCGACTTCTTCACCATGTGGCCTTTGCAGCGCGCCAAAGCCGAACAAGTGATGGAAACTGCCAGCGGCCGCTAGCAGCGTCTGTTCGGCCGGGAATTGAGCGACTTCACGCAGCAAGATGAGTCGCTTCGCTCATGAAACGGCGAAATCGTCCTTTCTGTGCGTCGATAGTGTGGTTTTCTAATTGCTCCCATTCCTCCTTCGTTACCGAGGAGGGACTTATGGGACAGATTGTTGCCGCTATGGCGACCATGCACGCGCCGCAGCTTTTTACCCGGCCGCCGGAAGAGGACCCCAAACAGCTGGACGCTGGAATCGCGGCCATGCGCCAGCTAGGAAAATTGCTCGATGAAACCAAACCAGACGCCCTGATCGTCTTCGCCAGCGATCACATGGAGACGTTTTTCCTAAAGAGCGTCCCGACCTTCGCCATCATGTCGTGTGAAAACGCGACAGCGGCCTTCGCCGGCCGGTCCTGGAATCCGCCCATCCATCAGGGACTCGCCGAAGCGGTGCTGGATCAACTGGTGGCCCGCGATTTCGATATGGCGTATTCGCAGGAAGCCGATCTGGGCCATTCCTTCGCCGCCATTTTCGAATGGGTGCTCGAAGGCCGCGCGATACCGGTAGTTCCCATCTTCATCAATACCTATTTGCCGCCCTTGCCCAGTGCTCGCCGCTGTGCCGCATTAGGCGCGGCCATCGCGGAGATCGTGGCTGCGCGGCCCGAACGCGTCGCAGTGCTCGCCAGTGGAGGCATGTCGCACTATCCGGGCACCTGGAAATACTACAAGCCGGCCTATGATTTCGATCGGTGGTGTATCCACGAACTCGAAAACAGCCACAGCGATTCGTTTATCAACCTGGGCGCCGAGCAACTGGATGAAGTAGGGAACACGGAGATGTTGCCGTGGGCCGCGGTGCTGGGAGCGGTGGGGCCGCAGCACATGGAGCTGCTCTCCTACCAGCCCACTACGCATCACGGCCACGCCGTAGCGATCTTCCACCCGGGTGAGAAACCCAATGCCGACCCTCCCCGGCCGTATACATTTCACAATCATCCCTACCACTTCTACAACCATCCTCCGCTGGCAGCGTACAAATTGAACAAGCTGCTCTACGATCTGCGCTTCAAACCCAGTCTGCGAGTTCGTGCCTTCCAGGATGTGGCGCCCGTTGCCGACGAATACGGCTTGAGCCCGGAACACACCGCGGCGCTGGAAGAGACGTTCCTGTTCCGCCACATCAATGGTGATAAACCAGGCCAGGATGCCGATCCGCTAGCGGCGGTGGGAGCGCATCCCATCGGCGCGCTGATGGCCGTCCACACGCTGCAACAGGAGAAACGCAAGCTGAACACCGCTGCGCCACGCGTCAAGGAACCCGCTCTGGCGTAGACTGAAGCGCACTTGGCGCCGTCTCTCCCTCGCCAGATGTCGGTATCGGTCTGGCCGGGGAAAATGAGGTTCTCAAATTCGTCTCGCCTCGCCCGATAAGCACCTCAGGACGCTTATGGACTCACAAATGACTGTCGGCAAGAAACTGGCGCTGATCGGCGCGCTGCTCATCGGGTTGACGATTGTCTTGGGAACAGTCACGCTGGTCGGGCTAAGCGGCTACGACAAAGTGGTGAACTCGCTGGCAAATGAGGCCATGGCCGGTGTTTCGGCCTGCGGCAAGCTGGAATTGGCGTTCCTCGAATTACGCGGCGACACCTGGAGGCACGTAGCTTCCGACGATCCTAAAGATAAAGAACACATGGGTCAGGAGATTCAGCGGCTCCGAGGCGAGATCGCATCGGATCTGAAGGACATCCAAGCCGCCATCGTCACCGATCAAGACCGCCAGATCAATCAGAAGATCGATCCCGCCCTGCAACGTTTTTATGGGCTATGGGAGACAGTCGCGGCGGTCAGCAGTGCCAACAAGCAGGAGGAAGCATACCGGCAGTTTGCCCAAGTCTCTGCCACTGTCGAGGAGGTCAAGGACGCGATCGGCGCTGAGGTGGAATACAATCGCCGCAATGGAGTGAAGTACGCGGCCGAGGCAGCCGCTACAGGCGCGCGCGTGAAATGGCTCACCTGGTTGATTCTGTTACTTTCCATCGGCTCGGGCAGCGGCGCCTTGCTGTTTTTTGTCCGCAGTCTCACTCGTATGTTGCGCCAGACTATCACCGAATTAACCGAGGGCGCCGGACAAGTGGCCAGCGCTTCAGCCCAGGTGTCTTCTTCCAGCCAGGCGCTGGCGCAAGGTTCCTCCCAGCAGGCTGCGTCACTCGAAGAAACCTCGGCTTCGAGTGAAGAGATCACTTCCATGACGCAGAAAAACGCGGAGAATTCCTCCACCGCGGCAACTCTCATGGCGGCCGTCGATCAGCGGGTCATCGAAGGCAACCAGACGCTACAGGAAATGATCCAGTCCATGCAGGAGATCACCGGATCCAGCGACAAGATTTCAAAAATCATCAGGGTCATCGACGAGATTGCATTCCAGACCAACATTCTCGCGTTGAACGCAGCGGTGGAGGCGGCGCGCGCCGGTGAAGCAGGCATGGGGTTCGCGGTGGTGGCTGACGAAGTGCGCAGCCTGGCCCAGCGCTCCGCGCAAGCGGCCAAAGACACCTCCGCGCTGATTGAAGAATCCATCGCGAAATCCAACGAAGGCGGCGCCCGGCTGCAGCGTGTCGCCGATGTAATCCGCGCCATTACCGAGAGCACGGTAAAGGTCAAGACTCTGGTGGACGAAGTGAATCTGGGCAGCCAGGAACAGGCGCGCGGCATCCAACAGATCTCCAAAGCCATCGCCCAGATGGATCAGGTGACGCAGAGCACCGCGGCTAGCGCCGAACAAGGCGCATCGGCCAGCGAACAGCTATCGGCGCAGGCCGAAGCCATGGATCACGCGGTTCGCAAGCTCGCCCGATTGGTGGATGCCGGCGAGCAAACCGCTACTCGAAGGCCGCCCCCCGTTCAGCGAATCGCGCCGGCAGGCAAACGAGTTTCTGTGCCCGTTGGTTCCAATCCACACGCCCGGCCCATGTTGAGACCAGCCACCCTTAAGCCCGCATCGCCCCAAGCTGGTTCCGCGCTAGCCGAGATTCCCACAGACGCTCAGTTCCTGCAAAGCTTCGAAGAAATGTAAATGCCCACCGCCGGGCATATAATCGATTCGATATGCTGCCGAATCGATGCAAACTCGCTCCTCTTCTTGCCCCGCTCCTGCTCCTCTGCGCCCTGCAGGTTGACGCGGCCACTTGCGAGAGTCTCGCCTCTTTAAAACTCCCGGACACCACCGTCACTTTGGCGCAGCCCGTCGCCGCCGGTGCGTTCAGCATGCCAGCCGGCGGATTCATGCCGTCGCCTGTTTCGCCCAAGAGCCTGCCCGCATTTTGCCGCGTGGCTGCAACCTTGCGCCCCAGCAAGGACTCCGATATCAAAATCGAAGTCTGGCTGCCCGCCAGCGGCTGGAACGGCAAATTCCAAGGCGTTGGAAACGGCGGCTGGATTGGTGCCATCACCTATCCCGCGCTCATGGCCGCGCTGCAGAAAGGCTACGCCTCGGCCAGCACCGACACCGGGCACAGCGGCGGTCCCATGGATGGCAGTTTCGCTCTCGGCCATCCTGAGAAGGTGATCGATTTCGGATATCGCGCGGTGCATGAGATGACGCTCAAAGCCAAGGCCATCGTCGCGGCCTACTATGACAAAGGCGCGCAATACTCCTACTGGAACGGATGCTCGTCGGGCGGCAAGCAAGGGCTGAAGGAAGCGCAGCGTTACCCCAACGATTATGACGGCATCATTGCCGGCGCTCCCGCCAATTACTGGACCCACCTGACCGCCGCCTCGGTCTGGGTGGGCGCGGTGTCGCACAAGGATGCAGCCAGCTTTATTCCGCCCGCCAAATACCGGATGATGCATGACGCGGCCGTCAAGACTTGCGATGCCGTGGATGGGCTGAAGGATGGCCTCATCGATGATCCGCGCCGCTGTCATTTCGATCCCCTGGTGCTGAAATGTTCCGGCGCCGACGCGCCCACCTGCCTGACCGCGGCTCAAGTGGAGGCAGCGAAGAAAATCTATGGCCCCGCCACCAATCCGCGTACCGGCGCAGCCATCTTTCCGGGCCTCGAACCAGGCAGCGAATTGGGCTGGGGGCTGCTGGCTGGCGGCAAGGAACCATCCGAGATCGGCATGGCCGAATTCCGCAATATCGTTTATCATGACCCGAACTGGGACTGGCATACCTTCGATTTCGATCACGGCGTCGCCCTGGCCGAGAAAGTAGATAACAACACCATTACGGCCAATGATCCGAACTTGAAGCAGTTCTTCTCGCATGGCGGAAAACTGCTGATGTACCACGGCTGGACGGATCCACTGATCGCGCCCGAGAACAGCATAAACTACTACTCGAGCGTTCTCGACAAAATGGGCGGCGCCTCCAAAGCCGGCGATTCCATCCGTCTGTTTATGGTCCCCGGAATGGACCATTGCGGCGGTGGGGAGGGTCCGAACTCGTTCGATTCGGTCAGCGTGCTGGAAGAGTGGGTGGAAAAAAGTAACCCGCCCACCCGGATCGTCGCCTCACACATAGCAGGCGGCCAGGTAGATCGCACGCGCCCGTTGTGCAGCTATCCGCAAGTAGCCCGCTATAAAGGATCGGGCAGTAGCGACGATGCCGCCAATTTTGTCTGTGCGCCGGAACAATAAATCGAAACCGTAACCTCATGATCACCAGAAGCCTCTTCGCCTTATCCATTTGCTTTGCGCTGTTGTTGGCTGCCGTGCCGGCCTTCGCGCATCACTCCACGGCTCCATACGACATGCAAAACCCAGTGACGCTGAAGGGCGTGGTGGAGCGCCTGGAGTGGACCAATCCGCACGCCTATATTTACGTCAAGGTGAAGGACGACAAAGGCCACGAGGACGAATGGGCGGTGGAGATCAACAGCCCGAATTACCTGAAACACAACGGCTGGACCAGCACCACCATCAAGGCGGGTGACATCATCACTTTCACTGGAGGCCCCGCGAAGTCAGGCGCCAAGACCATGCGCTGCACCAGCGTCGAGCTCTCTAACGGCGAAAAGCTCCGATCGTAACCCTGACATGCGTATACGCCTTCTCATCGCTGCGCTCGCGGTTTTGCCGATTGCCGCCCAAACTCCAGCCCCGCCGCGCACCGCGCCGTCCGGTTTCCCGCTGGGACCGCCCGCTCATGTCGATAGCTTCACCGCTCAGCCTGGCGCCATACAGCCTGGGCAAAGTACGACGTTGCGCTGGGCCGTGGTGAACGCCGACGATACAACCATCGACAACGGCATTGGCGTGGTGCCTGCGCGAGGCAGCCGCATCGTTACGCCGAAGGTCACCACCACCTATACTTTCTTGGCGTCCGGGCGCGGAGGTTCAGATAAACGATCGGTCACGGTTACAGTCGCCGGCACAAAGCCATCCGCGCAGCCCACTCAAGCCGAGAACAAGCCCAAGGCCATCCCTCGCATGTCCGACGGCAAACCGGACTTATCGGGCGTCTACATTGGCGGCTTCGACGTGCATCCCATCGACAAAATCGAAATCAAGCCAGGCGCCGAGAAGTACAAGCTGACGGCCAAAGAGCAGGAGCTGGGCCCGGGCGTGTTGTGTGTGCCGCCCGGCGTTCCGGCCGCCACCATGCAGCCCTATCCATTGCAGATTGTGCAGAAGCCGGGCCTGGTGGTGATCCTCTATGAGGCTTATCACCTGTTTCGTGTGATCCCGACGGACGGTCGTCCGCATCCCGACGATCTGGACCCCACCTGGATGGGCAACTCGGTGGGCCATTGGGACGGCGACACTCTGGTGGTGGATGTGTCCGCGTTCAACGACAAGACCGACATCGCCGGTTATCACCACACCAAGTCCTACCATGTCGTGGAGCGTTATCGCCGCACGGCGTATGACAACATCGCCTACGAAGCCACCATCGAAGATCCTAACGTTTTCGCTAAGCCGTGGCGCTACGCCGGTCCCTTGAAGCTGCATCCGGAGTGGGACCTGCAAGAGTACGTTTGCGAAGAAAACAATAAAGACTACCAAGAGCTCTTCGAGAAGAAGTAGTTCTCACAAGTAGTTCTCAGGAGAAGAACTGGCTCCGGGGAAAAGTCCTCCGGGCACCCAGGGGAACGCCGGGTTGCACAACTACGCCCGCTTTGTGTTACGCTGCACACAAACCATGCCTGCACTTTTGGCCAAAAAACCCCTCGAAATGATCAAAGAGGAGGTTGACGAGGTTGGCGAGCATACGCTCAAGCGCGCCCTCGGCCCCACCAATCTGATCGCGCTCGGCATCGGTGCCATCATCGGCACCGGCATTTTCGTTCTTACCGGGCAGGTGGCCGCGCAAAACTCGGGGCCCGCAGTGGTGCTTTCGTTTATTTTTGCCGGAATCGCGTGTGCTTTCGCCGGCCTGTGCTATGCCGAATTTGCTTCTCTGATTCCCATCGCCGGATCGGCCTATACCTACGGCTACGCGACCTTGGGTGAGCTGGTCGCCTGGATCATCGGTTGGGATCTCATTCTGGAATATGCATTCGGGGCAGCGACGGTAGCGTCGGGGTGGGCTGCCAACGTTGTGCAGTTGCTGGCTCGGCTGGGCATCGATCTCCCACCGCAATTTATCGCCACGCCGGGAACTCAACTGGCCTATTACAAGCACTTCTGGCAGCCCATCGCCTCCTTGCCGGCCGGCGTGGACGTGGCTAGCCTCCCGCATGCCACGGCGGTCTTCAATGTAGTTGCGTTTCTCGTGATTGGGGTGGTCACCACCATCCTGGTCATTGGCATACAGGAGTCGGCAACCATCAATAGCGCGATCGTGTTCGTCAAAGTTGGAACGGTTTTGATCTTTATCGCCATCGCCGCCGCGTATGTCTGGCATCATTTGCCACAGGCCAAAACGAACTGGACCCCGTTCGTACCCCCCAACCAAGGAACCACAGGCGAGTTCGGCTGGTCTGGTGTAATGCGCGGCGCCGGGAAGATCTTCTTCGCCTATATCGGATTTGACGCAGTTTCCACCGCTGCGCAGGAAGCCAAGAATCCGCAGAAGGACATGCCGGTGGGGATATTAGGGTCGCTCACGCTGTGCACCATCCTTTATATCGTGACGGCGTTTCTGCTTACCGGCGTGATCAGCTACACCCGCTTGAATGTGGGCGCGCCTATCGCGCTGGGCATTGCCGAGACCGGCGTACGTTGGGGTGAGTTTCTGGTCCTGATCGGAACCATCCTCGGCCTGAGCACGGTGATGCTGGTGATGCTGCTGGGCCAATCCCGCGTGTTCTTTTCGATGTCGCGCGATGGCCTGCTGCCGCACTGGGCAGGCGCCGTACATCCGCGCTTCCGGACCCCCTGGATCTCATCGATTGTGGTTGGCATCTTCGTCGCGTTTCTTCCGGCCATTCTGCCCATCGGAGTCCTGGACGAAATGACCAGCATCGGCACATTGCTGGCGTTTGTGATCGTCTGCGCGGGCGTCTGGGTCCTGCGAGTCCGTCGTCCCGATTTGCATCGGCCCTTCAAGACTCCGCTCGTGCCCCTGGTCCCGATCCTGGGCATCGTCTCTTCGTTCGCGCTTATGGCTTTTCTCCCGCTTGCCACCTGGATCCGCCTGGTGATCTGGCTCATTGTCGGAATGGTGATTTACCTGAGCTATGGCCGCAAGCATAGCCGCGTGCAAGAATACATAGCACTGAACGGCAAGGTCTCGGCGGCGAAGCGGTAACGCCTTGCCCGCCGTAACGCTGGAAGAGCATTTCGTCACCAAGTCCTTCTTAGACGCTACTGCACGCTATGGCCCAACTGCGCCTCCACCGATTGCACAGCTTCAACCCAAACTCCTGGATCTAGGCGCCGGACGCATTGCCGCCATGGACGAGGCGGCTATCGATTATCAAGTTCTTTCCCTCGCCGCCATGGGCTTCGATGCGCTGGACGCGGCCCGCGCGACACCTTTGGCGCGCGATATCAATGATGAGCTGGCCGATGCGGTTCGCGCCCACCCCACTCGGCTCGGCGGCTTTGCTGCCTTGGCGCTGAAAGATCCCGCCGCCGCGGCCGTTGAACTGGAACGCTGTATCACGCGCCTCGGCTTCCATGGCGCTCTCCTGAATGGAACTACGAGCGGCCTGTTCCTGGACGATCCGCGCTTTCTCCCAGTCTTCGAAGCGGCGGTGCATCTCGGTGTCCCTATCTATGTTCACCCGGCCCCTCCGCCGGAGCCTGTCAGCAGTGCGTATTTCTCCGGACTGCCGCGTGAAGCCGGCTACCTGCTCTCCATTGCTGGCTGGGGATGGCACGCCGAAACCGGATTGCACGCTCTTCGACTCATTCTCTCAGGGCTCTTCGACCGGCTGCCCACTCTGCAAGTCATCATCGGCCACATGGGCGAAGGCCTGCCTTACGCGCTGGCCCGCTCCAGCGCCGTCCTTTCTTCGGCCGCGCCTCAGCTTCGCCAGCCAGTGGCCGCCTACTTCCAGTCCAACATCCACATCACCACCAGCGGCTATTTCACTCAGCCACCGCTTCGCTGCGCTCTGGATGTGGTGGGCATCGATCGTCTGCTCTTCTCTGTCGACTACCCATTCAGCCCCAACACGCGTGGTCGGGCGTTTCTCGATAGTCTCCGCGAGATGCTGAGCCCGGATGACATAGAGAAGCTTACCTATCGCAACGCAAAAAGCCTTCTCAAGCTTGCCGTTTAGCGGGCCGCGCGATCCATCCATTTGTCCACCACTGGAACCGAATAGCTGGACAGACGATCCAGCAGGCGGGTTGCATCCGTATCGGCGAGCAGGAGTTCGCGATGATCCCTGCGCAAGAAGCCTTCATCCACGGCTCGATCCGCCATGGCCAGCAGCGGATCATAGTAGCCGCTGACGTTGAGCAGCGCGCAGGCTTTTCGTTGCAGGCCAAGTTGTGACCAGGTCAGCACTTCGCAAAACTCCTCCCAAGTGCCATACCCTCCCGGCAGCGCCACAAAGGCATCCGCCAGATCCGCCATCAGCGCCTTGCGTTCGTGCATGGAATCGACGACGTGCAGCGTGGTCAATCCGCCGTGAGCGATCTCTTTCTCTACCAGGATCTTTGGTATTACGCCGATCGCCCGTCCTCCATGCTTGAGACACGCATCGGCAATCGTGCCCATCAGCCCCACCTTGCCGCCGCCAAACACCAGCTCGATCCGGCGCTCGGCCAGCAGCCGGCCCACTTCATCGGCCGCGCGCGCATAAGCCGGTTGAATCCCCAAGCTAGAACCGCAGAATACGCAAACGCGATGCAGCATTATTCCAGTGACACCGGCCGGTCGAAAACCACATCCAGTGTCGACCCCTGCCGCAATTCCACTTCTTTACCGCGCGTGAGCAGCACAGTCGCCAGCCCCACCGCCGACCCGACGCCCGCCCCGATGCCCGCGCCTTTCCAGCTACGGTCGGCAATGCCTCCAATGCCCGCGCCGCTGCCCGCCAGAATCGAGATGCGCTCGGCGTCCTGGCCTTTCCCGGGTGCCTGCTCCACCGTGTTTTCCCTGCCCACCACCTTTTGACCGCTCTCGCCCGAATCCACTGCGCTCAGGTGCGGCGCGAACTTATAGACCCTGCCGCTCGCTAACGTCAATGTTTCCAAACGGATGGCAAGCTGCGCCCGGCCTTTCACCCGCCCGCTGCGCTTGGCTTCGGTCACCACGCCCTCGACATAGCTTCCGGCAGGCACGGCGATCTGACCCGCGTTCGCAATGGGTACAGCCGTCCGCAGGTAGACGAAATCGCCTTCCTGGGCGGTGCGAGTGTTGAGGGAGTTTTCCATTCGCAGCAAAACATGGGCGCCTTGCGGAATTTCTGCCGCTATGGCCGTAGTTGCGAAGAACAAGGACAGGACACTAAGGTGTTTCATCTTGTACAGCCCCTATTACGGAATAGTAGCGCCATTTCAGTACTTCTGAGTGGTTTCCCTGACTCCCTCTGCGGTGTTCCCCTCGGGTCTATAAGGCTTTCGTACCGATCAGCCGATAAGAGTACGGGTGTATGGCGTGCGTTTCATCCCTCGCAGTCTAATCGGCTGCTTCATTGAGCAAAGGGCAGGTCAAATCCACGATCCTGTTCAGCGCTTGCGCTATTTGCAAACCAGCATGGGCTCCATCGCCGGTCAGCCGGTGTTGCACCCTGTCAAATCCTGGGGCAGCAAAAGGCTTGCGGTGCTGGGTGTCGCATTACTGCTGGGATTTCTCCTGATTCCGAAGTACAAGGCTTCGTCGAACGTCAAAGCCCCACCTCCGCTGCCGCTGATCGTGCATGTCCCCGTCACGCCGCCCGCCGCCGCAGTGGCCGCAACGCCTGACCAGGTTCCCAATGTCTGGCTGGTGGAGCAGAGCCACGATTTTGAAACATACAGCAATGGACTGCGTATCGATGACCGCTATGTCAATCCCAATCAGAAGCGCATCTTTTACCCGGTGTATCAACGCGGCGCCATCGATACCCGCCAGCCCGAGTTCCGCTCGGAGCCGGCGGGCATCGTATATCACACCACCGAAAGCGATCAGGCGCGCTTCACTCCGGACCAGAATGCCAGGCTCAAGCGCATCGGCAAGGCTGTTATCGAAGTGGTGCGGCAAAACCATAGCTACCACTTCCTGATCGATCGCTTTGGCCAGGTGTTTCGCATTGTTCCAGAGACCGATATAGCGAATCACGCTGGATATTCGGTGTGGGCCAACGGCAACAGCATCTTTGTGAATCTGAACAGCAGTTTCTTAGGGATTGCCTTTGAGACGCAGACCCAGCTGGGCGATATGCCGTCGGCGAATCCGGCACAGGTGCATGCGGCGCGCGTCCTCACCGAGATGCTGCGTGCCAAATACCACATTCCGCAATCGAACTGCGTCACCCACGCGCAGGTTTCAGTAAATCCGGACAACATGCTGGTGGGTTACCACACAGACTGGGCCGGCAACTTTCCATTTCACGATATCGGCTTGGCTGACAACTACGCCCTGCCGCCACCCAGCATTTATGCCTTCGGGTTCGACTACGATCCCACGTTCGTGCATGCTACTGGCGTTCGCCTCTGGCAAGGTCTCGCTCTGGCCGAAGCTCAGATGCAAACGCAGGCCGCCGCGCGCGGCGTTCCCGTACCCCGTTACAGAGCCATTCTTCGAAAGCAATATAAGGAGGTATTGGCGGCGCTGAAGGCTGCGGCTGCCGCCAGCGACAATCATCATGAGACATAACGACAAGGTCAACAATTCCGCGGTGGGTTTGGATGTCGGCACCAGCCGCATCTGCCTGGCGCAACGAGTGGGCGAAGAGTTTCAATATGAGACGCAGTTGAACGCTTTCGTCACCATTCCATTTTCCAAAATGACGGAGAGCGTGCTCAAGAAAGAGAAGGTGCCGCACACCGTCACCGGACCGGATATCGTGGTGCACGGCAATGAATCGGACCGGTTCGCCGATGTTCTCAATATCGAGACGCGGCGCACCATGGACAAAGGCGTGCTGAACCCGGCTGAGCCGGAGAGCCTCGGCATGCTGCGCAAGATCGTGGAGTCCCTAGTGGATCCGGTGAAGGATCGGCAGAAGCTGTGTTTCACGGTTCCCGCCGCCCCACTGGGCGCCGAAGACAACCTCACCTATCACGAAGCCACAGTGCGCCGCATCCTCTCGGACCTGGGGTATGAAGTGAAAAGCATCAACGAGGGTCTGGCGGTGATTTATTCCGAACTCGAAAGCTCCAATTACACCGGCATCGGGATCAGTTGCGGCGGCGGGCTGTGCAACGTCTGCGTGGCCTATTTATCGGTTCCCGTATTCAGCTTCTCGATTCCCAAAGCCGGAGATTATATCGATACCAGCGCGGCCGCCATCACCGGCGAACGTGCCAATCGGGTTCGCATCGTCAAGGAGGATTCGTTCCATTTCAATGGATTCTTTGCCGACAAATTGCAGCAGGTGCTGGGCGTGTACTACGACGAGATGATCCAGTCGCTGGTGCAAGGCATGAAGCACGCCTTCGCCAACTCACGCAATCTTCCGAAGTCCGCCCGCCCCTTGCCCATCGTGCTGAGCGGCGGCACGGCGCTGCCGGAGGGCTTCCGGGATCGTTTCGCGAAGGCCCTGGCCGAAACCGAGCTTCCCATCGCCACCAACGAGATCCGCATCTCGGCAGATCCGCTGCACGCTTCCGCGAAGGGTGCGTTGGTCGCCGCACTGGCCGACGCGTAAGAGGTTTATCTAAATTAGGCCGGCTGGGCAGCCGTTACGGGTTCCAATACCTGCTGCGCCCAGCCGGTTGCCGCGCAGTAGACCTCGCCAAGACTGGCCAGCGGCACTCCCAGCTGTGCGGCTAGTTCTTCGACGCGCTGCCAATCGGCTATTTCGTACGCCCGCGCCAGCTGGTAGACCCCCGCCAGCGGATCGCGTTCCGGAGCATGGCTGCTGAGCGCCGCTGCGATCTCGGGCGCCAGGCATATTCCCGATAGTGTCTCTTCAAGTGGCCGGTCGATCAAAGCTTCCAGTAGCGAGAAGAGGCCAGTGAGAAACGCGGATTGCTCCAGGTCCTTGCGGGCCAACCGTGCCACCGATTCACAGAACCGCGCGCGCACCAGGGAATGGCGGATCAGTTCGCTCGGCTTATTTTCCGCTGTGCGTGCCAGCGTTGCCAGTACAATCCATTTGCGCAGCTCGGTTTCTCCGAAAAACATAAGCGCTTGTCGGATGGACCGGATGTTGCTGGTCAGTGCGAACAACGGCGAATTGACATACCGCAACAATTGATAGGAAAGCGAGACATCCTCCAGGATCAGCACTTCCAGGCGCTCGAAATCCAGCTCCGGACGTTGCGCTTCCTGCAGCAGCCGCAGGCAGTGCACCTTGGCAGCCGGGATCTGGCGTCCCCGCACAATCACCGGCCGCGCGAAGAAATAGCCCTGAAAAAAGTCGTAACCGGCCTGGCGGGCCCAATCAAACTCTTCGTGAGTTTCCACTTTCTCGGCCAGCACCTGGAGGCCGCGCGCCTTGGCGGATTGCACCAGCTTCTTTTGTTCGGGGCGGGGAAGGCTTTGGATCTCGATCTTGAGCAGGTCCGCGACATCCAGCAATGCTTCGTATCCGGGGCGAAAAACAAAGTCGTCGAGAGCGATCTGGTAGCCCTCTTCACGCAGCTTACGGCAAGCCTCTACAACTTCGGCGTCCGGCTCTACGGTTTCCAGCACTTCGATAACCGTATTTTCGCGTGGCAAGGAAGAGTGCCAGCCCGCCAGTAACGGCCCCCGGCCAAAGTTGACGAAGGCTTTCTTGGTTCCCACCAGGTTGTCCAGCCCGATTACCAGTAAGCTGTTGGCAAGTACTTGCTGGGTAGCCAGGCCGCCTTCGGTACCGTCAAACTCGTTTCGTTCGGCGTTGGAGCGAAACAGCAGCTCATAGCCGTGCACGCGACGGTCTCGGTCGAAGATGGCCTGTCGGGCGACAAGGACATCCATATGTGTCTATCGGCAGGATTCTCCAGACTCTTAGGCATCCTTCCATCAGGTGCAGCTGGCCGTCAAAACTTTGTCAGTATCCTGGCTATTTGCCTCAGGCAGAGCCTTTTCCCGGATAAGCCGCTCATCCTGCTGCTCCAGCGAAAGGCCCGCGGATTGCATATTCCACCACGAGTGTCTTGAAATGAAAGCGCCAACCGCCTGCGCGGCCCTACTTCTCGCGTTTTGCGCCGCCGCCTGGTCATTCGGCGCCGACGATCGACGTTCCGGAACTGAAAAGTCCGAGACCAATAGTTACGTGTGGAAGGCCCGGCCCAGAGCTTCCGACACGTCAACTTCGACGCCCACAGCCGCCGGAACTGCCGAGGTGTTTCAGGACGTAGT
>CAVRZH010000180.1:0-18999 GCA_963725455.1 Bryobacterales bacterium
GTTTCGGCCGAGATGCGAATCTCGCGCATCTGGTGCGGGTCAACCTCATACCTGGAATCGAGTGGCAGCCGGCTGCCGCGCCCGCAGTAGACGTCCACCTGGAACGATACCGCGGAATCGGAATTGTTGCTTAGACGCAAGCTGGACCAATCCTTGAGAGTGTAGCCTAGCGCGGGAATCTCCCAGATCCGGGATGGCTCCTGAGCGGCCGATGAGCTCGGCGGCGATTGCGCGCGGGCGCCGGCGGCCCAGGCGATCGCCAGGGCGATTGCAAAGACGATTACGCTCACAGGCGAATAAAGGCCCTTCAGCACGCTACTAATTTATCGCTTCCGACGTGCTTCTGTTGTAGGACGCACGGTCTGGCCCTTCGCGCAAACTAACTCGAAAGAGTTACACGCTCACGCGCCTTCCGTGGTAAATGAGAACCGCTAGATCTTGGGATGTAGCTCCTCTGGCGATTGCGTAAATTACAGGGGAGACGTTGTTCCACAATGTCTGATTCCCGATTTTGAAAGGATGCGCATTATGATGCTTGGCATGTCGTTAGCGACATTCACCTTTGTGCACGTGCTCATTAGCCTGATTGCAATCGGTTCGGGTTTCGTGGTCATCTTCGGATTGATCGGCGGCAAACGGCTGGACCGCTGGACCATTTTGTTCCTCACCACCACGGTGTTAACCAGCGTATCCGGCTTCGGTTTTCCAAACGAACACCTTACGCCTGGCATCAAGCTCGGGATTATCTCGCTAGTGGTATTGGCTATCACGATTCCGGCGCGCTACACGTTTCGCATGGCCGGCGTCTGGCGCAGCATTTACACCGTTGGCGCTACGCTGGCACTCTACTTCAACTTCTTCGTGCTCGTCGCGCAGTCATTCGAGAAGGTCCCGGCTTTGAAAGAACTTGCTCCTACACAATCGGAGCCGCCCTTCCTGGTGACGCAGTTGGTCGTTTTGGCTGCGTTCCTCACGCTCGGGACCTTGGCGACCATTCGTTTCCGCAGAGCCGTAACCCACGCGGCGTGAGCGCTTATTCGGGCAGTGAATCGTCTGCACCTAGATCATTCGTGCGGTTTTCGAACTTCGTGAATTCCTTCAGGAACACCAGATTCACGCGACCGGTAGGGCCGTTGCGCTGCTTGGCGAGCAGCAGCTCGGCCATGCCCTTCAAATCTTCGCGGTCGGGCTTATAAACCTCCTCCCGAAAGATGAAGCCCACCAGATCGGCGTCCTGCTCGATGGATCCGGATTCGCGGAGATCGCTCAATTGCGGGCGATGGTCGCCGGGGCGGGTTTCCGTAGCGCGGCTCAACTGCGAAAGCACCAGCATCGGCACTCTTAATTCTTTGGCCAGCAGTTTCAGGCCGCGCGATATGGTGCTGATTTCCTGGTTGCGATTCTCAGAACGGCCGCGGCCGCTCATCAGTTGCAGGTAATCCACCACCACCAGCGCCAGCCCGTGCTCGCTCTTCAAGCGGCGGAGCTTGGCGTGGATATCCATGAGGTGCGCACCGGAGGTGTCGTCGATGAACAGCGGCGCCTGCACCAGGTCGGACGCCGTGCGTGCCAGCCGCCGCCGCTCGTCCTGATTCAGGTAGCCCGCGCGAAACTTCTGCTGATCCACCCGCGCTCCCGCGCAAATCATACGAGTGAGCAGCGATTCGCGCGACATTTCGAGCGAAAAAACCGCGACAGTCTGCTTCTGTTCGGGAAACATCGCCACGTGCTGCGCAATGTTTAACGCCAGTGCCGTCTTGCCCATGGACGGCCGCGCGGCCAGAATCACCAATTCGCCTTCGTGCAAGCCGCCGGTCATTTCATCCAGCTTCAGGAATCCGGTGCTCAGGCCCTTGATGCGTTTGCTGGGGTCGAGAAATGCGTTGATGCCGCCGTCGAACTGGTCCAGGATCTGTTTGGGGTTCACCAGCGCGTCCGCGGCGCGCGTGTCGCCCAGCTTCAGCAGGCTCTCTTCGGCGCTAGCCAGGATCTGGTCGGGCTCTTCTTCGCCGATGATGCAGCGGTCGATCAGATTGCGCGACGTAAAGATGATGCGCCGCAGGATCGCTTTGTCTTTGACGATGCCGACATAGCTCTCCAGGTTCGCCAGCGTCGGCAAGCCTTCGTCCAGCGAAACCAGATATGTGATGCCGTCCACCGATTCCAGCTGGTTCTGCTTCATCAGCTCGTTGGCTACGGTGACTCGATCGATGCGGTCTCCACGGGCGTAGAGCTCGCCCATCCGATGGAAGATGCGGCGATGCTTCTCCAGGCTGAAGTCTTCAGCTTCGAGCGCGCCGGCTACCTGGATGTAGAGCGCGTCGTCCATCAGGATCGCGCCTAGCACGAAGCGTTCGGCGTCCAGATTGGCGGGAAGTCCACGTTCAAGCGCGAGGTCGGGAGAAGCTGCTGCCATAAGCCAACCGTTCTAGACTATCCCGCGCGCGCTTTCTTGGCTAATCACGCTAGAGATCAGCAAAAACCCTGTGGAACCCCTGTAGAAAGCCTGTTGATAACCGTTTTAGCAGCAACTGCTGTGATTGCAGCGGTCTGCGGCTAGTTTTCCACATAACAATTCAAGGCACTTCTGTTTTTATCACAAAACGAAGCCATCGCGCATCGATAATGTTTCAAACGTCACTTGCCGAAGGCGTCGCCCCCTGTGGGAATTATACGGCGGCTGGGACGCAAATTATTCGTAGGAAAAGACATACGCTCGCGGCCTGAGGGGTCCGTTTTCCACAGTGATTCCCACAGAGAAAAATAAGACCAAGCGACGGGAACATCTTTCCCCTTGTTTGTAGGCCTTGATCCAAGTACATTTTCACCAGGAATGTACGTTGAGTGCCTCACTGTAACTGAAAGGTGTTTCTCATGTTCTTCTCTATCTTCGCGCGTAAATCTATCGCGCAATGAGATTCTTGTCGTGGGGATCCTTCTAGAGAAGGGGGCGGCCCGGTTCGTCTGCTCGTCTGAAAACAACTCCTGGGAAGTGATCGTCGATCGACGGTTGCGAAAAATCAATGTCTCGTCTATCCCTCCTGCCTGAATTGCATGCAGGTTGAGTCCACCGACCTTCAGACTGATATATAATGACCACGTTGTGCCGGGAGGCTATTAGTTAACATGCGCTGCGTTGGCTGGTAGCGATCCCATTGATATCACTTCAGGAGAGTGTCTCGTGCCAGGACGCCGGACAGTTGCCGTGCGACATGTAGTCGTGCCGCGGCCGAGACTGAGCCTGTGCGTGATCGCCTCCATTTCCGCGTGGGCAAGCCTGACTTGCATGCAGGCGGCCGATCCCACGCCCCGTGCGCTTCTCAATCAGTACTGCGTCACCTGCCATAACGAAAAGCTGAAAACCGCCGGGTTGCTGCTCGACAAAGCCGATACCGGCAACGTCGCGCTCGACGCCGAGACTTGGGAGAAGGTGGTGCGCAAGCTACGCGCCGGCGCCATGCCGCCGCAAGGCATGCCGCGTCCGGACCACGCGACGCTCGAGCATTTTGTCGAGACACTGGAAACATCGCTGGATCGCGCGGCGGCCGAAAGGCCCAATCCCGGCCGGACGGTGGCCCATCGGTTGAATCGCGCCGAATACGCCAACGCCATTCATGACCTGCTGACCATCAATGTCGATGTCACGGGCCTCCTGCCTTCCGACGACGAAAGCTACGGGTTCGACAACATCGCCGAGACATTGCGCATGTCGCCGGTGTTGCTGGAACGCTATTTATCGGCGGCGCGCAAAATCAGCCGCCTGGCGGTGGGCGACACCAACATTATTCCGTCGTATGAGACCTATCGCGTTCGCCCGGATCTGGGGCAGGACGAGCACATCGAAGGCCTGCCGCTGGGCACGCGCGGCGGCATCCTGATTCATCACAATTTCGCGCTGGATGGCGAGTATGATTTCAAGACCAAGCTCCTGCTGAACACCTCGGCGAAAGTGCGCGGCTTGGATTATCCCAACGATTTCGTGATCACCGTGGATGGCGCCATCGTGCATAAAGCCACCATCGGCGGCAAGGCGGACGAAGATGCGTCGGACGATAATTCGTCGGACGGAGAGAACGCCATCCTCGCTCGCCTGGAAGCGAAGGTGCCGATCAAAGCCGGCCCGCACACGGTGGGCGTCGCGTTCATCCGGAAGACATCGGCGCAGCCCGACGGCGTAATGGAGCCGTATCTGCGCAGCACGGTGGATCCATTGGAGCAGCGCGGTGTACCGTTAATCGACAACGTCAGCATCGGCGGGCCTTTTGACGCAACCGGCCCCGGCGATACGCCCAGCCGCCGGCGGATTTTCGTGTGCCGCCCAACGTCGGCCGCGGAAGAGGTCCCGTGCGCGAAAAAGATCCTTGCAACGCTTGCCCGCCGGGCGTATCGCAGGCCGGTGAGCGATGGCGAGATGGAACGGCTGCTCAGCTTCTATCAACAGGGCCGCAACCAAGGAAGCTTCGATCAGGGCATCGAGAGCGCGCTTCGCTTCATGCTCACCGATCCCCAGTTCACGTTCCGCTTTGAGCCCGATCCGGTGAACCTTGCCGCGGGCGCGGCGTATCATGTTGACGATCTGGAACTCGCCTCGCGTCTGTCGTTCTTTTTGTGGAGCAGCATCCCGGATGATCAGTTGCTGACCGTGGCCGCGCAGGGAAAACTGCACGATCCCAAGGTCCTGGAAGAGCAGACGCGCCGGATGCTGGCTGATCCGCGATCCGAGGCGCTGGTGAGGAACTTCGCCGGCCAATGGCTGTACTTGCGCAACGTAAACGGCGCGAATCCAAATGTCGAAGAATTTCCCGACTTTGACGACAACCTGCGCGAAGGTTTCCGCAAAGAGACGGACTTGTTTTTCGACAGCATCATTCATGAAGACCGCAGCGTCCTGGATCTATTGAATGCGAACTATACCTTCGTGAATGAACGGCTGGCGCGACACTACGGAATCCCGGACATATATGGCAGCCGTTTTCGTCGCGTCACCATTACCGACGATGCACGGCGCGGGTTGCTCGGGCAGGGAAGTTTTCTTTTGGTCACATCGTATGCCACTCGCACGTCGCCGGTGCTGCGTGGCAAGTGGATTCTCGAAAACGTTCTGGGAACGCCCGTTCCGCCGCCGCCTCCGAACGTCCCCGCGCTCAAGGAAAACACGCCCGGCGCCAAGCCCCTTACAGTGCGCGCGCGGCTGGAAGAGCATCGCAAGAATCCGGCCTGCGCGGTGTGCCATAAGATTATGGACCCGGTGGGATTCGCGCTCGAAAATTTCGACGCGGTCGGGCAATGGCGCGATGTCGACGCCGGCAATCCGATCGACGCGTCCGGAGTGTTGGTGGACGGAACCAAGGTGGATGGCCCAGTGGCGCTGCGCAAGGCCATCCTGAGCCGGCCGCAGACGTTCGCGTCCACCATGACGGAGAAGATGTTGACCTACGCTCTTGGCCGGGGCGTAGCATACTACGACATGCCGGCCGCACGCGAAATTGTGCGCGAGATGGCGCAGAACGATTACCATTTTTCGTCTCTGGTGCTGGGCATTGTGAAGAGTGCACCGTTTCAGATGCGAGTGAAGAAGGGCGATGTGCAGCCGGAGTCCGTTGCGCAGATGGCGCCGAAAAAATCCGTGGGGAGGGTGCAATGAATTTGATCACGAAAATGCAATTGTCGCGGCGGACCATGCTGCGTGGCATCGGCGTCGGTGTGGCTTTGCCCTTGCTGGATGCGATGCTGCCCGCGCAGACGCCGCTCACGAAATCCGGTGCGAAGCCGCTCTCCCGCATGAGCTTCGTTTACGTGCCGCACGGCATGATCATGGATCAGTTCACGCCCGCTGCCGTCG
The DNA here is from genome assembly GCA_963725455.1 of Bryobacterales bacterium. Lineage (GTDB taxonomy): Bacteria > Acidobacteriota > Terriglobia > Bryobacterales > Bryobacteraceae > Palsa-89. The sequence continues at coordinate 5,843 of CAVRZH010000180.1, forward strand.
GCTCGGATTTTGAATTCACACCCATCCTGAAGCCGTTGGAACCGTTCCGTGAGCGCCTGGTGGTGGTCAGCGGACTGGCGCACAAGACCGCCGACAACGCCGGCCCGCATGCCCTTAGCCCCACTACCTGGTTAAGCGGTGTTCGTCCCAAGGCCACCGAGGGCGAGGATGTGTACGCCAGCACCACGGTGGATCAGATGGCCGCGCAGAAGATCGGACAGGACACGCCGTTTCCATCGCTGGAAGTCGCCACGGAGGATCACGCCGGGCTCATCGGCGCATGCGATAGCGGCTACAGTTGCACCTATCTGAACACGCTTTGCTGGCGCACGCCCACCACGCCGCTGCCCATGGAGATCAATCCGCGCGTGGTGTTTGAGCGGCTCTTTGGCGATGGCGGTACGGCGGCCGACCGATTGCGTAGGATGCAGGAGGATCGCAGCATTCTGGATGCGATCACACAGGAAGTCAGCCACCTCGAAAACGAGCTCGGCTCCGACGATCGTACGCGCGTCTCCGACTATCTCGATAATGTCCGCGAGATCGAGCGGCGCATTCAACGCTCGGAGAAGCAGGCCGCAAACAATCCCAATGTGCCGAACGCGCCGGTGGGAATCCCCGAATCCTACGACGAGCACGTCAAGCTGATGTTCGATCTTCAGGCGCTGGCTTTCCAGGCCGACATCACGCGCGTGGCGACGTTCATGATGGCGCGCGAGCTCAGCCAGCGCACCTATCCGCAGGTGAATGCGCCCGATCCTCACCACGCCACGTCGCATCACCAGAACGATGCGAAGAAGATCGCGGAGCTGACGCGAGTCCAGAATTATCACATCACGCTGTTCGCGTATTATCTGAACAAACTGCGCTCTATTCCAGACGGCGACGGCACGTTGCTCGATCATACCCTGTTGCTCTATGGAAGCAACATGAGCAACAGCAATCTGCACAATCATTTCCCGTTGCCGGTGTTAGTGGCTGGTGGAGCTTCCGGACAACTGAAAGGCGGGCGGCACTTGAAGTACACCGACCACACGCCTATGACCAACCTGCTTGCCACTATGCTCGACAAGATCGGAGTTCACGAGGATCATGTCGGCGACAGCACGGGCGAGTTCGTGGATCTCTAGGGTATCTTTATGCGCGCCCAATCGCTTTGCCTCGCACTCATCGCCGCAACAGCCGCGTTTGCCGCTAACAGCCCCGACACCCGTCTCGTCGACGCGGCCGCGAAGCCAGACACCGAAGCCGTGCGCAAGCTGATCGCCGATCCAAAAGTAAACGTCAACACGCCGCAGGCCGACGGCACCACGGCGCTGCATTGGGCGGCGCATTGGGATGACCGCGCCATGGCGGACCTGCTTATCCGCGCCGGCGCGAATCCGAAAACTACCAACGCTTATGGCGGCACGCCGCTGGCTGAAGCCTGCACAAATAGCGATCCGGCTATGATCGAGAAGCTGTTGAAAGCCGGCGCGGACCCGAATGCTGTCTCTTCCGAAGGCGAGACGGCGTTGATGACGGCGGCCAGGACGGGCAGCGTGGAATCGGTGAAGGTGCTGCTGGATCATGGGGCCAACGTCAACGCCACAGAACAATGGCTAGGACAAACCGCGTTGATGTGGGCCGTGGCGGAGAATCATCCGGCCGTGGTCGAATTGCTGATCGCGCACGACGCGGACGTCAACGCACGTTCCACTATCAGGGAAGAGAAGGTCAAGAACAAGTGGTTCACCGCGAATGTCGTATCGGCGCCGCCCAAAGGCGGGTTGACGCCGTTGCTCTATGCCGCGCGCCAAAATTCGCTCCAATCCGCTGAAATGTTGGTCAAGGCGGGTGCGGATCTGAACATCACTGATCCGGATGGAACCAGCGCTCTGGTGATGGCGATCGTGAATGCACACTACGATCTTCCGATTTATCTCATGGACCACGGCGCGGACCCCAACATCGCCGATAAATTCGGGCGCACCGCGCTCTATGCCGCCGTCGACATGCATACGCTCGAAAAGTCGGCCACGCGTCCCGATCCGAAGGAGACCGACAAATCCACCAGTCTGGATGTGGTGAAAGCGGCGCTCGCGCATGGAGCCAATCCGAACGCGGCATTGAAAGAATCGGCGCCCGGGCGCGGATCTCTGGATGTGCCCGACCATTATTTGGGTGCCGGCGCGACGCCCTTCCTGCGCGCGGCCAAAACTGGCGACGCGGTGGTAATGCGTTTGTTGCTCGAAAAAGGCGCGGACGCGAAAGCCGTCACCAAGGATCACACTACGGCCATGATTCTAGCCGCGGGCTTGAGCTGGGTCATGGGGATTACGAACGTCGATGAAAAAGACGCGCTTGAAGCGATCAAGATTTGTATCGAGCAGGGCGTGGATGTGAACGCCGTGAACGATAAGGGCGAGACTGCGCTGCACGGTGCGGCCACTTCCGGGCGCGATCAGGTGGTGGCGTTCCTGGTCGAAAAAGGGGCGAAGCTCGACATCAAGGACAAGGACGGCCGCACCCCGCTCGATGTCGCGATGGGTGTGGGCGCGCGCGCCGGCCGGGCGCATGACAGCACCGCGGCCCTTCTGCGAAAGCTGATGGCGGCATCGACGCCTGACAAAACTACGGCATCGAACACGCCGCCCGCGCAATAGTTTTCCGGGCTCAAGGCCGATAGCGGGCTACCCCTGATTGCCTTACGCTGGGAATAATGTTGATCCGTCCAGGCACATTGGCCGACGCCGAAACCATCGTCGCGCAGCGTCGTGCGATGTTTCACGAAATGGGATACCACGATGACCCGGTTCTCGACGCCATGTGCGAGGCATTCCGGCCGTGGCTTGAGCGAATGATGCGCGATAACCAATATCTGGCCTGGCTCGCCGTCGACTCGTCCGGCGCGATCGCGGCCGGCGCTGGATTGTGGCTGATGGATTGGCCTCCGCACATGATCGGTCCGGGTGCTCCGCGCGGGAACATTCTCAATGTCTATTCGCGGCCCGAGAGCCGCCGCATGGGATTGGCGCGCAGTTTGATGGATACCGTGCTCGCGTGGTGCCGTGCCAATGGCGTCCGCGCGGTAATCCTGCACTCGAGCGACGCTGGCCGCCCTCTTTATGAGGCGCTGGGGTTCAAACGCAGTAACGAAATGCGCATCGTTCTCGAGGTCGAATAGCCGCATTGCATAGGACCTAACAGGATGCTGAAAAAGGGCTAAAAAACGCTTGCTCACGTGCCACCGGTTCGGTGTTCTTGGAGTCGTAGTGCAGGACTTCCGGTCGTCTCTGGATGTGCCGCTGGCGCGCGGCTCAGATTCGCGACTGCGTGTTTGCAGGTGCTTGCCGAGCCGCGACCGTGAGGGAGTCGGGACTTCGTGGACTTTTTCAGCAGCCTGCTAAAGAACCAAGCGCGTCCCGCCGATCTACGACAGATCAACTTGGTCTCGTCATGAGGGTACTGACTGCCATTGCAATCGCCTTTTTTGCTTTGGCTGCAATGCCCGAAACCGTCCAGGCCCGGGCCGCCGAAGGTTGCGCGGATCTGAAGCTCTTTCCGAGGCTGGAAGGCTGCGTGATCGTCGAATGTTCGGCTAAACATCACGATTCCTTCGATGCCGGTAACGGCGCCCCTTTGGACGCGGATACGAATGCGCTGTCGTACTCGTGCCCCGCCGGAAACCACGACACGACCAAGCCGGATCTTTCAAAGCTGGAGCGCGAGTTTGACGCCTTGCTTCGCAGAGCCGCCTTTCAAAACATCACGAAAGACGACAGCGATGGCACCAATCCGGGGCTGACGGCGCGTAAGGGTTCGCAATGGGTCCGCTGGAGCGCGAACAGCGAGGATGACGTAGCCACATATTCGTTAACTGTTGCCAGCGCCGCCGGCGAAAAATTCAAAACGGAAGCCTGCGGCCAGGCGCCGATGGTTTCGCCCTTGAAACAATGCGAGGTAGTGGAATGCGCGTCGAAATCCGAGGATTCCGTAGCCATGCGAACCGCGCTGAAGGCGGAAACAGCGCTCACCGGGAGCGTGCAGACAGTCACGCTCGCTTGCCCGTCCATTAGTCCGGCGCAAGCCTTTGCAACGGTGGAAGACGAATGGAAGAAGTCGGGCCTGGAGATATTGTTCAGCGATCGCGAACACGCCGAGAGTGCCTGGGTGACCGGGCGATCCGGCGCGCGCTGGGTGGAGTTGGTGAGTGTCCCCGACGGCGAATCGGTCTCTTACACGCTGACGGTAGTTCCGTCGGCGGAAGTGCTGACCGCATCCTCGCCAGCCCCGCAAGCCGCCGCCCCTCCCGCGCCAAAGTTGAAGCCCGCGCCCAATTCCATCGAGACCGTGGCTGTCCAAGGAATCACGCCCTCCGTCGTCGCAACGAATCCTGCGCCCGAGATCCCTACGCCATTTCCTCCAGCCCAGCCAAGTAACGCGCCGCCGGCTTCCGTCGCGCCGGTGGGTCCAGGATTCGTTCCTCCTAAGCCCATTCTCCGGGTCCCTATCGAGCCCACGGCTGAGAGGATCCACAGCGTGGTGGGCGATGTGGTGATCAACCTGTTGGTGGATGTCGGCGAAGATGGTGCGGTGACCAAGGCGGTGCTTGCCGGTCGCATCACAAAAGACGTGCTCAAGCTGGAGAGCGCGGCCATCGACGCCGTAACGCATTGGCGCTTTGAACCTGCTCGCCAGGACGGCCGCATCGTCCGGGCCGCGAAGATCGCCGTGCAAATGCATTTCCGCGGCCGGCCATTTCGCTTTTGATACCTGGCCGCCGGCTATTCAACCAGCTTCAGCGTCGCCACCTTGATCATGTCGCCTTGGATCTCACCGGTGACTTCCACTTTGAGATCGTCTTCCTTTTTCGTCGCGCGCAGCGCCGCCAGGGCTTTGTGGTTGCCGGCCGTATCGAACTTCAGGAACTTGTTGTCGTAAGTGAACACGCCATAACCGCTCCGCTGGCAAGCGGGCATCAGCGCGCATTCGCGCGTTTCGGCTTCGGCGACGATCATGCCGCCCACCAGACGCGGACCGGAAACAACGCGCACTTCGGCTTTCGAAGAGCACATCTGGTCAATGAGAATACCTTGAACTTGAGCGGCGGATGCCACTGCGGCGAAGCTGGCCAATAAGGCCGGAACGCACAGAGACAGTCGAACTGACACGAATAGCCTCCTCAGTGATAAATTGCGGCGGATGCCACTACTGGGGTTTTTATCACTTTTTGTAAGAAGCCGTCAATCGCGCCCGTCCTGTAGCGGCGACCGGAGTTCGGCGCTCTTATTTCAGCTTGTCCGCTACCTTGGCCAATGCGGCATTGGCGCAGGCGGCGTCTTTATCTCCACCCGGAGCGCCACTTACAGAAACCGCGCCAATCAGCTGATTGCCCACTTTGATGGGCACGCCACCCATCGCGTTGATGGTGCCGGGCAGCACTGGCGCAGGCACGGGAGTGCCGGGAGGAAGGTTGGGCGGCGGACCGGAGGGGCGTCCAAAAGCCATCACGCTGTTAGCCTTCATGCGGCCCACTTCAACGGTTGCCATGCCTGCTCCGTCATCCCGCAGGAACGCTTTCAAGATGTTGGCGCCATCCACTACGGTGACGGTGACTTTGTAACCGTTGGCGCGGCACTGCGCCATAGCTTCCCGAGCAATGGTTTCGGCCACATCGATGGTCATCACTTTTTGGGTCGGAAGCCCTTCTTGTGCGAAGGCTCCGGGGACAAACGCGCCAGCCGAAAGCACCGTGGCTCCGGCCAAAAAAGCGAAAGAACGAGTTAGTTTCATCTTGGAATCCTCCTGGTTGGGACCGCTAGTTACCATAGCACGGGCGGGTCATGCCCGACTGTGGTCTGGCGTCGTTGGCGTGCACGCGGTTACGAGGAGCGTTACAAATATAGTTAGGAACGCTATCGCGCAAGGTGCATCTCATTAGTGGGCGTGTTTTAGGCCCCAAGGAGGCCATAAGCATGAGAACCTTCAGATTGGCCGCTGTAAGCTTGCCAATTGTGTTGGCGGCCGTGTTATTCGCACAGGAGCCGCCTCAAGCTCCTTATCCCCCTCCCGCGCCAGGTCAAAGCGGACAGGCTCCGCCGTCGGCGCCACTGCTCAATCCCCAACAGCTGGATGATCTGGTAGCGCCGGTCGCGCTTTATCCAGACACTCTCCTCAGCCAGATTCTGGTGGCGAGCACATATCCCATCGAGGTGGTCGAGGCGCAGCAGTGGTTGCAACAGCATCGCAACCTGGCGGGGCAAAAGTTGATCGACGCGGCGAAAGAGCAGAATTGGGATCCGAGTATTCAGGCATTAGTCGCGTTTCCTGACGTGTTGGCGCGGTTGAACCAGGATATTCGCTGGACCACGGATCTGGGAAATGCGTTTCTGGCCCAGCAGCAGGATGTCATGAACGCCGTGCAACAGATGCGCGCCAAGGCGGAGGCGAACGGCAAATTAAAGTCGACGCCACAGCTCAACGTCGAGACCGAAAATCAGAATGGGCAGAGCGCCATTCAGATCGTGCCCGCCGACCCCGAAGTAGTCTACGTTCCCTATTACAACCCGGCTTGGGTTTGGGGACCTCCCGTCTACGGCTACTATCCGACACTTTTATACCCGGGATTGGACGTGGGTTTTTCATTCTTCCCCGGCATCGACCTGGGTCTGTATTTTGGCGGAGGATGGGGACTCTGGGGCGGTTTCGGATGGGGCTGGGGCCCCAACTGGTTTACGGGTTCCATCATTTTGAACGACCATTTCTTCCATCGTTTCGGATTTAACGATTTCCATCCGGGCTTAGGCGGCGTTTGGGCGCACAATCCAGCTCATCGGCTGGGAGTGCCTTATGCGAACCGCGCAGTCGCCAGCCGGTTTGGCGGCGCTGCTGGATTCCGCGGCGGGGAGCGGGGCGGAGAAGCGTTCCGCGGCGGAGAGGCAGCCCGCGGTGGTGACAGAGGCTTCGGAGGCGACCGAGGTTTTGGCGGTGAGAGAGGCTTCGCGGCGCCCGAACGCGGCTCCAGCGGCCATAGCGCCTTTGGCGGAATTCAAAACGGAGGCCAGACCAGAATGCAGAGCGATCACGGATTTTCCAGCATCGGCCGCTCTGGTGGCTTCGGTGGCGGAGGATTCCGCGGGGGCGGTGGTTTCGGCGGAGGTGGATTCCACGGTGGTGGTGGAGGCCGGAGGTAATATGACCACAAGAACATTCGCAATGCTTTTTGTCGCGGGCGCGGTCGGTGCCTGGGCGCAGGCGCCGGCTTCCACACAGCCCAAGACTCCAAAGACCGGATCTTCAACTGTTCAGAAGGTGCTTCAGAAAACCTTCGATTCGCCCGACGCCGCTACTCAAGCCCTGATCGACGCGGCATCCAAAAACGATACCGTCACACTTCGCCTGGTTTTGGGATCCTCGGCCAAAGGCATTCTGACCTCCGGGGATCCGAAGCAGGATGAAGCGGAGCGCCAGGAATTCGCGAAGGTTGCCAGCGAGAAGCATCATCTTGAAAAATCGTCGATGAATTCGCACCTGATGGTTCTGCTGATCGGCGATCAGGACTGGCCGTTTCCAATCCCATTGCTGCATGAGGGTGGTCACTGGCGCTTTGACCCGCAGCGCGGGGCCATGGAAGTGCGCGCGCGCCAAGTGGGCGCCAACGAATTGGATGCCATCCAGGCGTGTGCGGCCTATGTCGGCGTGCAGCAGGCCTATGCAGCGAAAAAGCGCTCCGCGGCCGGCACGCTCGAGTATGCCAACACCGTCGCAACCTCGGTAGGCAGTTCATCGGATGTCCCGAAGGAATTTGCCGAGGCCGCCGGCCAGCATCCCACTCGGCCTTATCACGGCTATTATTTCCGGGTGCTAACGGCGCAGGGTCCCGACGCGCCCGGCGGGGCGCATCCCTATGTGATCGGCAAAAGCATGATCGGTGGCTTCGCGCTGGTGGCGTGGCCGGCCCAGTATGGCGTAACGGGTATCCACTCTTTCATCGTGAATCAGGAAGGCGTGGTTTACGAAAAGGATCGTGGAGCAAAATCCGCGACACCGCCCCCGACCTACGACCCCGGGCCAACCTGGAAGCCGGTCGAGTAAAAAGACGCCTGTTGAGTAACATGACGCCTGTAGCGTAGCGACTCGTTTAAAATAGGCGGAGAATGTCGGCCCGTAAGCTTCTCCGCCTCGCTCTCAGCATTGTCGTTCTGGCTCTCTTGTGGATGCGTATCGCGCGCCAGTGGCGCTTTGAATCGCACTGGTGGCTGATCGGCAGCGTAATTCTGTCTGTTCTGCTGTTGGCTCTGGTGATTTATCTCCTCATCACCAGTTTTCGAAAGCCCCGCAATCTTCGCGACGAAGTTCCCAAGCACCCGCTGGGGCTAGATTCATAGCGCTCACGGCAAAGCTTCGATTACCCGGTCGATCTCCTCTGGGCTGATGTAAAAGTGCGGCGACAGCCGCACCCAACCCTGACGCGGAGCCGCGACGATGCCCTTTTGCTTCAGGTCGTGAACCACTTTACGGCTATCCAGAGGGGGCTTCTGGATCGCGATAATGCCAGCGCCATTCTCGGCGGTCCGGTCGCCCAGCACCTGGTAGCCCTTGGCTGCAGCTCCCGATGCCAGCTGATCGGCTAGCGCCTGGACGGCCCGTGCGATTCGTTCGATCCCAACCTCTAGCAAAAGTTCAATTGACGCCCGCAGTCCATAGCAGCCAATAGTATTTAATGTTCCGCATTCATACCGTCCGGCATCTTGCCGCAGAGCCAGATCGCGCGACGCATAATCGTTGTAGCCAGCCACGGTTGTCCATCCGAATTCTTGCGGGAAAATGGAATCCTGGCGGGACTTCCGGACGTACAGAATGCCGCATCCTTCCGGCCCCAGCAGCCACTTATGCCCATCAGCCGCCAAAGCGTCGATGTGGGCAGCCTCCACGTCGAGCGGGAACGCGCCCAGCCCCTGGATGGCATCCACGAAAAAGAAGCAATTATGCCGCTTGCAGATCGCTCCTATTGCATTCAAATCAGCCCGAAAGCCACTGAGATATTGGACGAAACTGATGGCTAACAGCTTGGCGCCGGTGCAGGCGATCTCGATCTTTTCGAGTGGATCGTCTACGGACAGCCATTCTACGTAACACCTCTTAGCCTCTAGGCGGAGCCAGGGGTAGTAGTTCGAGGGGAACTCCTCCCGAAAAGCGACGATCCGATCGCCTGGGTGCCAATCTAGCCCCAGCGCCACGGTGGATATGCCCTCAGAGGTATTCTTGACCAGCGCAATCTCGCTGCGATTGGCGCCCATCAGACGTGCGGCCGAAACTCGAAGGCCTTCATAGGTATCCAACCACCGATCGTAATGGAGCGAGCCGAATTGGAGGGCGTCTTCCGCCAGTTCCTGCATCGCCCGAGCCGACCGGCGGGGCAAGGGCGCTACAGCGGCATGATTCAGGTAAATCAGGTTTTGGGTGACCGGGAATTCGTCCCGGTACTCCTTCCACACCGGCCGCTCGGAATCCTTCTCGAAACCCATAATCACCACTATACGTATAATGCTTGAGGGTTTATACTCGAACGTAGGAGTCTGTGGATGAAACGCCTGTTGTCCGCTAGCCTGAGTTTTTCGCTCGCTCTGGCGTTGGTTGCGCCGGGCAGCCTGTTCGCCGAAGACCCAGAAAAAGACCCCGATCAAATCGGTAATCGGAACGTCAGCGGGAAGGTCAACTTCTATTCGCTGGAGAAAGAGATTGCTCTCGGCAAGCAGCTGGCTTCGCAGGTGGAGCGTCAGGCCAAGATTATCAATGATCCGGTGATTGCCGAATACGTCAATCGCGTGGGCCAGAACCTGGTGCGGAATTCCGACGCCAAGGTTCCATTCACCATCAAAGTGATCGACAGCGAAGAAGTGAATGCGTTCGCGCTTCCCGGTGGCTTCTTCTTCGTCAACTCCGGCCTGATTATGAAAGCGGACAACGAAGCCGAACTGGCCGGCGTGATGGCGCACGAAATCGGGCACGTGGCGGCGCGCCATGGAACGCGGCAGGCGACTCGCGGTGAGATCGCGCAGTTGGGTATGATCCCGCTGATCTTCATGGGCGGCTGGACTGGATATGGCATCTATCAGGCGGCCAGCGTGCTGGTTCCGGTGGGATTCCTGAAATTCTCACGCGCCATGGAGTCCGAAGCGGACCTGCTGGGCCTGGAATATATGTACAAGGCCGGGTACGATCCAACCGCTTTCGTGGATTTCTTCGAAAAGATCGAGACCTTGGAAAAGCGCAAGCCGGGCACCATGTCCAAGCTTTTCTCCACGCATCCTCCGACGGACGATCGTATTCGCCAGGCCCAAAAGAACATTCAGGAGTATCTCAAGGCCAAGCCCGAGTACGTGCTCACCACCTCCGAGTTTAACGATGTGAGAGCGCGGCTGATGGCGATGCACAACAAACGCAAGATCGATAACAGCGCTGATCCGAATAAGCCCACCCTGCGGCGCGCGCCCGGATCGTCTACCGGAACGGTAGATGACAACGGAAACAGCACTTCCAGCTCAGATGATGACGACCGTCCAACTTTAAAGCGCCGGCCAGCGTCTGAATAACAGGATTCCTTCTCCTAATCCTTAGAGGTCCACGAAGCGCGCCAGCTCCGTGGACCTCTTGTTTTTGGATCGTGCTCGCGGGCGCCTTCCGGGTAAACTGGATCATGCGTTCGAGAATCACCCTCGCACTATTCCTGATCGCGCTGCTAGCTCCCGCTGCAACTAACTGGACCAGCGCGGGGGAAGCCTGGTGGGCACACGTAAGATTCCTGGCAGATGACAAACTGGAGGGCCGCGACGTTGGCTCGAAGGGTTTCGAAGCCGCCGCCGACTATGTGGCCAGGCAGTTTGAGAGCGCTGGTCTGGCTCCCGGCGTGGGTTCCTCCTATTCGCAGCCCGTCGAATTCATTAAGTCGACCCTGGATGAGCCGGCCTCCAGCCTCTCATTAGTACGTGACGGCAACATGACGCCGGTGAAGCTCGGCGACGAGGCTTTGCTTCGTTGGGGGAGTCAGAAAATCCCCGATGTCGACGCGCCGCTGGTGTTCGTCGGATATGGACTGAACATTCCGGAGGCAGGCTACAGCGATCTGAAAGATCCTGGTTTGCGCGGCGCGGTGGCCGTTTATCTTTCGGGCGGTCCGGCCAACATCTCGGGCAACCTTCGGTCTCATTATTCGTCGGCCGAAGAGCGCGCCAAAGCCATGCGGGCCGCCGGGTTGATAGGCGCCATTAACATCCCCAATCCGCGTTCCATGGATGTGCCTTGGGTGCGGGTGAGCGCCAACCGCCTGCAGGAGCGCATGTCGCTGGCCGATGCAGTCTTTTCGGAGGGACGCGGCCTCTTCGGGGCCACCTGGAATCCCGCAAAGGCGGACCAGCTGTTTGAAGGCTCCGGCCATTCCATCGCCGAGATTCTGGAAGCCGCCGATCACGACAAGCCACTGCCGCACTTCGCTCTCACGGCTAAGGTACGAGCGCACACGGCGACCAAGACCGACAACGTCCGGTCGCGTAACGTGGTGGGCGTCCGTCCCGGCTCTGATCCGGCACTTAAGAACGAATACGTCATCCTTTCCGCTCACCTGGACCACCTGGGAGTTGGCCAGCCTGTGAATGGCGACGCCATCTTTAACGGCGCCATGGACGACGCTTCCGGCATCGCTTCGGTGATCGAAATCGCCAATGCGCTGAAAACCGGAAATGTGAAGACGAAGCGCTCCATTGTTTTTCTCGCGGTCACCGGTGAAGAGAAAGGCGAACTGGGCTCCCAGTATTTTGCGGAGCGCCCCACTGTTCGCGGCCGCATTGTGGCGGACATTAACATGGACATGTTTTTGCCGTTATTTCCGCTCCGCTATCTGGAAGTGCAAGGGCTGAATGAATCCACGCTGGGCGACGATATCCGCGCGGTGGCCGAAGCGGCCAACGTGCAGGTGCAAGCCGACAAAGAACCTAATGCCAATCGCTTCATCCGTAGCGATCAGTACAGCTTCATCAAGAAAGGCGTACCGGCACTGGCCTTCAAGTTCGGATGGATTCCCGGCAGTCCGGAGGAAAAGATCTTCAAGGATTGGCTGACCACGCGGTATCACGGTGTTTCGGACGATACCAGCCAGCCGGTGGATCTGGAAGGGGCCGCGCAGTTCGACAGCATCCTGACGGCGCTGCTGGAACGGGTTGCCGACGCGTCACAAGCTCCCGAGTGGAAGCCGGACAGTTTCTTCCGCCGCTTCAGCAGTTCGCGTTAAGCCAGCAATTCAAGTAGCGCTGACGAAACTGTCTCCGGCTTCTCGCGCGGCAAAAAATGCCCGGCGCCAGGAATGACGCGGCGCGCTACCAGGGCAGGGAAGACCGCGCGCTCGGCCGGCGTTGCGTCAGGCGATGGACGAGCCAGTGGGTCGGTCGCCCCATACAGAACAATCGACGGCGCTGCGATCTTCGGGCGCTGCGCGAGTTGCCGCTCGACCTGGAGGAAACGCTCTTCACCGGGTGCGTTCGCGTTCCGATGGCGATAGGAATGAATCACCACGTCGAGGAAATCGGGATTGTCGAACGATGGCGCCGTGAGATTGTACTCTTCGTCGCTGAAGTGCCAGCCGGGCGACCAGGTCTGCCACAAAAGCTTGCAGAGGCTATAGCGATTCGCTGCCAGTCCTGCCCGTCCGCGATCGGTATTGAAATACCACTGATACCAAAGCTCGCGCTCCACCTCGGGCGGGGCGGGATGTTGCGGAGCGAAAACATTTTGGATGGTATAACCGCCGATGATCACCGTCGCGCGCACGCGCTCGGGATGCAGAGCCGCCGCTATGGCAGCCGCGCGCCCGCCCCAATCGTAGCCGGCCAGCGCCATTTGCTTGAGGCCGAGAGCATCGGCAAAGTCGATCAGGTCCTGTCCGATGGCCGCCTGTTCAGCCATGCGAGGCGTACCAGCATCGCGGAAGCGAGTGGGTCCGTAGCCGCGCAGGTAGGGAACCAGCACGCGGTGCCCGGCTTTGGCGAGCGGCGGCGCAACGTGGTCGAAGGCGTGAATGTCGTCGGGGAATCCGTGCAGCAAGACAATCGGAAAGCCTTGTGGGTTGCCGCTCTCTTGGTATGCGATGTCCAGAATGGGAGTTTGGACAGATCGAGTGTTGG
>CAVRZH010000181.1:0-50520 GCA_963725455.1 Bryobacterales bacterium
CACACTGATACCGTGCTTGATGGCATTCTCAACCAGTGGCTGAAGCGCCAGGCTCGGTACATAGACTCCGAGAAGGTCAGGTGGCACGTCCATGTGAACTTTCAAGCGATCATGAAAGCGTGTCAGTTCGATCTCCAGATACTTGCCGACGAACTCGAGCTCGCTCTGCAAGGTGATCTCGTTCTCCCGCCGTTCGAGGGCCATGCGCAGCAAGTCGCCTAGGCAGACTAGCAGATGGCTCGCAGCATCGACGTCTTCCTGCATCAGGATTCCAATGGTGTGAAGACTGTTGAACAAAAAGTGCGGATGTAACTGGCTCTTAAGGTTCTCAAGTTCGGCATGGGAGAGCTGCGTCTCCAGCTGTGCCGCTATAGTCTGGCGCTCCATAGCGGCCTGGTAAAAGTGGATCGACTGATACAATCCCACAACTAACCAGTACGTAAGGATGCCAGTAAAGCTCATGGATAGAATACTGACTCCGAACGGCGAGAGTAGACGGAGCACGCCAGGATCAGTAATGGCCGAAACTGTCCGCAGAAGTCCACGGCTCAGAAAGTATTCAGTAACAGATGCCAGCGGAGCCATCATGAGCGACGTGAATGTGTGGATCGCTATATGAGGTACAAACCTCGGCCCGGTCAACGGGTACCGTTTGGCCAGACTAATCACAAGCGGTGTGTACGCCGCCCATACGTACCAGTAGACAAGTTCGAGCGCACCCACGATCAGCCAGCTGACGTCCGTACCCATTAACTTCACTAGGACGATCCTGCGTACGGCAAACAGTAGTCCTACAATCGTCCACGCACACAGGATCAAAATCCATCTCGTCCGTCCCATATCTGGTGTGGCCTGCAGCAATGGGTGTGTCGACCCTCCGCCACGGATTATAGCCGAACCTTCGAAGGAGACATCACCTTTTTCTAGGTTGATTGCCGCTAACCGCCCGGACGTTTGTGCTGGATACCGCTGCCACACTTTGAACTCCGGTTGCCCTGTGAACGGATCCGTGACAACGGTATTTGACGGCCAACTCTGACCGCTTGTCTCATTTCGGACACCGCATGTCACGTTTCCTGCAAACACTGGTGCTTCGCGGCATATATTCGTGAGCAGGAGCATCGCCAAGAACACGTGAATCTGGGGGGCCGGCGGAGGCGCGCCAGGCAGTGCTGAAAACGGCTAGCCGGGTCGCTGGCGCAGGGGAGTTAAGAAAACGCCGCGTTGAGACCCGCATTCGGCGTTACGAGCAGCAAGCACGAGTTCGTTAAAAGTGACGTAAAGGAGTTCCACATGAAGAAGATTCTGACTCAGTACGGAGTGTGCGCGCTCGCGGCCGCTCTGATGGTGCCGATGGCGCATGCGCAGCCGGCAGGAATGCAGGCCGCCTTCGGAAAAGATGCCGGAGAGCTTTCCGACAAATTCACCGGACTCGCGCGCGTTATGGCGGGCAAGTACGACTGGAAGCCCGGCCAGGGCGTTCGCTCCGTAGGCGACGTGTTCAACTGGATCGTTGCGGAGAACGGCATACTCGTCGGCGCGCTCTGGGGCACACCGAATAAGGGGGCGAAGCCCGCGCCCATCACCGATCCGGAGAAATTGCAGGAAGCTCTGAAGGCTTCTTACGTCAATCTGCAAAAAACGATTAAAGGACTTTCGGACAACGACCTGCAGGCGACGGTGAAGCTGTTCGGAAGAGACATGACGAAGCAGGGCGCGCTGATGCTGATTCTCGGAGATCAACACGAGCATCTGGGGCAGTCGATCGCGTACGCGCGCAGCAACGGCGTGGTTCCGCCCTGGTCTAAGTAGGAGCGCCGCGGGGTGATCTGGCCGCCGCCGATGCGATAACGATCCTTCGCATCCAGCGCAACCTGGCAACAGGCGAAAAGGACGGCAAGCCGGAAAAGCAGAATCGGTCCTTATGAACGGAATTGGGATTAGCGCAGCGACGATCGCAAGGTTCGCGGTCGCCGTGGCCTGATGACGCTGATGGCTAGCGGACAGAGCGCTGCCAAAGCGGCCAGAACCATCGTCGAGCGAACCGATGTTCTCGAAAAACTCGGTCTCCCGCGAGGCCACGCCTACGCATACAAAACGGCAGGGACGACGTCCTTAATCAAGCGAAGTCCCTGCCGCGTCTCACGTCTCAGGGTGTTCTATTACGGGAGAATCGCACCTCCCGAGGACAGGAAGACCTGCCCGGGCTCACGGCAGGGTCACGTTGGCGACCGAGAGATTCACCTGACCGATGTTGCGGTAGTTGCTGTAGTCTCTGCTTTTGCCTCCCAACTGGAAGCCGGCGTTGTAGCCCGCGAATATGAGACTGACAGTGGTCGGGCTGGTCACGATGGCTTGGGGACCATAGACGCGGCCGCTGAACCAGTCAAATACCCCGCCGGCCACCGATTGGCTGATTACCGGAGCGTTGGCAGGGATGGTTACTGTTTGACCGGACTGGGGATCGGTGACGTTGGATACCTGGGCGATGGAGGCGATCGGATTATTGATGCCGTTGATCACCGTCCAATTGGTCAGGTCGCTTCCATTCGATTCAGCGTACATGATCGCGTGGAACGCGTCGGAATCGCCGTCCAGGCAGTTACCGCCGCCGAAGAACAGGCCCCAGTTCCCGTTGCTCAGTTGAATTAGGGTCCCGTTAGGCGAGACCCAACGGACACCGGAATAGGAGGTGGTTGAGGGATCGCTCAGGCCGTTGACCATCTGGATCGGGACGTTCGGGCTGCTGGTAAGCGAAAAGGCCGGCGTATTGAACGGGGTGGTGTCGGTGAAATTGACGAAGTTGGTGGTGGTCGCGATGCGCACCACTTCGACGTCGTCGTTGAGGTTGCCGTTCGGAATGGATGGCGGGCAGACTGGGTAGTTCGTGGGCGCGACATAATCCGAGTTCAGCGTCTTGCTGATGTAGAGGACTTCGATCGGGTATGTATTCGGCACCACCGCGAGGATTCCGTCCGGGTTGATCAGACCGGTCGTATTGACGATCGGGTCGCTGGTGATGGGATTCGTGTTGTTGGCCGTGCCGAGGAAGTTGACCTCGTCGAAGCGCCAGTTACCCGAGTTGTTGTTGTACACGTCCGGTTGGTTGGTGGTGGCATCGAGTTCGGCCCCCGTATAGGTGCCCGTAGCAGTCGGAGAGCAGACGTTGCCGCCCACAGGGATGGAGTATGCGGGCGTGCCCTGATAATCCGGATCGTACACCGAGACCATCTGGACGCCGAAGCCGGGATTATTTTCCACGCTGGTGATGCCCAGGGCTTTGAAGTTAATCGTGATCTGGTTATTGAAAACGCTGCCGCCGCCCGAGACCTGGATGGGTCCAACCGGAGTCCATGACGCGCCGCCGTTGGTGGTGTAGAGCACCTGGAGGTCGCGTACACCCTGATTGGTGGTGTACCAGTCGAACTGCAGGACGATGTAGTGATAGCCGGTGGTGTTCACCATAAACTGCGCTCCCTGGGTGCAGGGGGGAGCAGACAGGTTCCAGCCGTTACCCTCGTTGGCTTTGCCGGCTTTGCCATCCGCGCCGCGAATCCGCCACGCGTTGTTGTCGTTGGGGGCGACGTTGTTGTTGGCCAGGTTGTTGTTGGCCAGCACGATTAGCGGGTCCGAGCTCAGAGTTGTTGGGGTGACATCGTCAGTGTTGACGCTTCCTACCGTCACCGGCGAAGTCGAGTACGTATAGTTGTTTGTCATTCCAAGCGCGCTGGCGGCTGGCGTGCCGCTGCTGTTATTCGTCGAAGGCGCGGGGGTGTTCTGAGTTCCGCTGAGGTTATTAAAGTTCCAGCCGGCGATTATGTTGGAAGCCGGCGGCTGCATGAATGGGCTGTTTGCCGGAAGAGGGCTGAGCGCGTTGACGCCTCGCGGAAGGATTTGGTGCACGATCAGGCCGTCGGAATCCACGTGAGGAGTCGACCGGTTGAGCGTGTAAAGAATATTTGCGCTGCCATAGCTGATGAGGCTGGCATGGCCTTCGCCATCATCGTTGCCGGCGGGATTGCCACCCGGCGTGTCATTTGCCGTGTTCGAATCGCTGTTGGGACACTCGGTGGTCAGTTGCTCCGCCATCTGCTGGAACGTCCACGTCTGGCCGGCATCGGTGCTGATGGCTTCGACGATGGCTTCATTGATGTCCTTTGGGCGGTAATCGAAGTAACCTTTCAGGTTCTGCCCTGAGCCGACTACCCAAGGGAAATAGTAAGGATTAAATGTGTTGACGACGCTGGTCGGATTCATCAACGGCGCGCCGCCGCTACTGCCTCCGGGCGTGCAGTAGGGGATTGTCCCGTCGTACGCACCGCCGGTGGTCTTCGTTCCACCCTGGCCGAGGGTCCAAGGACCTCCCGCGATTGTTGCCTGAATGGGTGTGCTGGTCGCCGTCCACTGGGTTGTCTGTGCGAAGGACGTTGCAACCAGACCGGGAGCGAACAGAGCCGTACACACACATAGAGCGAGCTCGATTTTCTTCATTATCGGATGTCTCCTTGATCGGTTTCTTTGGTGGAATTAGACTTTGCGGAAGCGGCGGCGTATAACCACACCGACTAATCCGCTGAGGCAAAATAAAACTGTGCTTGGTTCGGGCGTGGTCGTTATGTCGAGCGTCGTGGCGCCTGCGTAGACGTATTGATCGTCATAACCGGTGGAAGAAAAAAATGGATCCGAAATTGGAGGGCTGCTGCCCCAGGTGTAGGTGAAATCAAGCGATCCGGCCTCCAGAGCCGACGCCAAATCGGCGATTTCCGTCGAGGTCAGTGTTGTGCTCCAGGTATACGGCCCCTCCTGGCCGGAGTAGCAGTTGTCTGAGATAGAGTCGCAGGCAGCCACTTCAACGGCCGTTTCGTCGCCGGAGAAGCCCAGAAAGTAATCGCTTAGCGCCGTCGTTCCGCTGTCGCCGTTTCCGAATGTGCCCGAGATCGTTATGCCGGTGATGGAGTCGAGCTCAGCCGCTGTAAATGGGGTGAAGGTGTAGGTCCCGATGGTCGTTGAGCCGGCCGGCGGGGTGGTGGTGACGAAATCGTAACCATCGGGGCTGTCGTAAGACGACGTGTTGAGAACGAGTTCGCCTGCCCGCAACGGAGTTGAAAGAATGATAGCTGCTCCGATGCTGAGCACGGCTGTTGTGAGTTTTTGTTTTGTCATATTGTTAGTTGCGCTGCGCTGAAACCTTCGCCAGCAGCTCACGAACGATAACTCTACGGCACGGCAAGCGAGAAAATGCTGAAGCAGTTTTACAATCACGAATGCACCTGAAGTAGTTTGGTCATCTTGGTTGTGCTGGTGAAATTCGAAGCGGCTCTAGCAGAGTAATTCTTCATGCGCGAACGATACAAGACTTGGAACCGTAAATTCACCGATCTGTTATGGAATCGAAACCAATAAAAGTACTATCGGAGCTACGGGCTCTGGCGCCTCGAACTTTTGACGCCGTCGTCGCGGTACGTCGCTGTGTCGTGATTTACAAGTGAGCGGGGGTTTTTAGAACTGTTGCATTAGACTAACGTCGCCGGGTGGCCTGCACCGCAGTCCTCTGGATCTGTAAGCCATTAGTGCGGTGATGCGTCCATGGCGACAAGCTGGTGGCCATTTCCGGAGCTGACGCTTCCGAATTGCCTCATTTCTGCAACGCCCCGACGAGTTGGCACGGATCTGCATCTCGTGGACCCCGCTGCACACGGCTCAAAAGGAGTATATGATGTCTACCGGACTTCGGCGGGACAGCCGGCGGGGTGCGAAGACAAGGTCGGACCGAAGGCTTATGAGATTAGGCGCCGTGGTCAAACCGTTGGGTGTCGCAGGCCTGTGGGCGGTTCTATCTTTGGCTCACGCCGAAGCGTTGAGCGTATGCGCCGACCCCGACTATCTCCCGTATTCCAATCGAGCTGGCGCTGGCTTTGAAAACAAAATCGCGGAGGCGGTTGCCAAGGCGCTGGGCGAATCGCTGCAATACACCTGGGCGAGCCACCGCGGACACGGTGGATTTCCGCAATTCCTGGCCTCCACTCTGGACGCAAAGAAATGCGACGTAGTGATCAGTATCCCGTACGCCAGCCGTGAAGAGCTAACCACGCGGCCCTACTACATCTCGTCTTACGTGTTTGTTTTCGACAAGGGCAAGAAATTGGACATCACGAGCATGGATTCTCCGGTGCTGAAGCGGGTTAAGGTTGGCTTCGAACGGGAGACGCCCGCCGAGGATGCCCTCAAAATGCGCGGGATGATCCCAGCGGCGATAGCGTTCGACGTAGCTACCGACAGCGATCAATCGCCGGCAGTGATGCTGGATGCGGTGAAAAGCGGTAAGATCGACGTCCTCATCACCTGGCAACCGGCCATCGGCTCCTTCTTGCGCGCCGCTCCGAACCTGGAGGTTGTGCCGGTTCCGAATGAACGGGCCCTGGGCCCGCCGGAGCAATATGCCTTCCCGATGTCGATGGGCGTTCGCGCGGGCGACGACGCACTCAAGAAGAGGATCGACCAGGTGATCGTAGATCACCAGGCGGAGCTTACCTCCATCCTGGCCGAAAGCGGCGTAATGTCGTATGCGCCGCGACAAGGGGGTCAGTAGCATTGAAGCTTGTCCTCATCTTCCTCATCGCGTCGTCAGTGGGAGCTCAGGACGGCGAGAAGCTAATCAGGGAAAGCGATTGCTCCTCTTGCCACGCCGTGGATCACCAGGTGGTGGGTCCCGCCTATGCAGCCATCGCCAAGAGCTACGCCGGACGGACCGATTCGCCCGATACGCTTGACAAGCTCGCCGCAAAAATACGCGACGGCGGCGGGGGCATGACGCCGCATCCCGATTTAACAGCCGCGCAGCGTATAGAGATGGCGAAGTGGATTCTTTCGCGGACCGCATCGGCACCGGTTCCCGTCCAAAACGAAACAAAAACGTATCCTTACACGCTCAAAGACGGCACCAAGGTCAGCCTGGATTTTCCGCTGTTTCTGGAAGGTCAGGCTCCCAAAGTGACTAAGGAAGTCTTCCACGGATATCAGCTTTTCAATTCCTATTGCTATCGATGCCATGGCACGGACGCCGCCGGCAGCCAGCTGGCGCCCGATCTTCGCCATTCGCTTACGGCCGGAATGAACGAGCGGGATTTTCTGTCGGTCGCAATGTCCGGCAGAAAGGAACAGGGAATGCCGGCGTGGGCTGGCTTTCTCAGCGAAGACGATGTTGTTCACATTTTCAGGTATGTAAAAGGACGAAGCCTAGACCTGGTGCCGCCCGGCAGGCCACCGTCCGCGCAGGACTAACGAATGTAAAGGAGCCTCCAAATGAACGGGATGAAACAGCTCTGTCGCCTGGCAATCGCACTTGGTACGTGCGCCGTTGTTGCCCCCATTGTTACGCTCGCCGACGATTCGCTCCAAAAGGATTCGCAGGATCCCAACCAGTGGGTAATTCCTTTGGGCACCTACAGCGGGATCCGGCACAGCAAACTAAACCAGATCACCAGCAAGAATGCCGGCAAGCTCAAAGTTGCATGGACCATGTCCACCGGCACGCTGCGCGGGCAGGAAGGCCAGCCTCTGGTGGTTGGCAACATGATGTACTTCGAGAGTTCGTATCCCAACTTCGTCTACGCCATCGATCTGGACAAGGTTGGACAAATCGTTTGGAAATTTGCTCCGGAGCAGGATAAATTTTCTCCCTCGGTGGCCTGCTGCGACCTGGTGAACAAGGGCGTGGCTTATGCCGACGGGAAGATTCTCATTTCCACCTTGGATACGCACGTCTACGCGCTGGACGCGAAGACCGGCAAAGTGCTATGGAGCGCGCAGAACGGCGATCCGCAGCTGGGGCAAACCATGACCATCGCGCCGCTGGTGGTGCATGACAAAGTGATCGTGGGAATTTCGGGCGGAGAATACGGCGTCCGCGGGCATCTCACGGCTTACGATCTCAACAGCGGCAAAATGGTGTGGCGCGCCAACAGCGTCGGCCCCGACCAGGATATTCTCTTCGATCCCGACAAGACCGTGGATGCAGCCACGCAAAAACCGGTGGGCAAGGATTCCAGCCTGAAAACTTGGATGGAAGACGCTTGGAAGCTGGGCGGCGGCACCACTTGGGGCTGGTATACCTACGATCCGCAATTGAATCTGGTTTACTACGGCAGCGGCAATCCCGGAACTTGGAACCCCGGGCAAAGGCCGGGCGACAACAAATGGTCTACCAGCTTGTTCGCACGCAACCCGGATACCGGCATGGCGGCATGGGTGTATCAGATGACTCCGCACGACGCATGGGACTATGACGGTATCAACGAAAGCGTCCTTACCGACAGCGTTATCGACGGCAAGACTATCCCCACTTTGACGCATTTCGATCGTAACGGATTTGCTTACGTGCTGGACCGCCGCAATGGCAAGCTTCTGAGAGCCAACAAATTCGACCCTTCGACCAATTGGGCCGAGAAGATCGACTTAGAGACCGGACGGCCGGTCCTCAATGAGGCCAAGATGACCAAGGAAGACGTCAATGTCAAAGACATCTGCCCAGCCGCGCAGGGCGCGAAGAATCATCAACCGGCTTCGTACGATCCGAAGAGCAAATTGTTCTATCTCGGAACCAATCACATCTGCATGGACTACCAGGCGTTCAGCGTGAAGTACCGCGGCGGTTTTCCCTATGTTGGCGCGACGCTGAGCATGTTCCCGGCCGACCATGGCGACGTGCGCGGCAGGCTGATCGCCTTTGACCAGGTGACCGGCCAGACGAAGTGGACGGTGAACGAAATGTTCCAGGTCTACAGCGGGCCGCTCACCACCGACGGCGGGGTGCTCTTCTACGGCACGCTGGATGGCTGGTTCAAAGCCGCGGATCAAGCCACCGGAAAGATTCTGTATCAATTCCACGCGCCTTCGGGCATCATCGGCAATCCCATCACATACACGCACAAGGGTAAGCAATATATCGCGGTGCTCACCGGAGTGGGCGGATGGGCGGCGATCGGGCTGGCCGAAGGCCTGACCAAAGGAAGCGAAGGGCTGGGTGCCGTCGGCCTCACATCCTCGCTTGCCGACTATACGAACCTGGGTGGAACGCTGGTCGTCTTCTCATTGGAATAATCGCCGTCACTTGGTTGACAACATCGGCGCACGAGCACCGGACAGGTATACTCACCTGAGCAACAATAGTTCGCCCCAAACTTCAGCGGCGAATCGAGATAGAATCTCAATCACGTTATGCCACACACGCAGATTAGGCAGAACCAGTTAGTCCAGCCCCCTGTCGCCATGGTCAGAGCACTCAGTGTCGCCCTCCTTTGGATTCTGGCCGGGATGCCGGTCAGCGCGCAGGATTTCTTTAGCGTGAAGACCGCGCTCGCGGACTATTCGAAGGCAGAGCTGGCACCGGGCCAAGATTGCAAAAGGATGGGCAACTTCAAATCGAAAGATATCGTTGACATCACCGCAGTCCCGGCGCCGGCCACGGACGCCACGCCCGCCTATTGTCGCGTCACCGGCCGGCTCTCGCCCGAGATCGCGTTCGAGGTGAGCCTGCCGGAGAAATGGAACGGCCGATTTTACATGATCGGCAATGGCGGTTTCGCGGGCGACGCGTTGGACAATCCCGGGCGGGTGGCACAGCGCGATGAAGCGTTGAAACTCGGGTTCGCCTTCGCGCAGACGAACACGGGCCACGACGCACGCAAGGAGCCGGGCGCTACCTTTGTTCTCAGCAACCCGCAGAAGGCGATCGACTACGCGTATCGCGCGGTGCACCTGACGGCCAAGACGACCCAGAAGATTACGAAGGCGTATTACGGCAAATCAATTTCCCGCGCTTACTGGAACTCCTGTTCGAATGGCGGACGCCAGGGCCTGATTGAGGCCGAGCGTTTCCCCGGCGACTTTGATGGCATCGTCGCGAATTCGCCCTGGGTCGATCAGACCGGCTTCACGATTGGCGCGATATGGAATGAAAAAGCGTTGAACGCCGTCTCGCTCACCCCGGCCAAGCTGTCGCTACTTGCGGATAAAGTGATGGCCAAGTGCGACGCAATCGACGGGCTGAAAGACGGACTCATTGATGACCCCCGCAAGTGCAACTTCGATCCGGCGCGTGATGTCCCGGTCTGCACAGCGGGTACCGACGGCGTCGACTGTCTGACAACCGATGAAGCAGCCGCGATCGCCAAGGTTTACAGCGGACCGGTGAGCAACGGCAAACCGTTCTTCCCGGGCTACATGCCGGGCAGCGAAGCAGTAGTGCCAGGCCTCTTCGGCGGTGGAACGGGCAGCGGCTGGCTGAACGTGATTGTCTCCACTCAGCCGGATCGGAAACCGGCCGACTTCAACCTGGCGGAAGGAGCCATACAATATTTGGTGCCAAAACCTCCCAATCCGAGTTATGACTACAAGACCTTCAACTACGATCGCGACATTCACTTGCTGGACGCCTGGGGCAAACTGGCGGACGCCAAGAATCCGGACTTGTCGAAGTTCGAGAAACGCGGCGGGAAGCTATTGATGACGTATGGATGGGCGGACCCGATACTACAACCGATGATGGGAGTTAATTATTACGAGCAGGCTGTTGCCAAGAACGGCCCGAATACGCCGGAGTTCTTCCGTTTGTTCATGGTGCCAGGGATGGGCCACTGCGGAGGCGGCATTGGCACGGATCGTAAAGATTCGATGACCGCGATTATCGACTGGGTGGAAAAAGGGAAGGCTCCGGACTCAATGGCCGCGAGCCGCGTGGTAGACAATCGGACAGTCCGCACACGCCCGCTCTGTCCGTACCCACAGGTGGCGCGCTACGCTGGCCAAGGCAGTATCGACGACGCTGCCAACTTCCGTTGCGTGGCGCCCTGATTCGAGCGGGGTGGCGGTCCCCGTGAAATTAGCGTTGGGGTCGGGTTTCTGCTGAGCGGACAGGGCCACCGAAAGCACAAAGAGAATCAGAACATTCCGGCTCATTTACCAGCCTCGCCATCCAGACCAAAGGCCAGTAAGACGTTACCCGGCAGACCGCCTCGCGCCGGGTAGCCGGAGATAGCGAACAACATTCCGCCGGCCACAACCGGGCCTGCCACATCCATCGCTCCGCCGCGTCCGGAAACGCCGTTCACGGTTTGATATTCGTGGGCCGTATCGTAGTCCCACGCGATCTTGCCGTCGGAAGAAGAATAGCCGCGCAGATGGCCATCTGCCGCGCCGGACCACACCACGCCGGGAATCGCCGTCACGGCCGCCGACTGCGCCGGACTACATGGGCGCCGGTCACCACAGCCGGGTGGCGGTGTCTGCCAGATGCGTTCGCCGTTGTCGACGCGAAACGCGAACAATCCTCCGCCCTTGTTCGGGTCCAGATTGTAGGCGCGGTCGTTGCTGCCGGGCTTGCGGTCCACTTCAAAACCGATGTCGGAAAGAGCCACGTATACGTTACGCCCGTCGGTGGCCGATCCCCACTCGATGCCGCCTACGGTGCCGCCCTGGCCTATGCGCGCTTGCCACAGGATCTGGCCGCGCCGGTCCGGATCGACGGCATAGATCACAGCCGACTTCTGCCCCAGCAAAAGCGCTCGCCTGGCATTGGGGAGAGAAACCAAAATGGCCGAGGACGCGAAATCAAAATCAGGCCCTTCCGAATCCGGGCAATTCACTTTGCCGGATAGCTGGCAGGAGCTGTTCCAGGCATCTTTCGCCGTGAACTGCTTGGACCACAGAATCTGGCCGGTGGACATGCGTAGCGCTAAGAGGGCATCGCTCATCGCGGTGGGTGGATCGGAATAATTGTCGCCCGTGGTCACATACATGGTGTCGCGTTCCACATCGAGCACGGGCGCGGTCCAGACGCCGACGCCCGAAGGACCCCAGGCGGCTGCACCCACCCGAGTCTTCGGCCGTGCTTTGGCCGCCTCGCCGATCGTGTAGGTCTTCCATAAGACCTTGCCTGTGGCGGCATCCAGAGCCGACTCGCTGCCTCGGAAAGTGCAACACAAATAGCCCGGAGAAACCGACAGAGCTTCTTCGCGCGATGCAGACCCGACATACAAGCGATCCTTGTAATAGATCGGCGTCGCCGTCATAGTGGATGCCGCATGCTGGTCCGCGCGCGTCTTCCACAGCTGCTTCCCGGACGCTGCGTCCAGCGCATAGACAAATCCGGCGGAATCGCCGAAGAACACCGCGGGATTGCCTCCGGCCTCGCCCACCGTGATGCCCGATCGCACCTGGGACTGCACAGTTGTCGCCCAGTACACGCAACCGGTCCTCATGTCGAGAGCGTAGACGCTGCCGTCCTGTCCGCCCGCGATTACTTTGCCCCGATAGATGGCGGGCTGAGAACGCATGGTGGAGGTGTCCGGGAATGCGAACGCCCACTTCAGCTTCAGCCGGGGCAGGTCTTCGGCGCGTATCCCCGCGTCTTGCGCCGATTGGAACCTGGTATTGGCGAGACCGCCTCCCCAACTGGCCCACGCGGGAGTTTCGCCAGGCGTCGCGCCCGCCGGACACAGGTTCGCGATTTCCTCGCGCTTCCGTTCCAGGGTTATCGCTGTTCCCAGAAAGCTGGCGATCCTCTGGCGTTCGTCCGGTGAAAGCGGCGCGGCCTGCTGTTTCATCACGCCGCTCTCCAGCGTCTTCTGAATGGCTGCGGGCGTCATGGACTTCAGCGCGGATATCTGTGGAACCCGTCCGCCGGCTCCGGCCTCGGAGTTGTGGCAGGAGGCACAATGTTTTTGAAAAAGCTGCGCGGCGTAAGGATCGTCCGCGGCAAACGCGGTGGTGCCCCACGCAGCGATGGAAGCGATCAAGAAAAACGAACAGAATCTCATTGGTGTTCCGAAGTGTTTTCAGGAGGCCATTGCGGCCAGCGGTTGCCGGCCGTGGCTTCTATCGCAATTGGGCCGGTGAGTGAGAAACCGGGGACGAAGCCGGGCGGTCTGGGTCGCGCTGGAGGCGGCGGTTGATGGTCCACCGCGGTGGTGCAGCGCATTTCATTCCATCCGACGTGAGCGGTGACGTGCTTATAGAATGTAGGCAGCGCGCCATCACCCCAGTCTTCGTGAAGGATGTTGAATTTGAGTGTGTCACCCTGGATCTCGAAGTCATCCAGTGCCGCCATGGTGTAGGTGTTGTCGCAGGTTCCGCAGACCATGCCGCGGAGTCTGTTGCCAACCTTGCGAATGATGAAGTATTGTTTGGGCGCGCCTACGCCAAAGCCCAGCCAAACTCCAATCACGTCTTTCTCGGTCAGCGTCGATTTCCAGGGCCCGGGTTGAATATAGCGCGGGACTGGTGCACCTATGCCTTGCTGGTTGATTGCCACTGCAGGAACCGGAGGACCCTTGGGAAGAATGGACACGATGACCGGCAGCGGGTCCGGTCCCCTGGGATCTTTGATCAGTGTGCGCTCGAATTTGCCGCCGCCTGCGCCGCTGGTGCCCGTCACAATCAGTTCGCCGTGATGGAACCTGGCTGTCGCGTTGTCCTGGTACGCAGTGCTTCCGTCGGCATTCACGTGCGTGACCACGAAAGCGAGACCTTCGGGGCCAAACTTGCCATCGACAAATGCCAGTGTCGTCGCGTCCGCGCAATACGTGCAATAGATACCTCGCACCTTGTCGCCGCGGATGGAGAACTCATAGGTGTGCGGCTCACCTTTGTCCGTTCGCCAGCCGCCGCGGTAATCGTCTGCCTGCGTGCCGGCTTCGGCGCTCACGTTGACGGTGATATCGCGCGAAGTAAATAACTGCCCGTCATTCGCGGTCGCCCGCAAAACATAAATTCCGGGCGCGCCGAAACTAACCTTCGAAGCGAGCGACACCGGCTCTCCATACACCACCGCGGAGACCGCAGGATCGAACGTAACTTTGCCCGGTCCGCGGTATTGAATCCATTTGATCTGCACACCCCGCGGACGGCGAGGCTGGGAATCACGATCCGGATTCGATGGAGTTTTTCGATATGGTTTCGGAAGACCGTCATCGGTGGCGGAGGCGGTGACGGTGGCACGGTCCGGCAACGTAACGGTTGGAACATCACCGACGGTAAGCGCGGGAGGCTTGTTGTTCGGGTCCGGCACACCGCCGCCCATGTTCTCGACGATCACGTCCGGGCTGAGTTCCCATACCGGCTGGAGCCATCCCTTGGCCTGGTTGGTCTGCCCGCGCGATGTCAAGGTCCAGATCACTTTCTGTTCCTTATTCCAATTGGCCGGCACCACCACTCGAAACAGGAAGCGCTGGCGCCTGGGGTAGAAATGCGTCGGCTGTCCACGATCGCCGGATGCGCCGCTGCTTGAATCACCTCCGGCTGCATCACCCGCGCCTAGATCGATGTTGTTGTTCGGGCCCACCGGTATGTCGACCTCTTCCTCGTAGTTTCGGTTGAGGTATCCAAAGACCATGCTGAAAGTGCCGTCGGGATTGCGCTCCCAGCCTTCAAATACCGGTGCGACGTCCTGGCCGCGCGCATACCGGACTTGTGCGTGTATTGCACCGGCCGTGAAGAGTGCGGCTGACAACATCCAAACCCAGCGCACGCGCTACTCCGCCTTCGCCAGAGTTTGCTTGGCTTTTCGCGCTTCCACCTGCTGCTTGAAATCGTCGTCCGAGAGATAGTAATAACTGATCCACGCACCCCCCATTTCGTCGATGGTGCGCTGCCCGTAAGTAATCAGATTGTCGGGATCGGGGTTGAATTTATTCCCGGGTGAGTTGTCATACCAAGAGATCATGTGCAGGACGGTCCCGGCCGGCAGCAGGGGCTGTTCGTCTTCGGCATAAAGGTACACCAGGTGCCACGCAAACTGGTACTTGCTTACACAGCTCAGCATCTCCACCTTGTGCCCGCCAGGATAAATGGCTTCCATACACGAGGCCTTTCCGCGGTTGTGCAGGTGCGGCTGGAACGACAGGAGCCGGGCCGGCTTCGCGAGTGTGTTATAAGCATCGAAGCGCACGTTGTCCGCGTTGGGTGGAATGTCGAGTTCC
Source organism: Bryobacterales bacterium (assembly GCA_963725455.1). Classification (GTDB taxonomy): domain Bacteria; phylum Acidobacteriota; class Terriglobia; order Bryobacterales; family Bryobacteraceae; genus Palsa-89. The sequence goes on from CAVRZH010000181.1 coordinate 14,976, forward strand.
TTCGGGTCGCCAATCTTTTCGGTGGTCTCGATGTACTTGGGCGTGTATCCCTTGGGATAAAACTTCAGGGCAAGCGCCACGTTGGCTGAAGTTTCTTGGCCCATGGGGTGCAGATGGAGATTGAAGTTGATCTTGGTCCCCGCTTTCATCAAGCGGCCCGCGCCTTCCGGAAATATGTCGGCGTTTTTTCCGAGAGCGTACTCGTTCAGAAAGGCTCCCTGGACGTTGTCCCCATCGTCCGGGTCATCCTCGTACTTCATGGACGTGGTCACATGATGGACCGCCCTGAAGCCTTTGATGGGTTTGACTTCGATCGCCTTGATATAGCGATCTTCGGTGAGCCCCGGGTCCACCAAAACGTCAATCCACCGGTCGGAGGCCTCGGCCGGGACTAACTGATCCTTGGGCAGCGTTACGATCAGATCCGGCTGGTCGAAGTGCCACCGATCCGAATCGTCGAACACGCGGGGCCGGGGCATATCCGCCGGGTTTCCCTTGGGTGACCCGCTATCCACCCACTTGACGATGGTGGCGATCTCTTCGTCAGACAGCGACACATCGTTCCTGAAATGCTGAACGCCCACGTTCTTGTCGATGTACCACGGCGGCATCTCACGTGCCAGAATTTTTTGCTTGATCGACTTGGCCCATGGCCGCGTTTCTTCATATGTCAGCAGCGACATGGGAGCGAAGGTGCCAGGCCGATGGCATGACTGACATCGGTTTTGAAGAATGGGCGCGACATCTTTGGTAAAGGTGACTTGGCCCTGGGCCATCGCCGCGATCGCGACAAGACCGGAAACACCGAAAATGGCTCGCATCTGGGCACCTCTGCCTGGAACCATTTGAGACTATGAGTCCGGACCCTCAGTGTCAAGCCCTACAGGCCAGCCATCGGACTCACCCGTGAGCCGGAGCATCCTTCGGCGATATTGTTTTGGAGAGCCTTGTCTTCGGCAGACGTTCCAGCGGGCGATGTCGATGAGTATAAAATCTCAAGAATTGCACGATATCTGTCAATTCGACGCAGCGTCAACACGCGCTACGGACTACCGGGCGGCGCGGAAAAGATCGTCGGCGGAGCTAAGGATTGTCCATCGTAGGCGCTCAGGAAGATCCGGGTGCTGTGCCAGGAAATCCCGGACAATCTTAGCCGCCGCGGGCGTGCGATGTCCCGCTAGGGTGGAGTCCATCCAGCGTTGCGGAAAGAAGATATCGCCGGTGCGCTGGATCTCGGGCAACAGTTCCATACTCGGAGCAATGAATCGCAGCGCTTGCTGTTCTCGTAGCGGATGATTTAAATAATGCAGCGTTTGGAGCGCCCACGGCTCGTGACGCCGGTACTCAATCTTCCGCAGGCGCTCGAATGCTTTTTCGCGCACGGTGGAGTCTGCGGAAAGAGCGGGCATGACGAACTCGAATTCGGATTTGCGGTCGGGATTCTGTGTCCGGTCACGCTGAGCGGTCAGGATATGCTGCCAGCCTGGAACTTCCCGCACGGCCAACTCCTGCGCCATGGTGATTTCATCGGTTTCGGCGAAGGTAAGGCCCGCGATTTTCTGCTCCCGCCGCCACACTCGTTCCAGCCATTGGACGCCATTCGGCGTTAGCGCCACATCGCGGAATGCGTTAAACCAAGTCGACTTTTGGCTGACCGTTCCCGCCTGCGCGATCCCGTGGCGCAGCATGGCCTCCAGTGCGGGCGCCCGTGCCAGGCGCTCCCGCGCGGGCAACAACAGCCAAAACGCGCGCGACAGGTAGGACAAGATCAACTGCGTGTTCTGCTCGTCGCTCTCTTTCGGAAGCGCTCGCGCTGCGATATCTAAAAACTCTAAGCCGGTCAGCCGGGCCTCCAGCACGTTGTCCCACAGGTCCACCCAAGCACTACCGCGAGTGAGTGCGTCCGGAATGTCCTCAATGTTGCTGGTCAGATATCGGCGTGTCTGGTCGTCCAAAAAGAACATCCCGTAACCCAACCCACCGCCATTCGGAAGAACAAAGAGCGGGCGCTTCCTGCCGCGGACGGAGTTCACTTTGGTAACCGCGCCCCGAACGGAAACCCCTATCGACTCCATGTGGTCCGCGTAGCCGATGGCAAGCTGGAGGCGCTGCGGCCATAAGATGCCCCGCCCCAAGGGATCGCGCTCGGTTAAAGTGAGGCTCGAAATCGTGTTATCTGGCTGCAGACTGAGGTGGGTGGTCAGTTCCGGCCGGCCTCGAACCTCCACCCAGACGTGGCTCCACGCCGCGAGGTTTTCGCTGGTGTGCGTGCTTAGAATCTGTACCAGATCGAGCCAGGTAGCATTGGCGAACGCGTACCGCTTGAGGTATTCCCGCATCCCGTCACGGAATTCTCGTTGGCCCAGGATCGTCTCCAACTGGCGGATCACCACCGGCGCTTTGTCATAAATGATGGCGCCGTAGAGGGTGCCCGCCTGGTCCAGGTTTTCGAGATTCTGCCGGATCGGATTGGCGCCCGCGGTCCGATCGATTCCGTAGGCCGAAGGATAGTGCGAGAGCAGAAATCGAAGATCGTGATTAATCTCAGGGAAGGTAGGATTCACGATTTTAGCCGCCAGGAAGTTCGCCATCACCTCCTTCATCCACACGTCGTTAAACCAGCGCATGGTCACCAGATCCCCGAACCACATGTGTGAGGTCTCATGGGAAATAGTGTTGGCGCGCCCCAGCAACTGATTCTGGGTGGCCGACTCGTCCAGCAACAACGTGGAAGCGTTATAAAAGATGGCACCCGGGTGCTCCATGCCGCCGAATTGAAAGGACGGAATCAGGACGAAGTCGAATTTGCCCCAGGGATAAGGAATGCCGGTGTACTCTTCGAGCCAAGCCAGTGCGCGGGCATGCAGATCGAAAATCGCAGCACGGTTGCGCGCTACCTTTCGCTCATCCGTCTCGCGGTGGAACATACGGAATGTGCGCCCGTTGCGTTGCGCGGTCTCGACCTGGAATTTTCCCGCGGCGAACGCGAACAGATATGTGGGAATGGGTTGCGTTTCGGCAAACCGAACCGCTGTCGTTCCAGTTGAGGCCGTCGTTCCAGTTGAGGTGGTGCGCTCCTGTTCAGCGCCGTTCGCCACAACCTGCCAGCCCGATGGCACGTCAAGAGTGAGCGAATAGCGCGCCTTGAGATCCGGCTGGTCGAAGCATGGCCAAGCGAGATGAGCGCGAGCTGGAACGAACAGCGTGTAGAGAAAGTCGTCGTTCCGATTCAGCGAATCGTCTCCAGCCAGAAACGCTATCCGGATCGCGTTCTCGCCGGCCCTGGTGGCGGACCCCGGAATGATCAGATGGCCGGCGATGAATTCCGGCACCACCGGTTTCTCACCCATCAGTATGCTCGAAACGCGTTCGCGCGGCTGTGCAAAATCCAAAACAACCCGGTGCGGAGCGCGCAGTACGAACCGGACGACTTCTGACCCGCGAATAGCTTCGGTGCGCTTCTCCGGTATAGTGAATGAAAGCTCATACCGCAACGATGAGATTGCCTCTGCCCGGTCCCGTGCCAAAACTTCCGGCACTCCAGGCGCGAGCGATGAATCGCCGGCCGCGAAGCAGGCATTAGCCGCCGTAATGGCCCAGACGAGAAACTTGGAGAGCCTCATGCTGACGTGCCTTTCGGCTTGGCTCTTCGAGCAACACGCTTCACCAGGCGCTGCATCTCGGCGTTTCGGCATCTCAATTCAACTAAGGTTACCCGATCGCGTAGTGAATTGCGGTTACGCCTGCGGCCTTGACATGACGACGGTTACTTGACACGATCACCAAATGCACGGCATGTCTGTTCCACCCAAGCGGCGGTCCGTGGGAGGCGAACGGCAGCCTTCAAAGTTCTTAGCGCTAGCTGGCCTCTTGTTCCTGGCATCCGCCACCACCAGTCTCGTGTCTGCTCAGACTATCAGCCCGCGCCGGACCGTCTGGGACGGTGTGTATACGGAGGCTCAAGCTGCCCGTGGCGTAACAGCTTTCGCCCAAAGCTGCGCGGGCTGTCATGCACTCTCGGCGGAAGGCAAGGCGCCGCTCGTTGGCGACCCGTTCTGGAAGAGTTTCGCGCAAAAGACCGTTGGCGAGCTGCTGGATTTCACAAGCGCGAACATGCCGAACGCCGCCCCCGGATCGCTCGACGAATCCACCTACCGGGATATTGTCGCGCTCATGTTGAAATCCAATGGCTTTCCCGCGGGAACCGCGGAACTTCGACGCGACAACGTTGCCAACGTACAAATTGTGCAGAAGGACGGGCGCACTGAGCTCCCGTCGAATGCGCTCGCTCGTGTGGTCGGCTGTTTGGCTCGCAGCGGGGCCGACTGGGTGGTCACACGAGCCACCACCCCCGAGCGCGCTGAAAGCACTCCCGGAAAGGACGACGCAACAAGGCCACTCGGCGGCCGGACAATCCCGCTCAAGTTCGTCGTGACGAAACTGGATCCGCTGGCAGGTTCACGGGTGACCGTGAGCGGCCTCCTGATGGGCGCAGACGGCGCCGACGGCATCAATGTGACGACGGTGACCCGCGTCGCTCCGAAGTGTCCCTAAAGACGGCCTGTCCTTACGGATCTTTTCTTTTTAGAGATCGATTCTTCCGGTGCTCGCTCCCAGCTTGTCGATTTCTACGCCGCCCAAGTGCGCCATCGCAAGCAGCAGGTTCGCGGTCGGCGTATCCTTCGCCACGATGTGCCGATTGCCCTTAAGCCGGCCGCAAGCGCCACCCACGATTACGGCGGGTGGGCTGTTCCGATCGTGCGCGTTGCCGTTGCTCATGCCACTGCCCCAGTACAGAACCGCGTGATCCAGCAGCGTTCCGTCGCCTTCTTTGGTCGCCTTCAGCTGGTCGAGGAAATCGGCGAACTTCTGGATCTGGTACGTGGCAATCTTGGCGTACTTGGCAAGCTTCTCCGGATCGCCGCCGTGATGCGAAATGGTGTGATGCTGCTCGGGAATGCCGATGTGCGGGTATGCCCGATCGCTGGCCTCATGACCGGTCATAAAGGTGAAGACGCGGCTGATGTCGCCCTGATAGGCCAGGTGCATCAGGTTATAGGTAATCGTCATGTGATCGTCGAACGCTTCCGGCAAGCCCACTGGCGCTTCCGGATTGCCGGTGATGGTTCCTAGACGGCTTTCCATGCGTTCGAGTTGCTTTTCCACGTTCCGAATGTTACCGAGATACTCGTCGAGGATGGCGCGATCCGGCGCTCCGAGCGAGCGTTTCAGTTTCGCCGTTTCCTCGGTCACCGAGTCGAGCAGGCTCTGCTTCTCCTTAAGGCGGGCAAAGCGCCGCTCGGTGGAATCCGTCTCGCCGAACATTCGCTCGAAGGTCACGCGCGGATTAATGCCCACCGGCAGCGGGTTCGAATCGTCGCGCCAGGAGAGCGTATTGAAGAAGGTGCAAGCGAAACCGTCGCAGGCGCCGACCGCGGTACCCATGTCCTCGGTGCCCACTTCGATCGATCGCAGCGGCGTATCGCCCGCCACTTGATCAGCAATAAACTGGTCGACGGTCTTCTTCGAATGGATTTCTCCATAAGCGGCCGTATTGCCGTCACGCTGCACCACCGGCCCGACGCCATTCAGGAACGCGGAACTGGCGCCCAGATGGATGGACGAGCCCCACGGCGCCTTCATCTTACTGACCGTGACAAGCTGATTGCGGAACCCTTCCAGCGGCTGCATCACCGGCTTGAAAACGAAGTCGCTGCCTTCCTTATCGGGATGCCAGGTAGTCGGAAACACGCCACAAGGGAAGTAGACAGCACCGAACCGCAACGGCGACTTCGGCGCGGCGGAGAGCGAAGGAATCATGGCGTCCATGAAGGGCAGTGCAATCGTTGCGCCCATGGCGCCACGGACGAAGGTGCGGCGAGAAAGATGCTTCTTCGTGATGAACATAGCTACTCCTTGTTTAGTCGTGCGTTGTTTGGTCGTGCAGCTTTATTTGCAACTTTAAGCGTGTCGGACGGTATGCTCGCGGTTTCGGCCGGTTCCAGCTTGGTGCGCATCTGGAAAGGTGCGCTTTCGACAATTCCCATGACGACGGAAGACAGCCGGTAATCGTTCTGCGCGGCCTTCTTTACGATACGGCGAACCACCGGCATATCGCTGGGTTCCAGACCGCGGCCCAGCGCATACGTCAGCATCTTTTCGGTCACCACGGTCACAAAGGCGTCCGGCCGGTTTGCAATAGCCTCGCGAAGCGCCACTGGCCCGTTGACCTGGGATCCGTCCGCGAGTGTGCCGGCGACATCGAGCGGTGCGCCATCGGGGCCTTTATCGCGCCACTGCCCCACTGAATCGAAATTCTCGAGCGCAAAACCGGGAGGATCGATCACGCGATGGCAGCCGGCACAGGGCTGATTCTTGCGGTGTAATTCCAGTTGGGCACGCACCGTCTTGGGAATTTTAGAGTCCTTATTGCTTTCGTCGAGGGTAGGGACATTCGGTGGCGCGGGAGGCGGGGGCGTATTCAAGAAAGTGGTCAGCACGTACTTCCCGCGGTAAACCGGTGAGGTTCTGGTCGCGACGGAAGTCATCGACAGGATGCTTCCCTGTCCCAGCAAACCGCGGCGATTGGGGTTGGTGAGTTTCACGCGCCGGAATTGCGGGCCGTACACGCCCTGGATTCCGTAATGCCGGGCCAGCCGCTCATCGGCGAAGGTGTAGTCCGCGTTCAAAAGATCCAAGGTGCTCCGATCCTGGCGCAGAATGTAGCCGAAGAACATCTGCGTCTCGGTGCGGAATGCTTTGCGCATATTATCGTCGAAATCGGGGAACATCAATATGTCCGGAACCACCTTGGCTTCCAGATTCCGAAGCTGCAGCCATTGCCCCGTGAAATTGTCGACCAGAGCGTCGGAGCGGTCGTCGGAAAGCATTCGATGCACCTGCGCGGTGAGCACTTCGGGTTGACGCAGCCGACCCGCTGCAGCCAGGTCCAGCAGTTTCTCATCGGGGACGCTGCTCCATAAGAAGAAGGACAAGCGCGAGGCCAGTTCGACGTCGGTGACCGGATGCGCGACGCCGGCGCGGGCGCCAGGCGGGTCGCTCTCGATTCGATACAAAAAGTATGGGCTGGAAAGAACACGCGCGACGCCGGAACGGATGCCATCATCGAAACTGCCGCCGCTTTGGCGCGTCCGTTTGTAAAACGACATGGGCGCGTCAACATCCGCGGGCGTGACAGGACGCCGATAGGCGCGGCGAGCGAGATTGGTGAGGATCTTGACCGCGCAGGTTGTCTCATCGACATTCACACCATGGTTGGCGCCTGCGCCGGGATGGCACACGAACAGCCGTTGCCGGCTGGGCCCTTCGCTCAACCCGTGTACGTTGTACGGGCCGTCGATCGAAACGGTCCTCAGCCTGGGCATGCCGGCCACCATGTGGACTTCCTGGCTGTCGCGCGGCGAGGGCTGCCAGACGTCCTGCAATTTGCCCGGCCGCTCTCTCCAGGTGAAGCCAACGTCGTGTGGACCGGCGGTCACCCGCACGCGTCCAGTCATCCTTTTGTCGATAATGGGCTGTGCCGCAGCCAAGTCGGCGGCCTGAATCTCGTCGTCCTTGGGACCGCCAATGGGCGCCGAATACACCTCAGCTCCATCCACGGTAATGACGAAGGTGTAGGGCGTGTCGTTTCCTTCCACGCCTGCGTAGCCCTCCTGAACACCGCGGACCAGCCGGCCGGACAGTTTATACTCGGCGTCAGCCGGAAATACGTGGCGGACAACCGTGCCGCCGACTGTTCCGAGCGGCAGTCCGTCGATGTATCCGTTCTGGCTGAATTCGCGGCTGATGGAATGTTCGGTGGTACCGGGTCTGACCTGCGGGTCGCCCACAGCCATGGCGCTGACGCGCTCGGCCGCGTTCACGTATCCCTCCAGCAACAGCGGCGATGTTTTCAGAGCCGTCGCGATGTTGTCGAACCCGAATTCGGCGCCGTCGGTGGGCAGCAGGTCGGTCACGTCAATATCCACCGCTAGCAAGTCACGGACCGCGTTCGCATATTCGGCACGATTCAGACGATGCACCACGTAACGGCCTGGAGTGCCGTGGCCTTCCCAAGCACGGTCGAGCGAAGCAGCCAGCCAACTCGTAAAACCCGCGTACTCGGTCTCGGACGGTCGGGGCAGTCCTGGAGGCGGCATGGCCCGCACACTCAGCTTCCGCAGGACTCTTTCCCAAGTCCCCGCGTGGCCCAAAAGATCGTCGAAGCCCGCCGACTCCAGATTGACCGGACCCTCCGCTGGATTCGCCGCGCGATTGCTGTGACACGCAACGCAATATTGATTCAAGAATGCGCGGTATTTAACCGCTTCCGAGTTGGTGCTGGCCTTGGACGCCGTGCTACCGGCCTGCGCCACCAGGGGGGCGGTGATTCCGACACAGGCCAAGGCCGTTGTGATTACGATCTTCCTCATTGCGCCTTGGTCATTCTCATTGTGCCTTCGTCACGGCGGCCACATCGGAACTCTTCTTGTCGGCGCTCGCGCTCGTCTTCTTGTCATCCTTCTTGTCGGCCGCGGGAGGCAGCGGCGGAGGCTGAGGCGCCGGATCGTTGGGACCAAGGTGCATCAGCTCACGCAGGGACGCGACGACATCCGCACGGGAATCTTTCCTCCGATGATACGCCTCGGGATTATCACCCATGGCGTTGGGGTCCTTTTTCTTCGGCTTCTCGGCCAGAAGCAGCGGCGTCAAATTGTCCTTGTTCACCGCATCCAGCTTTGCGCCGCCCGCGACCAGCGCACGAATTATCGCCACCTGCTGCTCTTCAACGGCCTGGTGGAGCGGCGTCGAGCCATCGGGCGCCTTGGCGTTGGGGTCCGCGCCGGCGGCCAGCAACAGCTTGAGCGCCTCCAGTGGATCGCGGCTGCCAGGCTCGCGGAACGGCGGCGCCACCATCCGGTCAAACCCGGGCCCCGCCGCGAACGATGCACCCAGCCCGCCCTTCAGGGCCATCATCACGGGTGTCTTGCCGACGTTGCCGTTTAGGCCGCGGGCAGCTGGCTTGCCGCCCTTCGCCTTGATCTCGGTCGGACTCCACTCGATTTGCGCGCCTTTGGCCAGCATCAGCTTCAGAACCTCGACGTCGGCCGCCATCGCCGCGCGATAAAACGGCGAACTGTTGACGGACGCGCCGCAGCACAGCGTAGTGGAATGTAATGCGCCGACGAACGGCTTGTTCACGTCCGCCCCCAGGTCGAGCAGCGACTTCACCAGGGCCAAGGCTGTGAGATGGTTCGGATGCGTTGGTTGCAGCCGCGACCCGTCATGCGCGCGCATGTCGGTAGTGGCGTCGTGCATGTCGACAGCCCAATACAAGGACCCGTCGTTTGGATCGGCGCCCAAGTCAACCAGCTCCTTGGCCAGATCGAAGCGGTCATTGACGATGGCGACGATGGTGGCAGTGGCGCCGTCGGCGTTGGTCAGCTTCGGATCGGCGCCGCCCTTGATCAGCGCCTCAACCACATCCGCGTGTCCATTACGAGCGGCGAACATCAATGCGGTAAAGCCGCCGGAAGGATGATCCGCGTCTTTGCGATCGGTGAGCGTGGAAACGTGTGCCTTGAGGTTCGGATCCGCTCCCGCGGCCAACAGCACCTTCACCACTTCCACATGCCCTTCGGCGGACGCCCACATCAGTGCGGTCTCTTCCTGATATGGATCCACGGCGTTGACCAACGAACCACGCGAAAGCAGTAACTGAACGGCGTCCACGCGGCCCGTGCGCGCTGCAGCCATGAGTGGCGTTTCACCCTCCGGATGCCAACGCGTCGGGTCTGCTCCGGACTCGAGCAAGGCGCGCATGACCTCCAAGTCGCCGTTGCGGCTGGCTTCAAGAAGAGGGGTCACGCCGTAATGATTCGGCGTATCTACCCAGGCTCCGGCCGCAAGCAGCGCCTTCGTCATTTCCGCGTCCGAATGGAAAGCTGCCCACAAGAGCGCGGAAGAGCCGTCAGCGGCGGGAGCATTTACGTCCGCGTGCTCTTTGATCAGCTTGCGGACCTCGGGAAGATCATCCGCCTTGGCGGCGTCTGCAACAGCAGCAATGTTGGTCGCCGCTCGCAGAACGCCATTGCGTTGTGCCGTCGCAAATCCAAGGACCAGCAGTAGACACCAACATATGTGCCGCATGAGCGTAGTTTTTGCTATTTTTGCCGATTGCATCTCTGCGCCTCCCCCCGTTGCATTTGCATGCGACAGATGCACTTGCATGCAACATAAGATATATCGCTGTGACGACAACCGCAAGGCCCTCCCTTTGGTCCGCGTCCTGGGCGTGCCCGGCCAAGGGAGAAAGTTACTTTAGCGGCGGAAGTTCCCGCTTGCCCTCGGGAGAGCGCTCATCGACAGCGATGGCGAAATAACCGCTCACTGCGTACGTCGTCATGACGGCCACCATGTCCATCACACCGCGCTTGCCCCAGAATTCGGCGGCCTTCGCGAAGGTGGCGGAATCGACCTTCTTGTCGTGCAACATCTGGCGGCCGAAACGGATGACGGTGGCGTCTTTTTCATTCAAGCCGGCGAGCGGGCGATTGTACCGGACAACGTCGATCAATTTCGCGTCGAGTCCAGCCTTGAGACCGCTGGCCTCATGCCCGTTCCACTCCAGGTTGTAGTTGGTTTCGCGGCAGGCGACCAGAATCGCGAGTTCACGCGTGTGCGGATCGAGCGTCCCCCCAGGCACGGCGGCGTTGTGGAGATCGAACAAGGCCTGCGCGACGGCAGGATTGTAAGCGGCGAAAGCAAGAGGACCGCGCAAAACGCCATCTTTGCCGGCGCCGGGTAAGGTGTCGAAAATCTTCTGGTCCTTGGCGTCCATATCGGACTTCTTTAAATAGGACAGGCGGGCGTGCGATTGGGGATCCAGGTCGGCAGGGAGTTTCGATTGAGCATACGCGATGAAGGATACCGCTGAGGCAGCGAGCAGAATCGCGGCCCACCAACGCGAAGATGGCTTAACTGTCATACGTGTTGTCGTCATTCGTTGATTCTACTTCTTGTCTTGGGCATAGGAGCGGGGCGATTTGTCCGCGCTCAGCACCCTACATCGCAATCCGGCTTTTTGCTCGCACCTTAACCCTGTCTGTATGCTCCAAGCGGGTGGCGCGCCACTCGGGGCAAGCCTCTCTAGTCACCCAAAAAGGGATCGGTTACGAGAAACGCGCTTGGTTCCGCGAATCGGGATCGGTCAACTTTACTCAAGACCGATGTGAGGAGTCCGGGTTCTTCACAGGAAACATTCGGTCGCTCAAGCCAGCCATAGCTTCGATAGAGAACGGCGAAACTGGAGTCGGCTTAGCGAACTACCCATCCCAGCCGGTGGTTGTTTCAGCCCTCCGTTGCCTTCCGGGCTAGACTGAAACGACGATGGGAAACAGGAACTTCTATTTTTGCGTTGACAACAGGGAAAGGCTCAAAGCGAGACATCAACAAATCGTGATAAAATTTTCAGCCGATCGGCAATCGAGGAAGTTACGTCGAAACGATCAAGCGAATCTCGGGATTTGTGGCCACGTTCTGCGTGGCCGCCGGCCTGCTGTAGCCCCGTCACTGGCTGCCGGGCGCGTACGACATGAAAGGAGAAAAAGAGGCTCTCTGGACAGTGACCAGCGTGAACTTCGCGAACCCCACGGTTCACGGGCCCTCGCGGTCAAGAATCACGACGGGTTGTCAACCGTGTGGGTGATGCCCCTGGGTTCCGCCACGGAGCTGACCCAGCGCGGGATCGGCAAGACCAGGCCGAATGCGCTCCATACCGGGAACGAGATCAAAGTGAAGTTTCTGCCGGCGCGGGCGGCTGATCCAGATCTCCGCCGGTAACCCGGACGACTAAACGAACGACTAAACAGAGAAGGGGTATTATCATGGCTGTTCTAGGAAAGATCTTTGGGACAAGTATCGCGATCGCAGTCGCCCTGGCGGTGAGCGAGCCGTCCTCGGTCTTTGCACAAGCAGGAGGCTCTGGCCCTGCAGCACCGGCCCAGGGTGGCCCCGGAGGTCGGCGCGCCGCACCGCCTCTGTACACCCCGGCACCCGGTGCGAAGGACCTGAAAGCAGTCCTTTTTAACTGGGCCTGGTATATGGGCATGCTTCGAAGCAGCGAGGAGCGCGACCTGATGATGTCGCTCGAATACCAGGGCAAGGGCACCATGCAAGTGGACGGACAGCCCTGCACTGTAACCAAGTATCGAACCAGCATCAGCTACCAGACCTCAGGCGAGCGGATTCAGTACACAGGCACTCGGCCCAATGGCCAGTCGTGCTCCAATGTCGAAGTCCTGAGTGGAGCGTATGCCTGGAACGAAGACATTCCCGGCGCCGAACTCGTCCCCGGCAAGGGCAAGGCGACACCGATGCCCGCAACTGTAGAGGAACGGATGATTCGCCTGTGGGCCAGTCCGCAGGGTGCGTTCAAGGGCGCGATGGCAGGGATAAGCGATCCACCTGAAATGGCGCCCAGGCCGCAACGAGTACCTGCCGGCGTCTCGATGGCCGGGAAAACCTCCGTCGCTTGGGAAGGCAACACGCCCGTCGTGACGTTCCCGATTCCGGGCGTCCCCAATGCAATCGCCACCGTCACACTCGACGCGAAGTTCATGCCCGAGCGTGTCGTGGTGAAACAGGGAAAGAACACCACCGAATTTACCTATAGCAACTATAAGGACTGGAACAATCCGCTCAATCCCGCCGAAGCGTTTTACGCGGGCAAGATGATCGAGAAGCACAACGGCACGGTGGTTCGCGACATTACAACGACGCTGACGGAAACCGGACAGATGTATGTCGTGATGCCGGTTCCGGCCAGCGTCAAGGCGGCGATCCAGCCAACCAATCAGCCTCCTAACTGGACTCTGAATGTCGACGCAAAGCCCGCGCCGGCGCAGGCTGCGGACGTTGTAACCCCACGGCTGGCTAATGGGAAGCCGGATATGACAGGAGTTTGGGGGTTTGTCCCTCTCGCAATTACGGGCAGTGGGAACCGCCGATGTGGTCCAACCCAAGTGAAGGGTGGGGGAATCAGCCCGGACACCGGGTGCACAACTCCCCAAGACAACTTCTGGGTGGATTATGAGTGGATCTCGCCCTCGCGGTTTGGGCCGAGCCGTCCCATTTACAAACCCGAGTATTGGGACAAGATTCAGGAGCTCGATCAGTGGACGAACCGGGACGATCCTGTGATGACCTGTCAGCCGCTGGGACTCCCGCGGCAGGGTACGCCCCGGCGGATTATCCAAACCGACAAAGACATCATCTTCTTCTATGGGCAGTATTCCGATTACGGCGGCGGAAACACCGAATTCCGCGACATCCCCACCGACGGGCGCGCGCGCAAGGCGGAGAAGGAGCTCGAAGCAACCTACTATGGGTACAGCATCGGTAAATGGGAAGGCGATACGCTCGTCATTGACGACACTTCATTCACCGATACCACGTGGTTGGGACGCGGAGGCCTCTTCCATTCCGCCGACATGCACATCATTGAGAAGCTCACGCGTGTCGGAAATGAAATCCAGTACGACATGACCATCGAAGATCCGGATTCGTTTATTGAGCCCTGGGTGATGCCCACGCGAATCCTACGGCTCAACGCCAACGCCGATCCTGTTATTGCGGAACGCGCCAATTGCGAAGTGTACGAAACAGGCAAAATCAGCACTCAGCTTCGACACTGACCGTTCTTTAGTTACCAGACCCGCGGCCCGTTTTCAGAGCCCACTCCGGGACGGGCTCTTTTTTGCCCGGCAGCATGTTCGACAGCGCGCTCGTGCTTAGCCCATCTGACTGGGCCGTTACTCAGCTCAACCAACGCCTTTGAATCGCAAAAACACCGTCGGAATCGCGGATAGTCACCAAAACGAAGCCGGAAAATTGAGAGGCGGCAAGGCAACGTATGATAGTGTCCTCATTTAAGACATTACTCGATCCGCAGGAAATCCGCCGCAGGCCCGGTGGCCTTGGCTGCCAAGGTCGCGAGTGATTGGACTCCGCACGCATCGTCTCCTAAGCGCGGGCGGGGCCTAAGCGCAGGCGTGCGCTTGTTCGTAGATCGTGTAAGATTGCTCCCAGCGAATCGGCGATCTGATTACAGGGTTATCCATGCGCAACAGTTATGCGGTTTTCTTTCTCTTGGCTACCTCCGCCTTTGGAGCCACCGAGCCGCCAGTAAGAGTCGAGGGCGGGTTTGTATCCGGTGTGGTCGGCAGAGATCCATCGATCATGACATTCAAAGGAATTCCTTTTGCCGCGCCACCAGTTGGCGAATTGCGCTGGCGGGCGCCGAAGCGGCCCGTGCCCTGGAAAGGAGTTCGACGAGCGGACAAGTTCTCGGCTAGCTGCATCCAAAACATTGTTGCAGAGCGCAAACCGTGGACTTATGAATTCATGACGCACGGCGACATCAGCGAGGACTGCCTGTACCTCAATGTTTGGACCGCCGCGAAATCAGATGCGGAAAAACGGCCCGTGTTCGTGTATCTGTATGGCGGCGGCTTTAGCGAAGGCTCGGCTGCGGTGCCGGTCTACGATGGCGAGGGGTTGGCCAGAAAAGGTCTTGTGGTAGTGAGCATCAATTATCGCTTGGGCGTATTGGGATTCTTGGTTCTTCCCGAACTAACCAGCGAGTCCGGCCATCGCGCCTCGGGAAACTATGGGTTGTTGGATCAGATCGCCGCTCTCCAATGGGTGCGCGAGAACATCTCCCGTTTTGGCGGCGATCCCGGGCGCGTGACGCTTGCCGGGCAGTCTGCTGGTGGAATGTCGGTGCACGATCTGACCGCATCCCCGCTGGCGAAGGGTTTGTTTCAACGTGCAATTGTGGAAAGCGGCGGCTCCAACATCGATAGAGCTGGAATTCCCGGCCCCCGCGCGCTCGCCCAAGGCGAAGCCGACGGAATGAGGTTTGCCGATTCCAAGGGTGCGAAGTCACTCAAAGAGCTGCGCGCCATGAGCTGGGAGAAGCTGACTGAAACCGGGCCTGGCGGACCGTTCGCGTCCGGCCTGCGTTTCGCGCCGATTGTGGACGGCTATTCGTTGCCGGCTCCGGTCAGGGAGATTCTCGCACAGGGGAAACAGAACGACGTCGTGACCTTGACCGGCGTCAATACGGGAGAGCTGGGGGGATTGGGACCGCCGCCGGGGCCGGTGACCGCCGAGTCATTTCAAAAACAGGCCAAGCAACGTTATGGAGCGGAGGCTGAAGAGTTCCTAAAACTCTATCCCGCGGCAACCGACGCGGAGGCGAAGTTAGCGCAAAGGCAGAGTGCGCGCGATCAAGCACTGGTTTCAATGTATCTCTGGGCGAAGGAGCGCTCCAAAACGGCCAAGACGAGCGTCTACGAATACTTGTGGGACCATACCCTGCCTGGGCCTGACGCCGGGCGCTTCGGAGCGTTCCATACGTCGGAAGTTCCTTACGTATTGAGCACGCTATATATGTCGGATCGTCCGTTCACGGATACGGACCGGAACATCGCCGGCATCATGTCGAGCTACTGGGCGAATTTTGCGGCGGCCGCGGATCCAAATGGCAAGGGGCTGGCCCACTGGGCGCCCATTAACGAGAATCCGGTAGTGATGGAAGTTGGCGACAGGACGGGTCCAACCCCGATAGCGGAAAGTCCGGCGAAGCTTCGCTTCTTCGAGCTCACTCTCACGCAACAGCCTCACTGAATATCTAACGTCACCCGGACGTCTACAGTGCGCGGCGGCAGGCACTCCTTGTTGTTGCAGGCCTGGTAGCGCAGCTTTCCGTTCATGAACGCCAGGCCCGGCATCGCGCTGGCTGGCGCTTTGAAGCGCGTTGCGATCTCAAAGGTTCCCGTGTAAACGGAGATGGGGTTGGCCGAGAACGAAAGCTTCTCCACCTGCGCTTTGGGATACATCACTTGTTCGGCTTCCAGCGGTTCTTTGTTCCACGTGAGCTTGATCGGAATCAAATAATCGTCGCCCGGCATATTGCTATTCACGTGGAATCCCGGCTGCAGTTCGGCTTTCACGGAGAAACTCGCCGTGCCGCCGCGCTGGATGGTAAGGCGCGTAGCGGGTACGAGGCTGAGTACGCTACCGGGCGCTTGGGCTTGTAAGCAGGGCCACGGCGCTGCCAGAAGCAAGAGAAGCATTGGCGTGAGGCGCATTGAGCAGTTGAACGACGGCATTTTTGAATTCCTCTTTCCCCATGGAGACCCCGACATGAACCGATGCAATTCTCCCCTGCCGGTCAATTAGCAGCGTAGTCGGCAGCGAGTCCAGACCTCCGTAGGCCGTGCTGACATTGTCATCGCCCAGCAGCACCCGGTAGTTCATCTTCATGTTCTGGACGTAAGGCCTGATGGCGCTCCATCCATCTTCATCCATGGAGACTCCCACCACGGCAAAGCCTTGATCCTTGAACTGCCGCTCCATCTCGATGAACCACGGAATCTCTAGCTTGCAGGGGCCGCACCAGGTAGCCCAGAAGTCCAGCAGCACCACCTTGCCTTTATAATCGGCGAGATGGACCGTCTGGCCGCTTGCGTCCTTCAAGCTGAACGCGGGCGTGGGCTGTCCAACGGCGTCATTCAAATTAAAGGGAGCAGCGGGCTTTTGCGCCTGGCTGGTATGGGCGGGTTTCATGGAGCTAAAATCTGAACACCCGCTCCACAGAAGCGCGCATGCCAGCGCCGATCCAACACCGATCACTGAGATAGTCTTCGACACAAGTATCTCCTAGATCATTATATCGAGATGCGCCTGTTTCATATTGAGATGCTCCGGTATTATATTGAGATTCCCCGGTGGCGAAATACGGCCTGGAACCACTCCGCCCGGCGATTGCGGTGCCGTGCCGCTAGCGTATATTCGGGATGCCGCCGAACGCCGGAGTAGATCCACGCGGCGGTGTCGCAAAAACTTTCGCACAGGTATTCGCGCCACAGTGCAGGATGTTGCCAACCCGCACGCTGGAGCCGGCCATTCGAGAGCATGCGCTTCCGGGATTCGGCGGACCAGCCCAGCTCCCCGCGGGCCCGTCGCTTCCACTCTTCGCGCACTAGCGCGTCATAAGAGCGGCGCGTGGGATTTCCCAGCCTGGCCCATACAAAATGAAACAGCTCGTGCACCAGAATCCGGGCCAGCTCCCGGGGCTTCTGCTGCAGTTCCTGGTCTAGCACGATCTGGCGCTTGCGGATAAACGACCCGGCGTAGACCGGCTGGCCGTGCGGGCGATTGGAATAGAGGCGTCGCCGGTCGGCGGTCAGCGCCGGTAGGAAACGAAGACCGATACTTCGGCCCTGGAGCGCCTCCAGCCGCCTTTCGATGGCTTTAACGGACCTGCTGCAGCTGCGAGGGTACCCCCGGAGCAAAATAGGCTTGGTTTTCAATCTTCACGCTGTATTGGCCTTGCATGCCCTTCAGCCACTCTTGAAACTTGTCCTTCTTCACCGCTTCGATAATTTGCAGCAGCGAATCATTGAAGGAGCCCTGATTAACTTCCTCGGCGCGAAGCAGATAAAAACCATTGGGCTGCTTGATCGGAGCGCTTACTTCGCCTTGCTTCAAAGCGAAGACCGCCGCTTTGATCGGTTGCGGATAACTGCTGCTCTGCTTGATTACCCCGAAGTCGCCATCCTTTGCGGCGGAGGCCTTATCGTCGGAGTTTTCACGCGCGAGCTTTCCGAAATCGGCGCCGCCCTTGATTTGCTTTTCCAGATCCTCAATCTTCGCTTCGGCCTCAGCTTCGGTGAGCAGCTGCTTGCCGCCCGTGGCGGATTTCCCGGGAGCGGGGTTGAACGCAATGTAGATCACCCGTACCTTCACTTCCTTGAATTTGTCGGGATTCTCTTTGTAGTACTTCTGCTCTTCCTCCTCGGTGAGCTTCATGTTGTTGTTTATGTCGGAGAGCTCGGCCGTGGAGAGCACCTGTATCCGCGACATTTCCAGTTGTTCCTTGAAAGGAGCCTTTTGATCGAGTCCAGCCTTCTGCGCGTCATCGGCTAAGTGCTGCATCAGAAAGATCTGGCTGAGCAATTGGGGGCGTGACCGCGCCATCTGCTGGTATTGCGCGGGTAGCATGGTGATGATCCGGTCCACATCCGCCGCGGTATATTTCTTCCCGTTTACTTCCAGAACAACGGTATCGGGAGACACGGGGGCCGCGGGCGCGGCCGCTCCGGCGGGAGCATTCACGGCAGGCGCGCCAGGAACAACTTTCACCGGCGCCTGAGCTTGGCCGTATAACAGGGCAGACAACAGAAACGGAATCGCGAGGATCTTCATGTGAACAGTTCCAGGAATTTGAATACTTCTAGACTGGAAACATTCAGTTTATCATGCGTCCGTTGATCAGGACCCCGGACCCTTACGGCTCACTTTCCGGGCGTGCATCCGGGTGTGCAACTGTGCCGCCGGCTTTCACCTGGACGTGACGCGGCAGGCCCGCGTCCCCCGACACTTTGATGTTGTTGACTACCTGAATAGCGCCGGCGGATTTTGCCATCCGCGTGGCGGCTCCTTTGTGCTGCATTACGGTAGTTGAACCGCTCCAGGTGGCCACGCGATCTTTGACGTGGACCTGAAAGCCGTCCTTGCCGATCTTGGATTTCCCGAGCTTGGCCCGGATGGTGGCTTCGATCTCGGCATCGCTAAACTTGCCCTCGCTGTGCGAGTGCGTGAGCGGCCCTGAAAACGCCGCCAGCATACAAACAGACAGGCAATTGGCTGCCAGCAAAACGAGAAGTCCGGCTCTTTTCATGTGTATTGAGTGCTTCCCGCCGGCGGGAATTCGCAAGGTTTATTGGCCGTCCAGCACGCGCGCCGCGAATTTCCCGCGCGCTACCCGAATATCAACACTGGAATCAACCGGAGCGTCGGCCGCCTCTTTCACGATGGCGCCGTCTTGATTGGTGACAATGGCGTAGCCGCGATCCAGGATTTTGAGCGGGCTGAGCTGGGTAAGGTGGGCAAGCAGAGCGTTCAGGCGCCCCTGGGCCCGCGTCAGGCGCAGATGGATCCGTTGGGCGGCAGCCGTGTCCGCAGCCTCCAACCTGCGCCGCGCGCGGGCCATGCGCAAACGCAGATCCAGGCTCCGAAGCCGCACCGTCAACTCCTCCAGACGCTTGCGGCGGACCGCGGCAGCGCTCTGGGCACGCCCGCGCATCCGGTAATCCAGCTCATCCACGCGCTGCTGCAGGCGCCCCACATTGCGATGCAGGACCGCCGATGCGCGTTCCACGCCCTGTTCGTGCAAAGCCCGGGCGGCCATCGCCAAACGGTAGCGCGTAGCTTGCAGCAGCTTGTGATCGAACACCGTGAGCTGATCCAGGATTTGTTCGCGCGGGCAAATCACCAGTTCGGCGGCCGCGGAGGGAGTGGCGGCGCGGAGATCGGCCACGAAGTCGGCAATGGTGAAGTCCGTCTCGTGGCCTACCGCGGAGATGACGGGTACCGCGCTTTCCACGATGGCGCGCGCCACGGCTTCCTCATTGAAGGTCCACAGGTCTTCGAGCGATCCGCCCCCGCGCGCCACGATCAACACTTCCGCCCATCCCGAATTGCTGAAGTATTCGATGCCGCGGCAGACCCCCTCCACCGATCCATCGCCCTGCACCAGCGCCGGATAAATGCGCAGATGCAAGCCAGGAAATCGCCGGGAAAGGATCTCGGTGATGTCGCGGACCACGGCGCCGGAAGGCGAGGTAACAATCCCAATGCGTTGCGGAAGCCGTGGAATGGGCCGTTTGCGCGCCGCATCGAACAGGCCTTCGGCCGCGAGTTTTTTCTTCAGTTGCTCGAAGGCGAACTGTAGCGCGCCGTGGCCCTGCGGCTCAATGGCTTCCACCAGGAGCTGATACTCGCCGCGCGCTTCGTAAACATCCACGTGGCCGCGCGCCAGCACCGCCATTCCATCCTGCGGCTTCACCTTGAGGTAGCGCAGCGACTGCCGGAAACAGACGCACTTTAACTGCGCGTCATGATCCTTCAGCGTGAAGTAGCAGTGGCCGCTGGTGGCGGTTTTGCAGCCCGAAATTTCTCCCGCCACCCATATATCGTCGAACTCGTCGCCCAGCAGACCCCGGATGCGCGCATTCAGCTCCGCGACGGTGAACGTTTTGCGGACCGGGCCCCACGCCAGGGCAAGCTGTTCCATTTGTCCTCAGCGTAAGCGCTCGCACGCGCTAACTAACGGGGCAGCGATTTCAGGTAAGCGAGCACCGCTTCGGCATCCGGTCGCGTCATGCGAAACGGCGGCATCGGAGGGTTTGGCGGGCGTCCGGTCCGTGAGATTCCCGTAGTCAGCAGCTTGATGAAATCGGCGTCGGTGCCCGGCGGCCGGCCGGCGATGCGTGGCTCGATGATCGCCCAATACGGCGACGGATAGGCCGGCCTTAATTGCGCCGGACCACCGCCCAGCCAGTGCCCCTTGTCAGGCTCGCCCGTTTCGGTGCGCGGGGTGTGACACAACTCGCACATCGCGACATTCTCCACGATGTACCGGCCCCGTTCGATTTGGGTTTGGCCGCCCGATTCCCCGCCGGCTTTTACCTGGGCCGCCGCGGGCAACGACGCGACCGCGAGCGCCAGGCCAGAGATCCATGTGAGTCGATTCAGTTTTCTCATAAGTCAGTGAACTAACCAGCGTATCATCGCGCGATGCCCGACGCCGCCCGGCGGCCAGAGTTCATCGGTGCCTGGCTTTCAGGATCTCCTCGCGGGCGTGGGGATCTACTGCCAGGCGACCCGTGACGCCCGGGACAAAAAGAGAGCGTAGCCGAGAAGAATGATGACAGCGACAATCAGCCAAAGTAGTTTCGATTTCATAGCCGATGTCGGGGGAGCCGGATCCCACTCACGTTAACGCGGCTTGTGGCCCTGCATCCGGATCCGTTTGCACTTTGGGCAGCGCCATTTTCGCTGCTTGTGGTAGATGTGCCCTTTGAGTTCCTTCATGGCGAGCTTGCAACTCTTGCAGGTCACGATGCTCTCTTTGTCTCGCCTTAGCCTTCCGCGATCCGTAGGGAGGCCGCCTGAAGTTCGTACTTCACTTGCTCTTCCGCGAGTTCCTTGGTCGGAAAGCTCGACGTACTCTCAATCGGGACGGGATCGTCCTCGAACATCAGTTTGAACGACCAGGTGCCGTCTTCGTGGTTCGTGTATTCCACGTCGGCGGATACCGTTCCGTTATCGATGATCATTGAGCCGATACTATCAACATCGACGGCCGGCAGGGTGCGCGCGCCTTCTGGACGGCCGAACGAACCACGTTCCCCTTGGCGGGTATCGCTCTCCGCCACGAGGAAGAATCGCCCCTGTGAGAGCAGTAACTCGGTGATTTCGCTCCTCTCAAATTTCTTGCCGCAGGCGGGACATATTGCGACGCAGCTGCGTTCCACGTCAACTTCGGTCTTGCAGGGGGTTGGGCAACGAAACGTGCTTGCGAACCGGATGTTCACGTCATCCATGGGCGGACCCTCCTGAGTGATTCGACGATCGGGGAGCGCGGGAGTTTACGCCCTGGATGTAAAATCCGTGCGGGAT
This sequence comes from Bryobacterales bacterium, assembly GCA_963725455.1. Taxonomy (GTDB): domain Bacteria; phylum Acidobacteriota; class Terriglobia; order Bryobacterales; family Bryobacteraceae; genus Palsa-89. Next base: position 36,507 of record CAVRZH010000181.1, read on the forward strand.
GCTGTAAATTTGATTCACGGTGGTGGGGTCGCCGACCCCACCTTCACGGCGCGAACGCTTAAGGACGATGTGTCAGACGACGTGTCAGTCCGCGCTCCTGCGTGACGCGTTCACTATAATGAAGCTCATGGGCCACAGCATGCTTCACGGCAGTTTGCAGTAGGTCTTTTATTTTCAATATGCCCGGGTGGCGAAATCGGCAGACGCAAAGGACTTAAAATCCTTTTTCCGGCAACGGGAGTGTGGGTTCAAGTCCCACCCCGGGCACCACTTCCTTATACTTCACATCAGCGCCGCGCGCGAAACCGAAATTCGGGCGACGCGATCAGCGTTGCATAAGAACCGAATCGATCGCCATCCCAGCCCGGCTCCGGCTCCATCGGCTCTTCCTCAAATACCCGCAGCGTCTTATACGTAGTCGATCGCTGAACCGGAATCCGTCCCGCCGAGCGAATCCGCGATCGAATTTCCGTCGGGTGCAGGAATTGGCCATGCTGTGCGCCCGCCGATGTCGAAATGCTCTCGTTCATCAGCGTGCCGCCGAAATCGTTGGCGCCGGCCTCCAGGCACTGCTGCGCCAGTTGCGCGCCCTGCTTTACCCACGAAGCCTGGATATTCGGAATCCATGCGTCCAGCATCAGCCGCGCCACGGCATACATCCGCAATACGTCTTCGCGAGTAACCATGCTGCGCACGCCCGGCACTAACGACTTCTTCACCATGGGCGCTTCCGACGCAATGAAACTGAGCGGAACAAATTCCGTGATGCCGCCCGTGTCCTTCTGAATCCCGCGCAGCAGCTCCAGATGCCGGGCACGATCCAGCGCTGTCTCCAGGTGCCCATACATGATCGTGGACGTCGTCGGAATGCCAGCCTTGTGAGCGGCGCGGATCACCGCGATCCAGTCCCGCGTGGAAATGCGGCCCGGCGAAATGATGTCACGCACACCATCGTCCAGGATTTCGGCCGAGGTTCCCGGCATGGAGCCCAGCCCCACGTCTTTCAAGGCCCTGAGATAATCCTCGATGCTCCTGTTCCCGAGCGTCGCGCCGTACAGGATCTCCTCGGGCGAAAACGCGTGCACGTGAATCTCGGGTAATTCTCTTTTGATAGCCCGGCAGAGATCGATATAAAACGATCCGTCGATGCGTGGCGGCAGTCCCGCCTGAATGCAAACTTCGGTGGCGCCCAAATCCCACGCCTCGCGAACGCGCCGCAAAATCTCCTCGGTGGGCAGGAAATAACCTTGCTCCGCGCGATGGCCCCGGCTGAATGCGCAGAAGCCGCAGCGCTTCACGCAAACGTTGGTGAAGTTGACGTTCCGGTTGATGACGTACCCCACGCAATCGCCCACCCGGCGGCGGCGCACCTGGTCAGCCACGGCAAGCAATCGATCTAAATCGTCGCCCTCCGCCTGAAACAAACCCGCGCCTTCCTCGGCGGAAAGCTCGCGGCCCGCGAGAGCTTTGTCGAGAATCGCTTCGAGACTCATGCCACTAAACCAGACTCGTCGGTCCATGCCAGAGCTTTCTGATGCAGCGCGCCGGCCATCCACTGCGGGTCGCGCAAATATTCCGGATAGGCAGCCAGCCTTTCGCGCAACTCAAAGCCGGCCTCTTCGGTGACTGATCGCAGCGTGGCAATCTGCGGCCACGCCATTTCGGGATTGATGAAGTCGCGGGTCACGGGCGAGATCCCGCCCCAATCGTTGATTCCGGCCAGGAGGTAGAATCCGTAGGCGTCTTGCGACAGGTTGGGCGGCACTTGCAGATTCACCGTGTTCCCCAAAATTAATCGCGCCACCGCCGCTGTTCGCGCCACGTCCAGCGCGGTCGGCTCCGGACGGACGGCGAACAAAGTGTCTGGCTTCGCGCGGAAGTTCTGGACAATCACCTCTTGAACATGACCATGCTTTTCGTGTATCTCCCGAATCGCAAACAGCGCCTCCACGCGTTCCTCCAGTGTTTCCCCGATGCCGATCAGGATGCCGGTGGTGAACGGAATCCGTAATTCCCCGGCAGCTTGCAGTGCCGCCAGCCGGATCTTCGGAACTTTGTCAGGACAGCGATGATGCGCCTCCCCGGGCGCCAGCAAGCGCGTGCTCGCCGTCTCCAGCATCATCCCCATGCTCGCGTTGACGGGCCGCAAGAGCTCCATCTCTGCGCGCGATAGGACGCCTGGATTGGCGTGTGGCAACAGTCCCGTCTCTTCGAACACCAGCTGGCACATCGCCCGCAAATATTCAATGGTGGAACGAAAACCGCGCTGCTCCAGCCAATCGCGATACTCCGGATATCGCAGCTCCGGCTTATCGCCCAAACTGAACAGCGCTTCCTTGCAGCCGGCCTTTTGCCCCGCGCGCGCCACAGCCAGCACTTCATCCGGGCTCATGGTGTGCGCCTTGACGTCGCCCGGCTCGCGCGCGAACGTGCAATATCCGCAGCGGTCCCGGCAAAGGTTCGTCAGCGGGATAAAAACCTTGCGCGAATACGTAATCACCGGACCAGTGCGTACATCGCGCACAGCGCTCGCCTGTTTCAGAAGGTCCAGCAGTTCCCCGCCCGAGGCGCGGATCAACCGCTCTGCATCAGCGCGCGAAATCCCCGTTTCGATCTGTTCCAAGGGCACGGATCATCCCATCGCGTAAGTGCGCTCGGGTTCGATTTTATACAGGACCCGTACTTCGCCGGGACCGCGATACGGATATCTGTCTTGGCCAATGTATATCTTCGCCAGTTTGTCGATGTGTTCTTCGGCGCCTTTTTCGGTGATCTCCACCACGCGCCCGCGAATCGAAAGATGGCGATATGGATTGTCGGGATCCAGAATATCGATGCCAACTCGCGGGTCGCGCCGCATGTTCATGTCCTTCACGCGACCTTTCGCTGAGTTGATCAGAATGTCTTTGCCGTCATACTCAAACCATACCGGCGCAACGTGCGGGCTTCCGTCCGGCATGAGCGTGGCCAATTGCGCGAACGCCTTCTTCCGGGTAAGGTCAAGATAATTTTCAGGAATTGCTGCCACGATGGTCTCCTCTTCCTTTCGAGGGTAGCACCAAGCGTGAAGCAGGGGGCCCGGGTTATTTTAGGATTACTTGTGCAAACAACCGTCGCAGTAGTAGGGGGCACTGGAGCGGAAGGCAGCGGACTCGCCCTGCGTTTCGCTCACGCCGGACTAACCATCCGTATCGGTTCACGCAATGTGGAAAAGGCGCAGGAAACGGCGCGCCGCATTGGTGCGCAAGCCACCGGTCATACCAATGCCGACGCAGTTACCGGCGCCGGCATCGTGATTCTCACCGTGCCTCTTTCCGCGCAAGTGGAAACGCTGAAGTCGATCCGCGGCAGCATCGCACCCGCTACAATTTTGGTGGATGCCACGGTTCCGCTTGAAGTTGCGATCGGCGGCCGGGTATCGCGCATTTTGACTTTATGGGACGGCTCCGCCGCTCAACAAGCAGCGCGGCTGCTCCCGGGAGTGCCCGTGGTTGCGGCGTTCCATGCACTGAGCGCGGACGCGCTTGCGAAGCTGGATCATTCGCTGGACTGCGACGCATTGATCTGCGCTGATAGCGCGGAGGCCAAGGCGGCCATCATGCAGCTTGCAAGCCTGATCCCCGGCGTGCGCCCCGTGGATGTCGGAACTCTCGACAATGCGCGTCTGCTCGAAAGTGCTGCCGCGCTGCTGATATCGCTCAACTTGCGTCACAAAGTGAAAGAGTCCGGAATGCGAATCACCGGAATAAAGTTATGACGCGGCGCTCCGTGGTCGCGCTCGCGGGCGGTGTTGGAGCCGCGCGTTTTCTGGACGGATTAACGCGTGTGATCGCGCCCCAGCGTCTCTTCATCATTGGTAACACCGCTGACGACGCCGAGATTCACGGACTCCACATTTCGCCCGATCTCGACACCGTCACCTACACTCTGGCCGGTTTGGCCAATCCGCGGCATGGCTGGGGAATTCGCGGCGACACCTTCCGGTGCCTGGAAGCGCTGGGGCGTTTGGGCGCCGACACCTGGTTTCAACTCGGCGATCTGGATTTAGCTACGCATCTTTATCGCACCGAACGCCTGCGTCAAGGCGCAACGCTTTGTGAAGTTACGTCCGAGATCGGCGCCGCGCTCAAGATTCGCTCCAAGCTGGTTCCCATGTCGAACCAGCGCGTGCGCACGCGCATCTGCACTCCGTCCGGCGAGCTGGAGTTTCAAACCTACTTCGTGAAACGCCGTGCGCGCGATCGTGTAACCGCCATGCGTTTTGAAGGTGCGGCAGACGCAGCGCCCGCGCCAGGTTTGCTCGAAGCAATGGCTAACGCGGAAGCCATCATCCTTTGTCCTTCGAACCCCTTCATCAGCATCGGCCCTATTCTTGCCATTCCGGGCATCCGCGAAGCGCTGCAACGCAGGCGCGATCAAGTCACCGCGATTTCGCCCATCGTGGGTGGCCGTGCCATCAAAGGGCCGGCCGCGAAAATGATGAAGAGCATGCAACTGCGATCGTCGGCCGCCGAAGTCGCCAAGCTTTACGCGGATTTCTGCGGCGTCTTTGTCTTGGACGAACTGGATCGCAAACAAGCCGCGCAAGTGGCGGCGCTCGATATGCGCCCAATCGTGACCAACACCGTCATGCGCGGCCTGCGCGAAAGAAAATCACTGGCTCGAGTTGTCGCCCGTGAACTGGGAATTGAATCTTGATCTTCGCCATCTTGCCCGTCAAAAGTCCTAAGAACGCTAAGCAACGCCTGACTGGATTTCTCGATGCCGGCCAGCGCGAGACGCTCGCTCGAACCCTATATCGACAAACGCTGACTGCGCTGCTTGCGGCCAAAGGAATAGATCAGGTGGTAGTTGTGACCAGCGACCCGGAGATTGCAGAGTACGCAAGCGAAACCGCGGGCATGGTATTCCAAGAACCCGAACAGGTGAGCCACAGCGCCTCCGCCGATATCGCATGTCTGATGGCGATGGAAATGGGCGCGTCCACGGCGATGCTGGTCCCGATCGATGTACCGACTGTGAAGCCGGCCGATTTCACTCGCCTCGCGGCCGCGGCGAAGCGTCCCGGTCTCGGAATCGTTCCCTCGTCCGATGGCACGGGAACCAATGCCCTGGTTCGCACACCGCCCGATTGCATCCAGAGCCGCTTCGGGCCGGGGAGTTTTCGCGCGCACTGCGACCAGGCCTCGGCAAAAGGCCTGCCGCTTGAAGTCCTGCGACTGCCGGGACTTATGTTCGACATCGACACTCCCGAAGACGTCGCCGAATTCCTCGCGATGCGGCGCAAATGCTCTGTTTCGGCCTTCTTGAAATCCGCATGCGCCTTGAAATCGTAGCAGTCGCGGGATTGCCTGAGATCCGGCCGGGTGACGACCTGGCGGCGATCATCAAAGATGTGAACGCCTCCGATGTTGTAGCGATCGCGCAGAAGATTGTTTCCAAAGCCGAGGGCGCGATCGTCGATCTCCGCTCCATCCAGCCCTCCGCGCTCGCGCAATCCTGGGCAACCGAATGGAAGAAAGACGCGCGCCTGATCGAACTGATCCTTTCTCAATCGCGGCGCATCGTGAAAATGGATCGCGGCGTCATCATCGCGGAAACTCAGCACGGCTTCGTTTGCGCCAACGCCGGGGTCGATCAATCCAATGTTCCGGGGGACCATTTCGCAACAGTCCTGCCCACCGATCCCGATGCGTCGGCGCGGAAACTACGCGCGGCTCTCAACTGCGGCGCCGTGATTATCACCGACACCTTCGGCCGTCCCTGGCGCGAAGGCCTGGTCGACGTGGCCATCGGCGTCGCTGGCCTGGATCCTCTGGACGATCATCGCGGACGGACAGATCGTCATGGTCGGAAGCTTGCCAGCACCATTATCGCGGTAGCGGATCAACTGGCGGCCGCCGCGGGCCTGGTGATGCTCAAGGACGCTGGATGTCCCGTGGCTCTAATTCGCGGCTTCGAATGGCAGTTAACGGAAGGCTCGGCCCGTCCACTTCTCCGCAAACCGGAGCAGGATTTATTTCGTTAGCCCACTTTAGCGCAGTAAGGCCGAAGCCAGTTCCCGCCATTCGCGCAGCGGAAGCCCCTTGGGATCTTCGGTCAGCACCTGAACGCAGACGTGATCCGCGCCCGCCGAGTGATGCTCCCGAATCCGATTTCGAATCGCGTCCAGATTGCCCCAGGAAATGATCGCGTCAATCAATTTGTCACTGCCGCCATCCTTGAAATCGCCCTCATCAAAACCGAGCCGCAGAAAATTGTTGGCGTAGTTGGGCAGCGTCAGATAGAAACCCAGGAACGCCCGGCCGATCTGCCGGGCCTTGCCGGCATCGGTTTCGAGCACCACTGCCTGCTCGGGACACAGATACTTCTGTGGTCCCAGAATCCCGCGCGCCTGCGCCGTATGTTTCGGATTCACGTTGTAAGGATGTGCGCCATCGGCACGTTCCGCGGACAACTCCAGCATCTTCGGACCTAGCGCGGCAAGCACTCGCGCGGGTTTCGTCGGAGGAGGAACGGAGGCGTAAGGCGCCTTGTCCATGGCATCCAGATACTCGCGCATGGTAGCAACCGGCTTCTCGTAACGATGCCCGCGCAATTGTTCAACGAGCGGAATGTGGCTCACGCCCAGGCCCAGCAGGAATCGGTTCGGATACGCCTCGGCCAACGTTTTCTGCCCGCTCGACATGGCAACCGCATCGCGCGCGTAAATGTTAGCGATTCCGGTGGCGATCACCATGCGCTTGGTGGCCGCCAGCAGCATCCCGGCGTTGGTCAGCACTTCTCGCCCCAACGCCTCGCCGAACCACAGCGCTCCGTAGCCCAGTTCGTCCAGCTCCCGTGCCGTCTCCTGCGCCTTCGCGGCGGGCTGATCCTCCAGTTGACGCGTCCAGATTCCAATGGATCCCAGTTGTATCGATGTTTGCGCCATGAATCTCCCCAATGATTGTATTTGTTTTTTTCGTCTCGATGGATGAAAAGGGCCGGCTCGAGCATTATAGCCAGTGAAAGGGAGGCAATCCAAGAATGAAGAGCTTATTGTTTGGCATGAGTGCCCTGTTGCTGGTGTCGGGAGCGGCGCTGTACGCCGCTGACGCGCCGCCGGCCGAGGGAACCAAGGCGCCCGGTTTTACGCTGAAATCGCAAGAAGGCAAAGAGGTCAGCCTGAAGGATTTCAAGGGCAAATGGGTGGTTCTTTACTTTTATCCCAAAGACATGACTCCGGGCTGCACCATCGAAGCGCACAACTTCCAGCGCGATCAGCCCGAGTTTGACAAGAAGAACGCGGTGATCGTGGGTGTGAGCCTGGATACCGTGGATTCGCACGTACAGTTCTGCACCAAGGAAAACCTGACGTTCAAACTGCTGTCCGATCCGGAGCACATGGTCGTGGATCAATACGGCTCGTTGACCCACTTCGGGCCCATGACGGTGGCTGCGCGCCACACATTCCTGATCGATCCGAAGGGTGTGATCCGCAAAGTCTATCTCAAAGTTGATCCGAACGTGAAAGAGCACAGCAAGGACGTGCTGGCCGAACTCGACGAACTGCAGAAGAAGTCCGACTAACAGGCGCTAAAATGAAGCGAAGTGCCCACGCAGCAGGAAGAATTTGAGAAGACCGCGATGCCGCATCTGGCGGCCCTGCTGCGTGTGGCTCGACGCCTGACGCTGGAGCCCACTTCCGCCGAAGACCTGGTGCAGGAGACCATGCTGCTAGCCTGGCGCGGTTTCCGTGGTTTCGAAACCGGGACCAATGCACAAGCTTGGCTGTTCCGCATCTTGTTCAACGTCTTTTACGGCGCGGGCCGCAAGGCGCTAACCGCGCGGCCTGTACTATTCAAGGATTCTGTTACGCCCGGCCTGCAGGAAGCGGTCGAAATCTCTGAGGCGTTGGACGCCTTGTCTTTGGAGCATCGCACGGTTTTGCTGCTGGCCGCCGTGGAAGGATTCACCTGCCAGGAGATCGCGGGGATTCTCAACGTGCCCATCGGAACCGTGATGTCGCGCCTGAGCCGGGCGCGCCAGGAGTTGCGAACGATTTTGAAGCCTTTGGCGAAAGAAGCATATCGATGACTGACGACGAACTGGATCAGCGCTTGCGCGAGAGGATACTCGCGGAAGAGGTGGACACCTCGCGCGTGGAACTCGCGATCCGCAATCAGATCCGGGCAAATCGCCGGACCGTTCCGGGCTGGGCCGTTGCAGCAGCTGCCGTCATCGGGATGGTTCTCACTGGCGAGTTCTCTTACCGGACATTCCTTAAAGAGCGGACTCCGCCGGTCTGCACCGCCGCCGCGCAGGACCATGAACGCGAAATCGTGAACGCAGAGCCGCGGCGTTGGCTCCTGGACATGTCCGCCATCCAGTCTCTGGCGGCGAAGCAAGGTGTTCCTGCGTCCGCAATCGTTGCGCTCGGCACCACCGGCTATCGCCTGGAACGCGGGCGGCTGTGCTTCCTGAACAAACAAATCTATTTGCATTTGGTTTACACCAAGAACGGCGGCGAGTTCTCGGTGTATCTGCGCCCGCGCGGCGGTGAGCCGTTGGGCGGTACAGTTCAACAAGTCGATATGGGACCGGATAACCTGGCGTATTTTCAATCACGCGGCTTAACGGCCGTGTTCGTGTCGCACCAGGCCGCCGGGGATGTTTTGGCCTTCGCGCGCGCCGGCGCGATTGCGCTTCAGGGCTTTCCGTCGTAAAGCTTTTCGTTCTTCAGCAGCTTCTCGTAGCGCAGAATATCTTCGTTATTTTCTCCGCATTCGTATTCGCGCAACCGCTCGCCGGGCCGCAGATACAAGGCCGAGTGCCGGACCCACGGCTTGGTAAACGACTTGGGATCTTCCATAGTCACGTCGTAGTTGATCATGTCATAGCGGCTGCGCGTGTAGCGCTCGATGACGTGCAGTTCCTCGCTATGAATGGTGCCCACTCCCGCCAGCCAGGTTTTGTCGTTGAAACCGGTGACGTCCACCACCAGCGTGTCACCCTCCCAATGCGCCACCGAATCGCCCAGGAACGACGGATCGATGTCGTCGGGATGCTTGCGGCCATCGGTGGGAATCACGCGGAATCCGTGGAAGGCCTCATACAGCACGATCACCTGGCCCGGCGTCTGCGAGATTTGCATCGGCATGGGCATGGCGGTGATGCGCGGAACGCCCGGCAACAGGCAGCGCCCGATGGGATCGTCGATGCCACGGCGCGCCAAATATTCCTTGCGCTTCTCGGCGGCCCAAGGCTGATAGGGCGGCGAGTTGTCCTGACCAGGCACATACGACGGCTTTCCCGTGGCCTCTTCCGCCGACTGGCCAGCTTTTTTCGCGTTCTCAATGCCAACCGCGAAGGAAAGGCTGCCGCCCTGCCAGACACCCGAAAGATCGGGATGCCCATCGGCGGTGCGCGGCACCGGCGGTTGTTCGGCGAAAGCGGGCGCCAGAAGCAGCGCGAATAGAACCAGCGAAAATTTCACTTCAGAACCCGCTAGTTTCCGCCCGTGCTGGCGGGTGGTCCCGAGGTCTTCTTGCTGCCGTCAGCCCAGGTGACTTCGCGGGAGTGCGCAAAGTTCGATCCATCGCGCGCGCGCCAGCCATACACCGTAACGGTATCCCCAATCTTCATCGTGTCGCGATTCCATCCCTGGCGTCGCAGCATATTGGGCGGAAAGCCTTCGAACTTCCAGTGGACAAGACCGGAGTCATCCTTCACGTCCAGATAAAAATGAATGTGAGGGTTCTCCCAATCCACTTTAGTGACTACGCCCGTGACCGTTACTGGTTTGGTGTCGTCGTACTCGGCCCCGAAAGAATGGTGCGCGAACGTAGGAGCCGAAACAGCTATTCCGAGGAGAGCAGCCAGGAAATAAGAGCGCATAAAAATACCTGGGCTACATTATATATCCGCGCCAGCGGCCTCATCCATCTGAGCCGGCGGCGCTAGGCGCGCGAAGTGCGAACACCTGCTCGGCATTGGTCTGAAAGAGCTTCTTTTTGTCGGCGGCGCTGATGGGGAGATTGTCGGTGAGCTGCACTTCTTCCGGAACGAATTGGTAGGGATAATCCATCGCATAGAGCACGCGATCAACACCCAGAACCGACTGGCAATATAAAATCCCCGGTTCCCACGCCATGCCGCTGGTAGTGACGTACATGTTTTCTTTGATGTATTCGCTCGGTTTCTTCTGCAACTTCTGAACGGATGCGTAGCGATTAGCCTTCACCATTGCCGCGTGCATGAAATCGATGCGGGACAGCCAGTATGGCAGCGCCTCGCCCAAATGCCCGGAGACAACACGGAGCTTGGGAAATTTGTCGAACACTCCGGCGACGATGATGCGCAGCAGATGCAGTCCGGTTTCCACGGCGAATCCGAAGATGGCGCCGTCCAGACCGCGCTCGATGAACGGCCCGATCATCGACTTCGGAGGAGTTGTTGGATGAATGTACACCGGCACGTTCAAGTGTTCAGCGGCTTCGAAGATGGCCCAGAACTTCGGATCGTCCAGGTATTCGCCGCGCGTGTGGCTGTTGATGATGGCGCCCTTCAGCCCGAGCTGGCGCACTCCACGTTCCAGTTCTTTAGCCGCGCCCGCCGGATCCTGCGGTGCGATGGCCGCGAGGCCGGCAAACCGATCGGGATGTTTGCGAATGGCGTCGGCCAGCTGATCGTTGAACGAACGCGCCAGCGCGGTGGCCTCAGGTGCGTCGAAAACCTGCACGCCCGGCGCGGTGAGCGAAAGAATCTGCATCGCGATGCCGGTGTCGTCCATGTCCTGGAGACGCCGCTCGCCGAGATCTTGAATCCGTTCGGCCAAAGCCGTGGCGCGCGGCGCGGTTCCCGAGTAAAATCCCCACAGGCTGCGAAACCCGGGATCGTCGTAACCGTCCTCGAGCAGCTTGCGATAGCGCGCGATCAGCTCCGGCGGAGCGAACGCCTCTTCAGTAGCGATGCGTAGATATTCTTTGTCTTTTGTCATCATGATTCTGAGACGAACTTAGTCACCAGACACGCTTCCAAACCTTCCATGCCCTCTTCGCTTCCGTGCCCGCTTTCCTTGATGCCGCCGAAGGGGGAATCGCGCACCGAGATCAGATAGCTGTTGATGCCGATCAATCCCGCTTCGATCTGGTCACTCAACAAATTGATCGTCCTGTTGTTGTGGGTGAACGCGTAAGCAGCCAGGCCGTAAGGCAAACGATTCGCCTGCTTGATCACGTCGCCGAAATCGGAAAAGGGGTTGATGATGGCAACCGGCCCGAACGGCTCCTCGTTCATGATGCGCGCTTCATTCGGTACTTCGGAAATGACGGTGGGCTCCCAGAAATAGCCCGGGCCGGGAATGCGCGAGCCGCCGGCATCGAAATGCGCGCCGTGTTTCTTCGCGTCGGAGAGCAACTCGTCCATCGCGTTCAGGCGCAGGGAATGTGCCAGCGGACCCATTTTGTTCGATGCGACCAAGCCGTCGCCCACCGGCCAGGAACTGGCGCGCGCGGCGAATCCGGAGACGAATCGCTGGTAGATTTTCTCGTGGACGTAAAAGCGCGTGGGCGAAACGCACACTTGGCCGGAGTTGCGGAACTTGGATGTGGCCGATAGATCCAGCACGGTGTCCAGATCAACATCGTCGAAGACAATCACTGGAGCGTGGCCGCCCAGTTCCATGGTGGTGCGCTTCATGCCATCGGACGCCAGCTTCATGAGCTGCTTGCCCACTCGCGTGGAACCGGTGAACGATACCTTGCGGATGACGGGCGAGGCCAGAAGATGCGTGGACACTTGCGACGGCATGCCGAAAACGATCGACATCACGCCCTTGGGGAGACCGGCGTCCATCAATGCGCGCCCAACTTCGAGCGCCGACGCGGGAGTGTGTTCAGCCGGCTTCATGATGCAGGGGCATCCAGCGGCCAGCGCCGCGCCCAGCTTGCGGCATGGATTGCCGACGGGGAAGTTCCAAGGCGCAAAGGCAGCAACGGGGCCCACCGGCTCCCGCAGAACGGTCATGCGCATACCGGGTGTTCGCTGCGGAAGCACGCGTCCATATGCCCGGCGGCCTTCTTCGGCGTACCATTCCAGGATGTCGGCCGAGCCATGCGTTTCCAGGCGTGTCTCATGAATGGTCTTGCCTTCTTCGATGGTGGCGATGCGAGCGATATGCTCCGCGCGCTCATGCATGATATCCGCTGCGCGCTTCAAAATCTTGCCGCGATCCTGCGGCGACATCCCGCGCCACACGGGATACGCCTGTTCGGCGGCGTCCAGCGCGCGATCCAGATCGGCCTTGGATGCATGGGGCAGCACGCCGATGCACTCGCCGGTGGCCGGATTCATTACCGGTTCGTGCTCACGATCTCCCTTGGATATCCACTCGCCGCCAATGAGAAGTTTCAGATCCGCGTAGCTCTCAATCGCTGTCGTGGGAGTCATTTTTGTTGAAGACATTTTGTAGCCTGATTATATGGTATAAGCACTAAGGAACGAGGGCGGAGCATGAAGAAAACGGCATTCTACGGCTGGAAGCTGCTGGCGGCGTTCTGGTTCATTTATCTCGTTAATCTTGGATTTCCCACCTACGGGCAGAGCGTGATCAACGCCTACATGGCGAAGGATCTGCACATGGATCGCGCCATGCTCGGCCTGGCGTTCTCGCTCTACATGTTGATGGTGGGGCTGCCGGGACCGGCCGTCGCGGCGCTGGTCAATCGCATCGGGGTTCGAAAGACGCTGCTGATTGGAAGCTGCTCCGCGATGCTGGGCGCGATTTCGATGGCGCTGTTCGTTCATACCGGCTGGCAAGCGGTGATCTCCTTCGGAATCCTGATCGGCTTCGGGTCCTGCGCGGGCGGTGCCATCGCCGAGCAGCAGGGGATCGCGCAATGGTTCATTCGCAGGCGCGCGCTGGCGCTGTCGCTTATGTACAGCGGGGGCGGTATCGGCGGATTCATTCTGCCACCGATTCTGAACCGCGTGATCGCGGGCTCGCACGGAAATTGGCGCAACGGATGGTGGATCTTCTTGGCGCTGGGAGCCATCGGCGCCTCCCTGGTGCTGTTTATGGTGAAGGAGAAGCCCGCGGACATGGGCCAAGTGCCCGATGGCGGCGCCGCGGCGGATCTTGCACCTGGACAGAAGCGGCCCAAGGGCGTTTTCGTAACCACAGAAGCCTGGACATTCCGGGAAGCGATTTTCTCGCGCGCGTTTATCCTGATGCTGCTGTCGTCGGTCGGCATCAGCTGCGGCTTTTCGCTGATCCAAGCGCATGGAGTGGTGCATTTGAAAGATCTGGGACATTCGCCGGCCGAGGCCGCCCTGGCGATGTCGATTCTAGCGATCTCCACGCTCATTGGGAAGCTGCTGGCGAGTTTTGGCGACCGTATCGAACCCCGCTACATCTGGGCCTTCGCGATGGCGGCGTTCGGATTGGGAACGGTTCTGGTAGTGCACGCCAGCAGTACAGCCGACCTTTATCCATTTCCGATCCTGCTCGGATTCGGATGGGGCGCAACGCTGGTATCGATGATGGGCGCGCCCATGAATTACTTCGGGTTGAAGGCTTATCCGGCGGTAATTGGACTGTGGCTCGCAATTCAGACCAGTGTAGGCGCGGTGGCTCCTTTCGTGGCCGGGTACGTGTTCGATAAGACCGGAAGCTACACGCCGGTGTTTTATTCCATCGCCGGATTGTGTTTCGCCGGATCGTTGCTGCTGTTGGCTGCGACGCCTCCGCGGCGGAAGGTAGGTGATGAGGCGCGGGCGGGCCATCAGGCGCTGGGACAATCGCCCGCGCGAGCTTAAGAAGCGCTGAATTAGAACGTAGCGCGACGGTACAAGAGAATCCCAATACCGAACAGCCGACCTGCTTCGCGCCCTTGCTATCTTGTTCGCTCGACGCGGCCAGCGGTTTGGCTGAAGCTGCGGCAGCTACCGCTGAAACAATGGTGGCCGGTGCTGCCATGCATGTTCCTCAGGAGCCTAAAATATTCCGGGCTGATCATCCTTTTATATTCGTGAT
>CAVRZH010000182.1:0-57737 GCA_963725455.1 Bryobacterales bacterium
GACCCGCTGTTCTACACACAGTCCATGCTGGCGCAGCTCGATATGCCGGCCATGCTGTTCACGGTGCTCGGCCTGCTTTTGTTCCTAACCGATCGGCATGCCGCAGCGGCCGCGGCCTGCACCGCGCTGGTACTCGCGAAAGAGACCGGCGCGCTCCTGCCTCTGATCTTCATCCTGGTTCTCTATCGCGATCCGGGCCGGCACAAATACGCTGCTTACTATCTGGCGCCCTTCGCCGCTCTCGCCGTCTGGTTCGCCGCCCTTTGGCACTCCACCGGCTATCTCTTCGGCGATCCCGGGTTCACTCACTACAACACCACTTATTCGCTCAATCCCGTACGGGCCTCGGTGGCTCTTCTCCGCCGCTTCTACTATCTCTTTCTGGATGACTTCCGCTGGGTGGGCGCGCTCGCGATTTACTTGGCCTGGAAACGAAGCGGCATGTACTCCACTCGCGCCTGGAGAATCATCTGGAGTTTCATCGCCGCTCATATCCTGTTAGTCAGCCTGCTGGGCGGCGCAACCCTGGAACGTTATCTGCTGCCCGTCCTCCCGCTGGTATATATCGCGATGGGCGCGGCCTTCCAGCTTGTTCGCCCGCGCTGGCGCTACGCTGGCGTCGCGGCTCTGGCCGCCGGGCTGGTCGCGGGTCTCTTCATCAATCCGCCCTTCCCATTTCCTTACGAAAACAACCTCGCGCTGGTCGATTTCGTCCATCTGCACCGCGCCGCCGCGCAATATCTCGAAAAATCCTATCCCGATAAAACTGTTTATACCGCCTGGCCCCTCACCGAAGCCCTGCGCAATCCGGCTTTCGGATACGTCGATCGCGCGCTGACGGCCGCGGAAACCTCGGACCTGCGCGTTTCCACGCTAGACACGCTGAAACCGCAATCGCCCTCGAAATCTATTGACGTGCTGGTGCTTTATTCACGCACCTGGGAGCCAAGCTGGGGAGTATTACGGTGGATGGCTCTGCGCGAGTTCCTGGGCCGCTTTTACGACTACCAGCGCGAAATGACACCCGCCGAAGTCCGCCGGCAATTCGCCCTGGTCCCGGTCCAACGCTGGACTGAACGTGGCCAATGGATCCAGGTCTTCGCGCGGCCCTGAGCATCTGCTAGCATAGGAGTCCTCCGATGCCCGACACGGTTAAATCTCGGATTTCGCTGCTGATTATCGACGATAATCAGGGCACCCTGGAGCTCTTGTGCGACGCGCTGTCGCCGCTAGAGCTTGAAATTCTCACGGCTACGGATGCCACCAAGGGATTGGAACTGTTTTACAACCGGCGTCCGGAAATCGTGCTTACCGATCTGGTGATGCCGCAGATGAGCGGCATGGAAGTCCTGAAGCGGATCATGGAAGTGGAGCCTGCCACCCATGTCATCCTCATGACCGCGCATCCCTCCACTCAAACCACCGTGGAAGCAATCCAGCAGGGAGCCAGCGATTATCTGGATAAGCCGGTATCGATTGGATCGCTGCGCGCACGCGTTAGCACCTTCGTGGAAGAAACACGAAAGCGGAAAATCGCTCTGGACAGAGAGGAAGACGAGCTGCGAATTACCCCGGAATTCGCAGGAATTATCGGGCGCAGCCCGCCGATGTGGGAAATGTTCGCGCGCATCCGGCGAGTGGCTCCGCACTACCGGGCGCTGCTGATCACCGGTGAGACGGGAACCGGAAAGGATTTGGTAGCGGGCGCGATCCACAAGCTTAGCCCCGTGGCTTCGGGCCGCTATGTGGTGCTCAATTGCTCGGCCGTGGTGGAGACGCTGTTTGAGAGCGAGCTGTTCGGCCACGTGAGAGGCTCCTTCACGGGAGCCACGGGCGACAAGCCGGGCCTGTTTGAACACGCGCACAAAGGCACGCTGTTCCTGGACGAGATCGGCGATATGCCGCTCTCCACTCAAGCCAAGCTCCTGCGTGTCCTGCAGAATCAAGAGGTGCAGCGCGTGGGTGCGCTCAACTCGCGAAAAGTGGACGTGCACGTAGTAGCCGCCACCAACCACGACCTGCGCGTCGCAATCATGGAGCGGCGTTTTCGGGAAGATCTTTATTACCGCCTGTGCATGGTGGAGATTCATACTCCTCGCCTGAGCGATTGCATGGAAGATCTGCCGCTGCTGGTACGGCACTTCGTCGCACGCTTCGCCGCGCAATTCGGCAAGCAGATTCGGGGGCTTACCCAGCGTGCGCACATCCGGCTTTCGCAACACTGGTGGCCGGGAAACGTCCGCGAGCTCGAGAACGTCGTGGGGCACGCCAGTATGATGACAATCGGCGACATGATTGAAATAGAGGACCTGCCCACTTACTTACAGACTCCCGGACCCGTGAAATGCATGCCGGCGCCAGCCGACGTGCTCGAAGGTCAAGAGCGTCTGCTCATCGTACAGGCGCTGGAAAAAGCCGGTGGTAATCAGACTCAGGCCGCTCGTATTTTGCGCATCAGCCGGGATCGGCTGCGCTACAAACTGAAGAAGCATCATCTTTCCACGCCGGATCCGGGAACCGGCGCCGCGGCTGCGGGTTAGAAGCGGGACCCCCTAGGCAGAAGTCCAGCGCGCGGCGAGAAGACCGGTGGCCTGCGCCAGGTCGACGTCCGCGATCAGCAAACCCTCTTTTCCGTACGGCTGGTAGCACTGCAATGTCCCGTCGGGGCGCACCACCGCCGAGGTGGTGGGAGAGCCCGCGCTGGCCACGTTCACCGATGCGAAATAGCAGGTGTTCTCCGCGGCGCGGCACAGGATGGCTTTCTCATGGAATGAGTTTGCGGGATGGGCGAACGTGGAAGGCACGTAACCACCCGGCTCGGCTTCGTGGAAATGCGGGTGAAACACAATTTGCGCGCCGCGTCGCGCCGCCCAGCGGACCGTTTCAGGATAGCGCCAGCCTTCGTGGCAGATCGCGACGCCAAACGTCAGCGGACCCGTTTGAAAAATCCGCCTCCCGGAGCCACAAGAATAGGTGCCTTCCTCCGACGGGTCGATTTGGACTTTGTCCTGGAAACCGGCCATGGTTCCGTCCGGATGGATGACCAGCGCGGTAGCCAACAATGCGTTATCGACCACGCGTTCGGTGCCAAGCACGACGGCGAGATTGGCCTTACAAGCGGCTGCCGCAATCCTGGACCATGCGCGATCGAGAAACGCGGGGTCCGGCGGCGGTACGCCCTTACCCCTCGCGCGGTAGCCCGGGATGTAGCATTCCGGAAAGCAAACGATCCCGGCGCCCTGCAAGGACGCCTGAGCGACAGCGTCTTCAGCTAACGCGATCGACTCCTCGGGAGCGGCGGGGAACCGGATGTTGGCCAGCGCGATTCGAAATGAGCTCATGCGGACATCCTAATCTTATCGCTTACGCGATCCGGAAGCCCGCGGCGCCGCAGCACCTAAAAGAGAATGTCTTCTCTATTGACAAGCTTACGCCGCATACCCATAAAGCCGGTACCTTCGATTAGTAAGGACTAAGCTTCTTTAAGGCTGGTATGTGGCCGACCCTCCTCTTAACATGGTAGGCAGAGGAAGAATTCCATGCGATTATTCGCGTTCTCCGCGCTGCTCGGAGGCTTCATTGCATCAACCTTATTCGGCCAAAGTCTAACTGAACATGCCGCCGCAGCGGCGGGCGCCACCATCGGCACTGCCGCGGGTAAGCCGCTCGGAACCGCACTCGGCAGAGTATTTGGCGAGGTGGATCAAACCACTTCCCGGGCCGCCGGTCCCAAGACGGTTAAGCCAGTGGCGACGCCGCCGGCGCCCGTTGCGACCCCTACCGCGTCTCCAGCGGTTACGGAGCATCGAGCGGCCACATCCGGCGGAGGCGGTGGTGGTGACGAGTCCTTTGCCGGCGGATCGGGCGCCAGCAGTGAACGCGCTTCGTCTTCACATCACCTGTCGCGCCGCCGGGCGCTGGCCGAAGAACCCGCACCCGTGGAGGCCGCGCCGGTTTTACCGGTAGCCGCCGAGCCTGCGGTGAAAGAGCCTTCGGCGGAGGATATCGCGAGCGTCAGAGTCGGCGCCACCTCCAGCGAGTTGCGTGAGAGCCTGGGCGCGCCAGAATCCACGGTCAGCATCCCCGGCGATGATGGCCACCTTCTTGAGATCCGTCAATACTGGGCCAAAGGCGAACCGGTGGGAACCATCCGGCTAGACAATGGCCACGTCGTTAGCGTCCAGGCCAATAACTAGGAGCCTGAGAAATCGGCTAAGAAGGGCCGAGCCAGATCTTTACCGCTGTCAGGCTGAGAGCGAGAAAAATCAGCACGATCAGCACGAACGACCACCGAATTCTCTTTACCGACGCTGTTCGTTTGTTCCGGGGATCGTATTGTGCCTCCTGCCGGGTGTCTTCCTGCATCTGGCCCTCCGCACCATAGACGCACGCGCGAGAGAAACTTTCACTACATTCCTCGGCCGGGTCCAGCGCGACCGGCTGGGGTCGAGATTCTGCCGCTAAACTGATATTTGCCGTTAAACTGATAAGGTGTTCCGCTTCCTGCCCGCTCTGATCCTTCTGGCGAGCCTCCGCCCAGCTGTCGCCCTCACGGCGGCGGATTTGGGCGACGAAATCCAACACACCGCGCTTGACCCCGCCGAGTGTTATCGCGTGATCGATCTTAATTTCAACAAGGAAGATGTGAAGGTCTACCTGGCCTCCGGGTATCTGATCTTCACCAAAGCGGTGCGAGGCACGCATCTGGGAGCGGTGTTCGTTGCAAATACAGAAGGCGGCGACGCCGACATCCTGCTGCTTCCGCCCACGCGCAGCGAGCGCTCCTCGCTGGCCACTTTCACTGGCTCGCCCAACCTGGATGAACACTTTAAAACCGCGGCCTTCGTTTTTACAGACGGAACCGGCGACGAACTTCTCGCTCAGCTGCAGAACAATCCGGACTCGAAAAAGACCCCGGACATGGGCGGCTTGATCGCCGAACGCTGGTCGCCGGTATTAAGCAACCTGATCTCGAGTTTTGAGACGCGCGTGGTCTACGACGTATTATCGGAGCAGCGTGACACAGGCATGTTCTATATGGGGGTCTCAGGGAACCAGCTGAGCAACTTCGACGTGTTGTACGATCCCACCGGGCAGGACCAGATCCTGGTAGGCAAACTCGGCTATCGCGACAATCGCAGCTACTTCAATACCTGGACCTCCTTCCAGGCCCGCTCTTTCCGCAACGGCGCTTCCCCGCGCCTGGCGCATCATGAGCTCGGCAACATTCGCATCGACGCCACCATCCAACCCGATCTGACCATGCAGGCGGTGACCCGCGCCACGCTCACCTTCGGAAAGCAAAAACCGCGATCGGCGATCCCTTTCAATCTTTCCGCCAGGATGCGTGTCACTTCTGCCAGCGTGGATGGACGGCCGGTGGAAGTGTTCGATCGCGAATCGCTGCGGGCGGATTTGATCCAGGCCGGGCTGCTCCAGGATGGGGACGACCGCCAAATCCTGTTGATCTGCGACACGCCGCTCGATCCCGCCGTGCCGCACGAGATCGAAATCCATCATGAAGGCGCGGTGATCCACGATGCCGGGAATCAGGTCTACTACGTCGGCTCGCGCGGAACCTGGTATCCGCGCACCGGCACCAGCCTGGCCACCTTTGACTTGATGTTCCGCTATCCGAAGAGCCTGACTGTGGCAGCCACTGGAACGCCAGTGGAAGACCGCACGGATGGCGATTGGCGCATCACGCGGGTCAAGACCGGTGTTCCCATCCGGTTCGCCGGGTTCAACCTCGGCAACTTCCAGTCCATGGTTCGGGAACACAATGGATACAGAATCGAACTGTATGCGAATCGTCGGCTGGAAACCGCCCTCGCTCCTAAGAACATTCCGGCAGGGGCAGTTCCGGACGACCCGTTGCCACAAAGGCACGCCAAGAACGCCGAACTGCTGGCGGCGCTGCCTCCCGGTCCCTCCCCGGATCCAGACTGGGCGTATGGAAGAGTTGGCCACGAATTTGGTGGACACGCTAGATTTTATGACCGAAGAATTCGGGCCGGACCCGATTCGCAACCTGGCGGTGACGCCCATCCCGGGCGGCTTTGGCCAGGGTTTCCCGGGCCTGGTTTACCTTTCCACGCTTGCCTACTTGGATCCCGGCCAGCTCCCGCCGCCTCTCCGGGAGCGTTCCGAGCGGACCTTCTTCTCTGATCTTCTCGAGCCGCACGAAGTAGCGCACCAGTGGTGGGGCAACCTGGTGGTTCCGGCCAGCTATCATGATGACTGGCTCATTGAGTCGCTGGCCAACTATTCGGCCCTGCTATTGCTCGAACGCCGGAAGGGCGTCAAGGCCGTGGATGCCGTACTGGACGACTATCGCGATCATCTGCTCACCAAAACCGAGTCGGGTCGCACGCTGGAGTCCTCCGGACCCATTGTCTGGGGTTATCGCCTGGAATCTTCCCTGGCGCCCGACGCCTGGCGCATCGTGACCTACGAGAAAGGCACCTGGATCATCCACATGCTGCGCCGCCGGTTGGGTGACGAAAAGTTTCTGGCTCTGCTGCGGGATATTTCCAGTCATCACCATTCCATCAGCACCGAGGAGTTTCGCGAGCTGGCCAACCATTACGCTCCCCAGTCCCCCGATCCAGGCTTGAAGATTTTCTTCGACAATTGGGTTTATGGAACCGGCGTGCCCAGCGTGAAGCTTGCCTATTCCTGGAGCGGCGCGAAACTTTCCGGAACCGTGGGCCAACAGGATGTGGACGATGCGTTCAGCGCGTACGTGCCGGTGGAAGTGGAGACCGGAGGCCAGAGCAACGTCTATTGGCTCGCTACCGGCAGCGACCCCGTGACCTTTTCGATTCCAGTGAAATCGCGGCCCACCAAAGTGTCCCTGCTGACAGCCGACTGCCTGATGACAACTTCGAAATGAGACCAACCACCCCCACATGCCCGTTGCCAGCAAACGCAAAGTAGAAGCCCGCAAGGCTGCGCCCATCGTCGCAGTTGAGCCTGAACCGCAACTCGAGGAGATCGATCTCCCGCCCGCCATCAAGGTGACGGCTCTGATCTTCTCCTATGACAGCGCGCCCGCGTTACGCCGCTGCCTGGCCGCGCTCGAAGGATCGAACGATCGGGCTTCCATCGAAATCCTGGTCGTGGATTGCGGCTCGCACGACGAGAGCGCGCAGCTGGATTCCGAGTTTTCAAACGTCACCATGCTGCGCTTGCCGCGCTACTTTGGGCGCACCAAGGCGCTCAACATCGGCACCCGCACCGCGGCCGGAGAATTTCTGTTCTTCATGACACCCGAGGTGGAGGTGTTGCCCACCACCATTCCCTCGCTCCTGGCGCGCCTGGAGGCTGATCCGGAAACGGTTGCCGTCTGTCCCATCCTGATGGACACCCAGGCGCACCTGGCGGAACAATTTTTCCGTCTTCCGACGCCGTCCACCGGCCTGGATCTGGCGCCCGTCAGCGTCGACAAAACCGCCGAAGTTTTCCCGGTGGAGTACGCCACGTTCCAGGCCTTCCTGGTGCGAAAGTTTTTCGTCAAGGGCCTCAACTACCTGGACGAGCGCTATGGCGACTCCTGGTCCGACGCCGAGCTTTGCTATCAGATCCATCGCGTCTCGCGAAAAACGCTGGTGCTCCCGCAAGTTACCGCGCTTTACACGCCGGGATCGCCCTACGCCGAATCCGCGCGGACCATCCTGGCCGCCGACCGGGTGCACGGCGCGGCCGTATTCTTCAGCAAGCACTACGGCTTTGCCACCGGCTTGATCTTCCGGATCAAAGCTATCCTAGGGGCGCTGTTCACCTTCCGTATTCCTCTTTTTGCGGCATTGATCTCTGGCGCGAAAATCGATGGATCGCAAACGGCGATCTTGTAAGGTAAATTACTTAAGAGAACCAGTACCTAACGTTCTTCTAGCCCACGGCCGATATAGAATTCGGTATGCAGATTGACGCCTTACTGTGGATTCTCCTGCCGGTCTTTATCGCCGCTGGATCTGCATTGTTGTCGTTCTATATTATGCAGGCCCGCATGGAAGTTGCTGTCTCCAAGGAACGGGAGGTCTTGGCTGAGGTTCGCGCCGAAGTCCGTACCCAGAAGAACACCATGGAGGAACGCGTGAAAGCCACCGAGCAGGAAGCCCGGCGACGGGCCCTGGACGAGTTCATGCAGGACTTTCGCGTGGAAGAGCGCCACTACTTCCGTGAAAACAAATCGGTTTCAGCTCGTCAGAAGTCGATGATCCTACAGGAACGCCTCTACTTCCGTAATATCCCTCTATCCAGCTGGGTGGAGCACGAGATGGTGGTGGAAGAAGATATGGCGGACTTGCAGCACATCGCCAAGGGCTGCTCTATTTTCAGCACCAAGTCGCTCTCGGAAGATAGCAAAGCTGCGGTGTCCCGGCTTCTGGAGCATGCGGCTGCGTCGGGTGGCACCGCCCAGCTAGCCGCCGCTCTGAACAACGGTCACGCCGGCTGATCCCCTCAGCAATTTCTTGTCAACCGAATCGTCGGAGCCCCGTCCAGACGATATGATGGCCGCGATGGCTGATGGCCTGGAAGCCAATCTCGATACGCTGGCTGACACTCGCGAGTTCGGGGCCCAATTCGGCGAATGGATGGCCTCCGAGCAGCGACGTGTGTTCCTGCTATGCCGGCGTATGCTCCAAGATACCGAAGAGGCGGACTCCGCCACCCAAGACACTTTTCTGAAGGCCTGGCAGGCTCTTAAACGCCCGGAATCGAAAAACTTGGACGATCCCGGAAAATGGCTCACGCGGATCGCCGTCAATACCTGTCTGGACCGGCTGCGCTCGCGCCGCTGGCAGTTTTGGCGAAAACGCCCCAAGGCCGAGGACGAATCGGCCATCTTGAAGCTGGCCGCGGCCACCGCCCCGGATGCCGAGGACCAGCTTTTCGCACGCCAAATCGCTCAACGGCTGTCGCGCGCGCTCACACGGCTGAGCCTCCGCCAGCGCGCCGCGTTCACGCTGAGGCATTATGAAGATCGGAGCTTGGCTGAAATCGCCGAGATTCTCAATCTGGATGTTGGAACAGTGAAAGTGCACCTGTTTCGTGCCACGGAAAAGCTTCGGGAGGAGCTGCACGATCTGTACTTTCAGGACTCGAAGTAAAGTTGACGGGAAGAACATGAAGAACATAGATCACGCTGATTTTGAGAAATGGCTGCGCGGGCGCACGCAAAGCCTGCCGGAGCCGGAGGTGTCGCCCGAGTTTCTCGCCGCGCAGCGCCGCAGCATCTATCGCCGGTTGGACGAGCCGAATCGCCACTGGCCCAGCCTGCGCTGGGCTGTCTCGCTCGCAATGTTGCTGCTGATGCTGGCTGGAGGCCTCGAATTGGAGCGCCGGCATAAGACTTCGCCCGCGATTTCAGACGAACAGTTATTTTCTGATCTCTCCGCGATGGAGCAAAGCAACGAGCCCAAGGCCATCCAGCCGATCCATGGATTGTTCCGGGAATAAGCAGGAATAAGAATGAAGCGTTCCCTAGTTCTGGCATTGCTGGTGGGCGGCAGCCTGTTCGCGCAAATGCCGAAAGGGATCTATGCCTGGTGGAGCCGTCCTCAAATCGCGCGCGACCTGAATCTCTCACCCGCCCAACGGGAGCAGATCCGCGCCACCGTGCAGCAATACCGGCCACATCTGCTAAACGTGCGCGTGGCGGTGAATCAAGCCGAGCAAGCCCTGGCGGACCAATTCAACAGCAATCCTGTGAATCCCGCGAAAACCAACGAAGCCATCGAGCGATTGGTGGACGCGCGCAGCGATCTCACGCGCACGCTCACGCAATTGAGCCTGAAACTGCGCCTGGTGCTCACGGAACAGCAATGGCAGGAACTGCAGCGCCGCCGGCCTGTTGCGGGTGGCAATGCGGAGCCCCCAGCGGAAACGCCCGAGCAAAAATAGCAATCAGCCGCAGCGCGATTGCTCTTTGAGCGAAAACGTGGGGCCGCCATTGTACACTGGCACTTGCACCCTCAGAGGCTTTCCGCGTTGGACACTTCCACCCCGCTCAAGTACGTCAAGGGCGTAGGGCCCGCCCGCGCCGAGATGCTGGAGACCAAGGGGCTAGTCACGGTGGAGGATCTGCTGGCCTACGCGCCCTTTCGTTACGAGGACCGTAGCAACGTCAAGACCATCGCGCAGCTCGCGCCCGGCGAGATGGCCACGGTCCTCGCCGAGGTTCAATCCGCTCACCTGCGTGGCTTCCGCCGGCGTAACCTTGGGCTCTTTGAGGCGATTTTCAAAGATGCATCGAAACAGCGTTTGCTCGCCAAATGGTTTCACGGTGGATATCTGGTGGATCGATTCCTGCCCGGCGCGCGAGTCTCGCTCTACGGCAAGGTGGAGCTCGATAGCTACACCGGCGACCTGCTCATCATGCATCCGGAGTTTGAGATTCTCACGGCCGATGATTCGGACGGCGACGCCGCTCTGCATACCGGCCGCATCGTCGCGGTTTACGAGGGAGCAGGCAAGATCACCACGCGCGCGCTCCGGTCCCTGATGCACCGCGTGCTGGAATCCATCGAACCGCTGGAAGATCACCTTCCCGCATCTCTGCATGAGCGGCTGAAGCTCCCGGACCTGTGGACCGCCATCCGCGCGCTCCACTTCCCCGCCCCCGATTCCGACCTGCGCATGCTGAACGCGTACCGGACTCCGGCTCACTGGCGGCTGATTTTCGAAGAGTTCTTCTGGCTGGAGTGCGGGTTATCGCTGAAGCGTTCGAAAGCGCGGTTGCAGCCGGGAATTTCGTTCGAATTGAACGATCGCGTACGCGACCAGATCAAGAAGATGCTGCCCTTCAAGCCCACTGGCGCGCAATTTCGCGTGCTCAAGGAAATCGCCGAAGATATGAAGGCGCCGCATCCCATGAGCCGTCTGCTGCAAGGCGACGTGGGCAGCGGCAAAACACTGGTGGCGGCGGAGGCCGCGGTGATCGCCATTGAGAACGGCTATCAGGCGGCCGTGCTGGCGCCCACGGAAATCCTTGCGAGCCAGCATTATTTCTATTTCAAGAATCTTTTCCAAAAAATGGGTTACGTGCCGGTTCTGCTTACCGGCTCCTCCACGCAGCGCGAAAAATCGCAGCTGAAAAAGCTGATGGCGGAAGGGCTGGCGCACATCGGCATCGGGACGCATGCGTTGATCGAGGAAGACGTGGAATGGAAGAACCTTGGCCTGGCTATAGTCGACGAGCAGCACCGCTTCGGCGTGATGCAGCGTCTGCGGCTGGTCTCGAAGGCCAAGCATCCCGACGTTCTCGTCATGACCGCCACACCCATTCCGCGCACGCTGGCGCTCACCATTTATGGCGATCTGGATATTTCCGTCATCGACGAGATGCCGCCCGGTCGCCGGCCCATCGAGACCAGCCACGTCACTGACGATCGCGTCGAAAGCGTGTACAGCTTCATGAAACAGCAGATTACGAAAGGGCGGCAGGCTTACGTCGTCTATCCCGTGATCGAGGAATCGGAGGCCATGAAGGCCGCGCAGCAGATGTATCTTCATCTTTCGCAAAAAGTTTTCCCGAACATTCGCGTGGGACTCCTGCACGGCAAGCTCAAGGCGGATGAGAAGGAAGCCGTCATGGATCAGTTTCGCCGGGGGGAAGTAAAAATCCTGGTATCGACCACGGTGATCGAAGTTGGCGTCGATGTGCCCAACGCCACCGTGATGGTGATCGAGCAGGCCGAGCGCTTTGGGCTGGCGCAGTTGCATCAGCTTCGCGGGCGAGTGGGACGCGGTGGGGAACAGAGCTACTGCATCCTGGTTACGGACAAACTTGGGGACTCCGCGCGCGAGCGTATCCGCACTATGGTGGAATCCACCGACGGTTTCTACATCGCAGAGATGGATCTGAAGTTGCGGGGGCCGGGCGAGTTCTTTGGAACCAAGCAATCGGGGCTTCCGGCCTTGCGCATCGCGAATATTATTCGCGACAAAGATGTGCTCGAACTGGCGCGTTCGGCAGCACAGGCGTTCATCACCAATGCGCCCTCGCCCGAAGAACTGCGGCAGGCTGTCGCGTACATCCGCGACCACTGGCAGCGCCGCTACGGCCTGGTGCAGGTGGGTTAATGCGGGTGATCGCCGGAGAATTTCGCAGCCGCCGGCTGAAGAGCCTGCCCGGTTGGAACACTCGCCCGACGCCTGACCGCATGCGCGAGACATTATTCAACGTGCTGGCTACGCGCATCCCGGATGCCGTTTTTATAGACATTTACGCGGGCACCGGCGCCGTCGGTATTGAAGCGCTGAGCAGGGGGGCGCGCCGCGCCATTTTCATCGAGAAGAACCGCGCGGCCGTGCAAGTGATTCGCGAAAATCTGGCGGGCCTGGGCCTGCAAAGCCGCGCCGAAGTTTTCACCAGCAAAGCCGCGACGGTGCTGGAACGCGTGCGCGCCGATATTGCGTTTCTCGATCCGCCTTACGAATTGTCCAAGGAATACCCGGCTTCGATGGCTGCTCTCGATCGGGCCGAGACGCCGCTCGTCATCGTTCAGCACTCTGCACACTTCACCCCGCAGGAAACCTACGGAAATTTGAGGCGCTATCGGGAAATCAGGCAAGGCGACAATTGTTTGAGCTTTTATGAACGCTAGCGTGACGACACCACCGCGCGCAGCGCCAGATTCACGGCGATCATCAGCACCGACATTCCAGGAAGCACGAGGAGAGCTTTCTTCAACCGCGTGGGGTCGCCCGCTGCGATGCTTCCAATAATGCGCGAACTGACCGCCAGCCCAATCCAACTGGACGTGATCGCGATTCCAATGGCAGTGCCGGTCATTCGGGGGATAACGTCACCAATGAGCGCCACGGTTGTGGGGAAAACCGGCGCCATCGACATGCCCGCGAGAAAAGTAAGCACCCACGCGAATGTCGGACTGCGGGTTTGCAACATCGCGAACGTCATGATCGCCATCAGCACGGATGCCGCCAGTGTGACCGTCAGTCCCCGAACCGAGATGAGGATTTGAGACGCCACCACGCGCCCGAAGAGAAGTCCCAGCGCAAACCCGAACGACAGAACATTGAGCGCTCGCACTTGCGGCACGCCTTGCGCGATCAAGTGCTGCACCAGCCAATTCCAAACGCCCACTTCACAGGCCACATACAGAAATAAGAGCAGAGCGCAGAGCCAAAGCACCGGCTGTCCGAGAACACTGCCTATGTCGGAGAACACGAAGCTTTGAGCGCTGGTGGGCGGTGGAATGGGGGCGAACAAATTGACGGCCACCGTCACCACGGCAAGCCCGGCAATCAGATGACAGAGGCGCGTGGAATTCTTGCCGAGCAGATTCGCGGATACGAAGGGAGTGGCGAATCCGCCGAGTCCGAAGAAAATGTTAAGGAAATTCAAAGCGGTTCCGCGATGCGCCGGGTCAACATCGCTGCCCAGAGCATTCGCGGCGGTGACGATGATTCCGCCGCCGGTGCCGAGCAAGAACAGGTGCGAGGCGATAGTGCGAAACCCGTTGGAACGCGGAAGAAGCGCCACAGCAAATGCGCTGAGGGTTAAGCCCAGAACCAATCCAATCTTCTTGCCTTCGTAATCAATGAGCGGGCCGACGCCGATGGAGGCCAGGATCAAGCCCAGGGCCTGGCAAAACGCGATAGTGCCATTTTGTTTCGGGGTCAAGTGAAACCGGGCAGAGAGATCCGGCAGGATGGTGCCGAGCATGGCGGCTGTCATGCCATACACAAAGATCGCCAGGCTGGCTGCAAGAATGAGCATCAGCACTCAGGTATAACAGATGCCGATGCGGGCGCGGCGGCAGTGTGCGCTAGAATGGAGCGATCGGGCTGTGGCGCAGCCTGGCTAGCGCGCCTGCTTGGGGTGCAGGAGGTCCCGGGTTCGAATCCCGGCAGCCCGACCAAATCAACTTTGTCAGAGCCAATATTTGGCTGCTGCCTATCCATGCCGGTGTTGTTCAACGCCGCGATTCACTGCCTAAGAACCGGGCAAAATGGAACCCCATCCGCATTTTTCCTGAGATAAACTTGGTGTTCAATCGCCCCTCCGCAAGCGCGGCAGGAATAAGGAATAAAGGAGCGAGGATGGAAATCACGAATGACGTGACCCGTCGCACGCTGCTGCGTAGCGCCGCACTGGGGACGATGGGCCTTGCATCACGCGTTGAGAATGCATTCGGGCAGGTGTCCGGCCCCCCGAACCTGGTCTTCATAATGGCCGATGATCTCGGCTATGCCGACGTATCGTGCTACGGACGCCCCGATATTGCCACGCCAAACATCGATGGCCTGGCTGCCAATGGCGTGCGGTTCCTGCAGGGCTATGCGAACTCCGCGGTCTGTTCCGCGACACGAACTGCGTTAATCACGGGCCGCTACCAGTACAGGCTGCCAGTCGGGCTGGAGGAGCCGTTGCCCGTCAGCCGCAATGTCGGTCTGCCACCGGACCATCCCACCTTGCCGTCTTTATTGAAGAAAGGCGGCTACGGCACGACACTACTGGGAAAGTGGCATCTGGGCGTGCTCCCGAAATTCGGTCCTCTTCAAAGCGGTTACGACCATTTCTATGGATTTCGCGGAGGCGCCGTTGACTACTATACCCACGCAGGAACAGACCGGAAGGAAGATTTGTGGGACGACGACGTGCGCGTGCACCAGATGGGTTATTTGACAGAGATGCTTGGCAGCCGTGCAGTAGACGTTGTCAACGGATATGCGAAATCAGGCCATCCCTTTCTCATGAGTCTGCATTTCAACGCGCCGCACTGGCCGTGGGAAGCGCCAGGCGATGAGGCGGAATCGAACCGTGTCCGGTCAACGAACCTGCGTGATTTCGACGGCGGCACGCAGAAAACTTATCAGCGAATGATCCAGGCGATGGATCTCCAGATAGGCCGCGTTCTTGAGGCGCTGGAGGCAAGGGGCCTGGCGGAAAATACCATCGTCATTTTCACCAGCGACAACGGCGGGGAACGATTTGCGGATACGTGGCCTTTCACGGGACGGAAGACCGAACTGCTGGAAGGCGGATTGCGGATACCAGCCATCATTTCGTGGCCGGCGCACATTCCACGGGGGCGAACCACCGCTCAGGTGGCGATCACGATGGATTGGATGCCGACGCTGCTGGCGGCAGCGGGCGTTCGGCTCGACCCGGCTTTCCCGCCGGACGGCATCAACCTGCTTCCAATGCTTACCCAGAACGCTGCGCCGGTGGAGCGCAAACTCTTCTGGCGTTACAAGGCGAATGCACAGCGCGCGGCGCGAGACGGCGATTACAAGTATCTGAAGATTCTCAACAACACATTTCTGTTCAACGTCGTGGACGATCCGATGGAGCGTGCCAACCTGAAGCAGCGCCACAGCGATGTATATAACCGCATTGTGGCGGAGTGGCACGAATGGAATGCAAGCATGCTGCCAGAGATTGATGAAAGCTCCACAGGCAACTTCACAGGTGATCAACTGGCGGACCACATCGGTACCCCGAAGACGAGCGGAAAGGCGGACAATCCCGACCCGCCCAAACCTCGCTGAGGCACGCATGTGGCTCCCGCCCCGCTTACGGCGTAGAGCTCTGACCCATTAAAGTCTTGGCCTTTTTCAAATCTTCCTCAGCGGCCGCGATTTCATTCAGCTTCATTTCCGCCTTCGCCCGGTTTTGATACGCTTCGGTGAAGCTGGCGTTCAATTCGATCGCCCTGGTGAAATAATCTTTGGCCTTCTTATAGCCCCCGTGCTTGAGATAAATCAATCCGCGCCCATTCCAGCTCCGCGGCCTGGCCGGATCGATCTTCAGGGCTTGATCGTAGTCCTGGGCGGCGCGCTGCTCGAAACCCAGGCGCAATTCACACAGCGCGCGGTCATGATAGGCGACGGGACTTTCCGGCTTCAGGCGGATGGCTTCGGAATAGTCGGAAACGGCTTTCTCCATTTCCCCCAGCTCGCGGTAGGCGGTGGCGCGATCAAAATAGGAGTGGAAATCGGGATTCGCTGCGATCACTTTGGTGAAATATTTCACTGCTTCCGGATAGTTGCCTTGCTTGAGCAACGTTTCGCCTTGCAGTGCAGTTCCTGGCAGTGCAGTTCCTGGCAGTGCAGTTCCTGGCAGCGGATCGGGAGGACGCGTTACCGGTGGGCTGGCCTTTCGCGGAGCCTTCGTGACGGGAGCTTTCGTGGCAGAAGCCTTCGGCTGCGCTAGTTGGACCGGGTTGGCGGGAGGAATCACAATCGGAGGAGGAGGCGTGGTCTTGGCCACTTCCAACGGCGCTTTCGCATTGCCGATGCTCTTGCGATGGTTAAAAAGCCAACCGGCCGCGGCAAGAATTGCAAGCAGCGCAATCGCGACGGCGGCTGTCATCGAGCGTTGCCATTTCGGCTTGCTGACTACGCGGGGCGGCACCGCAGGCGGGGCGGCGGCAGGCACGTTTTCCCAAGCTTTGCGGAGCGCCAATGCAAACTCGTGGCAATTGGAGTAGCGCGCCTCGCCCGCCTTGGAAAGGGCCCTGCGCAGTACAACATCGACCATCGGATTCAGGCGCGCGTTGAAAGTCATCGCGGCGGGCGGCTCCTGGTAGAGCGTCATGGCTGCCAGCGACGCCACCGAGTCCCCTTCAAACGGCCGGCGTCCCGCGAGCAAGGCATAGGCGACGGTGGCCAGGGCGTACTGATCCGCCTGCCCGGTCACGGCCTCGCCACGCCATTGTTCGGGCGCCATGTAATGAGGCGATCCCACGGCCACGGCGCCCTGCGTCAATGCCACGCTCTGGGCTACTTTGGCGATGCCGAAATCGGCGATCTTCACCATGCCATCGGCCTGCAGCATGATGTTGGTAGGCTTGACGTCGCGATGAACCACACCCCGGCTGTGCGCATAATCGAGCGCGACCGCGCAGTCCTGGACGATACGCAGCGCTTCACCGCTCGATTGCAGCGTGGAATCCTCGCGCATCACCTTATCCAGGGTTCGGCCATGCACGTACTCCATCACAATATAGGCGGTCTGGCCGTCGTCGCAGACATCGTGAACGGCGACGATGTTGGGATGCGATAACCGGCCTCCGGCTTGGGACTCGCGCAGCAATCGGGCGCGCAGTTGGGAATCGTCCCCCTCCGCGTCTTTCGTGAGGATGGTCTTAATGGCGACGATGCGGCCGATGGCTGGATCCAGGGCGCGATAGACCACGCCCATGCCGCCCTTGCCGATCTTTTCGAGCAACTCGTAACGCCCTAGTTTTTGGCTAGTTCCGGCAGTTGTCGTTCCGAACTTGCCGGAGATAGTGGAGCTGACACCCGAAGCCTGGGAAGCTACTTCGTGAACGGCCGCCTGCAAAACGTCGTCGGCATCCGGGGCGAACGACAGCAAAGATGCTACTTCCTGGCGCAATGCGCTGTCCCCCGCGCAGGCTTGCTCCAGGAATGCCGCCCGTTCGTCTGGCTTCTTCTCTATAGCAGCCAGGTACAGTTGCTCCACCTGCCGCCATCGCTCGGGGTCCATTGGATTAACCCTGATCCTTGGACTGGGACGATTCGACGCTCATTTCGCGGGCCAGCCAGGACCTGGCGAGTCCCCAATCGCGGTTTACGGTCTGCACCGAAACTCCCAGGACGGCGGCAATATCCTCCGCGGTGAGGCCGCCAAAATATCGCATTTCAACGATCTGCGCCTTGCGGGAATCGAAAGAGGCCAGTTGGGTCAAGGCGTCGTCCATGCGTACCAGCATCGGATCCATTTGAGCGGAGACCACCAGAGCCTCGTCGAAATCCACGCGCTGTGCGCCTCCGCCGCGTTTGGCGTAGCCTTTCGAGCGTGCGTAATCCACCAGGATGCGCCGCATCAGCCTGGCCCCGATTGCG
This sequence comes from Bryobacterales bacterium, assembly GCA_963725455.1. Lineage (GTDB taxonomy): Bacteria > Acidobacteriota > Terriglobia > Bryobacterales > Bryobacteraceae > Palsa-89. The sequence goes on from CAVRZH010000182.1 coordinate 17,845, forward strand.
AAAAAATGAGCGCGATCGTGCCACTCGATTTTTTGAATATCGATGAGACGGAGGTAGGCTTCGTTGACCAGCGCGGTGGCTTGCAGAGTGTGGCCGCCGCGCTCGTTCATCAAACAGCGTTGCGCGATCTTGCGTAGTTCCGGATAGACCAGGAGAAGAATGCGCTCCAGAGCCTCGCGATCGCCGCCGCTCCAGGCTCGCAGCAGCCCGGTAATTTCCGTAGCAGGGGCCGAGCTCAATCCGGACCTCCGTTTCCAGGATTCTAGCACGGGGTTCCGTCCAAAGTTCAGCGCTACCCGTTCGGTATGGCCCTAAAAAAATTTCCTGCCTCGGTTAGTAATTCCTCCCCAGCTTCCCGCCTTTTGGGGTGAAGGCATTCAAAACGGTCCTTTTGGACCAAAGCAGAGGATTCAAGGAGGATATATGAACCGGAACACACTTCGTAACCTGATTTTCGCGACCGTGCTGGTAACCACTTCAGCGCGTTCTTTCGCTGGTCCTGTCGTTTCGATTACGGTGGCCCCGCCGCCGCTGCGCGTCGACGCACAACCCCCGTGCCCCGGCGATGGCTACATCTGGACGCCCGGTTACTGGGCATACGGCGCGGCCGGTTACGCATGGGTTCCGGGCGCCTGGGTGCTGGCGCCACAACCGGGTTTCCTGTTTACTCCCGGATACTGGGGCTTAGCGGGTGGTTTGTACACCTGGCATCGCGGCCACTGGGGTCTTCATGTGGGCTATTACGGCGGAGTGAACTACGGATTTGGTTACCCGGGGTCCGGCTTTTTCGGCGGGCGATGGGACGGCGGTCACTTCTTCTACAACCGCGCTTTCAGCAACGTCGGTGCAAGGTTCCACAATGTCTATCGCGAGGAACGGTTCGACCATGAACGCGGGCGCGAAGATCGACGGGCAGACCACCTGGATGATCATAGAGACGGCCGGCGCGCGGACCGTCGGGGAGATCGTAGAGACGACCGGCGCGAGCACCACGACGAACACGGCCGTGGACACTCCGAGCATGGCGGGAAAGCGCACGAGGCGAAGGCTGCGTCTCATTCCGGCGGCCATTCAGGAGGCGGTCACGGACGCCACTAATTTGCTGACTAGCTGCTAATGACCCCGATCCGGGCAGGTGGTCCCTCCGCCTGCCCCCAGCCCCCTTCCCCGCACTTGCTCTTCCTTCTCAGAACCTCGTACCGTGGAATTGGATGCCCTCGAAATCTGAGGAAGACTCCGTGCCGCTGTGGCTATGGCCCAATCTGCTCAGTCTGGATGCGCCCCTGGTCGCTGTGCTCTGGCAGGGCTTCCTCGCTTACCGTTTTTCGCTTCCCCTGCGCCCCGCCGGACGACTGGTGCTGGGCCTGACGGTTTGGGCCATCTATTTGCTGGATCGCCTGCTGGATGCCCGCAAGCCGCCGTCTGTAAAGGGGTGCGATGAACCCGCCCGTCATCGCTACTATCGGCGGCGTTTCAAACCGATGGCGGGGTTGTTGGCGGCCGTAGTGGCGGCGGACGCGTTGATCGGTATTCTCTGGTTACACCCCGCGATTCTGCGCGGCGGGCTGATTCCACTCGCGGGCGTCCTGGTATACCTGGCAATCTTTCACTTGGGGAGCCAATCCGTCAAGATTCCCAAAGAAATCTCCGCCGCGGTTCTGTTCACAGCGGGAACTTTTCTGACAGCTTGGACCACTATCCCCTGCCTCAGCCTGGCTTGGCCGGCAGTAGCGTTCTTCGTACTTTGTCTGGCCAACATGATTGCGATCGAAGCATGGGAGTGGCGTGAACTCAGGAACGAATCGCCAGCGCTTCACCCACTTCACCCGCTGACGCACTGGCTGGCTCGCACTTATCTATTTTGGGTTCCCCTGGCGGTGTTGGTTTGCGTTCTCATGGGCCGAAATGAATGGTACACGTCGATCGCCGTGAGCGCGGGAGCATGCGTCCTGCTTTTTCGGTTTGGCCGGCGCCTTTCTCTGGAGGCCCGGCGCGCGCTGGTGGATGGCGTGTTGCTGAGCCCGATTCTGTTCCTGGTGTTGAAATAATGAATGCCGACCGGATCGCCAGCGGCTATCGCTGGCTGGAGTATGCGGCTTTTGGACGCGCCTTAGAGCACTCGCGCTTCGAATTTCTATCGCACGCGGCCCAGGCCCAGCGAGTGTTGATTTTGGGGGAAGGCGACGGGCGGTTTCTCGCCCGGCTGCTGAGCTGCAATCTGCACGCGCGTGTCAGCGTGGTTGAATCCAGCGCCCGGATGATCCAATTGGCCAGACAACGGTTGACATCGGAGGAAGGGTCACGCGTGGAATTTCATCACGTCGACGCAGCGGCGGGCGTTTTGCCTAGCGGCCCATTTGATCTGGCTATCACTCACTTTTTTCTTGACGTCTTAAGCCGCCGTGACGCCGAGACTGTGGTGAATCAAGTAGACACGCTGCTGTGTCCAGGCGCGTTTTGGCTGCTGAGCGAATTTCAAGAGCCGGCCGGCGGACTACGACGACTGCACGCCCGCCTCTGGCTCCGCACGATGTACAGCTTTTTCGCCATTACCACCGGACTGCGCGCTTCCCGGCTGCCGCCTTATCGCGACGTTTTGGTGCGCCGCGGATTGGCCGAAATTAAGCATCGGGAGCGCAGGTTTGGATTGATCCGATCGCAGGTTTGGCGTAAGCACGCCTGAGCCGCCAGTCTTATTTCCAGACAAAGCGCGCCAACTCACGATCCTTCCGCACACGATTTACCGGGAACACGTGGTTGTGCATCACGACGTAGACGCCCGCCGGCAGTATGCGCGCCGCCAGCAGGCTCTCAGTCAGGTTCTGCAAACCGTCACTGCCTTCAAATCCCAGGGGCGTCATGGCACCGGTTAAAACGATGGGATAACGCAGCTCGCCTAGATTCTTTTGAAGCAGCAACCCGGTTTCGACCATCGTGTCGGTGCCGTGCGTGATCACCACCGGCGCGGGCTCGGCCTGCAGCTTCTCGCGCACGGTGGCCAGCACTTTTTCGCGATCGGCGTCTGTCATCTCCAGGCTGTCCTTATTCATCAGATGCGTCACCGCGATCTGGGCGTCGGGCAGACGCAGCATATGGAAATAACGATCGATTTTGCTATCCAGGTTCTGCACGTTGCCGGTTTGCTCGGAATATACCTTCTCAATGGTCCCGCCGGTGGCGATCACGTATATCAGCATTTAAACTGCCTGCCGCATCAGTTCCTTCAGCGAAATCCTATGTTCCATGATCAGCCGCCTCACTTCGCGCGGCGAGAGCTTTCGAATATGCTCCACATCGCGGCGCTTGGCCAACATGCGCGGCAGCAGCGCCAGCGCTTTCCAATCGCCTTTCAACAACGCGAGCGCGGCTTGCAGTTTTCCGTGCACTCCGGGAAACTTCCCTACTTCCCCCTGGCCAGTGATCGCGGCCCATACTCCCGCGCCCAATCGCATCGCGTAGTACAGCGGGTTCATCCAGAGCAAACTCCACGGGAACAGCTTCGCGGCCAGCAGCACGCGGTTTCGCTCGATCAGTTCCAGACGCCGCGAAGATCGAACCCCCAACGTGGCGCCGCGATGATGCCGCACCACGGAGCGCGGGATGTACAGGCACTTCCATCCGGCGATCCGCGCGCGCAGCCCCAACTCCGCGTCGTCGGCATATGCAAAAAAATCTTCGTCGAACCCGCCGATTTCATCCAGCATCGCGCGCCGGTACATAGCCGCGCAACCGTCCGGCCACAGGATCTCTTCCACCCGATCGTATTGCCCTGCATCCAACTCGCCGCTGCCGCGCCCGCGATTCTGTCCATCGGGATAAATCAGATGGCCGGCTTTATCGATCCGGCGCGGATCCTCGTGCACCAAGATTTTCGAAGCTGCCATGCCGACATCCGGACGGCCATTGAAGGCGCCTACAAGATCGCCGAGCCAATCCGGTTCAGCTTCGGCGTCGTTGTTGAGGAGAGCGACAAATTCAGTATCGGAAACCGCGAAGCCCTGGTTGTTGGCGGCGCAGAAACCGCGGTTGTCGGGATTTCGGATTAGCTCCAACTTGAATCTGGTACTTTTTGCGTACTCTTTTAGTACCATTTCCGCGGAGCCATCATCCGATCCGTTGTCGATGACCACCACTTCAAACGGCTGGATCAAATTCTGTAGGGTAAGTGATTGCAAGCACGATCTCAGAAGGTCGCGGCGATTCCAGGTCACCACCACCACCGAAATAGCCCCTGAGCGGTATCGTCGCACCGACTGTAGTATTATAACCGTAAGCTAGCAGGCAACTTGTATGCTTTCTGTAGGTGAGACACTGAAACGTGCGCGCCTGGAACAGGGGCTCGACCTATGTACCGTCGCAGCGCAGACGAAAATCAGCGCCAAATATTTGGAAGCGATCGAATCCGATGATCGCAAGACGCTGCCGAGCGGGTTCTTCTATAAGAGCTTTGTCGAGCAGTATGCCAAATACTTGTCGTTGGACACGCAAGAGATCGCGGCCGAAATCGATCGCGTGTTAAGCGCAGATGGACCTCTGCCATTACCTGGCTTCGAAAGCGTTGTGGCGCGGAACGTTCCACCGGTGAACTTCGCACACAGCTTTCATACAAGACGTTCCTACCTGCCGGTGGCGAGTTTGCTGCTGGTTGTAGCTGGTTGCTCGGGTGTCTACGCATGGTGGAAGGGCGCGCGGTCGTCCATGAACTGGAAGGGGATGATCGAGAATGTGCCCGGATTCACGAAATCGAAGGCGGAAATCGCGCAACCCGCGCAACCAAAGAGACCTGTCCCGAAGGTGATCGCCGCCGCACCCGCTGCCAAACAAGCCATCCCACCGGTCGCCGAAGTGCGCGCTTCGGTTTCTTCAAACGCTGCACCGGTTGAAACGCGCGAGGCAGCGATTCCATCGGCCGAGGCGGCCTCCGGCTATAAAGTGTTGGTGGATCTGATGGCGCATGAGGCCACCTGGCTATCAGTGTCTTCTGACGGCAAGCCGGTGTTTTCGGGCATTTTGAAGGCGAACGAAACCAAGAGCGTGGGTGGCAAACAATTCGCCAAGATGCGCGTTGGCAACGCCGCCGGCCTGGAAGTGCGATTGAACGGAAGGCTGCTCGGTCCGCTGGGAGCGCGCGGGCAGGTATTGACGGTGCTGTTCACGCCCGACAATTTCCAGATCTTCTCGCCGCCGAAAGAGAGCGATTAGCACGCGGAATATCAGCGACCAAGCCTGTTGGCCAAGAGCCAACGGCCAATAGCTCTACTGCGCCTGGCCCATCTTTTCTTCTTCGGCCTTGGCCTGCGACCGCATCATGCGCTTGCGTTGACGCTCAATGCGCAATAGCTGCTGGCGGCGGCGATGCTTGATGGAACTGTCCACCATGCTCCAAAACTTGCGGAAGTATTGAATCGCGGAGGCGATGCCGAACACCACGACGCCCCACATCCACAGCATGGCGAAGCCATTCAATGCCTGCCAACGGATACTCAGCAGCACCATGCAAATGGCGATCACCTGCGTGATCATCTTGGTTTTGCCCAGATCGCTGGCCTGTATGGTATAGCCTTCGGCGGCGGCGATGCTGCGCAGCCCGGAGACGGCGAACTCGCGGCCGATAATCAACACCACCATCCAGGCGGGCACCCGGCGGATCTGCACCAGAGAAATCAATGCGGCTGAGATCAACAGTTTATCCGCGATCGGATCCAGCAGCGTCCCCACCGTGGTGATTTGTTTCCAGCGCCGGGCAAGATATCCATCCAGCAAATCGGTTGCCGCGGCAATTAAAAAGATAGATAGCGCCAGGAACGCGTTGGTCACCAGGACCGCGCCGCGCCATTCGATCCGCAGATCCTGCTCCACCATCACCGCGACCAGAAATGGCACGAAAAAGATGCGGAGAATTGTCAGCGCATTGGGCAGATTCATGTCAGGGCCGCGTCTTTTGGATCTGGATTCCTGCTGATAAGAATATCATTCGGCAAGGTACCCTGAAAGCCGCCGTTTCACGCTCTCCGGGACCTCCGCTTCCACTTCCAATACCTCGCCGTGATATTGGCTGGAGAGTACTTTGCCATGCTCGTGCAGCAGGTGGATCGGCGAGCCTTCCCCCGCCGGAATCCGGAATCGCTGGCGCGACACTGGGTCCATCGGCAGGGCGTTATCGATGGCCTGGAGCAATTCGCTAAAGCCGGCGCCGGTGTGGGCCGACACCGGAATCGCTTCGGTGCGGGCACTGGCTTTTACTTCGCCCAGTATGCGCTGAGCCAGGCTTTCTGTATCTCCGCTGAGCGCACCCTCGATCTGATCCATTTTATTGAGCACCAGAATCTGGCGGGTCTGATCGGCGCCGATGTCGGCCAGCACTTCGAAAACATGCGCGGTATGCTGGGGCGCACTGGGCGAAGAAGCGTCCACGACGTGCAATAACAGCGCGGCTTCAGTCACTTCCTCCAGCGTGGCGCGGAAGGCCTTCACCAGCGTGGTGGGGAGATTACGGATAAATCCCACGGTGTCGCTGGCCAGCACTTTGCGGCGCGACGGCAGAGTCAAGTGGCGGACCGTAGGATCGAGTGTCGCGAACATGCGCGCGTCGGCCATCACTTCGGCGCCCGTCAGGCGGTTGAACAAAGTCGATTTTCCGGCATTGGTGTATCCCACCAGTGCGATGGTGGCGAGCGGGACGGATTGCCGCTGGCGGCGCTGGGTGCCGCGTCCGCCGCGCACGCTTTCCAGTTGATCGTTGAGCTTTTTGATGCGCCGATAAATTCCCCGGCGGTCCGTTTCCAGCTGCGTTTCACCAGGACCGCGCGTGCCGATGCCGCCGCCCAAGCGCGACATCTCCGTGCCCCGGCCGGCTAGGCGCGGCAGCAAATAATTCAATTGCGCCAACTCTACCTGCAGTTGTCCTTCGCGGGTTCGAGCGCGGCGGGCGAAAATGTCCAGGATCAACTGCGTTCGATCCAGAATCTTGCAATCCAGCGCTCGCTCCAGGTTCCGAAGCTGCGTGGGCGTCAGCTCGGCATCGAACAAGACCATGTCGGCTGCGTGGAAGTGCACCAGGCGGCGCAATTCATCCAGCTTGCCGGAACCGATGAGCGTAGCCGAATCGGGGGCTTGGCGGGATTGCACGATGGTCTCTTCCACGTGCGCACCGGCAGTATCCGCCAGCGCCTTCATCTCTTCGAGCGACTCTTCGCCGCCGTGCGTGTCTGGACTGGCGCCGCCCCTCTGGTTAGAAGCACGATGCGAGCGGGATTTCAAATCCAGCCCGACCAGAATCGCACGCTCTTCGCTTGTCACTGCCAAGCGGCTTGTTCGCCTTCTTTCTAAAATTAATCTTCGATGGGTTCCGCGGGCGCGGGATGGACCGCCGCGGCAGTACCGGCAGATCCGGAGACTCCGGGAGCGTGCCCGCCCGCCGATGCGTGGAACGGTTTCGAGACGACAACCGTGGAGATGGCGTGCTTAAAAATAAGCTGCTCCTGATTGTTGGTTTCGAGCACCACCGAATACTTATCGAAACTCTTGATGCGGCCTGAAAGCTTCACGCCGCTCATCAAATAGATGGTCAGGAAGGTCTTATCCTTGCGCGCATTATTTAGAAAAGCTTCCTGGATGTTTTGCGCCAGCTTTTCCATGGGCGTCCTTTGGCCGGGTTTTGGCTCGTTATCGTAAATGGTGAATCCCTCCCACCGCGAATTGGGTGGCAACTAAGTTCATGATAGCGCAATGCCTAAAGACCGGCTGATCCGGCGCAAACTTGTGCCGGGCTCAATAGATGGAACGCTCGGGTTCGCGCGACTTAGTCTCGAGCGAAAATCTTGGCTCGGCGGCGGCCTTGCCATCCATCAGAGAGCACACGTACTCACCCAGCGCCGGGCCGTGCTTGAATCCGTGGCCCGAGCCGCCGCCCACCAGCCAGACATTCTCGAAATCGGGATGCCGGTCGATCAGGAAATCACCGGTCGGCGTATTTTCGTATTGGCACACGCGCGATTCCACCAGCGGCGCGCCGGTTAGCGCGGGAAATCGTTCCGCGAGGAACGCCCGGGCGGCATCGACATCGCGAACGACCCGGTCGCCGGTGTCGGGATCGAATTCCGGACCATGCCGGTCGAAGGCCAGCTTGAAACCGCGGTTCTCGATGTTGGGAAGCGAGTAGGCGCTGTGCTCGTCGGTGATGTCGGCCCATACGGGCATTTGCGGAGGAGTGAAGCTTGCGTCGCCCGGCGGCGTGCCGAAGAAAAATACCTCCTGGCGCGTCGGGCGGATGCATCCTCGCAGGAGCTCAGGGAAAATTTTCGGCAGCCACGGACCACAGGCATAAACGGTGGTTTCAGAGCGACGGTGCGTCAGCACAGCCTCCTCGCGATATTCCACTCCTTCACGAATCGCCTGTTCCACTACCCCTTGGACAGCTCGCCGCGCCAGCAATACGCCCGAATCCGGCTCGAACAAGCCGGCGCGCTCGTCGCGAAAACGCAACTGCGGAAACTGCCGCGCCAATTCCGCGGGCGTTAGATTCCGAAACGCCACGCCGCATTTCTCGAAGACCGATTTCGTAATCGCGGCGCGCGGATCATTGGGAGGCGGCGTAAACAACACGCCGGTGTTTTGAAACAGCTCCGGTCGCCCGATTTGAGCGAACAGATGCGTCCACAGCGCGAGCGAGCGCATGGACCAGCGGGTATAGATTTCATCGCCGCCATAGTTCATGCGAATGATCCGCGATTCGCCGCCGGAACTGGATCGGTTATTGCCCGGGCCATATGCGTCCAGCAGCAATACCCTTCGTCCGGATCGCCGCAAATGCAAGGCCGTCCAGGCGCCGAATACGCCCGCGCCAACCACGACCGTATCGAAGCTCATTAGTTTGCGGCCCGCAAGGCCGCCAGGACGGACTTCGGGATGTTGAGATTTCCGTTGTGGCCGGTGCCAAGCGAGATCTGCGGCTTCACGTCGCCATGAAAGTCCGAGCCGCCGGAAACCAAGAGGTTATACTTGCGCGCGATGCCGGCATAGCGTTCCATGTCCGCCGGCCGATGATCGGAATGGAACACCTCGATACCGCCCAAGCCCTCGGCACGCAGGTCGGCGATGAATTTCTCCTCCACCTCCAGATCGCGGAAGCCGAGCCGAATGGGATGCGCCAGCACGGGCAACCCGCCGCCGTCGATGACGCGTTGGATAGCCGCCGCGACGTAGGGTGCAAACCGCTCCACGTAGGTGGGCGCTGTCTCTCCCAGGTAACGGCGGAACGCTTCATCGAAGTTCGACACGTAGCCCTTGTCGATTAACACTCGCGCAAAATGCGGGCGTCCGGTCAAGGTGCGCCCCAGCCGTTCCACTTCTGCCAGTTCGATATCGATGCCTTGTTCGTGCAAGCTTTCGATCAAGCGCTGGTTGCGATCCCGGCGTCCCGCGATCAATTCATCCAGCCATTCGCGAAAGTCCGCGGAGGGCGGCTGGTGCAGGAAATATCCGAGCAAATGCACGGTCCGCACTCTGCTGCCCGGAACGCGCGTGCTTAATTCGATTCCGCAAACCAGATCCAGGCCGCGCGATTGCGCCAGCGGCAGCGCATGGTCAAACCCGGCGAATGTATCGTGATCGGAAATCGCCAACGCTTCCAATCCACGCTCCATTGCCAGGTCCACCAACTCAGCGGGGGTGAAGGTTCCGTCGGATTCGTTGGTATGGCTATGCAGATCGATCACTGGGCGAGCTTCCTCAGCTCTATCACAGCGCTAGCTTTCTCAGCCGCAGCGCGTTTGCGATCACGGATACGGAGCTAAATGTCATGGCGGCGCTGGCGATGATGGGGCTGAGCAGCAGTCCGAAGAATGGATAGAGCACGCCGGCGGCGAGTGGAACGCCGATCGCGTTATAGACGAAGGCGAAGAACAGATTCTGGCGGATATTGCGCATGGTAGCCTGGCTGAGCGCGCGGGCGCGAACAATCCCCCGCAGGTCTCCCTTCACCAGTGTAATCGCGGCGCTCTCCATCGCAACATCGGTTCCCGACCCCATGGCGATTCCCACGTCGGCGCGCGCCAGAGCCGGAGCATCGTTGATACCGTCGCCGGCCATCGCGACGATGCGGCCCTGAGCCTGCAAGTTTGCGATTGCGTCCGCCTTTCCGTCCGGCAGCACATCCGCCTGCACTTCGTCGATGCCCAATGTTCGCCCCACCACTTCCGCCGCCGAACGATTGTCACCGGTCAACATGACGATGCGCAGGCCGGCGCGATGTAACTGTTCGATAGCTTCGCGCGCCGCAGGCTTCACGGGATCAGCCATACCGAGCGCTCCGGCTGGCTGGCCATCGACGGAGACGTGCACGATGGTGTGGCCCGTATCGTTCGCCACTTCCTGAGGAGTGGACGGTTTGCCGACCGATACCCGGTGTCCATCCACTACGGCCGTGACGCCTTTGCCTGGCACCGCTTCAAAGTGTTCCGCTTTCGAAAGCACAAGCTTTCGTTCCAGAGCGCCCGCGACAATCGCCGACGCCAATGGATGCTCGCTGAGTTTTTCAACACTAGCCGCCAGACGCAGAACTTCATCGTCGGGCGCGGAGACCAGCTTCGGCTTGCCTTCCGTGAGCGTTCCGGTTTTATCCACCACTAGCGTGTCCACCTTCTCCAGCACCTCCAGCGCCTCCGCATTTCGGATCAGCACACCTGCGGTCGCGCCGCGGCCGGTTCCCACCATGATCGACATCGGCGTGGCCAGTCCTAACGCGCACGGACAAGCAATGATCAAGACCGCAACCGCGTTCACTAGCGCGTACGCTAATCTCGGCTGAGGACCGATCAGGGCCCATATGACGAAGGTCACGATTGCGACGGCGATCACCGTGGGCACGAACACCGCCGATACACGATCCGCCAGCCGCTGGATGGGCGCACGCGAGCGCTGCGCCTGGCTCACCATTTGCACGATCCGCGCCAGCAGCGTGTCCGCGCCGACGTGCTCGGCCTTCATGACGAACGCGCCCGTGCCGTTCACCGTTCCGCCGGTGGTGCGGCTGCCCGGAGCTTTTTCCACAGGGATCGGTTCGCCCGTGATCATGGACTCATCGACGAAGCTGGACCCTTCCACCACGACGCCGTCCACGGGCACACGTTCGCCCGGCCGCACGCGCAACAGGTCACCCAGGTGCACGTGATCGAGCGCAACATCCTTTTCGGTTCCGTCAGTCTGAATTCGCCGCGCGGTATCGGGCGCCAACTTGAGCAGAGCCTTGATAGCGCTGCTGGTCTGGCGGCGCGCGCGCAATTCGAGCACTTGTCCCAACAGCACCAGGCAGACGATCACGGCCGCAGGCTCGAAATACAGAGCCAGGTGGCGCCCCGGCAGCACGGTCGCAACCAAGCTATAGAGATAAGCTGTGCCCGCGCCCATGCCGATGAGCGTGAACATGTTCAAGCTGCGATTCAGGATAGATGCCCAGGCGCGCTCGAAGAGCGGCCATCCCGCCCAGAGCACCACGGGACTGGCCAGCACCAGTTCCAGCCACCGCTGGTGCACGCCCGCGAACATCAGGCCCAGCAGAACTGCCGACGGCGGCACGCTCCATCGGAACCGGCGCAGCATGTCCGTATATTCGGGATTCACTTCGTCCGCCGAATCCCGAGTGATATGGGACGGCTCCAACGCCATGCCACAGATGGGACAAGAGCCCGGCCCGATTTGCCGGACTTCCGGATGCATGGGGCAGGTGTACTCGACGCCCGCCGCCTCCTTTTGCATCGGCTCAGGTGCGGCCGCCGGATGCAGATACTTCGCCGGCGCAGCCTGAAACTTCGCGGCGCAGCCCTTCGAGCAGAAGTAGTAAGTCTGGCCTTGATGCACCGCCGATCCAGCGGCCTTTTGCGGATCGACCATCATGCCGCACACCGGATCGCGAACTCCGGCGTTTTCTGGTTGCCCGGAAGATTTTGGCTGCCCGGCAGATTTTGGCCGCCCGGTGGATTTTGGCTGAATGATCGGAAGCATCTTCTATAGAACCAGATTAACTGGCCGTGACTCTATTGAGATGCAGGTCACCCTAAGGACGATGCTCTCGAACCGCCACACGCGCGTACCGCCGGTGCAGGCTCTGGAACTGGCGCTGCCGCAATCCAGCCCGATGGAGCATATATCGCGCCAGCAATCGAAGAATGGACAGCCCGTAAACCGAGCTTTGCAGAAACGACGCGGATGATGCCTCCGGGAAATAGCGCGCGGGCACCGGCACTTCGCGAATCCGCATTCCGGAGTCGACAAACTGCGCGACAATTTCCTGATCGAACAGAAAATTATCGGAATTTGTCTCCAGGTTCACCGCCTCCAGCGCCGCGCGCCGGTAGGCCCGATACCCGGTGTGATATTCGCTCAGCTGGAGGCCGAACGCACGGTTTTCGAGAAACGTCAGGAACCGGTTGGAGACGTACTTCCACCACGGCATGCCCTGGCGCATTGGGTTGCCTTGCATCAACCGCGACCCCAGCACCACGTCCGCCTCATCGCGCTCGATGGGCTCAATCACCTGAGGCAGCAGCTTGGGATCGTACTGGTAATCCGGGTGAACCATGACGATGATTTCCGCGCCCGCCTTGAGCGCCTCCCGATAACAGGTTTTCTGGTTCGCCCCGTAACCATAGTTGCGGTTGTGAACGAAAAGCTCCAAACCCAATTCCCGCGCGATTTTGACGGTGTCGTCCGAGCTCCCGTCGTCCACCAGGATTACTTCATCCACCAGTGCGGGCGGAAGGTCGGCATAAGTGATGCGCAACGTCTTGGCTGCGTTGTAGGCAGGCATCACGACCACGATTTTTTGGTCATGCGGCATGGGAGCACTCAAATTGGAAGCCTTCCCCAGTGTAGGGCAATTCCCAACGGCCGGGTAAACTGGAGAGTGGCCAATCCTCTCCAAAAATATCGAGCTTTCTTGTTCGACGCCTACGGGACGTTGTTCGACGTGCATTCGGTCGTGGTGCGAGCCGGCGCGGGCATCCCGGGCGATCTGGGCGCCCTGTCCCAGCTCTGGCGGCAGAAACAGCTCGAATTCACCTGGCTGCGCGCGCTCATGGACCGCTATGAGGATTTTTGGCACGTCACCGAAGCCGCTCTGCGCACCGCTTTGGCGCAGCTTCAGATCGAAGCCAGTGAGTCCCAGATCCGGCAGTTGCTCGATGCATATCTGGCGCCCGCCGTGTTCCCCGATGCAATCGTCGCGCTAGACGCGCTGTGCGAAAATCCCCTGGCGATTCTCTCCAACGGCACACCGAAGATGCTGGAAGCAGCGGTTCGCGCCAATGCCCTGGAGTCGTATTTCTCCACTATAATTTCCGCGGACCAGGTGAGAACCTACAAGCCATCGCCGCAGGTTTACCAGCTCGGGCCAGACGCACTTGGTCTGCCGGCCGAAGAGATTCTCTTCGTCTCATCGAACGCGTGGGACGCCGCGGGCGCCAAGGCTTTCGGGTACGGCGTTTGTTGGTGCAACCGGACGGGGCGTGCGATGGATCAACTGGGATTCGCGCCGGACATCGTGGTATCGAGCCTGGACCGTGTCACCGATCCCCTAGGTTGAGGTTGGTCGGGTTAGCAAGCTTAGGCAGACGGCGAGAGGTTGCTCGCGGGCAGTGAACCCGAGGCTGGTATTCTTTAGCTTGCGACAATTGGCACGGCTTCTATAAACTGCACTAGTAAGAGCTAACCTGCAAATCACTTAATGCTGACGGCGGATGTTGCCAAAAGCGGCGGAGGCGCACCTCCGCCAAAGAAGTAAACGACGATGACGACGCCAAAGTTCACGATGCCGTTCGAGCCGATGACGATCGAGCACCTCGGTCTCCGCTTGTACAGCACGCTTCCGCCGGTACTTTCAGAGCTTGTTTCAAACGCATTCGATGCAGAATCACCCAAGGTTGAGGTTAAGGTCCCAACTGACGACATCACCCCCACGTCAGAGGTGATCGTCCGCGATTATGGACATGGGATGGACGCCCAGGAACTTCAGAACGAATTTCTACCCATTGGCCGCAACCGGCGCGGCGCTGATTCGCAACGGGTAATGTCAAAGAATGGGAAGGTGGCCGTAACGGGCCGAAAGGGCCTTGGAAAGCTGTCGGCTTTTGGCATCGCTGACGAGATGGAGATCCATGCCGTCAAATCCAAGGAAGCAATTACTCTCCGCCTGAAGTTCTCGGCGATGCAGGAATGGAGCAAGCAACACGGCGGGCAGCCGTATGAACCCGAAGTGGTCATGACGCGTACAGGCCCCACGAAGGAAGCGGACGGTGTCGAAATCACGTTGCGGGGTTTGCATCGGACGAATCGGGTGAATCCAGACCTCGTCCGTCAAGGACTCGCGCGACGGCTTGCGATGATTGGAAGCAAGTTCGACGTTCGAGTAAACGGCACTGCTATCAAACCGGGCGATCGCCTAAGGCGCTCAGATTGTCCAACGGGATACTCGTGGGATGTGGAGGATCTGCCAGGCGGCGGCGATGTAGGCGCTGGACTGAAGGTTACGGGCTGGGTCGGATTCCTACCGGGAAGTTCACAGGAAGATAGGGGTGTAGACATATTTGCAAACGGCAAAGCCATTGAACTAGGCAGCTACTTTCACTTGGCGACGACGCACGCCCAGTTTGCGCGAGCGCACTTGGTCGGCGAGGTAACCGCCGGTTTCCTTGATTCTCCGGCCGTAGACTTAGTTGCGACCGCCCGAAACTCAGTGGTGTGGGAGTCAGCAAACGGTCAGCTTTTACAGGCCTGGGGCCAGGGCGGACTTAGGTGGGCGTTTGATCGATGGCTGGACCTCCGTAAGCAGGAGAAAACCCAGACGATCATAACGACGGGCGGCTTCGACATATGGCTGAGAAGCAGGCGTGAGACGGAAAGACGAGTCGCGGAGCGACTCGTCAAAATCCTCGTCGATGACGATGCACTGGACGCAAAGCAGATCCAGCCGATATTAGAAATCGTAAAGTCGAGCGTCGAATCGATGGCGTTTCGCGAACTTATTGACGTTCTCGATCAAGAGGTGACAAGTGCGGCCAAGCTGATTCAGCTCTTTGATGAGTGGCGTGTAATTGAGGCGCGCGAGCACCTTCAGCTCGCCGACGGACGGCGTTCCGCGATGGATCAGCTCCAAAAATTTATTGAAAAAGGCGCGCTGGAAGTTCAGCAACTTCAGCCTCTGCTAACGGCGAACCTTTGGCTGCTGAATCCGGCCTGGACGGAAGCCAACGAACAACAAACATACTCCAAGATGCTCCGCGAGGCGCACAATGAGCCGAAGAATCTGGATGAGAAAGATCGGCGGATCGACATTATTGGCGTAACGGAGAGCGGCAAAGCAACCGTCGTCGAGATCAAGCGTCCTGAAAAGACGCTTAACCGTCGAGATCTTGAGCAAATTGAGCATTACGTGGACTGGGCGCGAACGAACTGGAAGGGGACGGGCGGTAACAGTCCCGCGCTCGTCGAGGGTTTGCTCGTTGTGGGCAAGCTGAGCCAGAAAGGTGACGTCCAACACAAGCTCCAACGGCTATCGGCAAGCGGAATCCGCGTCGAAACGTTCACTGACATGCACAACGCGGCGAGAAGGCAGTTCGTCGAAGTAGAGAAGCGCCTGGAGCATGTGGCCCCCGAGTACTCGAGGGCCAAGCGAAAGAGTGCGAAAAAGTCGGTCGTGAAAAGCAAAAAGAACAAATGACGCCGGCCAAATTGACCGCGATAGATTTGTTTGCTGGCTGCGGTGGGCTTTCGCTCGGCCTACAGAAGGCGGGGTTCACAGTCAAGGCCGCAGTTGAGATAGATGCGACGGCGGCCATGACTTATAAGAAGAATCACCCGAGGACGCGGTTTTTCACAGAAGACGTGCAAAACGTGGACGCTACGACGCTCGCAAAGACCTTGCCGAAGGGGCGACTGAGTTTGTTAGCCGGATGCGCTCCCTGCCAGGGTTTTTGTTCACTGACCGCAAAGTGGGGGCGTCAAGATCCGCGCAATCGGCTTGTACTTCAAATGGGACGATTCGTGGAGGAGCTAGAACCAGAGGCGGTCTTCATGGAGAACGTGCCGGGGCTGGAGACACGCGGGAAGGAGCTGCTTGATGAGCTTCTCCTCTTGCTCCGAAAGGCGGGCTACTACGCTGAGACTCGCATCATTCAAATGGCAAACTTTGGCGTGCCGCAGAACCGGCGAAGGCTTGTGCTGCTCGCCGGTAGAGGTTTCATGATTCCGTTCCCGGTCGAGACACATTCGAGGGTTCCAAAACCGGACAGTCGGCTTTATCCGTGGGTCACCGTCCGGGAGACAATTCACGGATGGGAGCCGCCGGTCAAGCTCAGCCAATCGTGGAAGAACGGAGGTCCAAGAAACGCTAATTGGCACGTTGTCCGTGACCTCAAGGAACACACCCGTCTAAGACTAAAGGCCGCGCTGCCCGGCAAGACATGGCTGAGCTTAGATGAGTCACTGCGCCCGGATTGCCACAAAGGGGACTATAACGGATTTACGAATGTGTACGGTCGAATGTCCTGGGACTCCGTGTCGGTGACCGTGACCTCAGGTTGTACAACGCCGTGTAAGGGGAGGTTTGGACATCCCGATCGCAGGAGAACGACTATATCAGTAAGAGAGGCGGCTAGCCTGCAGACGTTCCCGAAGAGTTACGCTTTCGCCACCGACAAGATGGACGCCGTCTGCGACATGATAGGAAACGCTGTCCCCCCGATGTTTGCCCAACTCATAGCTACTGAGATAGCGAAAACCATTGGAGAGCACCGTGACGCGCTGGCCCGGAAACGCTAGGGGTGAAAAAACGTCTTTCGGCTCCCTGAATCGATCGGAGCTGATGGCAAGGGTGCGAAGTGTCGGAAACAAGACCACCGAGGTTAAGATGTGTGGATTGCTTCGCGCCGCTCGAATAAAGGGGTGGCGCAGGCACTTTCCGATAATGGGGAAACCCGATTTCGCCTGGCCGAAAGAACACGTCGCGCTCTTTATCGACGGATGTTTCTGGCACGGCCACCTGTGCGGAAAGAACATTCACCCCAAGACGAACGCCGAGCTGTGGGCACAAAAAATCGCTCGCAACCGCCTGCGAGATCGCGGAGTAGCTCGCAAGCTTCGATCTGCCGGATGGAGCGTCGTTCGCATCTGGGAGTGCTGGTTAAACCACAATCCTGAGCGATGCCTGGAGGGACTGAACAGAAGACTTCGCGCTTGGAACGACCCTAACCATGTATAACGGCGCCCCATCTATGCCACGACGACCGTATCTGCACTCCCAGACAATCGTTCGCTGTTTCGTTCAACGATCCGCGCGCGTCGCAAGCAGTCCGGCTACAATGGAATCGCTTCACTTTTCGCCCCCATGATCCAAACTTTATTCGGCGCGGTAGAACAAGAACCCAACCTGCTCGAACGCCTAAAAGCCGGCATCCAGAAGACTCGTTCGGGCTTGCTGGACCGCCTGGAAGACGCCGTCGCCGGGCGCAAGGAGATCGACGCCGATCTTCTCGAGGAATTGGAATATGCCTTGATCACGGCCGACATCGGCGTGAACACGGTCAGTGAAGTTCTCGAAAGCATCCGCCAGCGCGCGGATCGCAAGCAATTGGCCGACGCGGGTGAAATCAAGCAGCTGATCGCGCAGCATCTTCTCGAAGTTCTGGAGGCCGCTGAGCGCCCGGTGCCGCATGTGGCCGAGCCTCCGGCCGTGGTCTTTGTGGTGGGCGTGAACGGGGCTGGCAAAACCACCACCATTGGCAAACTGGCTAGCCGATACAGGTCCGAAGGCCGCAGCGTGCTGCTGTGCGCCGCCGATACCTTCCGCGCCGCTGCCATTGAGCAGTTGCAGATCTGGGGAGCGCGCACTTCCACCGACGTGATCAAGCAATCCGCCGGGGCGGATCCCAGCGCCGTGGTTTTCGATGCGCTGCAAGCCGCCAAGGCCCGCAAGGTGGACTACGTCATCGTTGACACGGCGGGCCGCCTCCACACCAAAACCAACCTGATGTCGGAGCTCGAAAAAATGCGCCGCACCGCCGCGAAAGTTATCCCTGCCGCCCCGCATGAGGTGCTGCTGGTGCTAGACGCAACCACCGGACAGAACGGCCTGGAGCAGGCTCGTAAGTTCACTGAGTCGAGCGGCGTCACCGGGCTGGTACTCACGAAATTAGATGGCACGGCGAAGGGCGGCGTGGTGGTAGCCATCGCCCGCGAATTGAACCTGCCCATCCGCTACGTCGGCGTAGGCGAGCAGGCGGCCGACCTGTTGCCGTTTGAACCCGACAAATTCATCACATCACTGTTTGCCTGAGCAGAGCCAATGCTGAGAAGCCCACTCATGGACGAAGCGCTGGAACTGGCGCGCCAGGGTCTCGGCCGCACCAGTCCGAATCCCGCCGTCGGAGCCGTGCTAGTGAAGGACGGGCAAATTGTCGGCCGGGGATTTCACACCTACGCGCAGGCCAAGCACGCGGAGGTGATCGCACTGGAAGAGGCCGGCGCGCAATCGCGCGGAGCCACGCTCTACATCACGCTGGAACCTTGCTCGCATCATGGACGTACACCGCCCTGCGCGGATGCGTTGGTGGAGGCGGGTGTCGCGCAAGTGATCGCCGCCATGCAGGACCCCAATCCGCAAGTGGCCGGCCAGGGATTTCGCCGCCTGCACGAGGCTGGCATCGCGGTGGAAGTTGCTTCCGAATACGCGGACGAAGCAGCTAGACTGAATGAAGCTTTCATCCACTCCATGCGCACCGGCCTTCCTCTGGTCACCCTGAAAGCCGCGCTGACGCTGGACGGTAAAATCGCCGCGCCCGAAGACAATACCGGCTGGATCACCAGCGAACGCGCCCGCGCGCATGTGCAGGAGATCCGCCACAATGCCGACGCGATTCTTACCGGCATCGGCACAGTTCTGTCGGACGATTGCCTGCTCACCGATCGCACCGGATTAGAGCGCAGCCGCCCGCTGCTACGGATCGTGGCCGATTCCACGCTGCGCATTCCGCTTAATTCGCGCATGGTGGCAGGCGCTAATGGCGACGTGGCGGTAATCACCACTTCGGCCGCGTCCGACGAACGGCGGCGCGCTCTGGAATACCGCGGCGTGCGCGTGGTGGTGTTCGATGGTCCCGGCGGGCGCACCGACCTCACCAAACTCCCGGCCTGGCTCGCGGGCGAACAATACCGGTCGCTCATGATCGAATCGGGAAGCAAGCTAAACTGGGCAGCGCTTGAGTCCGGCATCGTCGACAAGATCTTTTTTTACTACGCGCCGAAGATCCTGGGCGGCCTGCAGTCTCTCCCGGTGGCGGGCGGGACCGGCCGGCTGCGGCGCACCGACGCCATCCAACTCCATAGCGTTCGGCTTCACTCCATCCCGCCCGACGAGTACGCGGTAGAAGCGTACGTGGTGAAATGAGCCGAGCCGCGATGCAAACTGAGCCGCAACCTACCGAGCCGCGACCGTGAGGGAGCGGTTATAAATGTTCACCGGCATCATTGAAGAAGTGGGAGCCGTCGCTGTGCCCGGTCATCGCATGCGCATCCAGTGCCGGCTGGTACTCGAAGATATAAAGGAAGGCGCCAGCATAGCCGTGAATGGCGTCTGTCTCACCGCTGTCGATATTCAGCCCGACGGCTTCTGGTGCGACCTGTCGCCCGAAACCTTGGAGCGCACCAATCTCGGTGCGTTACGCGAAGGCTCGCACGTAAATCTAGAGCGGCCTGCCGCCGTGGGTGACCGTTTGAGTGGCCACATCGTACAAGGGCACGTGGATGGTCGGGCCGAGTTCCTGGCGCTGGACCCGCTCCCCGACGGCAATTGGTGGCTCAAGGTCCGGATACCGGCTAATGTGGACCGGTACCTGATCCAAAAAGGATCAGTCACCCTGGATGGCGTCAGCCTGACGGTGGCCTCACTGGAAGGCGGCGTCGTCGGAGTGGCCATCATTCCACATACCTATCAGAACACTGTCATGCAGAGTTACCAGCCAGGATCCTCGATCAACGTGGAAGTTGACCTCATCGGTAAATATGTGGAAAAGCTAATGATTCCGCGATAGAATTCGGTATCCGAATGTAAACGTCGAGCGTCTTACAATTCGGAAGAGGTTAGGTTTAGGAGTATCCCTATGCGCTCGCTGCAAATCGCAATCGTATCCCTTGTATTTGCTACTGCTACTTGCTTCGCCCAGAGGGGCGGAGGAGGTCATGGCGGTGGTGGCGGTGGCCACGCTGTCGGCGGAGGCGGCGGCTTTCGAGGCGGAGCCGTCGGCGGAGGCGGGTACCGCGGCGGTGCAGTCGGCGGGTACGGCGGCGGTTATCGGGGCGGATACGGTGGTTACGGCGGATATCGCGGCGGCTATGGCTACGGTCGCGGCTACTATGGCGGTTGGGGACTAGGATTTGGATTTGGATACGGTTATCCCTGGTATGGCGGCTATTACGGCTACCCGTACGCCTATGGCTATCCATACGGCGGCTATTATCCGGACCCGTACTATTATTCCGATCCGTATTCCTACGGCCCGGATCCGTACAGCGCTCCTCCGCAGCAACAATATGGTCCGCAGTATGGCCCTCCGCAGCAACAGCAGCAGTATGGTCCGCAATATGGACCTCCGCCGCAATACGGACCTCAGTATGGACCTCCATCGAATTTGAGGCAAGGTCCTCCACCACCGCCTCAAAATGCGCCGCAGCAGACGGCCCCGCAGCAGAACGCAGCTCCGAACAACGCGCCGCCGCAGCCGCCTCCACAGGCCTACAACAACAGCTACCAGCAGGACGGTCAGTGGCATCGCTTTGGCCAGACCAGCTCTCAGCTTAGCCAAACCAGCGCGCAGTAACGGGGAGTTTAGCTAAGCCGGTTCCGCTGAGAATATCGCTCAATCCGCCGCACCTATAGTGTGTGCAGCCCCATGGAATAAGCGCGGCGCGTAGCGTTCTCTGTTGCGCCCTGGCCATCGTTGTCTCCGCCAACGCTTCCGTCATCGTTCAATTGAGAGTGGTGGAAGGCGAAGGCACCACCTATCGCACCGGCTCGCGCGCCACACGCGGCGTCACTGTACTGGTTACCGACGAAGCCGGCCTCCCAGTGGACATGGCGTCTGTCAGCTTTCGCCTCCCGGATCAGGGCGCGAGCGGGACGTTCAACTCAGGCCTGCGGACAGAAGTTGTCACCACCGGTCCCGACGGCCGCGCTTCGGTGTGGGGGATGCAATGGAACAAAACGCCCGGAACTATCCAGATCCGAATCACCGCCATTAAGCAACAGGCGCGCACGGGCATCGTCAGCACGCAATATCTCAGCGATAGTGTGGCGCCCAAAGCCGGCGGCGAAGGCGTATTCACTGCGTCGCACCAGGGGCATAAGTGGCTCTGGATCGGTATGCTGGCAGCGGGAGCAGCGGCCGGCGGGGCGTATGCGCTCTTGCGCTCTCAGGGGTCGCCCGCTTCGTCCAATACATCTACTACCGGGATCAGCATCGGGACGCCCAGCGTAGTGGTGGGGCAGCCGACGCCATGATTCGAGCTTGGATTGTTGCTCTTCTTCTCATGTCAGCGAAGGCATGGGCACAACCTGGCATCGCGCCGCCGCAACTCGGATTTGTAGAGGATAGCGCGCACGCGTTGCGCCCGGCATATGGCGTAGCCGGCAACTTCATACTCGGTCCGGCGGTTTCTCAAAAGATCATCGCTGAATCGTTCTCCGGGTCGGTTGGTTTGCTGAAAACTGACTCGTCCCTAACGGCGTTTGACTCGCAAGGCAAGCCGCTCGCATCCTTGAACACGGTTCCTGGCACGGCGCTCTTCGCATTTTCTCCCAATGGCGCCATGGCCTTGGCATATGTCGCCGCCAGCCGCACCCTGGTGGAGTGGACCGGCAGTGCATTCGTGCCTGTCCCGGTGGATATCACCGACACGGTAATTGCCATCGCGTTCCCCACTGCTTCGGACGCGTCACTGATGGTCCAAAGAAGGGAAACCGTCTGGCAATTGAACTTTCCCTTGAGGGCGGTGGGAGCGGCTTCGCAAAACGCGCTCGTCGGCTTACATCCTCCGTTGCTCGCGCTCCCTACTGGCGATCTGGTCTATCGCGACAATAGCGGAATCGTTATCCGAAGAACCGATGGCAGCGAGATCCACATCGCCGCATCCCTGCCCGCGAGTTTTTCCCTGCAACAAATGAATCGGGACTGGGTGCAGCTATCGGACCTGGTTGGCAACGCTCGTTTTGCGATCCGCACCACCGCCGGCCGCGAAAGCTTTTACCGGCTTCCCGAATAATCCTGAGATGACCATGATCCCCCGCGTGCTTCTCTTCGCTGCGTTGTTGCCGCTCTCGGCTCTGGCTCAGCTGCAGGTCTTCGAATTCGACGGCACCAACGACACCGCTGCCGGCGCACTGGTGAACGTCGGTACGGCGGCGCCAGGCGACACGCTGGAAACACGCTTCCACGTGCGCAACGTTGGCGCGGGACCGGCCACGCTCACCACTCTGGCGCTGTCAGGCGACGGGTTCACTATCGTCTCCGCGCCATCGCTTCCTTATGTACTCGCTCCCTACGTGGGTCCGGCGTCCGAAGTTGAGTTCGATGTCGATTTCAGCCCCACCACCACCGGCTCTTTTAGTGCTTTTTTGGCTGTGAACAGCCTCAACATCGTGCTGCAGGGAAACTCCGCTCCATCGGCTACCCTGACGCTCTCAGGCAGCCAGAGTCCGCTCATTGCGGGCGCCACCATCGGGTTTGGATCCGTGGACGTGGGAGCCAGTCAAACACAAGGCTTCGTTTTATCGAATTCGGCCGGCGCCAGCGTCACGGTAGGGAGTGTGGTTGTTTCAGGAAGCGGTTTCGCCCTGCTCCCCGGTTTGACGACGCCGGTGCAGATCGGCTCCGGCCAATCCGTGCCCTTTCAAGTCAAGTTCACTCCGCAATCGGGCACGCTATACCAAGGCACGCTGACGGTGGACGGCCGCACCTTCCCGCTCACCGGCCAAGGCTTGAATCCAGCGCTCCCGAGCGCGTCCATCGTCCTGGCATCCACGGTCGGGGCCAGCGCGCAGCAGAACAGCCTCACTATTCCGCTCGCGGCGGCCTCACAAGTGAGCGGGACGGGCACCCTGACCATGGCATTTCAGTCCAGCGTTACCGGCGTAACCGATGACGCAGCCATCCAGTTTGTCTACTCCGGGACACAAGGTCTTCCCCTCGCGGCGACCGTGACCATTGCACCTGGCGCCACTTCGGCCCTGATCGGCGGCCAACCCAGCCTGTCATTCCAGACCGGAACCACAGCCGGGACCATCACCTTCACACTGACGCTCGAAGACAACGCCCCACAGCAGATCTTTCTCACCATTCCTCCGGCGCCCATCAGCGTCGATAGCGCTACCGCGGTGGCGCTGTTCGGCACCATCGACGTGGCCTTCTCCGGATTCGACAACACCTACACGGCATCGCAAATCGCTTTCACGTTTTACGACACCACGGGAAAAGCGCTTCCGCAGGGCGCCATCGACGTCAACGCCAGCGCCGCATTCCAGCAGTATTTCAGCAGCACGCAGGCCGGCGGCATGTTCCAGGTGCAAGCGGATTTCCCGATTACCGGAAACGAGGCGGAGCTCGGATGGGTGACGGCTCAGATCACTAACTCCTTGGGCACCACCACCGCGCAACAGATACCCATCGGAAACTAGCTCTCGCCTCAGCCTGCCCTTTTGGTTATGCTGCAAGCATGTTGCTCTCGAGCGTGGTGGACACCTCACGCCGCGTCGCCGATACCAGCAAGCGGCTGGAAAAGATCGGCCTTCTCGCCCGCGTGCTCCGGCAGCTCAGCCCCCCGGAAATCGAGATCGTTGTGCCGTTTCTCTCCGGGCAAACGCGTCAGGGGCGCATCGGCATCGGTTACGCCGCTCTTCGCGAAGCTCGAAGTTCTCCAGCGGCCGATCCAACGCTTGAAATCCTCGACCTGGACCGTATCCTCACAGAGATTACCGGGACCAGCGGAAGCGGCTCCCAGCGCCGGCGCCAGGAATTGCTTCAATCGATGTTCTCGCGCGCGACAGAAGCGGAGCAGCAGTTCCTTATCGCTCTGTTGATGGGTGAACTTCGCCAAGGCGCACTGGAAGGAATTATGCTGGAGGCCGTCGCCAAGGCATCCAGTCTGGTTCCCGAACGCGTTCGCCGCGCCGCAATGATGGCCGGCGATATCGCACGCGTGGCCCGGGCCGCGCTCGAACAGGGTGAAGCCGGGCTGGCGCAATACGGCGTTCAATTGTTCCGGCCCATTCAGCCCATGCTCGCGCAATCGGCCGGCGACGTTCCTGAGGCTCTCGCCTGTATAGGCGAAGCCGCGCTCGAATATAAAATGGACGGCGCGCGGGTCCAGGTCCACAAATCCGGCGACGAAGTGATCGTCTACTCGCGCAGCTTGAAGGATGTCACCGCCGCGGTCCCGGAGGTGGTGGAACTCACTCGTGCCCTTCCCGCACACGATCTGATTCTGGACGGCGAAGTGATCAGCTTGCAGCCGGACGGACGGCCGCAGCCCTTTCAAATCACCATGCGGCGTTTCGGCCGCAAATTGGATGTCCAGCGCATGCGGCAGGAGCTGCCCATGACGCCCTTCTGGTTCGATCTGCTGTTCCTCAACGGCGGCGCGCTTCTCGACGAGCCACAAACCCGGCGCTTCGCCGCACTGTCCGAGCTTTCAGGCGAGTATCTGATACCGCACCTTGTCACAAGCGATTCGACAGCCGCGGAAGAATTCCTCGAACAGGCCCTGGCGCGCGGCCATGAAGGCATCATGGCAAAGGCGATCGATGCGAAATACGCCGCTGGAGCCCGCGGCCAAAGCTGGGTTAAGGTGAAGCGTGCTCGCACGCTCGACCTCGTAATTCTGGCGGCGGAATGGGGAAACGGAAGACGCAAAGGCTGGCTCAGCAATCTGCACCTGGGCGCCCGCGACACACAGAAAGGCGGGTTCGCGATGCTCGGGAAAACCTTCAAAGGTCTCACCGACGAAATGCTGGCGTGGCAGACCAAAGAGCTGCTGCGTCTGGAAATCGGCCGGGACAGCTATACCGTGCACGTGAAACCCGAACTGGTGGTCGAGATCGCCTTCAACGAAATTCAGGTCAGCCCGCGGTACGCCAGCGGTCTTGCGTTGCGGTTCGCGCGGGTTAAGCGTTACCGCACCGATAAAACCGCTGCCGAAGCCGACACCTTTGAAACCGTACAACGGCTCGCAGGGATTTCGGGCTGACCCTCCCCCGGGGCTAACTCGCTTATCTCGAATGCACCGCCAGTGTCGCCGTGGCTGTCGTCGATCCAGGCATAGAGACAGTGAGCGGAACCGCGTCGCCCTCCGTGACTCCCGTGGGAACCTGGAAATCCACCTGATATTCGCCGGCCGTGCCCGGTGCCACACCGGAGAAGAGCACCGTGGACGCCGTGCCGCCAACTTGGACGGTTGGTGTAGCGGTGGTCTCATACAATGGGCTGCCGCTTACCGGGGCAATCACACCGGTCGGCAGCGGAGTGCCGTTCGCTTCGCCATTCGGCGTCACCTCACCCAGGCCCGTCACATAAAGGACCAGGTAATCACCCGGAGCCGCGGGCTGTCCACAAAGTGACAGCGGATTGGCATTGGACGCGGTGCAATTCTGCGGAAGTTGAAGCGCGGTAGCCGCCGAGGTGGGCATCGCTAACCAAACCGTATTGGCGAACTGCGCGACGGCGATATCGGCAGTAGGATTCGCCGAATCGGTCACCAGAAAGATACCCGGCACTGCTGGATTCATGATCAGCGGAAAGTCGATGCTGGTCCCCGTCGGCGTGGTGAGCTGAACCTGCACCGTCCCGGTGGTCGGCGTCTGCGATGGTACGACAAGGTTGATCTGGTTGCTGGTAGCGGCCAAAGCGGTGATCGGCGCAGCGACCCCATTGATGGTCACTGAAACGCCCGCTACGGTGGTGGCCGGAAACCCGTAAAGCTGATTCGTGCTGCCCAGCCCGTTCGCAAAAATGCTGATCATCTCCTCCGGAGCGGCTGTCCCGGTATTGAGGAATGAAGCGGCATTCACGACCGCCGAGATGCCGAACAACGGCAGCGTCACGCTGTTGCTGCTCTGGCCGCCGATGCTCAGTACCACCGGCACGTTACCCTGCACGGTCTTGGGAACCGTAAAATTAACCTGGTACAAGCCCGCGAATCCGCTTGGGATGGCTGCGTATAAGACCGTCGCTGCCACGCCTCCGACGGTCAAGGTAGGCAATGTCGCCGTCGGTACGGTGGCTGTTGCTACGCCGGAAACGGGCGCGGCTGGATTGGTTGGTCCCAACCCGCTGGCATAGAGGATCAGCGTGTCTCCCGGGTTCGCCAAGTTCGTGGAGTTTACGAGGGTGCTTTTGAGCGTGACGAAGAGCCCGTTAGTTGTAGAGCCGTTGGCCAGGGCGATGGTCGGCGCCACCGCGGTGAGGGTCACATCGAAGGGAGCCGAGGTGCCTCCGCCGGTGGTGATCACAACCGTGGTTGCGCCCACTGGCGTGTTGAAAGGCAGCTCGACGTTTACTTGGGTGGGAGTGACGGCGGTAACAAAGGATCTCTCGCCGCCCACCAGCACTACAACGCTGGTCGTCGAGCCCGATCCAAACCCCGTTCCATAGATGGTCGCCAACGCGCCCGGGCACAAGGAAGTGTTCACGATCCCTTCGGCCTCCAAGGTCGCATTGTAAACGCCGAGGATGGTGGGAGCCTGCGCCATCAAACTGGCCGCTGTGGCACAAACTACTAGGACCAACTTCTTCATCGAACAGACCTCCAGCTCTCTGGGTTGCCAGAGTAGTAGGTTATAATGAAGCTCTTTCAAAGAAACAGCCAGGGTTTTACGGTAGTATACGTCCAAACACTCCTGTTTTTCAGTTGGTTAGGGGATGGAAAATTCCAGCGAAGTAAGCGCTGCGCTCGGCCGCATTCTTGCGACTCCGCCCTTCGTACGATCCCCGCGACTGGCCCAATTCCTTCGATTCGTAGTCGAGCAGCGTCTCTCCGGCCGAACCGACTCACCCAAGGAAATGGAAGTGGGTGTTCAGGTGTTCGCGCGTGGCACGGATTTCGATCCTAGAATCGACCCGGTAGTGCGCGTCCAAGCGCGCCTTCTGCGCTTTAAGCTGCACGAGTATTATGAAACAACCGGCAAGACGGATCCCGTTCGCATCGATCTCCCGAAGGGTTCTTATCTTCCTTGCTTCTCGAGCGAGGCATGCTTCTCGGGCAAGGCGAGCCCCCCGACGGGGCCCTCCGATCGGCCGTCCAACCGGCTTGCCAAAATCAAATGGCTGTTTGCGGCGGCTCTGCTGGCGGGCGCCCTAGTCACCGTTCTCGTTTCCTGGAACACCTGGCGCGGAGCCATCGGCAACGTGTGGGCCAAGACGCTGCCGGTCCGGCCAAAAGCCGCCCAGTCTCCGGCCGTGAAGCTGTATCTGGAGGGCCGATACTACTGGAACAAGCGCACCCCAGAAGATCTCGAAAAGGCCGTGGACTATTTTACGCAGTCCATTGTTGCCGACCCCGGTTATGCGAAGGCTTACGTTGGCCTGGCCGATAGCTACAGCCTGCTGCGCGAGTTCGCCGCCATGCCCGACAGCGAAGCTTGGCCCCGATCGTTGGCCGCCGCCAGAAAAGCCGTCGAGCTGGATCCATCGCTGGCCGAAGCCCACAGTTCGCTCGGTTTCGACCTGTTCTATGGATCGCTGGACTTAAAGGGAGGCGAGCGTGAATTCAAACGCGCCGTGGAACTCAACCCCAGCTATGCGGAAGCTCATCAGTGGTACGCCACTGCCTTGATGTCGGTCGGGCGGTTTGCGGAAGCTACGGATCAAATGGAGCTGGCGCGCGAACTACAACCCGCCTCCCGATCTATTTTGGCCGATCAAGGCTTGCTGCTTTTCTATCAGGGCAAACGCGACCAAGCCGTGGAACAACTGAGCCAGATTGAGGCTGCCGAGCCGTCGTTTCGCTCGGCCCACCTATATCTTTCCTACATCTATTTCGTTTCCAAGGACTGCTTGAAGTATTTGTCGGAGTCGCGCAAGGCGGCCGAATCGTCCCACGATGCAGTGGAGCTTGCGGTAGTCGACGAGGCCGAGAAGGGTTTCGCGGCGGGAGGCTTACAAGGCATGCTCGATCGCCTGCTGAAGGCGCAGAAGAATTTCAGCGCTCAAGGCCGTTATCCTCTTTTCCGCGTGGCGCAAACTTTGGCGCTGCTTGGCAGAAACCGGGATGCTCTGGATGTTCTCAACGCTTCGTACCAGAAGCGCGAGTCGTTCATGGTCGTTCTGCCCGTGGACCGGACGCTCTTGGGCCTGCATTCGGAACCGGCTTATCAGGCGCTTTGCGCGCGGCTGGGAAGAGATGTCCGCAATTGAAGCCCTGAGAATAGGAGGAACATGAAAACAGTTATTTGCACCTGGGTTGTATTGGCAGCGGCCTCAACGATTCCGGGCTACGCCGGCGAAAAACCTTTGGTTGTAGGGTCTCAGGGCAGTTTCTTTGTCGGGGGCGAGACTAAGACTTCCAAAGATCTGAGCGGAAGCACCACGGGGCCTGGCGCCGGAGTAGAAGGCGACGTAACCATCAACCAGATGTATGTGCAGTATCAAACCCCGGTCAAGGCAGACCAGCACGTGCCGGTGGTGATGGTGCATGGATGCTGCTTGAGCAGTAAGACCTGGGAAACAACCCCCGACGGAAGGATGGGCTGGAACGAATACTTCCTGCGCAAGAATCGGTCGGTGTATCTGGCGGACCAGGTTTCGCGCGCCCGCTCCGGCTTCGATGCCACTAAAATCAACGCCGTGAAGCTGGGGAAGGTTCCTCCCAGTGAGCTTCCCACTATATTTATGGCAAGCCATCAGACATCCTGGACTTTGTTTCGGTTCGGCCCCACCTTCAACACCGCGTTTCCGGATGAGCAGTTCCCCGTGCAGGCGGCCGGCGAACTCTACAAGCAGATGATCCCGGACCTGAACGGAATTTTGCCCACGCCCAATCCCACCTGGGCGAATATGGCTGCGTTAGCTGTTCAACTGCATGGCGCGGTGTTGATCGGCCATTCCGAATCCGGCTTCTATCCGGAAGAGGCGGCGATGACCAACCCGGCGGGCGTGAAAGGAATCGTCTCTATCGAGATGGGTTGCACCACGACGCTCAATTCAAAGCAGCTTGCGACGCTCTCGAAGATTCCCATCCTGATTATGTTCGGCGATCATCTGAACGATATTCCCGGTCCGTTCAGTGCACTGTGGCCGATGAATCTCGACAGTTGTGACAAATTTGTTCAGCAGGTGACAGCGGCAGGCGGCGATGCGCGGATGATGTACCTCCCCAAAATGGGCATCAAGGGAAACAGCCACATGATGATGCAGGACAAGAATAATTTACAACTGGCGGATTTAATCCTCGGATGGATCGACGAACACGTGGAGGCGAAGAAAAGTCGCAGCAAGTAACGAATTTAGCAATCGAGATCTGTCTTCTACCAAACAAAAAAGGTAGCGCCGCCCTCCGGCTCTCGAATGCGGCCGGCCAAGACGGGACTCCCGCGCAGCGGTGTCATGCCCTCGCGAACCACAGCAGGCAAAAGCGCTCCAGAGCCGCTTTCCTCAATCCCAACAGCACCGTGCCGATTGATGATATCCGCGGCAGCGTTTACCTTGTTGTCGGAGCCCGTCGCCATTACCAAAGCCCCTCCGCGCCGCAGCCCTTCCGCATACGCCTGCGCCTCCGCTGTGGTGGCGCCGATCCTGGTAAGCTCCCGCATCAACTCCACTTCAAAATCGAGACGCGCGAAACTCATCACGCCAGTGACTTCGAAGGTCGCCGGTTCCGCCAGAGTGCGAACGTCTTGCCGCGGAAAGCCCAAGGCCTCGATCTCTCGGACAACGTCGTCCGCTTGACTGGAATTCTTGAATAGTCCAACTACCGTCTTCGGCATACTATGACCTTGCGCCTTCCGACTCATTCCGCTGGGGGCCGGACTGGGTTCCGCGACTTCAGCGGTTACATCCAATGCGCATTCGCCAATGCCGAACTGCCTGATTCGCGACAGCAATCCACGTTTGGTGGTACAGACTACCGCGCCGTGCGCCTCATCGAGCCGAATGAAGATTTGCTTTTCGAACAGAGTTCGGAGTGTCATGGTCGTCACCTCCTGTGACTTTTGATCCTCCATTCGTTCTGCAATTTCGTCTCCAATTTTTCAAGCTGAGCCGATTTTGCGCGCCGCCGCCAGTTCGACATCGAAGTTACGGTCAGTTACCGCTCCGAAACGGCGCTTCCGGCGGACGCTGACCCGCACTCGATCCCCTGGTTTTTTATCCCAAAGAGCCAGGCGCGTGTCGGCGATGGTGGTCACTTTTTGACTATCGATCGCTACCAGAACGTCTCCGCGTTTCAATCCAGCCTTCTCGCCAGCGCCATCCGGGCTTAACGAACGGATGCGGCATTCCCCGCCCTTTTCTTCCAGGCGGACGCCCAGAACGCCGGACGGCGGAAGCTCCTGCTTCTTGCTGAGTAAAATATAGTCTGCGATCTGTGGCTGCAACTCGCCACTATTGAGCACGATCGCGTAGGTGACGTGGGTTCGGCGCTCTAGACGCTTCGGAATGCCGCTGCCGAATGCCAGATGTCCGGCACCGGCCAGGATCACCATCCGGCGGCCGGGATTTGCATTCAGATACACGGCGGCACTCTCGGCCATGCCTTCATCCCACACTAATTGCGCTTCCACAAAGTGATCAAAGGCATCAGGCCTCGCGGAGGGGTGCCCTTCAAACGCCTCACGGAGCCGGCTGCGATAGTCCGCATCGGCCGGGGCCATTTCCTTCGGCAAGTAAGCACGCTGTTTTTCCGAAAGTCCGGCAACTCCCAGCTTCGCAACATCTGAGGGTAAGGCCGCCGGGACGTTGAGGGCGCGCACAGGAATGTGTTGCTCGCGAGCGAAGCGAAAGATGGGAGCATAGAGACGATAGTCGTAACCCCAGTTTTGGTAATAGTTCGTCGCGCGCAGGAATTCCTGTTCCGTCGTTCGGCCCGCGATGTAGTCGTCCACGTTGGCCTGGAAAGGCTGCTGAAAATATTCCACGCCGATCGCCAGGTTGGGATCCATCTGATAAAGCCGCCGGATGATTTCGAGCTGGTTGAGATGGTTGTCGTAGCGGTCATGGGTTTCGCCGACGAATACCACGCGCCTGGTCGCCAGCTGAGCGGCTAGCTTGTCGACAGAAAGCGGCGTGTCTAAATCCACCGCGCCTACAGAGTCCCGATCCTGCGCCGGGGCCTGAGCCAGACAAGCAGCGCACCCAAGCGTCATCAAAAACACGTATCGAAAATGGCCAATCCACATTGCATCGTCATGATAACAACGAGAACACCGCGCACTCGCGAAGAAGTAGAGTAGTGCGCAGGAGGTGGCGCATGAATCCACTGAAACTGGCCTTGTTCGCGCTGTTCGTTCTGACTTTTGCAGCTGCGCCTCAGAGCGTGCCGAAGTTTGAGCCCGATCCCTATTGGCCGAAGCCGCTGCCAAACAATTGGATGCTGGGCCAGGTGGGCGGCATCTACGTCGATTCGCACGATCACATCTGGGTGACCAGCCGCCCCAGAACTCTGGATAACAACGATAAGTACGCGGCTCTCAACCCCGCTGAGGCCGATTGCTGTATCCCATCGCCGCCGATTCTCGAATTCGATATGGCGGGCGATCTCATGCAAGCTTGGGGTGGGCCGGGAGCCGGATATGAATGGCCCGACAACGAACACGGCATGTTCGTCGATTACAAGGATAATGTCTGGATCGGCGGCAACGGCGCGAAGGACACCAACATCCTGAAGTTCTCCAAGGACGGGAAGTTTCTTCTCCAGATTGGCCATCACGGAAAAACCGGAGGCAGTAATGATACTGAGAACCTGAACCGGCCGGCGGGAATTTATGTGTATCCGAAGACCAACGAGGTGTTCGTGGCGGATGGCTATGGCAACCGGCGCGTCATTGTTTTTGATGCCGATACCGGAGCTTATAAGCGGCACTGGGGAGCTTACGGGAATAAGCCCGACGATAGCGTCCTGCGCACGCGAACTTTCGACGGACCGGGGCCGCAACAGTTCAACACCGTGCATGGGATCCGCATATCGAACGATGGGTTGGTCTACGTTGGGGATCGGGTAAATAATCGGATTCAGGTGTTCACACCCGACGGCAAGTTTGTGAAGGAGGGATTCATCGAGCGGAAAACATCCACGCCGGAAGGCACCGCGTTCGATGTCGCCTTTTCACCGGACCAGGGACAAAAGTTTCTGTACGTGTCGGACGGCAGTAATAAGAAGGTGCAGATTCTGATTCGCGGAACACTCGAAGTGGTCGGCTTCTTTGGGGGGCACGGCGGACACGGCCTGGGACAGTTCTACCATCTGCACAGCATCGCTACGGACTCGAAGGGCAACGTCTACGCCGGAGAGTCCTTCGGAGAACGCGTGTTGCGGTGGAATCTCCAAAGTGCAAAGGGTGCAGCGCGTACCGCCGCGGCCCCTTGAGAGGCTCGCGCCGCACTCCGCTTTGCGTAAATAAATTGAAGAAGCCTTAGTGGACCGGATCCAGGCCGGCCGCTTTGATCTTGGCCGCCGCCGACGCATTGCTCAATGACTTGATGATTCCGCTCACGGCGTCGCGCTGCTTGGTCGAGCTTGAGATTGCGGCGGTCATGACGACTTTTCTCTGGAATTCGGGCGGAACGGGTCCCGCCAACTGCACGCCGGGCGCAGGAACGATTTCGCTGATCAGCGCGAATGCAACATCCACCTTCCCGTCAGCCACGTTTTTCATGGATGACTCAGCCCCGGTCTGAAGCGCCGTCTTGGGCTGGACTTCCTGGCTGATGCCAAGGCGATCGAGCATATCGAGGATGGCGGGAGTGCCCGCGCCCACTTTCACGTATCCAATGGATTTGGCATCCTGCAGCGTCTTCTTGATGGCTTGGGCGCTGGAGATGTCGGGCTTCGGCACGCCGGCGCGCACGGCGATCCCGATCCCGCTGCTGGCTAAGTCCACCTGCGTCCCGGCCGCGATCTTGCCTTCTTTGACCAGGTCACCAATCACTTGCGGAGTCACGATCAAGAGATCGAATTGTTCTCCGCCTTCGATGGCCTGTTTGAATTTCGCGGAAGGGCCGTACTCGATCTTCACCGGATGGCCGGCGGCGCGTTGACCTTGAGGCACCAGCTTCAGCATTGCGCCTCGGAAACCGTTGGAGCACAAAATCCGGATTTCGGCATCCTGCGCGAACGCAGCGTGTGCAAGGATCAGAGCGAGCAGCATCGCTCCTAAGTACGCGGGCTTGACTTTTTTCATACCGCCGCGCTTTGCGTCGATCCCGACTTTGTAAAGTCAGCCGCTTCTTTGATCGCTTGCCGGCCGCCGGCGAGCACTCCAAGCATCGAAACGAAGCCGTGAATCATTCCGGGATAGCGGGTCACAGTCACCGGCACGCCGGCCTGCTGCAGACGCTGCGCGTAGGCTTCGCCTTCATCCCGCAGAGGATCGAACTCGGCGGTAATGACGAGTGCGGGCGGCAGTCCGCTCAGATTGGGTGCCCGTAGCGGCGAGACATGCGGATGGCCCTTCTGATCGTCGGACGCAAGATAATGGCCGGTGAACCACTCCATGGCGCCGCGCGTGAGAAAGTAGCCCTCTGCGAAGTCGCGATGGGAGCCAGTATCGAAGGAACTGACGTCGGTCACCGGATAGAGCAACACCTGTGCCGCGAGTGCTGGACCGCCCGCATCCCGGCACCGCATCGCGATCACAGTGGCCAGGTTACCCCCGGCGCTGTCACCACCCACTGCTATACGGTTTGCGTCGATGCCCAGGCGCTCCGCGTTGGCCACCACCCACAATGTTGCCGCGAGCGAATCTTCCACCGCTGCCGGGAATTTGTGTTCGGGAGCGAGCCGGTAATCAACGGAGATCACCACGGCGCCGGATTCCTTGGCAAGGGCGCGGCACACTGCGTCGTGCGTATCCAGATTACCGAATACAAAGCCACCGCCATGAAAGTACACCAGCGCGGGACGAAGTCCGCCGTGCCCGTCGGAGTAAATGCGTATTGGTATTTCGCCACCCGGTCCTGGAATGGACAAGTCCTCGACGCGGCCGATCGCGATGGGCTGGCCGCCCAGCATCTTCATTCCCTCCACGCGGGCGCCGCGAGCTTCCACCGGGTCCTGACTCTCCAGCGGCGGTGCGCCTTGCGCATCCATCATTTCCAACAGAGCGCGCACTTCCGGGTGCAGTCGTTCACTACGAGTTATAGTTTCCGGCATAAGAAATCTCCCGAATCATGATACATCCCGGTCAATGCTGCGCGGAGCCCCCTTCTGCCCGCACGAATCGAATGAAATCGGGCAGCTCGTGCAGCGAGACGATCCCACCCGCCGGATTATGCATCGCCAGCCGCCTGGACTCATCCGGATCGTTCATCATCAGAACCGCGTTGACACCCACGCTCTGGGCCACTTTCAGACCCTCCGCGGTGTCGGTGAGAAAAACGGCGTTTTTCGGACCCAGGCGCGCAGCGTCGAGTGCACAATGGAGGGGCGTGCCTTTGATGCCCTTTGCGTTGTCCCTACTCCAGACGGAGGAAAAGTACTCGCGCAAGCAGTTTTTCTCGAGGAAGCGTTCGATTGCGATCGATGAAAGCGATGACGCGATCAATAGCTGGATGTCCATCGTCTTTAATTCAGCCAGCGCGGGGATGACATCTTCGTACCGACTCGCGTCTTCCACCGCTTCGATTTCGAGAGCGTCCGCCGCTTGTTGGTCCACGCTCTCCATCAAATTGAGCAAGTGCCAATAGGCGCGGCTGCCCGATCGACTCGCCTGCTTTTTCCCGCCGGATAAACGCGCGGCGACTTCAAGAAATGGCTCGGCGGGAAACTCGGCCAGGCAGCCGACAGGCTCAAACAAAATGCCCTTGATGATCTGCATCTGTCGTGCGTCGTCGCGCTGCGCTAAGCGCGCAGCTTCGCCAGACCTGAAGCTAGCAGGCCCTTAGCCATGCCGATCTTGGTCGCGTTGTATTTGAGAGGCGCGGCGTTCGTGAGCGCGATTGCAGCGGCCTGATTGCCTAAGTCCGCACTTAGCGCTTTGCCTCGCAGAAAATTCTCCACCGCGCGCTCGCGCAGTGGTTTCCCCGCGATCCCGCCGAAGACCACTCTAGAGTCCGCGATGGTGTTGCCACGAACCTCAAGACTCAAAGCCAGCGAAGCCATGGCAAAATCCCAAACTCCACGCGGCCGGAGTTTTTCAAACGATGCCCGCACGTCCGGTTTGGGCGGAGGCAGGATTACTTCGGTGAGAATCTCATTGAAGCGGACCACATGCGACTGGATTCTTCCGTCCACCAGTAGATCCCCAGGCACCAGTTGTTCGATTGTCAGCTCCTTGGTCCCGGCCGGCGTGGCCAGCTTCACGGAAGCATCGAACGGAATCAACGCAACCGCGGCGTCACCGGGATACACCGCGTAGCAAAGCCGGCCGCCCATCGCAGAGTGGTAATAGCTGTTGTCGCCGATCGCGCCGTAACACATGTGCCCGCCATTTCTCCAGCAGGAATAACCACCGCGCAAATATTGGCACCACACTTCCTGCAACAGATCGCCGCCGATGGTCGACGCATTGCGGAGTTCAGGCGACGAGATCATGTTGATGGCCTGGACCAGCATCGGGTATCGCTTCTTCAACAGCTCCGAATCCGCAATCTCCGACAGCTTGGTGGCCGCGCCGATCTGCACGCGTCCCTGCGCGTCTTCTCTGATGTACCGAAGATTCTGGATGGTCTTGATGTCCACCAAGTAGCTGGGCGCCTGCTTCAGCCTGTTCTTTAGCCGTATCAGGAGATCCGTTCCACCCGCGTAAACACCCGCTTCGGTTCCGTGCGATGACAGGATCTGGACAGCTTCGTCTACGGTCTTCGGACGATAAATTGAGATTTGCTTCATACCGGCCTCGTTTTCGCTTGCAAGCCGGCCATGATCTTTTCGCGCGTGATGGGATGCTCGCGGATTCTTACACCGCACGCGTTGTAAATGGCGTTTACGATCGCGCCCGGCACGGCTCCGATGCTCGTCTCGCTGAAGCTCTTCACGCCATAGAACCAACGGGGCTCCAGGCTGTCGATATAGATCTGGGTTTGCCGGGGAACGTCCATGATGGTAGGCAACCGGTAGGACAAATAACCCACGCTGTAATGACGAGTCCCTGGAAATTCCCGATCCCACGGAATCGCGTCGGTGGTCACTTGCGTGCTCTCCACCAGCGATCCCACCATGTCTGCCTCAGCCACCAGCGGGTTGATCACCAGGCCGGTGTCGTGCGGATAAACGGCCCGGATGAAGCGCCAATCTCCCGTCCAGGTGTCCACTTCTACCTCCGCAAAGCAGGCTCCCACGCCCTTGTTTGATGCGCCTCTTGGTCCGCCCGAAACGCCCCGGCCGGTTTGTCGAATAGGGCCCTGGTTGGCCTTCACCAGCGCGGAAAAGGTGGTTCTCTTCGCGGACTCCTCCGTCGACCAGACGACGCCGTCGCGCATCTGAAGTTTTTCTGCGTCGACTCGCAAGACTACTGCCGCTCGGTCCAGCAGATCTTTGCGGAGTTTGTCCGCCGCGCTGCAGATGGCCGCTCCTTGCAAGGTAATCGTCCTGCCTCCGAACCACTCATCGCTCGATGGCGCGATGTCGGTGTCGCCCCAGATCACTCGGATTCGATCGCGCGTGGTGAACCCTAGCATTTCCGCGGTGAGGTGGGCCAGCGCCGTGCCCGCGTTCGATCCGCTGTCGGGAAGCGCGATTTTCATGGTCACAAAGCCATCGGCCGCCAACTCCAGTTCCGCGCCAAAAATCGCCGCGCCGGGAGCAGCGGCCAGTTTCACGAAAGCCTCTTCGCCTTCGTGATAGCCCATCAGCCCGCCGTGATGCTGCGACATCCCTACGCCGAATCCGCGCTTGAACCGTCCGGCGCTGCCGCCTGCCACGGCATTTCTTTTCTCCCATCCAAAGGCTTTCGCGCCCTCCTCCAGCACGTCCGCCGAAGGAAACGAATCGTAGGGATAACGCGTGTCGCCGATCTTGGGCCGGGTGATGTGCATGAGCCGGAACTGCACCGGATCAACGCCGAGCGTCTCCGCCATCTCGTCCATCATGCTTTCCCAGGACCATTTGGTTTCCTGCTGGTAGTAGCTGCGCGAGGGCCCCGGCCGGGGCGCGTTGGTACGATACGCGCACCATAACGATCGCCAGTGGGGAACCAGCGATGTGTAAAGCTCCAACTGATTCTGGGCATTTCCGGGAGTGGCGGCGTGTCCGCTGCCCTCCAGATCGCCGACGCTCACGTAGACCGTGTGTTCGATGGCTGTGATCCGGCCATCTTTTTTCGCGCCCACTTTGAATTTCGTGATGGTCTCCGGCTTGATCTGGAGTTGCGCGAGCTCCTGGTCTTTCGGCAGCATCACTTTCACTGGACGTCCGGTAACCTTCGCCAGCTGCGCGATGAACGGATAAAATCGCTCGGCGGCCAGGCGAGCCGCTCCGAACGTGGAGCCATTCCATTTATTGATGAAGCGGATCTTGGATGCGTCCATCCCGAGTGCTTCGGCAAGCACGGCCCGTACCGGATAGATGCCTTGTCCCATGCCCCAGAACGTTAACCGATCCCCATCCCACTTCGCGACGCTGCCGCTGGGTTGCATCGGCACGGAGACCGCGCCCGCAAACTGATAGGTGAACTCCTTGATCACCTCAGCTTCGGCGAAGCCCTGTTCCAGGTCGCCGCGATGATCGGCCCAGGTGGCCTGCGGAAACTCCTCCGGTGACTTCGCAACGCGCAGCAGATTGCCTTTTCCCTCCCGCAAATCCGGTGCAGCCGCCGACATGGCGTCTTTCAAAGTGGAGGCGAAGGGAAGTACGTCGTACTCCACATCAATGGCGTCGGCGGCGTCCTCGGCCAGATCTTCCGTCTCCGCGGCGACGATGGCCACCACTTCGCCCTGAAGATTGATCTCGCGGGGAAACGCTTCGGGTACCGCACGGAAACCGCTTGGGGCCGGGCCGGCCGGCGTCAAAGCATTTTTGTACGTGAGTACGTATGCCACGCCCGGCATCTTCTCTGCCTTGGATGTATCCAGACTCTTGATTCTGGCGTGCGGATGGGGACAGGTGAGGAATTTTGCATAGAGCAGGTTTGGAAACCAGACTCGGCTCGCGTACTGAGCCTTACCGGTGAACCTCGGAATCGAAACCTCGGGCAGCGCCGGCATCGGCTTGCCGATCACGTTGAGATTTTCGGGAGGATAGCCTTGCCACTTCTTCGTCAGCGTCCTCTGCGGCCCCTCCACCAGTTCATTGCCCGGCAGGTGTCCGCCGCTGGTGGAATAATCCCGCACCATCGGTTGGTGAATCTCAATGATCGATTCCGGTTTGGCTTCTATCGCGATCTTTTCGCCGCGCAGCACCGCCGCGGAATCCAGCACGGTCCGGATGATGGCGGGGTATGCCGCGCACCTGCAAATGTGTCCGGCCAGCGCGCCTTTCACCTCATCCACGGAAGGATTCGCATTGTTGTCGAGCAGCCCTTTCGCGGTAACAATCCAGCCCGCGGTGCAGAAGCCGCAGTCCGCCGCGACGCGCGTGTGGCCGATGCTCTGTAGCGGATGAAGATTCTTTTCGTCGCCCACGCCTTCAATAGTGAGAATCTTCTTGCCGGATGCCTCAGTCGCTAGCGTATGGCAGGAATAGAGCGGGATTCCGTCCACCAATACGCTGCAGGCGCCGCAACTGGCCCGATTGCAACTTCGGTTGGTTCCCGTCAGGCCGGCTTGAATGGCGATCACTTCCCACAACGTGGTGCGCGCTTCGTACTCTGCGACGTGCAGCTTTCCGTTTATGAGAAATGATCCTTTCTCTTTCGTCATCGGCGAAAGAACCGCGGCAGCCGCGCCGGCGACGAAGATCGATTCTCCCCCCAGCGCGGTCAGTACAACGCCCGATCCGGCAGCCTTGAGGAAATTCCGGCGCGAGTAACTCATCTCGACCCTCCCGTCGGCGCTTCCTTGTGAGGGAACACATTCGGCCGATAGTGTTTGTGACAGGTGGTGCAGGAAGCATCCAGCGAATCGGCCAGAGCGGCCAGTGCGGGGAAATCCTTCGCCTGTGCAGCCTGATACGCGGCTGTTCCGATGTCGCCCAGGGCTTTCGCGTCCTTCGCCCAATCGGCTGGATCTCGCTGGCGCGTCGACAGCAACGCAGGCGATTCAGCCAACGTGATTGCACTGCGGCGGACATTGGCCCAGTCTGTATCCACCTTGGGATCGCCCTGCTTGGGCTCGCCCCGATAGACAAACACCAAGATATCGTTGGATGCCGGATAAATAAGATCCAGCATGAGCTGTTTCATAGTGGCCGAGGTCTGCGCAGAAGCAGACGCCACAATGAGCACGAAAAGACCGACCCGGGCCGGCTTCATAAATTTGCTCGCTCCAGTCTATCGCTTAGCCGCCGAGCCTGCAGATCACACAGGATGGGCGTAGAGGAAAGGCCGCTGCTCGCTGCTTCGCCAGAAGTAGACCAGGATGATCAGGCTCGCGATCGCCGCGTACGCGCACCAAAGTGAAGTGAACGCGTAGCGCTTGAACTCCATGACGACTAGGAGAATCGCGAGGTTTACCGCGCCGAAGATTACCATCGCCCTTACCTTAGAGAAGAAAAGCGAACCGCACGTTGCGATCACGTACAGCACCGCGACCGCAGTATTGTTCGTCGCCTGG
>CAVRZH010000183.1:0-87779 GCA_963725455.1 Bryobacterales bacterium
CATCGGCTCGCCACGCGGATTTTGAAGATGGAAGATGGGCGTCTCACCGGATTTGAGAAGGGAGGCACCGAATGAGAAAGCTATTATTCGTGTTATCTTTCGTTGGCCTGTTGGCCGGATGCGTGGTGGCCTACGTTTCGGCTATCACCCAGCCTCCGCTGCCGCCGGCGTTTAGTCCACCCACCAATCCTTATCCCAGCGGCATCTATGCGGAAGGCATGCTGGAGAGCGATCAGCCAAGCGGGGAGAATATCAACGTGTATCCGGAGGTATCCGGCACGGTGGCACGGATCCCGGTGGGGGAAGGGCAGGAAATCAAGAAGGGGACGGTCCTGTTGGTGCTCGACGACTCTATCCAAAGAGCCACCGTCCAGCAACTGCAATCGCAGGCGCAGGCCGCTCTTACTGTCCTGAACGAATTGAAGGCGGAACCGAGAAAAGAAACTCTGGACGTGAATGAGGCGCAGGTGGTGGCCGCGCAGGCAGCTTTGAAGACCGCGCAGGATGAGCTGCAGAAGCAACAGGCCGCGTACGATGCGAATCCGAAGTCCATCAGCAAGGACGCTTTGGATAGCGCGGCGAATGCTGTACTAACGGCCAAAGCGAATCTTGAGGTGGCCTGCAAACAGCGCGACTTGACGAAAGCCGGCGCGTGGATTTACGACGTCAACAACCAGGAACGAACCTACAACGCGCTATACAAGTCTTACTTGTCCGCGAGCGCGCTGCTCGCCAAGTACACCCTTCGAGCGCCTCAGGATGGAATCGTATTGGCGATCAACCCCACGGTGGGCAGCTACGTCTCCGGACAAGGCGCTTACGACAGTTACACGCAGGGCATGGATCCGGTGCTGGTGCTGGGAAGTCTGCACGAGCACCTCAACGTGCGTTGTTATGTCGATGAAATTCTGGTGCCACGAATCCCGAGCCCAGCCCGGATCAAGGCGCAGATGTCCGTGCGCGGATCCACCGTCAAGATTCCACTCGAATTCGTCCGGATGCAGCCGGTGGTATCGCCTAAGATCGAGCTCTCCGACCAAAGGCAAGAACGCGTGGACGTCCGGGTGCTGCCGATTATTTTCCGGCTGGAGAAGCCCAAAGAGCTGAACCTGTATCCAGGGCTGTTGGTGGATGTGTACATCGGTGAATGACTATGGCCAGAAGCTGGACGAAATTATTTGTCGCGGCCGCGGCGCTGCTTTCGGTGGGATGCAGCATCGGCCCCAGGTACACCAAGCCCACGGCGCTGGTTCCGCCCGCTTATAAGGAGCTGGGCGCCTCCAATATCGAAGGTGTTTGGAAACCGGCTACGCCGGGCGATGCAGCGGCGCGCGGCCGGTGGTGGGAAAGCTTCCATGATGCTCAGTTGAACCAGCTCGAAGAGAAGCTGAAGATTAACAATCAGAATATCGTTGCAGCCGCGGCTAATGTCCAGGCTGCCCGAGCGATGGTACGGCAAGCCCGGGCGCAATATTTCCCCACGCTCACGGCGAATCCGGGCATCACCAATTCTCGTTTGTCGACGGCATTCGGACAAGCTGTCGGAGTAAGCTATACAACCTACTCGCTTCCGCTAGAAGCCTCCTGGGAGCCCGATCTGTGGGGACGAATTCGAAATACCGTGAAAGCCAACACCTTCGCGGCGCAGGCCAGCGTTGCCGATCTGGAGAATGTGCGCTTGTCGGCGCAGGCCGACCTTGCGACCGATTACTACGAGCTGCGCGCGCAGGATTCCTTGAAGCAGTTACTCGATTCCACAGTTCGGGCTTATCAAGAAACATTGGAACTGACGCTCGACGTGTTTAAGTCCGGGCTCGGCAACGATGAGGCCGTGGCGCAAGCCGAGTCCCAATTGAAAGCCACCCAGGCGCAAGATACGAATCTGGGCGTTTTGCGCGCGCAGTATGAACATGCCATCGCGCTTCTCACCGGTCAGCCCGCGTCGACATTCACGGTTCCCACGCAGGTTCTAAGAAGCAGTCCCCCCGCGATCCCGCTCGGCCTTCCGTCCCAACTCCTGGAGCGCCGTCCCGATGTCGCTGCCGCCGAACGCTCCGTGGCCCAGGCGAATGCGCAGATCGGCATAGCGAAGACGGCGTTCTTCCCGACGGTGACGCTCAGCGCGGCGGCGGGCCTAGAGAGCATATCCATCGCGAAATGGCTGGAATGGCCGAGCCGGATCTGGTCCGTGGGTCCCAGCGTGGCGGAAACGATCTTCGACGCGGGCGCGCGCCGGGCCACCGTGCAACAGTATCAGGCCAACTACGATCTGACGGTCGCGAACTATCGGCAAACCGTGCTGACGGCCTTCCAACAGGTGGAAGACAACCTGGCAGCTCTCAAGATTCTTGCTCAAGTGATCGACCAGCAGAACGAAGCCATCGATTCGGCCGGCCGCAATCTTAAAGAGGCTGAAGTCCGCTACCAGGCCGGCCTCGATCCTTACCTCAACGTGATCGCCGCGCAAACTGCTTTGCTGACAGACCAGCAGGCGATAGTGAGCTTTCAAATGCAGCAAATGGTAGCGGGCGTCAATTTGATCAAAGCGCTGGGCGGCGGTTGGGACGCATCGCAAATTCCTTCGGCAAAAGAACTGGGCGCGAAAATCCCTGAGGGATCGAGCGGCGCGCGCTGACATTCGACCGGCGCAGCTACCTTTGGCCAGTAAGTGAGGTCCGGCAACTGTCCAGTCTGTCGCAGATCGCTTGAGGAAGGTATCGTTGCAGTGTCGCTCGGATACTTTTCCTGACAACGGAATCCGGATTGTTGATGTTGAGCACAAAGTTAACGTTCCGCGCCTGATAGGCTGAGTCGTACTTTGCAAGGCACACCGCGTCGTCTCCACACTTCTTATAGGCATCGTTCGCGTGCGCGGCCAGAACGGCGCTGGTTTCAGCGGCGGCATTTCCAATGTCGACGCCGGTATCAATTGCTATTTGCAGTCTATTCACGGCCTTCGTAAGTTCTGGAGCTTCTACTCCTATTTTTTCAAGAGCGTCGAGTAGATCTTTCAACTTCCGAAGCTGTTCTTGTGCTGTG
Organism: Bryobacterales bacterium; assembly: GCA_963725455.1. Lineage (GTDB taxonomy): Bacteria > Acidobacteriota > Terriglobia > Bryobacterales > Bryobacteraceae > Palsa-89. The sequence continues at coordinate 3,040 of CAVRZH010000183.1, forward strand.
AGAACATCCTGCTTTGTGTCCGGCACGGTGGAACTGCGCCTCCATTGTCGCGGCTTCCGGCGTTCAAGGACCAATGATTACGGTGGGGCACCCCATCAGGATGGGGTCCATCGGACCCATGGCGAGACCGGGCACTTCCACCACAATGTCCAACTGGCGGCAAGCCATCATACCGTTGATCAAAACCGTCGGGCTGCCCATTAAGACCGTCCCTGGACCGTCGGCGCCGCTGACGCTAACGGCCAGACATTGGTGTATATCCATTAGGGCGCGCCAAGCGGGCATGCCTCCGATCATCACGTTGGGGCTGCCGGGGCCAGGCAAGAGGGGCGCCCCGTGCGTGGTGGGATCCATTACTCGGGCTGCCATAGGCATAAGCGGTTTTGTCCTTTCTAATTGATGTCGGCTCTAATTGATATTTACCATCGGACTGGTAATTGTAATGCTCATGGGCGTCATTTGGATACTGCTGCCGCCGCAGGTGAGCTGAATGCTGGTGGTCGCAGTCACTTGTACTTGCATGGCTGTGACCTGATAGGACCCCATCGGCGCGTCGTGCGTCACGTTGCCCATCGAAACCGTGAGGCTGTCATTGCCTTGCGAAATGGTACAAGTGCGATTCCCCTGGCTTACCGTTAACGCATGATTTCCGGTTTCGACCGTCTCCGTATCGTTGACGTGGATCGTTGTGGTGCGGTTGTTACCCACTTTGCGCGTTTCGTTGTTTTCCACGACGGCGTTCAGGTCCTTCTCGGCTTGAAGAAATACCTCTTCGCTGCCCATCTTATCTTCGAAACGGAGCATATTGTAATTCGCCGACCCACCACCCGTACTGCTATGGGTGAGAATTCCGCTTTGCGTCTTATTATCGGGCAGCGTGAACGGGGGCATATTGGTCGCGTTGTAAACCGATCCGACAATCAATGGGCAATCCGGGTCGCCCTCGAGGAACGTCACCACCACCTCGTCGCCCACGCGTGGAATCCACTGATGCCCCCACATATTGCCGGCCCACGGTTGCGCCACGCGAATCCAACAGGCGTACTTGGCTTCCCGATCCCAGGGAAAACGCACCCGAACGCGGCCATATTTGTCCGGCCAGATTTCCTCCGACGACCCGCCAGGGCTCTCGTCGATCACCCGCGCCGTCTGTGGCCCATACACGATCGGCTTGGGTGTCACTCGCGCCGGCAGGAATGGAACCGAAGCCGGTATCGAAGAAAATGCATTGTGGTAAAAGGCCGGAACCTCAGCGCCAGTGACGTAAGCCGGATGCTGCACCGCATGGTGCTGGATCGAAGTGAGTAAGTACGGTCCAGCGGGAACTTGAGACCCTCCGGTGACGCTGAATTTGTAGCCCGACAGCATCGCCCGGCAATAGGAAGCGCCGTCATAAACGATGTGGCTGGATTCTTTCTGTTCCATCTGAAGGCGGACCAGCTTTTCCCCTTCCGGCCTCACCTGCGACAAACGCTGTTGGGGTTCGTTGAACTTCTTGGCGTACCCGCCCGGATAGTCGAAGACCGACAGGTTTGAGTTTACGTCGCTGATATGCAGAGAGGACTCCGGTACCTCCAGCGTGTTCTGAGGCATTTCGAAGTGATAGTCGCGGAGAACCCACTTGCCGCTCGACAGATTCTGGCCGGTTTCCCAGCTTCGGATCACGTCCTCGAATCCACCAATTCCCACTTCCGGGACATAGCGGAAGGTCGACTCTTGCGGGCAGTCATTGTGCCCGTCCGGAGAGTCGGTGAGAACCAGGACGTGGTTGTGGTCGTCGTTATGCTCGAAGTAATAGGAAATCCCTTCCACTTCCATCACCCGGCTGAGAAAAGCAAAATCGGTCTCGCGATACTGAACACAATAGTCCCACTTGGTGTACTGCTTTTTAAGGTCGCTGCGAAAATAGCTTGTGAATCCCATGTCGCTTACGACCTTCTGAATAACTTCCGGGACGGTCTGGTCCTGGAAGATCCGGCAATCCGCCGTCAAATCGAGGAGCGAGAACCAGGAAACCAACTCTGCCCGGTAGTAGGCCAACTGGTCGTCTTGTCCTTCCTTGACGAAGCTTTCGACAATGCCATTGAAAAATCTCGTTCCGCCGCTGGCGAGCTCAATTTCCACCGCCATCGGCTGGCCCACCAGCTTGTCCGCGGTCACTTTCTGCTGCATGCTATTGAGAACGTCGGCGACCAATTTCAGGCTGAAGCGGAACGGCCGGGACATCCCTTCTACAGCGGAAAGGCTCTCGATTAACAGAACATCGAACCCGAGCGGCGTATAGACTTTCAGCACCCGGCCGTTTTGTGTCATCTGGTCCGCCATGATTGCTCCTTTTCGGTCGCTGGAGACCCGCGCCTACGAGTACACAAACGATCCTCCCTCACCGATCCCAACGCGGATAGAAGTCAGCTGCCGCCCTTCCGCCATGCTGGAGAGCAATTCTCGCGACATATCGGGAAGCAAAGTATTGGTCAGGATGTTGTCGATGTTGCGCGCGCCGCTTTCCACTTCGGTGCAACGGCTGGCCACACTATCAATGAGCGCGTCGTCATAGACCAGATCCAGCTTATGATTTTCCCGGAGCCGGCGACGGATTTTTTCCAGTTTGAGCACAATGATCCGCTTCAGTGCTTCGTCGCGCACGGGATAGTAAGGGATGAGCACCATGCGTCCGAGGAACGCGGGCTTGAAGATCTTGTTCAATTCCGGCTTGAGCGCCGACACCAGCCCCTGCGGACTGGGCGCTGTCTCCGGATCGGCGCACAGTTTCATCATCTGATCGGTACAGGCGTTGCTGGTGAGCAGAATGATGGTGTTCTTGAAATCAATCTCGCGGCCCTCGCCGTCTTCCATGTTTCCCTTGTCGAAGACCTGGTAGAACAGCTCCAGAACATCGGGATGGGCCTTTTCCACTTCATCCAGCAGCACCACCGAATAGGGTCTGCGCCGCACGGCTTCGGTTAAAACGCCGCCTTCGCCGTAGCCGACATAGCCTGGGGGCGAGCCTTTGAGCGTAGACACCGTATGGGCTTCCTGAAATTCCGACATATTGATGGTGATCAGGTTGTGCTCGCCGCCATAGAGCAGGTCGGCCAGCGCCAGCGCGGTCTCCGTCTTCCCTACCCCGCTGGGACCCACCAGCATGAATACACCCACCGGTTTTCCCGGATCGTCCAGATTCGCGCGCGCGGTGGCAATCCTCTGGCTGATCAGCTGGAGCGCGTGCGATTGTCCGATCACTCGCTGGCCCAGATATTTCTCCAGATCGAGCACCATGGAGATTTCGTCCAGCGCCATCTTGCCGGCTGGAATTCCTGTCCAGGCGGAGATCACTTCTCCGACAATGTGGCTGTCCACGCAGACCCGCATGAGAGGCTTCTCTCCCTGCACCGCGTTCAATTCGGAGGAGAGCGCGTCCAATTCAGTACGCAGGGCGGGAATGTCCAGCGCGGGAACCGCGGCTGCTCCATCGCTCTCGGCCTGCGCGGGCGCTCCAGCAGTAGCCGATTCCAACTGCTGCCGGATGTCGCGTATTTTTTCGACCAGCCCGCGCGTCTTCTCCCATTGCTCGCGAAGCGCGCTGAGACGCGCCCCGGTCTCGCTGGTTTCGCGCGCGATCTCCTCCAGGCGTTCGGTGTGATCCGCTCCGGTGGCGGTTTCGCGCTTCAGAATGCGGTCCTGCACGGCGAGATCGTCCATGCGGCGAACCGCGTCTTCAATCGCCGCGGGTGTGGTGTTCTGGCCAAGCGACAAACGCGCGCAGGCCGTATCCAGAACGCTGACCGCTTTGTCCGGCAACTGGCGTCCGGCCAGATAGCGGTGCGATAGCCGAACCGCCGCCCACACCGCTTCATCGAAAATCCGCACATTGTGATGCTTTTCAAGCGACGGCACAATACCGCGCATCATCACCGCGCACTGCATTTCGGAAGGCTCTTCCACTTTCACCACCTGGAAGCGCCGCGCCAGGGCCGCGTCCTTTTCGAAATACTTTTTGTACTCAGACCAGGTGGTGGCCGCGATGGTCCGCAATTCCCCGCGCGCCAGCGCCGGTTTCAGCAAATTGGCCGCGTCATTCTGCCCGGCTTGTCCTCCGGCTCCGATCATAGTGTGCGCTTCGTCGATAAACAAAATGATCGGAGTGGGCGACGACTTTACTTCCTGAATGAGCCCTTTCAGCCGATTCTCGAATTCGCCTTTCACCCCTGCGCCCGCTTGCAGCAGCGCCAGGTCGAGCGAACGCAATGTCACGTTGCGCAGCGGGGGCGGCACATCGCCATTGGCGAGACGCAGTGCGAAGCCTTCCACTACGGCGGTCTTTCCGACGCCCGCTTCGCCCGTGAGGATGGGATTGTTCTGGCGCCGGCGCATCAATATGTCCACCACTTGCCGGATCTCAAAGTCGCGTCCCAGCACCGGATCAATTTTGCCCTGCTTGGCGTTTTCCGTGAGGTTGACGGTGTACTGATCCAGATTGGGAGTCTTGCCGCTCGTGGCCCGGCGCACTGGATCTCCCGCCGCCGCGTCCGCCGCCGCTTCTTCCGCGACCCCCGCATCTTCTACGGAACCGGCCACGATCGCCGTGAAATCCTTGCGCAGAGCTTCGCCCTGCACCTTTTGGAATTCCTTACTGACGTCGCGCATCAGGCGAATCAGCTCGTCGCTGGTGGCCAGCCCAAGCACCAGGAAACCGGTGCGGATCTGCGTGGCGCCAAAGTCCAGCGACCCGATGGTCCAGCCTTCCGTCAGCATCTTCAACAGCGACGGGCTCAGCGCGGGAGTCCTGGCGTTTCCAGTCTTGAGCTTGTCCAGGCCGCGGTTAAGCTCGCCAGTGAGGCGGGACTTGTCGATCTCAAAAAAAGCCAGAATGCGCGAGAGATCGCCATCCGTGGAATCGAGGGCCTTCAGCAGGAAATGTTCCACCTCGATGTCATAGTGCGTTCGCGCCAGACATAAGCCGGCTGCCCCCTCCATGGCTTTGCGCGCGGTATCGTTCAACTTTCCGATTAAAGATCTCAAGTTGGCAGGCATGTTCATTTCCCCCTTATGAAAGCTGCAGAATTGTGTCTGCTGGATCGCGATCGATGGGCTTGGATTTGGCCCAGCTCAAAAAACCAAGCAGCGGGGCCGTATCCCCTGCGGCGCCGAGTTCGCAATGCGGAGTTTCCTCGCGATCCAAAATCAATTGAAGCTCGAAGTCGGTCTCGCTGCCGGCGAACAGCCGGGTAATCGATCGCAACGGCGCATAGGCCTTCCCGCTAGGCAAGAAATCCAGATACCGGGAAAGTGGCAGCGGGCCAAGCACGATGCGAACGCGAGCTTGCGGCTCCCAGATTTCGTCGCCCACCACGGCGCCCACGCCGAGTTGCCGCGTGTCCGGAGGCCCTTGTTCGAAACAGCACTGAGCATTCTCCTCCAAGCGATACCAGGCGCCGACGAATTGTTCAATTTCCACCGGCGCCTGAAAGTAATCGCCAAGCAACAGCCGCAGCGCGGTGGCCGAACGCGGCTGTTGGGACAGCAATCCCGCATAATACAGCAACGAATCGTCGTCCAGATCCTGGCGATTCTGCAAGCCCTCCGTCCCCAGCCCGATCAAGTCCAGCAGGTAGTGCGAAAAAGAATCGAACTCTCCCCGCTCCAGCCGGTATTGAAAGCGGTATTTTAGCCAAGCCTGATAGAAGAGCGAGATGATGCGGTGATGAAACACGTCCAGAAAGTCCTGCAGCGTATGATCGCGCGCTTGTATACGAGCGAGGATCAGCTCGGTATAGTGCAGCGGCAGCGTGCCGGTGGGACCGATCATTCCCATGAAATTGACGGTCATGGCTGGCTGGCCGGCGTCGGGATCCGTCAGGGATTGAATCTCGCTGGCGGGAAACGCCATGGATGGATGAGCGCGAAAGCGCACCACTTCATCGGACGGGCGCGCAAACTCTCCCACTGCCGTCCGCTCCGGCAACATGCGCTCCAGCAGCCGCACAGCCTGGAAGAACTCGAAGCTGAAAGGCTCCGCCCGCAGCCGCGCCTCTACGTCACTCGCGATGGCGTTGCTTATCACAGGAGGATGCGGTGTCCCGCTCGGGGTGGCCATTCCTTGAGCACCTCCTTTCTCTGGCGGGTACGGACCGAAAGCTGGCTGAAACTGTTCATGGTGACATACAGGCCCAGGAAATATTCCAGAACAGCGGCGAATAAATAAGTCCCGCCGCCCACGAAATGCTCTTCGTCCAGCTCCAGGTCGACACGGGTCCCACGGGCAAAACTAATGCCATGCTCCGACAAGACGCGGGCAAAAGTGCGCCGGCTCGCGAGCGATGTGATCCCCGCAATCTGCCGGTCCAGAAAAGTGGAGTCCGAGAAGTTGTAGAGCCGCAGAATTTCCTGCAATGCCTCCTTGCCCTCTTCCGCCAACGAGAGATAGTTGAGCGAGAGATGCGAGATCAAGCGCCACAGACGGCCTTTTCCGGTTTCGGGCCGCAAGGTGGCCGTGGGCTTCCGGAGAGCGATGATGCGTTTTACCACCGAGACGCCTTCGATCTCGAAGTCGCCGGCTTCATTGCCAAAAGGCAGACGGGAGGGAAGGTCGCGATTACTGCAGGTGCAGTGTACCGTCAACGTCTCCACACCGGGGCGCGCGGTTCGCCCGGAAAGATCCACCAGCGAGACCCAGACCTCGGTTCCATCGTCGTTCTTCCGGCCCGAAGCGCGGCGCGTAGTTTTCCAAAAAGCTTTGCCCGCCTCTTCTCGCATGGAATGGCGATAGGAATAGATGGGATCGAAGTGAACAATCTCCTGCGAGCGCGGATTGGAGCTCATGGCATCGTCCACCGAGATCACCTCCAGCGCATTCTTCCTCCGGACATCGGCAATCACTGGATGCTCATGGCGCGTCTGATCCAGATGGATGGGTTCGGCCGTATGTGGAAAAAGGTTTACCACCGGCGAACAATTCAGGCGGAAGGTCTTGGCGGAAACGCCGAGTTCGAGCACCTGCTGGCGGTCGCTCCGTTCATAAGGAGAAATCAGGAAGATCACTTCAGCGCGCGATCCGAAACCAGCCTGGGCCAGCTGCTCCAAGCCGGACAGCTCAATGAAAAAGAATTTTTCCGGAAATGCGAAATATTCCTGCAATACGCGATAGCCGGTGAAAGATCGCCGCGGATACTCCAGGAGCGCTTCGTCGTCGCGGAATCCCATGGCTCGCAGAGCGCCGGGGCCCAGGCGTAACGGTGGCTTCTGGAGCTTTGCATCCGGATCGCGAACCAGGATCTGGATGCAATTGTTGAACAACAGCTCGTAGAGAGCATGAATGAGGTTGCTCTCACCATTCAAATAAAAACGGAGCGATTGCAGGTCCAGCTTGCCGAACTGCACGTCCGGATCGCAGGAGAGCTCGATGCGGCAGGCCGCCACTGCCTCGGGAGCCTTGAGCGGAGGGTCCAGACGCTCGGGTGAGCGCCACTGCGCTTCGCCTACACGAACCGGCCACATGGTTGTGTCGAAGCCGGTCCGGAATTTGCACGGCACGCCGTCCACCGGCCTGGAGTAGAGAATGGTGGAGCGCGGAACCTTAAATCCGGTGGACAGCTTGCCCTGCTGCGGATCCAGATGAAACTCCACCACGGACATGGATGGAATTGGCCGGATGTAGTGCGGGTAAAGCATGCTGAGCAACGATTCCGTGATCTCCGGAAAGTCGTCGTCCACCTTCAGGTGCACGCGTGCCGCGAGAAACGCGAAGGCTTCGAGCATGCGCTCCACATGCGGATCCTCGCAGCGGTCCGGTTCCAGGACCAGGCGCGAAGCAATCTTGGGATATTTCTCCGCGAAATCCGCGCCCATGCTGCGCAGGAATGTCAGTTCACGCTCGTAATACTCCAGAAGCTCATCCCGCACCGGGTTCACCTCTGACGTGATATTCAGCGCCGGTCACGTCCAGCACGGTATCGAAGCTGACGTGCTCCGGCATCGGATCGATAGCCAGCAGGCCTTCGATCACGAAGCGCAGTTGGGGTAACGGCCCGGGGTTCGCCGGGGCGAGCGAAACCTTGGTTCCAATCAGCCGGGGCTCAAAGGTAGCAATCATCCCCTCCATGATGCGAGCCAGATCGTTGCGATTGCGGCTGCTGATCAGGTTCATGGAGCAAAGGTCCGGCAGACCCACACAATACACCGATTTTTCAAGCTCGTCCGCGCCTTCCGGCGGCGCCTGTACCGGCTGGCGAGCATTCAGCAGCCATTCCAAGTCACGCCGCACCGAAGCCTTCAGCCGCCGCAAGGATTCGGCTCGCGTCATGGGGCCTTCGACGCCAGACTTCGGCTCCTCGTCAATCAGACGATCTAAAACCGAAAGCGTGACTGGCCCTTCTCCTCTGTTTGCCGCCATTGGATCAGCTCTGACTTACGTATCCTTCTTTGCGCAGCCACGCGATCGTTTCGGGGTTGGCTGCGCCGGTGTCGTCCTGCATGATGAGGTTGGGAAGCTCCGGCAAATCGGCCAGCAAGGCTTTCAACTCCGAGCGCAGCGCTTTGGCGGCGTTCATGTATCCCAGTTCCTCGCAGGCCCGGATGGCGTAGCGCTGGATGTCCAGCCAGCCACGCCCGAAACCCTGGCTCATGGCCGTTTCGGCAGTTTCTAAAACCTGTTTCCAATTGGCCGCTTGCGAATGCCGGCGGAGTGCGGCACGAATCTCGCCCGGCGGCGATTCCAGGATCTGCGCAAGCTGGCCGTCCACCGCGTCCCGCAATTCTCCCCAGCGAAAAGCGCGCAAAAGAAGATAAGGTACCGGGCTGGCAGGCTCACGCTGGCGCAAGTAGCGGGCCACGGCTGCCACGCGCAGGACGGCGTCGTCGCGCGAATGGATCTCGTCGCCAATCAGCTTGTCCAGAAATTCCGGGTCGATCTTCAGGTCGCCGATTCGCTCCGCGGGAAGGCTGGCCGCGGCAGACGTGCCATTCAGCGTCGTGTCCCCTGCCGCTTCCGCCACCAACTCGGGCGCGGCCACCGGGTCCGGATCCTGCTCCAGCTTCTTCAACAGCAGCACGTGCACCGTGGTCTGTACGTCGTCCAGCGCGCGCCTCAGCTTGGTGAAGCTGGGAGCGGCGTTTCCAAACTTGCCTTGGCACAATTCGTCAAGCGCCTGCAGCGATTGGAGCGACGCCTTCAAGTCCGTGTCGAGCTTTCGGACAAACTCCTTGGGAGTCTCGAGTAAGGCCTTATCGAATGTTTCCGGGGGAATCTTCCCCTCTTTGATGGCGACCTCGCGCGCCTTGCGGCGGGCCTCGTTGGTTTTGACAGCTTCCTCGTACCCGATGGCCTGGGCTTCCTTGAATTGAGCGTAATTGAGCCCCTGGCTATTGAGACCGACGAACTGAATCGCGAGAGCGGGCGAGGCGCCTTTATCCGGCTCCAGGTAATTTCCCAACCACTCGATGGGCGCGGCTCGCAAGTCCGCCTCGCCATCCTCGAGTTCGGGATACAACGTATCCCAAAAGGTGTCGACGAGCGCCGCGAGCAGATCCAAGCCCTCGCGCAGCCCAGCGAACTTGTCGCGCGCGATCAGCGCTTCGGTAAGCCAGACTCCCAGCCAAAGATCCTTCGTCTTGGTCGCCAGGGCCTCTTCGCTCAGCTTGATAACTTGAACGTAATCGGCGGTTTTGACTTCCCGCTCCCAGGCGCCCATGGGACCGGCGCTGTCCTGCCGGCGGGCTTCTTTGATCTTGTCGAAGAGCGGCGAGTAATAGAGATTGGGGCCGGAAGGGTTCTCTCCCGGAATCGGCTGTAGCAAGTCTTCCCGAAGAGACATGTGGAAATCAGGCGGCCGGAGCGGGGGCTAAGATCTCCAGCTTCCGGACTTCCAGGATAGGAAACTCTTCGCCGTCCACCAGCAGCATCTTCTGGCCGAATGGAGCTTCGTCTCCGGCTTCGTCGGCGCACCACTCGGACACCCGCCCGAGTTTCACGGCGTCATCGGCATGCTGGCTGGATTGCGGCGCGACCACGGGGACCAGCACTTCGCCCAGATCCTTGTTCTTGAAATTGGGCCCGGTCCGAAGCCGGACCGGTGCCCACAAAAGATCGCGCAAGCGCTTGGGAGGATCCACCTCAAGAACCGCGATATCCTGCAGAGGAATCCACAGATAGTCACCTGCCGCAAACACTTCCAGGCGCGTTCCAATTCTTGGATCGGCATCGGCCAGCGAATGAAACGGCGATCCGTTGAGCGTTCCTTGTATTTCCGGCTGCTGCTTCAACTCCGTTCCCGATTGCGGAAATGTCTTGTGTTCAAACATGTCTTCCCGCGTTCGCTCGGCGTTGAGCGCCCCACGATACAGCAGGGCGCCCATGGCCGCTTCTCCACTGGTCTGCTGCAGAAGCTCCAGGTGTTTCTCTGCCCGGTCATAGTCGCCGGCAAAGCAGAGCAACTCGAACAAGAAGGTGCGGCCCTTGGTGTCCGTTGGATTGTCTCGAAGGCTGGCACTCAGCGCATCGATGGCTTCCTGGAGCTTTCCCGCCCGAAAGAGCTGTGACGCATCCATGGATTCGGAGTCGATCCTAGCCCGCGGCTGCCTTATTGCTTAGTGAGCTCCAGCCACCTTGCGTCTTGGTTCCCTTGGTGCCGTCGGCGTTTTGCGGGAAGTAGGTTACGACGATCTGCTGGAAAGACACACTGAGGCTCTCGCTGGGCTTTCCACCGCCCTCGGCCCCGCCCCAACTAATGCTGTCGATAAAAACCTGCTGCATATCATATTGGAAGAAGACGACTTTGCTGTCGCCACCCGCCTCACGGCACATCAGCGTGCCTGTGGCAAAGTGCTTGCCGCTGCAGCAATTCAGGAACAGTACCGGAGAAGCCGAATCCGTCTGCTTTGTGATGCTGATGCTGGAAAGGTCGACTTTCCCTGCTCCGGAGCCGGTTCCAAAAGCCACGCTGCTGGGATTACTCGCCCCGTTGCTGAAGCTGAATATCTCGATCCAGCCTTGCGCGCCGTCTTTTTGGGATTCGCCGGTAATACCGGCGATAGTCAGGAAAATTTCCTGTGCCATATAACAAATCCTCCTTTAGTCTGATAGAGCTGCTAAACCATTCAACGAAAACAACGTCCTATCGAGTTGCCTGCGGAAGGTCTGCAACCAGCCGCAGCGAAACCGAAAGCTCGTCCAACTGATAATGTGGCCGCAAAAAGGCCACCGCTCGATACGCTCCCGGTTTCCCTGGAACGTCCACTACCTCGACGCGCGCCTCGCGCAAAGGATTCTTCGCCTTGATGACCGCTGGTGCGTCATCGTCTCCGATGGTGTAGTTCATGATCCAGTTGTTCAGAAATGTCTGGCACTGGCTGCGCGACATGAAGCTGCCGATCTTGTCCCGCATCATGGCCTTCAGGTAGTGCGCGAAACGCGAAACAGCGAGAATGTAAGGTAATTGCGTCGACAAGCGGGCATTGGCGTTGGCCGCGTCCTTGTCGTAAAGTTTCGCCTTCTGCGGGGACTGGGCGCTGAAGAAGGCGGCGTAATCGGTCCCTTTGCAGTGCACCAAGGGAATAAATCCGCAGTCCGCCAATTCCTTTTCACGACGGTCCGTAATCGCGATCTCGGTCGGGCACTTGAGAGCGACATCGCCCTCGTCGGTGCGGAACGTATGGCACGGCAAGCCTTCTACCAGGCCGCCGCCCTCCACGCCGCGAATCGCCGCGCACCATCCGTAGGACGCGAACGCATTGGTGAGACGCGCGCCCAGCGCGTAAGCCGCGTTACCCCACAAGTACTTCGAATGGTCGGTCCCGTCCACGGCCTCTTCGTAGTTGAATCCGTCCACCGGCTTGGTATCCCGGCCATAGGGCAGACGCATGAGAGTGCGGGGCAGGCATAAGCCGACATAGCGCGAGTCTTCGCTTTCGCGAAAACCCTTCCACTTGGCGTACTCCGTGGTGTCGAAGATCTTGGCCAAATCGCGTGGCGCGCCCAGATTCGTGTAACTGTCCAGGCTCAGCAGCTCCGGCGCGGCGGCGGTGAGGAAAGGCGCATGGGCCGCGGCTGCTACGTGGGAAACTTTGTCCAGCAGTTCCAGATCCTCGGGATGCTTGCCGAACTCGTAATCCCCGATCAGCGCACCGAACGGCTCGCCACCGAAGAGACCGTACTCTTCTTCGTACACCTTCTTGAACATCGCGCTCTGATCGAAGTCAGGCGCCCGCTGCAAGTCCCGCAACAAGTCCTTTTTGGAGGAATTGAGAATGCGGATCTTCAGCATCGGCGTCAGCTCGCTGTTGTCCACCACGTACTTCAGGCCACGCCAGGTGCCTTCCAGTTTCTGGAACGCCGGATGGTGCATGATCTCGTTCAACTGAATCGAGATCAGATGATCGATTTGCGCGATCCGCGCGTTGATCATGGCTTCGGTGTCTTTGGAAACCGTCACCTCGCCTTGCAGAATCTGCCCGACGAACTCCTTGATGATGTCCTTGCCGTGTTCTTTAGCGGAATCCTCTTTGCCGAAGCGCCCTTCTTCGACGATTTGGTCGAGCAAGCTAACTTCAGTAGTCTGAGCCGCCGCCGTGGGCCTCGCTTTTTGCGCGTCAGCCATTGGATTTCTCTCCCGCCTCGCCGGACAGACCCAGCTCGGACCGCAGCTTGTTCAGCTTTTCCGTGTTCGAGACCGCATCCACCAGCAACGCGTCCAACTTTTCGTTGGTTTGCAGATTGCCGCGCAGATCGTTCAGCTTGGTACGCAGATCCAGCAACTCGCGCAGCGGCTTCACCTGCCGCGCCACTTGTTCAGGCTCGAAATCTTCCAGACTCTTGAAGTGCAGGTCCACTTTGAGTTGGGCCGCATCGGAGTCCTCGCTGAGCTTGTTATCCACCGAAAACGCGACATGCGGCTTCATGCTCTCCAGCACGCTGTCGAAATTGTCGCCGGTCACTTCCACGAACCGGCGGTCCTTCAGCCGCGGCAACTGCTCCGCCGGCATTCCCGTGAAGTCGCCTAGCACGCCCAGCACGAAGGGCAGTTCCTTCAGCTGAATGGCATCACCGATCTCGACGTCGTAGGTGATTTGCACGCGCGGCGGGCGCACCCGCTGCAGTTTCTTCTGAACGCTTTCTCTCGCCATATTGCCTCCTCCACGGCTGGCCGCCAGGCTTACCGCAGACACTCCCAACGGAGCCTTTTTGGCTCTTTCAGATTACAGGGCAAAGAAAGTCTACCAGAAAACGCCCCTTGAGAACAGTGGGCCGCAGCTCGCGTACTAAGGTGTTCTTTGGAGGCAAATACGGCCCGGTTTGTCTCAGGTTTTCTGGCCCGGCATGCTCGCCCTTTTCCTTCGCATGCCGCGGCTCGCGTCAGTCGCATGGTGGCTCCAGGAAATGCAATCGGTGGGCCACACGCGTATTTACCAAGCAACAATTCACTTTGCTGCACTTACTTGCGCCGGAGCGAACTCGGGAGAGAAGCAAAAGGTTTCCCCAGACCCTTCCAGGTAACCAATTGATTCTCCTCGCAGCCGCAAAAAGAGTAAGCATGGGAGCGGCTTGCTGCCCAGTCAGGCGGGTTTGGGCGGCGATCTGAGCGGACTACCCTCTGAAAATGAGGCATTCCCCTTAGCCCGCACCTCAGGTTTCAGGCTAGTGCTGAACGCTTTGTTGTCCTGGTACTTCTCTTGCTACTTTTCCTTCCATCGTGTCTCTTGTAACATGTATTGTGGAAAAAGCCGTGGGCAATCTCTCCAAGCTGAAAGGGCGTTACGAGCTGCAACAGTCGCTCGGCCAAGGCGGCATGGGTGTGGTTTACCAAGCCTATGACGAGGTTCTAAAGTGTAATGTCGCGGTGAAGATGATCCGCGACACCCCGGACCCCACGGCGGTTCAGTTGTTTCAACGGGAGTGCGAAGTCCTCACTGGCCTGAACCATCCCAATATCGTGCCGATTTTGGATTTGGGCGAGTTTGAGCAGGAAGGGACGCTGCGGCCGTTCTTCGTGATGCCGCTGCTCCCGGGTCGCCACCCTGGACAAGATTATCAAGGGCTCCGGGCAGTTGACCATTCAGCGCTCGGTGGACGTGCTGACGCAGGTTTGCCGCGGCCTGAGCGCGGCGCACGAGAAAGGCCTGGTGCATCGCGACCTGAAGCCGGGCAACATCTTCGTGATGCCGGACGATTCGGTGGAAATCATCGATTTTGGCGTCGCCCACATGACCAGCACCGGGGCCACGGTGGGACAAAAAGGGACGCTGCTGTTCATGGCGCCGGAGCTGCTCGAAATGAAGCCGCCTTCGCCGCTCTCCGATATCTTCGCGCTGGGCGTGATGGCTTATCAGATGTTCTCGCGCCGCCGGCCTTTCGAGCGCCCCACGGAAGGCGAAATCGTGGACGCCATTCTGCACGAGACTCCGCCGTCGATTTCCGATCTCGACCCCAATGTGAATCAAGCCATCAGCCGCGTGGTCCACAAGGCCATGGCCAAACAGCCCTGGAACAGGTTCACCACGGCTCGCGACTTCGCCGATTGTCTGCAGAAGGCTTACCGGGGTGAGCCCATTGAGTATTTCGATCCCAACCGGATTCGCCCGCGTGTAGAGCGCGCCAAGAAAGCTTTCGAACAGGGCGATTATCAGTTCGCGTCGGAGATTCTGGTGGAGCTGGACGCTGAAGGGCATCTGGATCCACAGATGTCGCAGATCCGGCGGCAGATCGACGTGGCAGTGCGTCAAAAGCGCGTAAAGCAATTACTGGAGAGCGCGCGCACCCGTCTGGAAGAAGACGAGTGCCCATTGGCTCTGCAGAAGGTGCAGGAAGCGCTGTCGCTGGAACCGGAAAGCGCGGAGGCTCTGGGTCTGAAGGCCGAGATCGAAAGCGCCAGCAGCGAACGCCAGATGGACGCCTGGTTCCGGCTGGTCCGGGAGCACATCGATAACAGCGCCTACGGACACGCCCGGGAAGCGCTTCGCAACGTGCTGCAGATGCGCCCCCAGGACGCCCGCGCCAAGGCCCTGCTGGCCGAGGTGGACCGCCAGGAGCAAGATCACCTGCGGGCCCGCAAGGACAAAGAAGGGCTGTATCACGCCGCCGTGGAAGAGTTCCAGAAGGGCGAGGTCAGTTCCGCTCTGGGCAAGCTGGAGAAAGTTCTGGAGATCGACCGCAAGGTGCCGGACCGCACGTCGACGGACCGTGGCGCTACTTATCAGAATTTTTACAACGAGGTCCGCCTGGAATATGACTCCATGCGGAATTCGTACGCCGAAGCGCGCAAGCACCTGGACGATCAGAATTTCGCCAAAGCGCTGGCTATCTGCGATCAGTTTCTGACCAAGTTTCCAGGTCACGCGCTTTTCCAGGCATTGAAGTTCGATGTCGAGGAACGGCAACGCCAGCGTCTTTCCAGCTTCGTAGCGGAAGTGGACCGGCGCGTGGAAGCGGAAGCCGATCTGGAGCTCAAGGAAAATATCCTGGAAGAAGCGCTGGTGCAGTTTCCGGGCGAGCCGCACTTCGAGAGCGCGCTGAAGCTGATTCGGAACCGCCTGTCGCTGGTGAACTCCATCGTATCCAAGGCCCGTTTTCACGAGGAGAAGGGCCAGTTTTCCGAGGCGCTCGGCCAATGGGAGATTCTGAAGACCATCCACGGAAAGTATCCGGGGCTGGACTTCGAGATGGAGCGTCTGAGGAAGCGCCGGGATCAGCAGGCGCGCGGCGAAGCCAAAGCGCACTGGGTGGAAAAGATCGACGGCCATCTGGAGGCCACTGAGTTCGACAAGGCGCTCGAGGCGGTACAGGGCGGGTTGCAGGAATTCCCGGAAGACTCCGAACTGCTGGCCCTCCAGAGATTAGCCAGTCAGGGCATGGAACGCCGGGGCGAGGCTCAGCGTGGCTTGGCTGAAGGCAATGAGCTGTTTGATCGCGGGCAATTCGAGGAAGGCATCGCCGCTCTGAAGAAGGCGCGCGATCTGGATCAGCGTAACCCTGCCATCCGGTCCGCGCTCACCTCCAAGCTGGTGGAGCGCGCCCGGCAGCTGGTGGACTCCGATTGGCGCACTGCAAGCGGATTAGTCGACCAGGCCCTGGAACTCGAACCCGGCCAAGCCGCCGCCAAGAGCGTACGAATTTTACTGGAGGATCGCCGGCGCCAGGAGTTCGTAGACCAGGCCGTCGCGCAGACCCGCGAATTGCAGAGCTCCGGAGATCTGGCTGGCGCGCTGGCGCAAGTAGAACAGGCTTTATCTTTTTTCCCTTCTGAACCTCGTTTGACCCGCCTGCAGGGAGTGCTGTCGAGCGGCATTGCCGAGACCGAGAGCGCGCGTACGCAGGCCAAGGATCTGGAGCAGGCGCGGGGGCTCGCGGCCGGTGCGCAGCTCCTCACGACGCCCGGTCAAATCCAGGAAGTTGCCAGTTTGATGGGGAAGATCGCCTCCAAGTATCCCGCCGATTCCGAGTTTCACACCTTGACCGAAGGAGTCCGCCAGCGTTACCGCGCGGTGGCCCAGCAGACCGGCTTGGCGGAACCTGAAACGCTCCCATTTTCGTCGCCTTCGTCCCAACCACCGGCACCGGCGACGCGCACTTCCGCGTCCGCGACACGCGACGGCCTGGAGCCCGATGCTACGGCCGTTTTCATCTTGCCCGCGCCCATCGCGCCGTCCACGGCGACCGCAGTTCCACCGGCCGCTGCTCCGCCAACCGCGTTTCCACCGTCGGCGCCACCCCCTCAGGGCCCGACGCCGCCATCGACATCTGGCGTTGGTCCGCCCGCTCCCGTACCAAATGGCAGCGCAGTCGCCGCGCCGGCTGCCAAAGTTGCCGTGCCGAAAAAGCCGGCTCCGCCGCTTCCGTCCTGGCTCAAGTTTGGGGCCGCTGCTGTGGTGCTTTTGGGCGTGGGTGCGGGCGCCTGGCTGGGTCTGCGTCCTAAGCCGTCAAAGGTGGTCGCCACCGCGGCGCCTACAGACGTCACTTTTGAAGTTCGTTCCATGCCGCCCGGCGCGACCATTCTCATGGGGAGCGCTACGCTCGGTTCCTCGAATTCAGAGCTTCATCTGCCGGCCGGACAGCATCAGTTGACCGCGAAATTGGACGGATACCAGCCAGCAACGTTGAACGTGGATCTGGAATCAGGCGCGTCTTCCCCGTACAACATCAAGCTGAAGCCGCTGGACGCCAACTTCCATCTGTTCACTCCCTTCAAGACGGGCAATTTGTTCTGGGATGGCAAGGCCTCTGAAACCCTGGGAGACGATGGCCAGCTTGCCGTCGGTGCGTTGGATCCTGGAAAACACACGCTGCGCATCGAAAGCGGATCGGCCAAAGCGACGATTTCCTTTGAGGACCAGCCGCTGACTCTTCCTACGCTTGAGAAGCCCGCCGCCAACGGGATTGATGCGGTTGCGGTGGCCACCTACCGCGATCAAGCGGTGCTGACATCTTCGCTCACGGACCTGCCCGTACTGATCGATAACCAGCCAGCCGGCAAGCTTGCGGCCGGCGCGATAGCGCTGAAGAACCTGACGCCTGGCCCGCACACGCTGATGGTCGGTGAATGGAGCGGCAACATCGAGACCGGACCGGCACCTACGCTAAGCGTGTTTCTGGGCTCGCTCGCCAGCCAGGGGAAGCTATTTATCACCGTGGACGGCTCAGTGAACGCGCATGTGTTCATCAATGGGGCCGATCGCGGAGTGGCCAAGAAAGGCCGCTATCTGGTAAGCCTGGATCCCGGCGATTACGAAGTCACGGTATCCGATCAAGGCTTCGTCGCTCCCAAGCCCCAAAAAGTGCAACTGCGCAAGGGCGCCGGAGCGAAGCTCGCGTTCTTCCTGGTGGCGGAACCGGTTGCCCCGGTGGCTCCCGCAGTGGTGCAGCCGCCCCCCAAGGTCACGGGCAATGTGACGGTGACAGTCTCTCCGGCCAACGCGGAAATAAGGTTTGCGCGCAATGGTGACGCGAATTTTCAGCCCTTCCGCCTTCCCACCATGAGTCTCGATCCTGGCACGTATGTAGTGAGCGCGCGCGCTCCAGGTTATACGGAAGGCCGGGGCACGGTGGAAGTCACGGGCGGCGGCGCGCGAACACTGGCTTTTACGCTCAACCTGGCGAAAGTGATCCCCGCCGCGCCCACTCAGATTGTCCACACCATGCGCCTGGAAGACTGGGACAAGCCCTGGGGCATGGATGGCGTCTGGTGGACGCGCCAGGGTGGCGAGTTCGTGCTCTATAAGCTCACGCCGACTACCGGCGTGTTTCGCTTCGCCATCGCCCCGAAGTCATCCAAGGGATTCCTGGGAATCGGAGGAAATCCGAAAATGCGCTGGGTAGTGAATTACGTGGATCCAAAAAATTACATCGAATTCCAGATCGACAAGCAGACCTATTCTTCCGAACAGTACATTAACGGGAAGAAGATCGAACACGCTAAAAAGAAGCCGCATGGCCTGACCGCCGTAACCAGCTTCGAGGTTCAGATGAGTGTGGCGCCTGGCAAACTCTCGGTCGAACTTCGTTCCGGTGACGATTACACAACAATAGATCAATTCAGCGACGCCGACAGCAATTACACGGACGGCCGCTTTGGCTTCCACCTTCCCAATCAGGATCAAATATATTTGACCAATTTTTCGTTCACCCAGAAAACCGGGGCGAAATAACCGAATGCGGCAACTCCAACCGGTTATTTGGGCCAAAGGAACCTTCCTCACTCCCAATCACCTGCAGCTGCAGGATCTTTTTCTGGAGAGCCTGCTCGCGTTTCGCTGGGATGCATTAAACTTCCGGCCTTGGGGCCTGCTCAACATGCAAGTGGACCGCGAAGCTCTGGCCGGAGGCTATTTCACGATTCAATCCGCCGCCGGAATCTTCCCCGACGGCCTGCTGTTCGACATTCCGGCCGCCGACCCGGCTCCGCCTCCCAAACCACTGGCTCAATATCTGAAGGGCGAACAGGAAAGCATCGACATTCATCTGGCCATCCCGCCGTATAAGTACGGCGGCCTAAACGTCACCGCGCCCATGCAGAATGCCGACACGCGTTATCTGGCCGAAATGGTGACGGCGCGCGATGAAAACACCGGCTTGAACGAGCGGCAAGTGCAAGTGGCGCGCAAGAACATGCGCTTGCTGGTGGACGCGGAAGCACGTGCCGGTACTCCCTCTCTGCATGTGGCGCGTATTCGCAAAACCGCGGCGGGCCTGCCGGAAGCTGGATCCGCATTTTATTCCGCCGCTCATGGATATTTCAGCCAGCGATTACCTGATGTCCATCCTGCGCCGTCTGCTCGAAATTCTGATCGCGAAAAGCAGCACGCTGGCCGGCATGCGCCGCCAGAAGAATCAAAGTCTCGCGGACTTCACCGCCGCCGACATCGCGAATTTCTGGCTGCTCTATACGGTGAATACTTATCTACCGCAATTGCGCCACATCTTTGAAACGCGCCGCGGACATCCCGAAGCACTTTTCTCGGTGCTGACTTCCCTGGCAGGCGCCCTGACCACCTTTTCACTCAAACTACAGCCGCGCGACTTGCCCGCATACGCCCACGACGGTTTGGGGCCCTGTTTCTCGGATCTGGACGAAAAGCTGCGGATGCTGCTGGAAACGGTGGTGCCCAGCAATTTCGTATCGCTGGCGTTGAAGCTGACGCAGCCCTCCATCCATGCCACCGCGATCGCCGACGAAAAATATCTATCCAACACCAAGTGGTATCTCGCGGTGAACGCCGAGATGCCGGAAGCTGAACTGATCACGAAAACTCCTCAGCTGATCAAAACCTGTTCGGCCACCCATCTGGAACATCTTATCCGGCAAGCGCTGCCTGGAGTTCCACTCCGGCACGTGGCCACGCCGCCAACGTCGATTCCGATTAAGCTCAACTATCAATACTTCAGCCTCAGCCAGGGAGGTCCCGCGTGGGAAGCCATCATGCGCGCCCGCAATTTCGCCGCGTATGTGCCGGGCGATTTTCCAAATCCCCAGCTGGAGCTGATCATTCTGCTGCCACAGGCAGAGTAGAGTTCAAACCGGCTAGCGCCGCAGCAGGACGAATAAGACCAGCGCCAGCGCCGCAACCACCAAAATTGCAAACAAGATGAGGATCGTCTGCGTCGACGGCCGGCCCCCCGCAGGGGACGCTGGAGCCGGAGCCAGGGGAGGTGCCGCGGGCATCGGCGGAGCGGTAGGCATGGGAGGCGGCGCAAAGGCGGGAGGCGCAGCGGCCGTAGGAGCTGCAGGAAATGCCGCGGCCGGCATTTGAGGGACCTGGGGCAACGGTGGTGCGGCAGGCATCGTAGGCATCGCGAATGGCGCTGGCGCGGCGGCGGGAGGCGTAGGTGCAGACGTCGCAGGTGCAGGCGGTGCCGCGCCTGATGGGCGGCCAATCACGCGCGTGAACTCACCCGGTGCATCCGGCAGCGTGGATGGCGCGCTGGGTGGCCTCTGGCGAGGCTCCAAGCCTTCGGTCAAAGATGCCGGCGACGAAACCGGCGTTGGAAGCGGTGCGGGAGTTGCGGGAGCCGCGGGCGGAGCGCTGGTACCGGCTGGCGTTCCTCCTCCAAAGATCCGCGTGAACTCTCCCGGCGCGTTCTGCGATGGTGATGCCACCGGCAGCGGCTGCCTGGAGGCTTCCGACGGCGTGGCCAGCGGGCTCCGAAACAACCGGGTAAACTCTCCAGGCTGATTTTCCGAAGCCAGCGTGGCCGGGGCTATCGGCGTGGACTGTGGTAACGGTGGCGGTGGCGCGGTGGGTTGGCTCTGACCCGGGCGGGCGAATAGCTGGGTGAATTCTCCGGGACCGGGCGCCGGCTCGGCAGGCCTGTCTTCGAAGCGAGGCGGCGCAGCCACTTTGGGGCTTGGCTCGGAAGGCGGTTTTTGAAATAGCTGTGTGAACTCGCCCGGTTGGGGAGCGGGGGGCGCAGGGGGCGTAACCGGCGGCGGGGGCGCTGGCATGGCCGGCTGCGCGCGTTCAGCCGGCGCAGGACCGCCCAATTCCCAATCCAGCCACTCGCGCAGAGCGAGACATTCCGGTTGATCCACGGTGACAAGAAAATGCGCACCTTGGATATCCACCATATCCAGAATGCGTCCCCCCGCCGAAGGCGGAGTCTTCACCAGGTATTGCAGAGCACGCGTTAAGACGCCGGTGTGATCGTTGGGTTCGGTGAGCTGATGCAACAGTACCGGCTGGCCACCGCGCGTTTCCCGCCCCCGGAATACGACGATCTTCACCCCCGCAACTCTTTGCAGCAGTTCGTAGTTGGAGGAACCGTCCAATGTACCTCCATGATGACATCCAAGCCGCCGCGCTTCAACTTGTATAATTGTGAAACCGTGCCCAACTCACGATGGAATAGTCCGGCCAGACAGCTATCTCGTGTCGTGTGGTCGGAAGGGATGTATCTGGGGCCGCATCATTTCCAGGCGCAGAGCGCTTACTTTGAAGGCGCCATTCACTTCACCGGCGCGGCCTTGTGGTTTGAGCCTTACGGGTTCCTGGCATGCGAACTGGATGGCGAGGCTCTCCGCAACGGCACTGCCGCACTGGTACATGCCCGCGGGATTTTCCCGGATGGCATGGCTTTTCAGATGCCGGAATGCGATCCCCTGCCACCGGCGCGTCCCATCGCCGATTTAATTCCGCCCACTCGCGACCGCGTCACCCTGTCTCTCGGAGTGCCCGACTACAAACCCACCGGCGTCAATCTGGAATCGAACGGCGACGGCATTCCGTATGGAACGCGCTTCATCGCCGAAGAGCGAAAAGTGTATGACGAAAACACCGGGCAGGACGAGAAGTCAGTTCGTTTCGCGCGGAAGAATATTCGCATTATTCTCGACACCGAGCCGTCCGACGGTTTGGTAACCCTCCCGCTGGCT
This sequence comes from Bryobacterales bacterium, assembly GCA_963725455.1. GTDB lineage: Bacteria > Acidobacteriota > Terriglobia > Bryobacterales > Bryobacteraceae > Palsa-89. The sequence goes on from CAVRZH010000183.1 coordinate 24,894, forward strand.
CGCGTCATGCGAGACGGTTCCGGTCATTTCATTTACGATGAGCGCTTCATCGCGCCTTGCGTGCAGATCAGCGCCAGCGAACGGCTGATGACGCTGGCGCGTCGGTTGCTCGAAATCGTCAACGAGAAGAGCATGGCTCTCTCCACGTCCGGCGCGGGGCGTAAGTTCTCGGCGGGCATGTCGGCGCAACAAGTGGCTTCGTTTTGGTTTTTGCACGCCTTGAATTCCTCCCTCGCTCCGCTGCGCCAAATTTGTTTTTCACGGCACGGCCATCCCGAGCAACTCTATAGCGAACTCCTGCGCCTGGGCGGCGCGCTGTGCACCTTTGGCCTGGACTCCCAACCGGGGTCTCTGCCGCTGTACAACCATCTAAACCTGGAAGAGTGCTTCGAGGACCTGGATCGCCACATTCGCGAGCACCTGGAGATGCTGGCTCCTTCCAACTGCGTTTCCATCGCTCTAAAGCCGGCCGCTCAGTATTTCCAACAAGGCCCGATTACCGACACCCGTTGCCTGGGACGCTCGCGCTGGATCCTGGGCATTTCCTCCCCGATGGGCGAAGCAGGGCTGATCACGGCTACATCCCAGCTGGTGAAGGTGTGCTCCGCAAGATTTGTGGGTGAGCTGGTCAAACGCGCCCTGCCGGGCATGACCTTGACGCATCTATCGGTGCCGCCCTCGGCCATTTCGCCGAAGGTGACGAGCCAATATTTCGCGGTCACCAGGAGTGGACCGTGCTGGGACCATATCATGGAGACCAAAGACGTTGGCATCTACGTTCCGGGCGACATTCCAAATGCCGAAGTAGAACTTCTGGTAGTCTTGGATAACTAGATCAAAATGGGCGGGGTAGTGATCTCTCAGCCTGCCGGCTCCGCGCCAGGCCGTCGCGTTGACAACCTCGCGATGCTGTTTCAGGAGGCCCTGACGGTGATGGTGCGTCTGCGATCCAACCGCCAGGCGGTTGGAGATCCACAGGCGTTTCGCTCCCAGATCTCTCTCGCGCTACAGTCCGCCGGCCAGGACGCTGTTCGCCTGGGCTACTCACCTGAGGATGTGAGGGTTGCGACTTTTGCGATCGTTGCTTTTCTCGATGAATCCATCTTGAATTCACACAATCCCGCCTTCAACGATTGGGTGCGCAAACCGTTGCAGCAGGAGCTGTTTGGCGTGGATGTGGCGGGTGAAATCTATTTTCGCAACATCGACCACTTCCTGGGACGCAGCGATTCTCAAGAGCTGGCAGACGTCTTAGAAATCTATCAACTCTGTCTGCTGTTGGGCTATCGCGGGCGTTATAGCGTGGGATCGAATGCCGAATTGCGTAACGTGGCGCGCATCCTGGCCGAGAGAATTCAACGCATTCGAGGCGGGAGTCTCATGCCCTCACCCTGGATCCCTCCCGCGGAGACGGTGGGCCCTCCTAGCGACCCTTGGATTCGCCGCTTCCTGTGGTCCGCCGTGGTCTGCTGGGCTCTGGCCCTGGTTCTGTTTCTAATATTTAAGTTCTCACTGGATCCAGCCTCGGAGTTACGGTCCGTTATTTCCGCCGGGCGCTTTTAGCTGATTTTCATGAAGAGCATTCCCATTTTCGTCCGGGCGCTGGTGGTACTGATTCTCTGGCTCGTTCTGTGCTGGTTTGTTGGAAGCTGGCTCCATCTCCACGGTTCGAACTTGTGGCTGTTGAGAATCGGCCTGGCGGTGCTGGGCGTGGCTGGGTTCGTCGCTTATCTGTGGCTGCATCGCTCGCATACTTCGGGCGGAGCGCAAGACGAAGTGGATCTGCTGCTCCACGAAGCCAACGCGCGGCTGCAGGCGTCCAGCCTGGGCAGCACCGCAACGGTGACCAGCCTCCCGGCGATCTTCATCCTGGGGGATTCGGGAACCGCGAAGACCAGCACCGTACTCCAGTCTGGCCTGGAGCCGGAGCTGCTGGCGGGCCAGGTGTATCAAGGCGAAGCTGTGGCGCCCACGCGTTCGGTGAACCTGTGGTTCGCGCGGCAATGGCTGGTCATCGATCCGGCGGGAGGTTTGCTGGCCGATCCAGCCTCACGGCAAGGTCTGCTGCACAAACTGGCGCCGCTCAAACTCGCATCCGTCTTTGGAGGAGGCGGGGCAGCTCCACGAGCCGCTCTAGTTTGCATCGACTGCGAAAGCTTTTTGGCCGCCGGCGCGTCAGCCGCCATGACCGCGCGCGCCCGCGTTCTACGGGAAACGTTGGGAGAAATCTCCCATCTGCTGGGCATCCGCCTGCCTGTCTACGTGCTGTTTACCAAGATGGACCGGCTGGCGCACTTCTTCGAATACGCCGCCAATCTCACCGAAGAAGAAGCCGCGCAAGTCTTCGGGGTAACGCTCCCCATGGTGGAGGGTTCGGCCGGCGTCTATGCCGAGCGCGAGGCGAAACGCCTGAACGATATCTTCTCGAACCTGGCGTTCTCGCTCTCCGATCATCGGCCCGACTTCCTGGCGCGCGAGCACGACCCAACCAAGCTCCCCTCCATTTACGAATTCCCGCGCGAGTTCCGCAAGATGCGTGGAGTGCTGGTTCAATTCCTAGTGGATCTCTGCCGCCCCAGCCAGCTGCGCACCAATCCTTTTCTGCGAGGCCTGTACTTCACCGGCGTCCGTCCCGTGACAATGAGCGACGCCGCTCCCACTGCTCCCTCGCCCCAACCTCAGCAGCGCCCTTTCGATGCCGACGCTACGCGCGTATTCGTGGCCGGCGGCCAACCAGTTTCGCCCGAAGCCGCACGGCAGGTTCCCAATGTCCGGCGCGTGCCGCAGTGGGTATTTCTCAGCCATCTGTTTTCCGATGTTATTCTGAACGACCGGTCCGCCCTCGGATCCAGCAGTTCCAGCGTTAAGTTGAATGTTTGGCGGCGCGTTCTGTGGATCACGGCCGCCGTGGTAGGGTTGCTTTTCGCAACCGCCTGGACCGTCTCTTTCGTGGGAAATCAGCAGCTGAAAAATGCAGCGGTGGAAGCCGCGCGCGGAGCACAAAATCAGAATGTAGCTCCCGATCAGCTGGCGTCCGTCGATAGCCTTCGCCGATTGGAAGACGTGCGCCAGGCCCTAACCACTGTCTCCGAGTACCAGCGCGACGGCCGGCCCATGCGCCTAGGCTTCGGGCTCTATGTCGGCGACCAGCTCTACGACCCGCTCTATCGCGTCTACTTTGGCCTGTTCCGCCGTCTGTTGCTCGGTCAAACGCAGGACAATTTGGTTGAACTTCTCTCGCGTCCCTCCGTCACCCAGGACCGCGGGTACGTTTACAACGCGCTCAAAGCCTACTTAATCACGACAGCGAATCCCGACAAGAGCACCACTACTTTCCTGCCTCCGGTGCTCGAGACCCATTGGCTGAAGGGCAGAACCGTCGATCCTACCCGCGCCGCGCTGGCTGAAAAACAGTTCCTGTTTTATAGCGAGCAGTTACCGCTGAAGAACCCTTACCCGAATCTCGCGACGCCGGACGATACGGCCACGCAAGTATCGCGCGTATTTTTGAAAAAGTCCGCCACCATTGAGCCGCTTTATCAGGCCATCCTGGCGAAGGCCAACAGCTTGACGCCGCCACTGGTATTCAACAAGGATTATCCGGGCAGCGCGGATGTGGTGGTGAACGCTTACCCTGTGGCTGGCGCCTTCACCAAGCCCGGATGGACCTACATGCAGAAGGCCGTCCAGAACCCCAAGGAATATTTCAATGGAGAAGCCTGGGTGCTCGGCGCGGACACGTACGCTAATTTGGATCCCGCCAAGATGCAGCAAGATCTACAAGCGCGCTATCAGGGCGATTTCGTGAAGACCTGGCGCGACTTCCTGCACGCTACGCGCGTGGTTGGATACGGCAGCATTCCGGACGCGGCGACGAAATTGTCGAAGCTTTCCGGAAATCAGTCCCCACTGCTATCGCTGCTGTGCGTGGTTTCCGAAAACACCGCCGTGGATGCGAAAACGGTATCCGATCTGTTCCAGCCTCCGCAACAGGTGGCGCCCGCCGGATGCCACCAGCGTCTGGCCGCTCCATCCAACGCCGCATACATGGACGGTTTGAACAAACTGCTGTCTTCGCTGCAGGCGCTGATCACTAGTCCGGCCAACGACGCATTCCGCAACGATGCACTTACCAATGCCCTGAGCGCCGACACCGAGGTCCGCCAGCTGGCTCGCAATTTCCCCGTTGACAAAGAGGGCGCGGTCGACTCCACAACCCAGGCTCTGCTCGAAGATCCCATCAAACACGTACAGGCGCTCATCGCGGGAGTGCCGAAGGACGAAGCCAACGGTGGAGCGAAAACGTTTTGCGGCCAGTTCCGCGGATTGATGGCGAAATATCCCTTCCAGCCAACTTCCACGACAGATGCCACCGTCCAGGAAGTGAGCGAAATGTTCAAGCCAATGGATGGGGCGCTGTGGAAGCTGTATCAGGACACGATGCAGAAGTATCTGGTGCGCCAGGGCAGCGAGTATGTCGCCAAGCCTGGGAATCCTTCGGCGACGCCGGCCTTTGTGGCTTTCTTCAATCGCGCGGCTGGAGTCTCCGCGGCGTTCTTCCCCGCCAACGCACAGACGCCGCAGCTTTCATTTTCGGTGAAGGTAAACCCGAGCGAGGATGTACAGGCGGTGACGCTTTCCATGGGCTCCCAAACCCTGCATTACAGCGGCGACAAGGGCTCGGCGCAATCGTTCACGTGGCCCGGATCCGGTCCTCTGGAAGTCAAACTGCGCGTGAAGTTCGCGGGCGGATCGGAGTTTGATTTCCCGGGCTCCATGGGCCAGTGGGCCGTGTTTCACTTCTTCTCGCACTTCGAGCACTGGCAATCATCGGGAGGGACCAGCACGATGGACTGGACGCTGCGCGCCGGCACCGACCCCGTGGTAGTTCCCAAGAGCGGCCGGCCGGCAACGGTAAGCCTTACGCTGGATACCGCAGGCGCGCCGGATGTCCTGAAACCTGGCTATTTCTCGGGATTGACCTGCGCGGTGCCGGCTGTGCGCTGAGTATTATGTGCGGGCCCCAAACACCTGGCCCTTGCGTTCCTTACCAACCCCGGCCACGATGGCGGCCAGCGCGAAGACGGTGACGGCGGTAAGCGCCATCGCGGTGGCATAGCTCATCGTTTTTGCAAATACCGCTTCGATGTACACCACGGAGCTGGCCACCAGCACACCGCATTGGTACGCAAATCCGGGCATGAACCCGCGCACCGAATCGGGTGAGAGCTCGGACAGATGCGCCGGAATGATGCCCCAGGAGCCCTGCACCATGAACTGAATCAGAAACGCTCCCAGCACCAGGAGCGCGGTGGATGGCGCATAGACCCACAGTGGAACCATGAGGATTCCGCCCAGCAGTGCGCCCACCATCACGCGGCGGCGGCCATAGCGGTCCGATAGCAGCCCCATCACAATGCCACCGAGAATCGCTCCGATCATGGAAATGCCGGTGATCACTGAGCGCTGCGATGGTCCGAAGTGCCACTGCCGTTCCAGAAACGTCGGATACATATCCTGCGTGCCATGCGAGACAAAATTCATCATCGTCATCAGGAGGGTAAGATACAAGAACAGCTTCCAATGCGATAGGATGGCGCGCCCCAGTCCGCTCCAGCTTTGTTCGCGGCTTTTCTTCCAGACCTCGGATTCTTTCACGCGAAAACGCACGAACAAGGCCAGCAGCGCGGGCAATCCGCCCAGGAAGAACAATGGACGCCAACCCCAACGCTGGAACAGAAAGAAGTAAGAGATGGCCGCCAGAAGATTGCCCGCGGCGTAGCCTTCCTGCAGCAATCCGGAGAGCACGCCGCGCAGCCGCGGTGGAACCTTTTCCATGGCCAGCGATGCGCCCACGCCCCACTCGCCGCCCATCCCGATGCCGAACAACGCCCGCAGCACCAGGAATGTAGTGTAGTTGGGCGCCAGTCCGGTGAGCACCTCGACCACCGAATAAAACACCAGATCGATCATCAGCGGAAGCCGGCGGCCGTAGCGGTCCGCCAGCAATCCGAAAATGAAGGCGCCCACCGGACGGAACGCGAGCGTCGCAGTAATGGAGAGAGCGATGGCCGAATCCGACTTATGAAACTCCTTTCCGATCGCGGTGAGACACAGCGTGACCAGAAAGAAATCGAAGGCGTCCAGCGTCCAGCCCAGAAATCCGGCAGTCAGAGCGGAGCGATGATCGGACGAAGCCGAGCGATGATCGGAAGTTGATTGACTCACAAGCGAAGAGGCCAGTATAGCAATCGAGCGCTTCCGCCAATGCTATTCTCGGGATGGGTGCCACGATGAACGGGCGAAGAGCAGCGTGTTTGCTGGGATGCGGCCTCGCTTGCTTCACCGCGCTCTATGCGTTCCAGAAGCCGTTTCGCCAGTTTCCCGGCGTCGAATATTTTAATTTTGAGCTGACACCCGATTGGCAAACGCCCGGCGAGTGGACTTTCGCGCGGCTGATGTTTCCGCCGGGACCGAACGACGGCTATGCTGGCCGGTTCGACGGCGATTTCCGCCAGGGCCTGTCACTCTGGACTCAGGATTATCCGCGCGCCGACCGCCATTTCTCGCAGGCCGTCCGGCGCCTGACGCGCATTCAGACGCGGTCCGTGGAACAGCCCGTCATGATGGAAGACGGTAACGAAGCCTTCAACTGGCCCTGGATCTATGCCGTCCAAGTGGGCGAATGGGGCTTCACGGAGCAAGAGGCCAAGGTGATGCGCGAGTATCTGCTGCGCGGCGGCTTCTTCATGGCGGACGATTTTCACGGGGACTACGAGTGGGAGATGTTCCTGAAGCGCATTCGCTTCGTGTTTCCCGATCGGCCTATCGTTGACATCCCGGACAACGACGCGATCTTTCACACCGTGTTCGATCTGGACGATCGCTTTCAGCTTCCAGGCGCCGCCCATTTGTATGAAGGCTGTAAGAACTGCCGGGAAGGCGGCCGGGGCGCACACTGGCGAGGCATTTACGACGACAAGGGCCGCATCATGGTGGCGATCTCCTATAACTCGGATGTCGGAGACGCGTGGGAATTCGCGGATGACCCGCAGTATCCGGAGAAGTTTTCAGGCCTGGCGATTCGCATCGGCGTGAACTATGTCGTCTATGCGATGACGCACTGACCGGGCTACCTCAGCTCTTGGCCAGTTCGTCTTGCCTGGCGCGCATCTCGGCTTGGGCCTCGCGTTGAATGTCGCCCATCTTGGTTCCGGAAGCCACCAGAGCAATAAACCCGACAATCATCAAGGGCAGCGTCACCACCGCCCACAAGATGAGCGTGAAGCGCCGCGCCATGGCGCGCGGAACGCCGAAGAGGACGAGCCCCAGCGTCGACAGGACTTGAAACAGCCCGACATTACCGGGTGCTTGCGGCACCACCGAGCCCAAGCGCAGCAGGACCATGAGCGCGCCGGCTTGCGCCCACGTTACGCCGTCGAAGCCGTAGGCCTGCATGACGGCATAGATGGGCACGATCTGTATCAGCAAATAGGGGACACTGACCGCCGCGGAGAAATACAGATAGCGTGAGTGGCCGATGAGATGGAGATCCTCAATGAACACGTGCGCCCAAGAGAACAGGCGGGCATCCAGAAGCGCATCCAGCGCCTGCTCGCGCCAGTACATGGCGACCGCGAGCAGCGCCGCGCAAACCAGGATGAGGATCGCAAGGAAAACACTGCCCGTGGTAATGATTTCGATGACGCGCGACTGGCCCGTGCTCAATGGGAAATGCCGCATATACCGCAGCGAGAAGAACAGCCCGGCGATGAGCAGCACACCGTCGAAAATGCGCTCGATCAACGCCGAAGCCAATGTTACTGAAATGGGGATCCTGCTCCAGCGGCCCATCAGGAAGCAGCGAATCAATTCACCTGCGCGTAACGGAAGTACTTCGTTGGCAAACAAGCCGACGTAAATGGCGCCCACCGAGGCCCAGGGCGATACCGGAGCAACGGGCATCAGCAGCAGGCTCCAGCGCCAGCCTTGAATGAAGTAAACCAAAATGTCGGCGACGACGCCAATGGCCACCCAGCGCCAATTGAGTTCGCGGATCTCCTCCCACAGCTCAGTCCAGCTGACTCCGTGCAGCGCCCATGCCAGGCAGGCCACCGAAAGCACCAGCGTCACTGCCGTGAATATGTGGGTGGTGCGCTTCGATTGTGGCGGGGACGGGGACATGCGGCCTTAGAACCATGATACTCACCACCAGCGCCAGGAAGATCAGTGCAGATAAAACAAGCTAAGACGGGGCAGGCCGGCGGACTCCAGCAACTGGCGTTCGAGATATTGTTTTTCGAGCATGGCAAGCTGGGGCGCGCTCATTTTTCCGCGATAAGCGCGAAGCTGAAGATCGAGTTCGCGGCGGGCGCGAAGTAACTCTTCCTCGGTTTGGCGCGAGCGGGCGAGGGCGATCATTTTGTCTTCGAGCGCGGTGAGGCGCTGTTCCAGATCCTCCAGATCGCGGAAAAGCACCGGAGCTTCCGACGCCAGGCGGTCGACAGCGGAGGCGACATCGTCGAAACCGGATCGCCCGCGGATTTGTTCGGCGTTGGCCGCCAGGAAGTCCTGGAGCGCTTCGAGCGTGAATGGCGCCGCGGCTTCTTTATGGCCCCGTTCGGGCGCCACGCCGGCCATGGCCTGAGCCTCTGCCAGCACGGCCTGCGAGCAATAAGCGACAGAGTTGACGTTTTGGCCGCGCTTCTTCTTGGTACGCCACTTTTCAAACGCAGCATCGATGCCGCGTAGCGCCGCTTCCAGGGGCACGCCCGCGTTCTTCCAGGTTTCCACCAGCGCCCAATCGAGCGGCGACATTAGAAACAACCCGGTCCCGCGCGCCTTCTGAAATCGCTCTTCCACTTCGGTGAAATAGTTAAAGTAGTTGGACGGCCAGGCGCCCTCTTCTACTTTTTCCGATTCCGGCGCCATATGATTTCCAGACCTTCCAGCGTCAGGTCTTCGTTGATCTCATGAATGGAGCGCGCCGCGCGAGCGATCAGCTGGGCTTGGCCGCCGGTGGCAATTACCTTGGTGTGGCTGCCGAGTTCGTCGGCAACGCGACCGACGATTCCGTCAATCAGGCCGGCGAATCCATAGTACAGCCCGGATTGGATGCTTTTCACCGTGGTCTTGCCGATCAGGCGATCGGGCTCGCGCAGATCCACCATGGGCAAGCGCGCGGTCTTGGCGAAGAGGCCGGTAATCGACATGCCGATGCCGGGGCAGATCATGCCGCCCAGGTACTCGGCGTCGGCTGAAACAATATCGAAGTTGATTGTTGTTCCGAGATCCACCACCACCGAAGGGCCGCCGTAGCGATGAAAGGCGGCTACTCCGTTCACCACGCGGTCCGCGCCCACCTCGCGCGGATTGTCATAAAGCACTTTCAATCCGATGTCGGTCTCGGGCGTGACGAAGAGCGGCGTGGTATGAAAATAACGCTGCGCCATGGCATGCAGGGGCGCATCCAGCGTGGGCACGACGCTGGCAATGATGATGCCGTCCACGCGCGCCAGATCGAGCGAGGCCAGGGCGAACAGATTGCGCATCAGCACACCCCATTCGTCGGCGGTCTGTTCGTGAATGGTGCGAAGCCGCCAGCGGCCTATGAGCGTAGTTTCTTCAAACGCGCCGATGGTGATGTTGCTGTTGCCCGCGTCCAAGGCTAAGAGCATGCGCGCACACCTCCCGCGACGATCACGCTCGCGGTCCCGTCGTCATTGCGCAGCATCAGGAAGCCGGAATCGTTCAGGCCGGCGGTGGTGCCGTGCAGCACGACGCCATCCTGATCCACGCAAACGCGCCGGCCGGTGACGTAGCTGGACGCGCGAGTGAAAGCTTCTATGATGGCTCCGCGGCCCTGAGTTTCCAGCAGGTCGCAATAGGTATCGACGCTCCCGAGCAATTCCACCAGCAGGCGCTCACGCGAGTGGACGCTGCCGCTGGCGGCGCGCAAGGAAGTGGCGATGGAGCCGAGTTCGACGGGGAAAGACGAATGATTCACGTTGATGCCGATGCCTGCAATGATAGCCGATGAGTGGGTGGAAGACTCGAGCTGCGTGAGAATGCCCGCACACTTCTTGTTCTGGATCAGCACGTCGTTCGGCCAGCGCAGATCGCATGCCAGATCGGTGTATTTGAGGATCGCTTCCTGCGCCGCCAAGCCGAGCGCGAGCGTGACCACCGGTAACGTGGCCGGCGTGTATTGGCGTCGCAGGATAATGGAGAGATAGAGGCCTAAGGCGGCTTCGGAATGCCAGGACCGTCCGTGCCGTCCTTGTCCGGCGGTCTGCTCTTCGGCGCCCACCACCGTGCCGGATGGCGCACCAGCCGCGGCTAACTGGCTGGCCTCCGTCATGGTGGACTCCACCACTTCGTGCCACTCGATATGGCGATCGGGATATTGCGATCGCGTCATTTGCGATCGTACGGCAGCGAGATTGAAGAGCATGGGCTGGTCAGAGCTGATCCAGCATATCGCGATTTTTTTCGAGCTGCGCCACGTATTCTTTTCGCTTCAGGGTCAACGAAAACCACACATGTTCCGGAGCGCCGCGACGGAACTTTTCGTCCGAGAGCTGACGATCTTTATCGGCGATGAGCTTTTGCAGCTGAGCAATTTCCTTCTTCAAGCGCACACGCTCACCTTCCGGGTCCACCTCAGGGAGGTCAAGAATGAGATCAAACTGTTTAGTGGAGCGCGCCGCTCCATTAAGCGCCGGCGCGGTTCCGCCTCGGACCTCGATATTAACGTTGGCAAGCCTGTTAATCACGTGCAGTTCCAGGGTTTCTACTTCGTCCCGATAATATAGAACGCCCGTGAGCTCCTTCTTCCTGTCGACGCCGCGGTCGGCCCTCAGTTTCCGTGCGGCTGTAATTATCTCCTGCAACACGGCCATCTCGTGCATGGTTGCCGGCTCGTCATCAATCGCGCCCGCCTGCGGATAGCGTGCCAGCGCGATGGATGTGCTCTGCCCGAAACGATGCCACAATTCCTCCGTGATAAACGGCAGGATGGGATGCTGCAACCGGAGATAGGTGCTGAACACGGCCAGCAGATTTTTCCAATCGTTGGTCAGGCCGGAGTTCGGCGACAAGCGCAGCTTCTTGATCTCCAGATACCAATCGCAAAAATCATGCCAGAAGAATTGCCACAGTTCCTCCGCCACTTCGTGATAACGATGCTGCTCCAGCGCGCGGTTCACCGATTCGGCGGTACGGCTCAGCCGGCTGAAGATCCATCGATCCTCGAGAGTCTCAAGCCGACCCGGTTCGGGCAGCGCAGGCTCAATTCCGGCGCTCTCCATATTCATCAGCAACAGGCGCGCGGCGTTCCACAACTTGTTCGCGAACTGTCGCGCCGAGGCGAGCTTGTCTTCGTTGTAGGTGATGTCGGTGCCGGGCGCCGCGGCCATGAGCAGCCACAGACGGCAGGCGTCGGTGCCGTACTTATCGTTGATGTCGAGCGGGTCCACCACGTTGCCCTTGGTCTTCGACATTTTCTTCCGGTAGGGATCGCGCACCAGCCCGTGCATATGCACCTGGCGAAACGGCACGTCGCCGGTAAGCTCAATGCCCATCATCATCATGCGCGCCACCCAGAAGAACAGGATGTCGAAGCCGGTAATCATCAGGCTGGTTGGATAATACGTGCGCAGATCGTCGGTGTCTGCGGGCCAGCCGAGCGTGGAAAAAGGCCAAAGGCTGGAGCTGAACCAGGTATCGAGCACATCGGGATCCTGTGTCAGGTCCGTCGATTGGCAATTGGGACAAGCCGCCGGCGCTTCACGAGCCACAGTGATCTTCTGGCATTTACCGCAATGCCAGGCTGGTATCCGATGGCCCCACCAGAGCTGGCGCGAAATGCACCAGTCGCGGATGTTCTCCATCCAATTGAAGAATGTCTTGTTCCAGTTGTCGGGCACGAACTGTATGCGGCCTTCATTCACCGCAGCCATGGCCCTTTCCGCCAGGGGCTTGGTTTTCACGAACCACTGCGTGGAGATGAGCGGCTCCACGATGGTCCCGCAACGATCGCACTTGCTGAGCGCGAGCGCGTAGGGCTCCACTTTTTCGAGCAGGCCCTGTGCTTCCAGATCGGCGACAATCCGCTTGCGGGCTTCGAAACGATCCAGCCCCGCGTACGGGCCAGCGTCGGGGGTCATGTGCGCGTCTTCGCCAATCACCTTGATCTGCGCCAGGTTGTGGCGCTTCCCTGCTTCCAGATCGTTGGGATCGTGCGCGGGGGTCACTTTTACTACGCCGGTGCCGAACTGTGGGTCGGCAATTTCATCGAAGATGATCGGGATCGGCCGATTCATCAGCGGCAGTGTGACCGTTTGCCCGGCCAGATCCTGATAGCGCGGATCGGCCGGATTCACAGCCACCGCGGTGTCGCCGAGCATTGTTTCCGGACGCGTGGTGGCCACGATCAGGTAGCGGTCGCTGCCGTTCACGGGATAGCGGATATGCCACAAGCTGCCCTGCGTATCATCGTGCTTCACCTCGAGATCCGAAAGCGCGGTAGAGCAGCGCGGGCACCAGTTGACCATGTAAGTGCCGCGATAGATGAGGCCGCGTTCGTAGAGGCGCACAAAGGCTTCCAGCACGGCGCGCGAAAGATCGGGATTCAGGGTGAACCGCTCACGGCTCCAATCGCAGCTATCGCCGATGCGCTTCATCTGGGATGTGATGCGGTTGCCGTATTTCTCCTTCCACTCCCAAACGCGGCGCACGAATTCCTCGCGGTTTAGCTGCTGGCGCGTGAGTCCTTCGGTGGCCAGGCTGCGCTCCACCAGCATCTGCGTAGCGATGCCCGCGTGGTCGGTACCTGGCAAAAACAAGGTGTTGTCGCCGCGCATACGATGCCAGCGCGTAGCAGTGTCGATCACGGTGTGATCGAGCATGTGGCCGATGTGCAGCGATCCGGTGACGTTGGGCGGAGGAACGGCGAGAGAAAAGCGCGGTCCAGGAGCGAGCGGATCGGCGTGGAAGATGCCGGACTCCACCCACCACTCGGCCCAATGGGGCTCAAAGCGCTGCGGCTCGTATGCTTTTTCCAATTCCATGGAGAGAGTACCAGTTTAGCAAGCGGGCGAAATTTGACAGCGCAAAAACAGGATGGTGTAATGAATGGGAAGTTAGTTGCCTGCCCGTGTTCCTCAGTAGCTCAATGGTAGAGCATTCGGCTGTTAACCGAAGGGTTGTAGGTTCGAGTCCTACCTGAGGAGCCAGATTCCGTTTGGGCTATCTCCCGCTACGATCTCCGTATCTTTCCTTCGGCTTAGCTGGTTCGAACGCCTCAAATTCTCAAAAGGCTCTTCGAACTGGGTTTGCAACTCGCCATGCCGCCAGGCCGCTGACTTGAGAACCAGTCTGAGGAATGCCTGCTTCTCGTGCGGTGGCTGAATCAAGAACAATTCTGCTGTACGGCTGGTTAGCTCCATCATGTCGATAGCGCCCTGCGCTGGTGCCGCTGCGCCAGCGCGTATCTCCTCGATCCGGCGCGCAAGTGTCGTTGCCTGGTTCTGGCAATCCAGCGCCTTTCGGTCGTACATCTCGGGGCTGATGCGGCCTTCCAACCGATCGTCGTAGAGGACATCAAGTTTCGACAGGAGCCTTCGGTGTTGTTCCTCCAATCGCTTCACTTCCCGCTCTCGGGCGGCCTGTTCATTGAGATCAGATTCGGAAACGGATTCCTGGAGCCACTGCAAAATTGATGGCGGGATTACTAATTCCTGGAGTGCGGCGGCGAACTGGTCTTGCATCACTTCCTCCCGCGCATAGGGCTCCTCACATTTGCCGCGATGCCCGGTGCAATGGTAGTAGACGTATTTTTGCTTCTTCAACTCGCCGACCAAACCGCACCCGCAATGCCCGCAGCGGATGAACCCCGTGAAGGCAAAGTCGTGCTTGATCCGATGCTGTTTTGTTTCGGCGCGTCGATCCAATAGGGCTTGAACCCCGTCCCACACCTCTTGGCTTACCAGAGCTTCATGCTTGCCGTGGTAGGTGACGCCGTCCCAGTCAAAATCACCGGTGTAGATGCGCTTGCGAAGAATCAAATGCAGAGTGCTTCGATGCAGCCGACGACCTCCAACTGTCCAGCCTTCCACTCTCGCCGTGGCTGCAAGAGTCTTCAGGGAATACCGGCCCGTGGCGAATTCCTCAAACAGACGCGTAATCGTTGGGGCATTGTTGTCCGGCACAATGATGCGCCTTCCGTCCGCCCCTTCCACGTTCCGATAACCCGCCGGTGCATTGCTCGGATAAAGGCCGCTCTTGGCCTTCTGCAGCATTCCCTTCAGCGTTTCCTCGCCCAAGTTTTGCGAGTAGTTCCGGGCCATCAGAACCTTGATGCCGTGAATGAACTGCTCTGAAGACTTGGAGTCCGGCGACAGGATCGTGCCGTCCTTGACGAAGTGGATCGTGACGCCGAGCTCATCGACGGTGGCATAGTCCGGAACGTTCCGGTAAAGCCGGTCCGTTTTCTCCACCAGGATCGTTTGGCACTTGCTACGGTTCTTCTTCAAAAACGCGAGCATCTGGCCGAACCCAGTGCGGCCGCTGGTACTGGCTGATTCCACATCGACAAACTCTTGGACCGCTTTCATGCCTTGCTTGCGTGCGTAATCGCGGAGCAGGTCCAACTGGGCCGGTATCGAGAAGCCTTCGACCTCCTGTTCCTTGCTGCTCACTCGTGCATAGATCACTGCCCACTGCGGCTTCGGTGTTGATCCGTTCTGAAGCATGTTTTACTGTCCTTCAGGCCACCCTTTCCTGGTCGTTCTTGGATTCCATCTTCGCGCATTTTGCGGAGGCACGCTGCTCGGCATCCCATCGGTATAGGAGCCGGACGAATTCGGTGAGGCGCTTTGAATGACGAACCCATTCTGAGTCGCTTAAGGGGTGCGCGCAGAGGGCTTCCATACCGTCGCGAGCGGTTCGTTCAGAGCAGGACAAGGCTTTCTTCCCGATTGTCTTCTGAGGTTCCTCCGCGACTGGTCGCTTCGCCATCAATTCACTCATCCGTCGGCTCTAACTCCATCGACTTTGCCTGCACTTGCTCCCTCAATTAATAAGGAAATGGCGAGGCGGTCTCGGGACGGCAAAAGAAAACTTTTGTTCGCGTCTCTTTCCGACTTCCTGCCAGACGCCGACCACGTTTTACGACAGAATGCGATAACTTGCGACATAACGATGATTTGCGGCAAAGCCCGGCCAATTACGGCTTTCCACGGTAGCGCGATCGCTCCACGACCCTTCCCGAGTGCGCGTGGGTTGAACCGCGAGGTGGGAGCGCAAATGTACTTCTTCGGCGCGATCTCGGAGTAGAGTCCATCGACTTGGCCTGTGTTGCTCCGTCACCCTATAAAGGAAATGGCGGAGGGGGTGCGGGACGGTAGAATTTCGTTTTTCTTCGATGTGCAACAGACTGCAACCGATTGTGATCAAAATGTATCCATCTGCGGTTCGCCACTTCGTGCGCATCAGTTTGTGATCGAAGTGCATCAGTTTGCAACAATGGCCTCCCGGAAAACGGCTCCCAGGCAACCAAAAATGCGTAGTGGAACATAAGGGTTGGGATACGCCGCTGCGCGTTTTGGCTGTTTTGCCGTTGCTGCTCTTGCACTTCTTGCGGGATGCATTTCAGGCAAAACGCATCCCAATCGGGATGCGCTGCCGATTCCTGCGATTTTGCCATCCCGAAGGGGCCTCGTCGTTTCCTTATCAAGTGAGGGGTCCGATATGGCGCAGCGAGCGATTCGATTCTCTGAGACGACGGACAAACGCATGCAAGAGCCGAACCGGAGGCGTGGCTTCTCGACCCCAACTGCGTTTATTCGCTAGACGGAGGAACAGGAACTATCCGGGCAGAAAGAAAAGCTGGTCACGGCAGAGGAGCGGCTGGTCGCCAGTATTGAGCAGGTAAGAGCTTTTGGTACCGGGACGATCTCAGCAAACGGTGTTAGCGTTGCTAGACTGTCTCGCCAAGATTCTGTCGACTTGTACTCCCGGGCCGGACATACACGCGTTGGAAGCCGCCGCCAGAGGCAAGGTCGCCACGCACGATTGTTGAAGAGCACCGGCCAATCGATGGGCGCCGATTCAAGGCTGGCAATGCAGGAGTTGGTGAAACATGGCGAACGATGATGACTGAAGTTTCGGCTTCGGCCAGCGGAGCCGGTGCGGCGGGAATCGCTTGTTCTTTCCGCCGAGTGCGGGTGAAATCGGGCCCTGGGCTTTGGACAGTGGTGACGATTTCCGGCCTACTCTTCGAGCCACTGGCGGATCGTCGCCAGACTTTGCCTTCGGCTTTGGCAGCTCGGATCTCAGGCCACAGAGCCCGTAGCTGACTAGCTTTGGTGGCCGGCTTTTTCCCGCGCCGTTGTACGAGGCGGTTTCGGGTCTCGGTGATCCCTTGTTACTCAGCTTTTGTGTATTCCTTGCCTTTCGCCATCGCATCAATAGTTTGCGTAGGGTTTCGACATAATTCAACGAATTTCGACAGCGCGATGGGCCGTTCGACATTCTTCGACATATTTCAACAGCAGGAGAGACAACAAACAATGGGTAGTGGAACATAAAGGAACGTCTGACGCTACCGTCGATTTTGTATTGCATGTTGCTGGCGCGACGCCACCTGATGCGTCGGCCAAGGTCATTCGTTTGTCGGTCAATTGTCGGACCGACGATTTCGCACCAGAATCCTGCTCTCAGAGCCGCACTTTAGCTCGGTTTTGGCGAGTCGGATGAGCTCGCTCTCGCGATCAAACGAAAGGCCAGACTCTGCGAGAGGAACGGTTCTGCCAGAGGTTGTGGCCGGGAGCCCACCAGATCATCGTATCTTGAGGGTTCACACCCAATGGCGACAGCGCGTTAAACGGGCGTGGGTTAACGGACCCGATCGCGGTAAGGCGACGTTCGTGGAATCTACATTCCGACGGGGCTGGCTGATTCTGGTGAACCCTCGTAGACAGCAGCGAAAATCCGGAATCCCCTATCGAGACAAATGCTACAGCCTCGATACTGGCGCCCGTTCTCTCGGTTATGATCAATAAAAATTGCACGTGATGAACCGCAAATTGTTGGGTTCTTAGCGTTCCGTGGGAAACGCTCCCCTATCGAATGCAAGTCGCTCAAAACGGCTTCAGAGCTAACGTCACGCCAGCCTGAGTGTTCGCGAATGGCGTTTGTGGGAGTGTCAAGACCAGAGGTACTTGTAGCTCAGTTGGATCAAGGATGGCGGGGATCTCTATGTTGATCTGCTGCAACCCTGTTGTATAGCCTGGAGCTTCTCCAGCGTAAGTGACGGTCGAGACAATGTTGCCGATCTGAGCTGTGACTGTATTCGCCAGGTGTCTCAACCCGTCCGACCCTGCCGGCGAATAGGCTCCGAAGCCCGTCCCATAGACGGAAACGATGCTGCCGGCAGTTGATGTGCTGTTTACTGTGCCGTCCTGATTAACTACCGCGGCCTGCCCGACGCCGGTTTCGGTAGTGGTGAAGATCGCGGGTGTTTCAGCGGCGATGTTGACGTTGATCGGGAGCGAGGAGAGTCCGGCACAGGAGATTGTCAGAGTGGACGCAGCATTTGGCATCGCGGTGCCCGGTACAACGAAGTTGATCTGTCGGGGAGAGGTGTACAGCACTTCGCTTTGGATGCCGCCCAACTGAACCTGCGCAGTGCCAGTGCATCCTGGAAAGTCGCCATAAGCCGACACAATTGTGTTGGGGGCGAATCCGGCCGTGGCATAACTCGCGGCATTGGCGAGCCCGGAAATATAGAGCGCGTTGATCGCAGTCTTATCGTAGCCAACGGTTGTGTTGCCGCCCACCACCACCGTCGCGCTGTTGGTCGCGAAAGGCACTCCCGCACCCGCCGAGACATTGACCGTCAACGTGATGGGAGGGTAGGATCCATGAGCAGGTAACACGTCCGAACGTGTGCAGATGAGCGATATACCTGGACATGTCCACCCCGTTCCACTCATGGAGACAACAGCTAAACCATCGGGCAGAAAATCGGTCACCGTCACAGTCCCTGAGCTGGGAGTCGCCGAGGGATTACTCACCGAGATCTGGTACGTAGCTCCGTTCTCGCCGGCCGTAAAGACCGCCGTGTGCGTCACCTGGATGGCCAGCCCGGCAAACTGGCCGAGCACGATCGCGATGGAGTTGCTCGGCGTCAGTGCGACCGCAAAATCAGGCCGGCCGTCGCCATTGAAATCGCCCGACGCGACCACCATTGGATAGGGCAATGCGATAGGGAAGGCGCTTTGAAACGTCCCGTCGCCGTTCCCGAAGTAGATGTTGATTCCCGGACCGGCCATATCCGGAATTCCGTCGCCGTTGAAATCGCCTACCAGGAGGGTGTTCTCAAATGGTGCTGTAGTCACCACCGGCGACCGAAGAGTGCCGTCGCCGTTTCCCTTCCAGAAAGCGAGGCCGATAGGAAACCCAAGCGTATTCGAGACGATGTCCGGTATGCCGTCGCCATCGAAATCGGCGATTACGAAATCGCGAGCATCGATGGCGCCGCCTGAGGTGTAACTGATAGGGGACTGGAAGGTCCCGTCGCCATTCCCGAGCGACACAGAGAGTCCGCCGGTAACGAAATCCGGGATACCGTCTCCGTTCAGGTCCGCGGCGGCTCCGGCGTTGCCGAAGGGTGTGGATAGCTTCGTAGGCGCCTGGAAGGTGCCGTCACCGTTGCCGAGTAGAACCACGCCGGCGCCGTTCGCTCCACAAATCAAATCGAGTTTTCCATCCAGATTGAAATCCGCAATCGTGGGAATCGTAATCGGATTCTGGCTGGCAACCTGCGGCGGCAGGATTCGGAATGTGCCGTCCCCCTTGCCCAGGAGCACGGAAACTGCGCCGGCATTCGCATTATTCACTCCGGTCACCAGCAGGTCCGGAATGCCGTCGCCGTTGAAATCGGCTACTTGAATCCACGACGCGTACTGTTCCTGCGTGAGGGCTAGCGGATAACTCACCGCCGTCTGGAATGTTCCATCGCCCTTGCCCAACAGCACGCTGACATCGTTGGTCCCGGAATTCACGGTTGCGATGTCGGCATTTCCGTCGCGGTCGAAATCTCCTACCGCGATCCACGCCGGGCTTTGGCTGCCATTGAGGCTGACGCTATTGGCTGATACAAATCCGTTGCTAGTCGCTTTCGCGCTTACGGTCAACTTCGCCGTCCCGCCGCTTGGCCCGTGGGTTGAATCCCCGACAAACTGTGCGCGCAACAGAAGATTCCCATTTGGTAGCTGAGTCGTCGTCAGGCTAGCTTGGCCGTTTTGAATTGACGCTTCACCCAAGGCTGCGCCATCACTGGTGAAAACAACATTTCCATTGACACCGGGTGTCACCATGGAAGTCAAGGTCACCGCCTGCCCCGCCATCGCGGGATTCGGTGTCACCGACAGTGTCGTCTTCGTCGCCGAACGAAAGAATTCTGCGTCACTGGAAGAGCTGGCAGACGTACTGGCGCCGCCGTCGGTAATCACGGTGGCGTTGTTCGTCGCGTTACCTGAAACACCAGTGCCGACGTTCGCGTTGAGTGTGATTGGAGGATAGGCAAGCTCCAGCTGCGAGCTCCCCGGGTCCAGTACATGTAACGCTGGCAAGGTCGCAGGTCCAACCGGCTCCCACCAAAGAGGTTGCGGTCAGGCCCTCTGGGAGTGCATCGGTTACTCTCACCGTTCCCCAACTCGGCGCCGATCCCGCGTTAGTTACGCTGAGTGTATATGTCAGCCCTGTTTCGCCCGCGGTGAAATTGCCAATGTGGCTTTGAGTGATAGTCAGACCGGAAGGCGCGCCGCCAAGAAATATTCCCAATTGGCTTTCGCGGGCGCACGCAACATCGTTCGTGCCATCTCGGCTGAAATCCGCTACCGCGACTGCCGTACAATTCCCATACGGATAAATAGCGGGCGGACCAAGTGCCCCTGTCCCATCGCCGAGGGCGACTACCACTGCGTTGATGGCAGCAAGAATCACATCGGGCTTGCCATCGCCATTCATATCGGCGACGGCTATGCTGCCATTCTCGGGCAGCTCATACGTCATGCTTTGGCCAAAAGTCCCGTCGCCGTTTCCTAGCAGAACGGTGGCTGAGTAATCAGCCAGACCCGCCTGGACTGCGCTCCCGCTAACGTTGACCAAACCAGTAATGACAGCGTCCAGCTTGCCATCCCCGTTGAAATCGCCGACGGCTACCGAACTGGGATTCAGAAAGGCGGTGGTGTTCACCGTGCGCTCCAGCGGTGGTCGAAGAGTGCCGTCGCCATTGCCCAACAACACAGCGACAGAGTTTGCGTACAGCGCTTCTATGAGATCGGCATTACCGTCTCCATTGAAGTCTCCGACCGCCAGTGTCGGGATTTGGGACCCAATGGAGGGAACTCCGGAGTGGTAGGTCACCACAGGCCCGAACGTTCCGTTACCGTTGCCGAGAATAATCGCAACACCCGTGTTGGCGACACTACCGGCTAAATCGAGTTTTCCGTCATTGTTAAAATCTGCGGTCACTAGCCCTTGAGCGGCATCGGCCTGGTTGCTATAAGTGTAGGCGGCTCCAGGTAGGAAATTTCCCTTACCGTCACCGAGGAGCACTTCGAAGCCGTATTCGCTGACACACACCGGGGCGTTAACGGGGCTGACTTGGATAAAGCCTTCGAGTGCCAGGTCGAGATTGCCGTCGTTATTAAAATCGCCAGTGATGACCTTCAAAGCGCTTGTACAGTCCCACAGGTAACCGACGCGGGCCGGACCAAACGTCCCATCGCCGTTGGCTAGGTACAGGTCGAGCGTTCCGGAGCCGCCGCCGCCAACCACGACATCTGGCACGCCATCGTTATTAAAATCGCCTGTTGCAATCGACGGTTCTGAGGACGAGCCGTTGTAGCTGACCACTGAATACAGACCGAGGGAAGGTGCCGCAGCTACGGTGTGCGCCACAAGATTTGAGCGAGCGGCAGCGTGTTTAGCATCGCCGCCGTAATACGCCCAGAAGGTTCCCGATCCCGCCGGTAGCACCGAGGTCGTAAAAGCAGCCTGACCGTCGACGGTGTCGCCCACGCCGAGAATCGTCGTGTCCCTGTAGAACGTAATGCGCCCGGTCGCTCCAGCTCCAACATCTGCTGTCAACGTCACAGGGACGGACAGACCAGCCGGATTGGGCGTTGCAACCAAGCGGATTTCACCTGCTGCGGCACTCCAGGCCAAAGCGCAGGAAAAGATCGTAAGCGTCAATACTTGGGTCATCATTACGCAAATTGACAGAAGCGTCGATTTCCTCTTTCAAATTGCCCTGAATATCCAATCTAAAATGCAGTATCCACAACCACTCTGGGTCGATATCGCGCATTATCGCACGGAGCGTCGTTCGAGGAATGCTGGGGTCTCGGCAATCTTACTTTGTCGCCCCCAGCGGGGATGGCTCATAGCTTACGGGGCCATCAGCTACGAAATCATGAATTCCCGCGTCCAGCATTTCGCGGCCGGCATTTTGGCAAAGGATAGCTCATCGCCCAGAGCTGGATAACGGATGAAGACGACCCGCGCTTCATCGACTATAGAGGTCGTGACCACCCAGCGCCCCGTGTGGAGCTGGTCTCTCCGCATGAGGATAACAATTTCGTGCAAAGAGTGCTTCGTAGCATTACGCCCATTATTGGCTCGCGGCCGGATGCAAGGCCGCCGCGCCGGGGCGGATCAGGTCGGTTGGCGTGGTTCCACGCTCTCCCTCAACTTCGCCGCTGAACTAGCCGTCTATGAACTTCTTTCCCGGATCTATGAGCCGGAGCAGTTCGGTTGGGTCGAAGTAGAAGCCCTTGTCAGGCGATGTTGTGGTCGGCTTACGAGCTTTCAGCGCGGCGATTCTCTGCCGGACTTCTTCGTCACTCGTTCCCTGCCCGGAATACTGAGTCGCAGGATTGGGGACAGCCGGAGGCGGCATCGCTACAGATCGCGAGAATCGGCGAGCGGCATTTCTGCACCTTCGCGCTCGTGCTCGCACAAAATTGTCGACCGCGCTTTTCGAAGTCTAAAACTGGCACTTCTGCGCAAGGACGGCCGCAATGTCGCGACAGGTCAAACCGTGCCGCCGCAATTCGTCCACGAGCTCGCCATAGGGCTCTAAGCGCGACCGTCCCGTTTTCGTACTATTCAAAACGTCTTGAAATGTGCTTCCCATGGCTACCCCGGACTGCGAGCTGAGGGTGAACAGGAAGTGGACAAAACCGGGACAAAAGCTGGACGAAGCGCATCCACGATGACACGGAGTCGCGACGTCTATGGAAGAGATTTCAGATGGTCGCCACTTTACCCGAGCGCGATCAGAAAGCCGTCATCCGGCTCGTAAATTCCTTGGTCTCGCTCGGTGCCGCCAAGCAGCGAAGCGCCCGCGCGGGGTGATGTGTCACCCCTTCTCCAGCCGCCATCGGCGGCTTCTCGCTCCCGTTTTGGATGCTGGCCGGTAACTCGCTGATCCGGCGTGCGGGCATTTGGGCGGCCTACTCTGGCAAACTCGCCAAACTATTCCAGCGGGTAGCTGCATCCTTAATCAGGGCTTTTGTGGTCTCGCCCAGGATAGGCCACAGCAACTTCAATCCGTCGGGCCGTGTGAGTAACCATTCGAAAATCTTAATCCATACCACGTTGATGGCTTCGATATCTCCAGATTTGGCGACTCGTTCGAAAAATGCTGCCGAGCGCATTAAGAAATCGGTAACCGCGCCCATTTCAACCTCGACTTTGAATCGAGGCTTAAATACGAATCCGAGGACGTCGTAGTTACTAGGCACCTTTTCTCCATGCCATTTTTCCTCCTCGGCTATGTAGGCTGCTTCTAGCTCCGGAAAGCTCTTTCTCAGCTCCTCGATCAGATTTCGTTCGTTTACACTCGTAGTCATTTTCCGCTCAGCGCTCTTTGTAAGTCGCCGATCAGTTCTTTCGCCACAGCTTGGTCGTTCGCACTGATTCCAGCGTTGTTCTTCAGGAAGTTATTCAGTTGCGTAATCAGTTCGCCGGCCTCCTGGGTGTGGCCAGCGGGCGAAAGGAGGTCCCCCGTCCTCTGTTCCCACCTAACCGCGCCAGCCGTTCCTCCTGGCAGTTTGTCCGTCTCCTGAAACAACTCGTCCACTATGGCCTTTAGCTTTGGATTGGTGACGTTTGGTTTAAGCAGAGATAATTCCGCAACCAATGCCCTTGTATTCGCGGCCTCGGCAGCCCCCTCCAGACCGAGCTTTACGAATCCACTCCCCGCTCTGAATGCGCCAATTACCGGGCCCAGAAGCTCGCTGACATAGTTGAACGCGAGAGTGGTGCTGGCAAAGTTTAAGAATGCACCGGCATTCTCTGCGCGTTCGTTGTAGTATGACGCCGTCCCAATATTCGTATAGCTTCCATCTGAATTTCGGTAAGTGATGGTCCCGCCCGCCCCAACTGTTATGTTTGTGCCCTGAATAGACTTCAGATAGTCGTTATACTGCTGATCCGAGAGATTACGGCAGTTCTTGCCATCGGCGTCACAAATCGTCCAATTGTGGCCGTCGGAGTCTACATAGAGGAGTGGGTTGTTCCTCACGTAGGCATAGAGATTCCAGCTTTGCGGGTCTTGTAGACGCGCTGCACCTGCGCCGAATGGATCTGGGCTAGTGAACCTTCCCTGCGCCGACGACATGTACCGTGCGCCGAAGTAATCCAATCCCGACTCGGCGTCGCGTTCTTTGCCGGTGAACTTCAGATTGAAGTCATCAGAAGGAGAAGCAAAGCAGGCAGGCAAAGCTCCCGTGCTTCCCGCCGGTATCGGCTGGCGTCCGTCCGCACCCGCCAGCAATTCCTGGCCAAAGGGCAAGAAGTCGTAACAATTGAGGATGGTTGCACTCGCGTCTGCCTTCAGGCGCGTGGTTCCCAACGCGTCGGCATCCAAGAAACGCGTTCCGCCGTCTGGGTCAGTCGCCGTTCCGTATTCAGCTGCCAGTTGTCCATTCGGGTCGTAGACGTACGTCGTGGCGGCGGCGCCTCCAACCGATTTCGTAATCCGGTGACCGTCGCTGTCGTACGTGTAGTTGCTCGCGACCCCGTTCACTGTCACCGACTTCTGCCGGTTCTCCGCGTCGTACGTGGAGCTTCGCCCGATCAACGGAATGGACTGGATGTTCCCTGCGTTGTCGTAAGTCCAGGCGATGACCCGGTTGTTCGTCACGCTATTTGCCGTGTACCAGGACTGCGCCTGAGGAATTTCATTCGATAGCTCTACAGGAGTGGCAACCGATCGATTGCCCACATTGTCGTAGTTGTAAGACTCTGTCCAACTGGTCCCCGGCCCGGTTTCCCCAGCACTATTCAGGCGGTTTACTCCGTCCGTATAGCCGTACGTCTGGGTCCAGATTTGACTTCCGCGCGTGATCGCCTGGCTCTGCACATTCCCGTTGTTGTTGGTACAGGCCGTATGCAGCGGCGGAGTGCAGTAGAAGTAAGACAGATCGAGTAAAGTGGTGGTTCCGAGCGCCGCGTTAATGTCGGTCGGCTGGAACCGAGGGTTGAAAGTGGTTGTTTCCACCACGTTGTTTCCCAAAGTCAGACTCGTGATCGAGCCATTGGTAGCGTAGCCGGTGGGAGTCGGCACCGTGCCGTAATTGAAGTTGGGGCTTACAGCCGCGTTCGACACCATCGTCGTCCGATTGTCGGTGTCATAAGCATACGTCACCTTCCGGCCGGATGGATACGTCATCGAAGTGACCGATCCCGCGGCATTGTACACGTAAGTGAACGGGTAATTCTGCGAGTTGGTGGTCTGCGAACCATGCAGCAACCGTCCCAATCCATCGTAGCAATCGTAGGCGTAGCTGGTGCCCTCCCGGCCTCGCCAGCTCCGTTAGCGTTTGCCCGTTATAAAGCCACTCCCGCAGAACGCCGCGAACCGCATCTTAGCCACCGCGATCGACGGATTGGCCAGTTTCACCGCGCCCGTCTTGATCGCAGCGTCCGACAAACGGAACGGAATCACGCCGTGCGTGTACGTCGCCATCTGGACCGGAACCACTTCATCGGGAATCGTCGAGTGCCACTTCCCGCGCCGGTCCACCGTGTGCAGCACCAGATATTTGTTGAACCATCCCGCGCTGCTGACCACGTAGTGCGCCAGATAGTAGCGCTGCATCCCGCCCCACTGGTATTGCCACTGGATGAACCAGGCGGCGAACGTGGCGACGAAGCCGAAGAAGATCGCCCCGCCGCGCTTTTGGAAACCATGCCTCGGCCAGCCTTTCGGCCGCGACGAGGACCACATTCCGTTCATACTCACCTCGGATTGCTGCCGCCGCTTCGAGGGGCGGTAGTCTCTTTGAGACGTTCCAGCGCCCTGTCCAGTTTCCCGGCGTCGGCCTTAGCGATGAGCTTCTCCATCCGCTCCGGCGTCATGCCTTCGCCGCTCGCCAGATCGTAAATTGTGTTGATGAGAATCGTCCTCGGCGCGAGGACTTCGGAAAGTAGAGCTTGCTCGGTGGGCGTCGCTTCCGGCTTCGATTCCCCGAACGCGCCCAGAACCAAGTCCCGCACGCATTCCCCCGGCGTCACTCCCCGCTGTGCCGCCAGCGCTGGGGATTCCGGGGCAAGATGAACGCGATTCCGGGATGATTCCGAACGGTGTTCCGAGATGATCTCGAACAGGATTCCGGGATGAAGGTGAACACCGGTTCCGGGATGAAGCCGAACAGTTTCAGACCGATCCCGGAATCGTGTTCGGCTTCGCCGGAATGATTTCCACAGGCACGTAGTAGCGCTGGACAACACAATGGCAGACAGCCTCCCCTCGAAAGGGAGGATCAGCTTGCCAGCGAGGAGATTGTCCGTGCGCAAGATCAAAGAAGTTCTTCGATTGAAGTTTGAAGTAGGCCTGGGGCTGCGAGCGATCGCCCGAAGCTGCTCGATTGGCCTCGGGACCGCACACGAGTACTTGCAGCGGGCCGAGGCTGCCAAGATCACCTGGCCGCTTGGACCCGAGTGGGACGATGAGCGGCTTGAGGCCGCGCTGTTCGGGGGCCAGCCGCGCAGCCGCCCGACGGTGCTGCCCATGCCCGACTTCGCCGATCTTCATCGACAGCGGCAACAACATTCACACGTGACGCAGCAGTTGCTGTGGGAAGAGTACCGGCAGGCAAACCCGGACGGCTACCAGTACAGCCGCTTTTGCGAGCTTTACCAGCGGTGGCGGCGGAAACAGGATGTCGTGCTGCGGCAGGAGCACAAGGCCGGCGAAAAGCTGTTCGTGGATTGGGCCGGAACAACGATACCGATTCATGATCCGCGTGGTGGTCCAGTGCAACAGGCGCATCTGTTCGTCGCCGTGTTGGGGGCCAGTTCCTACACCTACGCCGAAGCCACTGCCGACGAGCAGTTGGCAAGCTGGATCGGCGCTCACGTGCGCGCCTTCGAGTTCTACCAGTGCGTGCCAAAACTGGTAGTGCCGGACAACACCAAGACCGGCGTGACCAAAGCCTGCCGCTACGATCCTGATCTAAACCCCACTTATCAGGAGATGGCCATGCATTACGGCGTCGGGGTGGTTCCGGCGCGGCCATACAAGCCTCGGGACAAGGCCAAAGTCGAATCAGGTGTGCAATTGGCCGAGCGTTGGATCATCGCGGCGCTGCGGAATCGAAGGTTCTTTTCGATCGAGGAGTTGAACCAAGCGATCCGGGAACTGCGCGACCGGATCAACCTGCGGCCGTTCCGTAAGCGCGAGGGTTCCAGAGCGACGCAGTTTGCGGCGGTGGACAAGCCTGCGATGAGTCCGCTCCCGGCGGAGCGTTTCGACCTGAGCGAATGGTCTCGTGCCCGAGTCAACATCGACTATCACATCGCCTTCGATGCGAACTACTACAGCGTGCCTTACAACCTGGTTCAGGAACTGGTGGAAGTACGCTCGACGCCGACGATCATCGAGATCTTCCACAAGAGTCAGCGGGTGGCGTCTCACCTACGCGCACACGGCCATGGACATGCCGTCACGATTGCCGAGCATCGGCCGCGGTCCCACCAGGCGCATCTGGAATGGACACCGTCGCGGATGGTGCATTGGGCTCAGACCATCGGCCCCCACACGGCGCGCCTGTTTGAACGCATTCTCGCCGACAAGCCGCACCCGGAGATGGGCTACCGATCTTGCCTGGGCATCATTCGGCTCGCCGATCAATACTCACCGGCTCGTGTGGAAGCTGCGGCGGACCGGGCACTGCTCACTGGAGCGTGTCGTTATCAGAGCGTCAAGTCGATCCTGAAGAACTCGCTCGACGTAATTCCCACGAGCACTCCGTCGTCGTCGCCACCATCACCACGGCACGACAACATCCGAGGCGCAGAGTACTTCGAGTGAGGGGATGGCGATGCTGAAACAACCAATGATTGAAAAACTGGCGGGGATGCGCCTTCTCGGAATGGTCGAGGCACTGAAGGCGCAGGAGCAAGATCCCGCCGCCCGCGAGCTGAGCTTCCTGGAACGATTCGGCCTGTTAGTAGATCAGCAGTGGAACTGGCGGGAGAACCAAGCACTCTCGCGGCGGCTGAAGAATGCCAAGCTTCGCGTGAACGCTTGTGTCGAAGAGATCGACTATCGCACCGCCCGAGGGCTGGATAAAAGTGTGATCCGCTCGTTAACGCAAGAATCAGCCTGGGTCGGCACGCACGAAAACATTTTCGTTCTGGGGCCAACTGGCGTAGGGAAAAGCTTCGTTGCCTGTGCTCTGGCACAGAAGGCATGCCGCGATGGCTACGCGGCGCTGTACACTCGTGCCCAAACGCTATTCCGGGATCTCGCAATGGCCCGCGCCGATGGTAGCTTGCGGGGTTTGTTGGCCCAGCTGACTCGCATCGACGTGCTTGTGATCGATGACTGGGTGATGGCTCCACTATCGGAAGCAGAGCGCCGCGACTTTTGGGAGATCTGCGAAGACCGTTACCAGGTGCGCTCCACGATCCTGACTTCCCAACTGCCGGTCTCGCGATGGCACGAACAGATCGGCGATCCCACGCTGGCCGACGGCATTCTGGACCGCCTCGTTCACAATGCGCACCGCATCGAGATGCGAGGCGATTCGATGCGCAAAAGCCGCGGAAAGCCGGAACGCTGATGCCGATACCAGCCCGACATTATCTTCTGGGAAACTCGATGGAAGATGGCATTTACAGAAATGCAAGTCGGCGATCAAGTGATCAGGTACGATCGCGAGAGAACACAGCGCGTGTACAGTAGCCTCGACAAGGGGGACGCTGATGAGTGCGGCTGCATCTACTGCCAGAATTTCGCCGCCCAGCGGGACTCCGTTTATCCGGAATCATTCAAGCGGCTGCTCGATCAACTCGGAATCGATCCCGCCAAAGAAGGAGAGGTATACGAACTTGGGCCTACTGACGAAGGAAAGTTTACTTACGGTGGGTGGTTCTACCTCGTTGGCGAGATGATCACAGCCGGAGAGAAGAACACCCAGTCACGCGGCTTCGAATACTGGTTCACCACCAAGTGTCCTGACGCTCCGGCCTTCCGCGGTGAACCTCTGCTCGCCGTCGAGTTTGTCACAGCTATCAACTGGGTCCTTGCCGTTCGCCCTGAATGACCGGAGCGCTGGTCGCGCTCCGGGGCCTCTGTGTGCTGAGGCGGGGACAAGGGCTGCCGCCCCTTTCCCCGCACCCCTTTCTCTGCTAGCAGCGCTCTTCCTCCGCTGCGCTCCGGACAGGTTTCTCTTGACGAAGCCGAACACTTTCGCGCACAATCGAGAAGCCAGCGTCGCTAGGCTCCGATGGTGTTCGGGATCATCCCGGAATGCCGTTCGGCTTCCCTCCGGAACCAGCGTTCAGCTTCGCCGGAATCCCCAGCAGTCAATTGCAACCCGCACTTGATACGCAAGCTCGAATTCTCCTGGCCTCGTTGCCTCATCATTTTGCCAGGATACTAATGGCGCCAGTCCCGTCGCCATTAGCGTCTCTTCTACCGACGACACGCACTTCTTGGCTTCCGCGATTGCTTTCTCGCCCAACGACAGCATCGTGGTGTGAGCATTATCCATCTCCCGCTCGAACTCAGCCAACGCTTTCTCAATACCCGCGTCTCGCTCGTTAATAGCTGCAATGATCGATTCCTGCGCGTCCCTCGTGAATCTGAGGTGCGTCCGGAGCGCATAAATAAATGTCGCGATGGCGACAAGCACGGCGAACGCTAGTTGCGGTCCAAGCGGAATCCGTCTTCCAAACCACATCTCGCTGTTGTGAAGCCATATAGGGAGCACCACCAGCGCGTCAATCGCAAGGGCGATCAGCATACGTGCCTTTAGACTTTTCCAGAGCTGAATTTGCTTAGCCATACGTCCTCACTTGGCCCGCGCCGATGTCGAAACCGTCTCATCAGATTGAATCGGTTGATATGGAGTTTCGAACAAGATGTCTCGATTTACACGGATAGTGAACTTGTAGCCAGCGGGGACCTTGATCGTTGGTTGAACGTTGAGGTTGCGCCTCGTGATCTGAGCGCCTGTCTCGCTCAGTTCCTGGCCGACAGCACTCCCGGCCGTCTGGGCGGGCGTTGGATAAGTGAGTGTGGTTTGGTTAGTTCGCTGAGAGATGTCGAATGCCGCAGTGAACAAGCTTGTGAGGACTGTAAAGCCTATCAGACGCCGATAGTGATGGTCTACCTTGTCTCGCAGTCCGGCGTTGCCGTGCGAGTCGACTCCTAACATGCCATCGAGATCCAGCGATGTCGCGTCAGGAAAGATGATTCGGCTCCAAGCGGCTTGAACTCCGTCTTGGCCGTAAGCAATGCGCGAGTCATACTTTCCGATCAGGCGAGATCCCTGTGGGATCAAGAGGAAAAGGCCAGTAGCCGTGTCGTATACGTTCGACGTCACCAGCGCCTTCAGCTCGCCTGGCAGATCTGAATTGAGCGACTGCTCGAGAACCGCAGGGATCTCCCATCCAGCTTTGATTTCGTAGCGGGATACCGGAGCTTCGCGCGCCGACCGGAGATAGTCGTCGGCTTGGCGGTTCCGGCTGGCCGCAAGGAATGCTTCTTTGGGTGATTGCATGTTCTGGCTGTCATAGTCATTTTGCAGACCTTGTCCATTTGTCGGCGCTGGATCAGCACCTTGCCGAACCGTGCCGAGTGCATGAGTCAGGGATGACGCAACCTGAGAAAGATCGTTCGACCCAGGTTGTCCCATGGCTGTCGGGAGCGATGGAGTGTCGGAGTTGCGAATGCTAGTAGGAGCCAGGATCGCTTCCTGCTCTCGCTGGTATGCCGCTGCAATTCGGCGTTGCTCGGGCGTCTCCTGTGGCAGTTGCGGTGGCGCAACAACCTGCGGGGTTCGCGTAGTGTTCGGTTGTCGCACAACAACGCGTTCCGTCGAGAAGCCGTCGCACGGCTGGCCGGTTTGTGGATTGAACCGGTCGGGCTGCCCGGTTTTCGGATCGGCCCCGCACGTAGGCGTTGTTACGGGTTGGGAAGGTGCCCCGTCGGGAGGTCGCAGCGTCATAGGCACCGTGCCCGCGGGAGTCGCCTGCATGAACTCCGAGGCCGCCTGCGTGGCGGGAGTGACGCTCTTCGGGAGACCAGCGTCGCGAGCAGCGCTTTGATTGTTGAGTGCTCTGCGGTATCCGCCGTAAGCGAATGCCAACATCAGCAGCAGGATCAGGAAGACGATCATGATGCCAGCCCGCCGGCTGATGCGTACAGCTTTCTGCGGCTCGGGATGGAGATCGATTCCGCTTGGCGCCGTATCCTTTAGTACCTCTCCGGTTGGTCCTTCGAGTGGCTGGGAGTTGGGTTTATCGTTTGTGTCCATGGCTGATCTCCACTTGTTGAGCCTTCTTGCCCGATCCGAGCACGAGATTCGCGCGATCGAAGAGACGGTCAACGATATAGGTCTGATCCTTGACCCGATAGTTCGTCATCTCGCCTTTGCCGTCTTTGCCCACGACCAGCAACACCGGGGCTTCCCGATGCTGGAGGTCCAGCGGCATCTGAATGTAGGTCTTCATCCCGTCGTCGAATACACGGACGGGCCGGATGTGCTCGTCTCCGCCTCGGACTGTGTAGTCGAAATTCATCTGTTCGACGGTGACGATGGCCGGCGGAACTTCCGCCGCATGCTTCTGCTGTTTGGCGACAGCCTGCTCCTCCGCCAACTTCTGTTGCCACTTCCGCGTGTCATCCTCCGGGTATGCAAATGCGACACGAGCAACGTAGTCCTCTGGCTTTGAGATGAGCCGGAGGTAGTACGCTCGCCGATCCGTGGTAATGAGCAGGTTGGTGTCCAGGCCTGGCATTTGCGGTTTGAGGATGATCACCGGAGTGGCCTGCTCCGCGCTACCGTACATCGCGAGCGAAATGTTCCACCGGACCGAATCGCCAATGTGCGGTTCCCCAACGGTCCTTTCACCACCTTGCAGCTCAACCATACACACGCGGAGCGGCGCGCACACTACTGTAGGCAGACCAGCACCATACGAATACATCACGCGTCCGTCGGGCCCCGGCGAGGGCGCATTTTTCTCCCCTTGCCAACTCTCGCTCACGCGTACGGCTTCTAGCGCGGTTGCGGGCAGCGCTATATCCGACTTCGGATGATAGTCCTTCGGAACAGGAATCCGACCACCGGGCGTAGTTGGTTGAGCTTTCACATCCAGAGATACGCTGCCGGGATTTTCCAGGGTCCGCAACTGGGCACCGAAATCGTACTGCTGCAGAAGCGGCGGAACGCTCACTGGTGGTTGCGGGGCGCGCCCTGATTCGGCCGGAGGTTGCCCCGCGAGTATCGGCAGCAAAGCACTCAGAGCCAGTGTGATGAAGAATCGTGCTGATTGCATTTTGTTACTCCTTTCAAAGAACCTTTGCCCAAGTCGCGCTCGTAACATAGACGCCGAGCGGGTTGACGCGAGCCTGGCGCTCGTCCTTGGGCGGGTTGAGCACGATACCGAAGTATCCTTTCCAGCGATCCGTCGCTTTCACGCTTCCGTACAGATCCCGCGTTGTTTCCACCCATTCGACTTCATAGGTGCGGTCGCTGGTGGGAAGAATTGATTTCACTTCGACGGAGACCGTCTCGGTTTCGGCACGCTTAAAGGGTGGGTCTCCGCGATAGTAGTCGCTTACAAATGTCTGAGCCGCGCTGCCGCTTGCGATCTGGGCGTAAACGCGATCAATCGCTTTTCGTTGTGACACGCCGTCTGTTGTGACGGTCCGCAGGTTTTCAACCCAGTTGAAGATGTTCGAACGTCGCAGCCGATCATCGTCCAAAGAAGTTTGATCTGCGACGCCGGAGGCGACGGGCCGTCCAAGATTGTCCACGAGAACGACGAACGGAACCACATGCGCCCGTGCTGACAGCCACACGATCCCGACGGTTGCGACCAAGGCGACCAGCAAAGAGAATACCGCCATCGAGCGCCAATTCTTGGCCCGAGTGATGAGATCGCCGTAGCGCTCGTCCCATTCGCGGCGAGCGGCCAGATAGGGGTTATGGGGAGAGTTCATGGGGCTTTATTCCTCGTGATCGATTGGAATTCTTGGCGGCGTACTGTGTGGCGCAGCGTCCGATGGAAGTCTTAACAGTCTAAAGCGCATGCCTCTCATCACTTGATCAACAGCCCGACTCAGCATGTTCTTTCCTCCTGGCAGCGAAGCCGATTGCGGATTTGTTAAGCCCGCACTTCCAATGGATGCGATATCTGTCGCGCCAACCGAGCTGGCTGGGGAACCTAAGTTAGGTGGAGCAGTTTCGCTGCCGCTCATTCCGCTCTGGACGACAGCCGAAGGACGGGACCAATCAGGTCCCGACATGGAACCTTCATCCGTCCCCGCCACTGACATAGGTGCGAAACCCTGCTGAATCCGCTGACCTTCAAACCCGGAACCTTCCAGCGGTTCACCCCCAATCGACGAGATCGCCGACGACATCGATTGAGCCGAACTATGGAATGGAGGGTCAGGCTGGAGGCGCGCAGCGCCGGAAGCTGGCGCTGGAGACGACGGCGGAGAAAGCGAGCTTCCTCCAGCCGAGACACCTCCGAACGATCCCACACTGGCAACCGCACTTCTCGTACTGGAACCCGCTCCACCAGCGCTGGCCGCGGAACTAGCACCCGCTGCTGCGGCGCCAGCGCCGGCTAGTGCGCTTCCCGCTGCACCTCCCGCTGCAAAGGCGGCACTGCCAAGAACGGCTGCTGTGGCAATAAGGTCCCCGCCTGTCAAGGCGGGTGACCCGCCGATCACGGCTGCAAATAGCTTCGGAATCTGCCAACAGCACATCATGAAGATCAACGCGCCACCCATCACGTCGAAAGCCGTCATCACTGGGCGAGCTGAAGTTGCGATCCCCTGTGCCTCATTGAGCCAGCCCAGGCTAAGGTCGAATCCGGCCGCGATCAGACAGTACAGAAGGAGGACCTTGACTCCGATCGAAACTGCCAAGCCGATGAAGCGTTCCGTATACGGAGCCGTCCATCTGCTGCCACCAAACCCGAGAAAAATGAACCCCACCGATACGACGAGATAACTCTCCACGAAGGTGACGATGAAATTTATGGCGATGAAGGTATAAGAAATGACGATCAGAAGAGCTGCAAACGCAAGCGCTAGTGACGTACCGGGATTTGTGAAGAAGGCCGAGGTACTCGCGCCATCCATCAGTGCACCGGCAAGACTGAGACCCTGCGTGAATATGCCGCTCGGCGACAGCGCTCCTAGCCCGGATGCGTTCTGTCCGAGCTGAGTAAAACTGTCAATGATCGCAGGAATCCACGACCGGCCATTCAGAAGCAACGCGTAGAACGCCCCAATCCACATCAGCTTTCGAATCAGCGCGGAGGTCCAGGACTGAAGGTCGCTCTTCTCTAACAGCATGACGGCGGAACTCCACGCGAATTCGATGACCGCGAGCAGCCCGAACAGCGTGTTTGCGTAAATGAAGACGTTGGTCGTCCATTGAACGCGCTCGCTGCGGAATTGGTCCATGATCTGGCTTGGAACGGTTGTGTTGAAACCAGGCCCCGCCTGCGCATAGAGCGCCGGCACGAGCAGAGTGGCGATGCCAATAAGTGGCAACCAGCGCCTTAACGTGTTTGGAATTCGAGCCTGCACGACACGCCTCACTGGAGCCCCGGCAAGTAGGTCTTTCCGTCGCTGGTCACTGGTCCGCCGGTAAAGAACCACTGGGCCGCGGCCTGATCGGCCGCCTGTTCCTGGATGATCGCCGCCTGGTAAGCCTGCTTGCTCGACATATCCGCCATCATCAACTCCCGAAGCTTCATGAGTTGTTGCACCTGTTGATCGCTGATCTGTCCGAGCACATTCAGCGCTTGCATCTGTCCATCCGCGGTCTGGGACATGAATTCAAGCGTGCCGATGATCGATTCCTCGCTCTGCATTTGTTGGCT
This sequence comes from Bryobacterales bacterium, assembly GCA_963725455.1. GTDB lineage: Bacteria > Acidobacteriota > Terriglobia > Bryobacterales > Bryobacteraceae > Palsa-89. Next base: position 59,331 of record CAVRZH010000183.1, read on the forward strand.
TTGCAGACCAGCGGCACGGAGTGCTCCGAGCGTAGTATCGAGCGAAGTTTGGGACCACCTCTGATAGTTCTGGTAGTAAGCCGTTGGATTCATCCCGTAACCGGGATACGTCGAACGGAACAACTGATCGAGATTGCCGAGGGAATAAGCCAATGCCTGTCCCCCTTGCACGATTTGTGCGAGGGCGCTAATGTCACCTGCGATTTGGCCAAACGTCTGAGGAGACAGATTCTTGGTGTTCCGAAGCATGTTCGCATACATCGCGAGTTCGTTCTCCAACTGGAGTCCCTCCCGGATGTACATCAGAACGAGTTGGGCGTGATTCAACAACTGGGTAACTTCTGTCGCGAACGCGCCGGCCTCAGCTTTTTGCGGCGCACCGCCCGACACTCCGAGCAAGATCAAAACGGAGATCACCAACCTACGCATATATGGGCTCCTTTCTTTCGCGTTTTTCAATCGAGCGAAGATACTCCGCCCACTTCTCCAGGCTCCGCAGATGGAGCCATTCGGCGCGCCATCCGTCACCAAACTGTTCCATCACAGCCTCGCCGATCTGCCGCTCTTCGCGGCCGTTGATGCCAACCCATGCGAGTGCAACTTTTCCTACGCCGAGATCGACTAGACGCCGCCCCAGCTTGCTGACGACGTAGTAATGTTGTTTCGGCACGCTGACTTGCAGGATGTCCAGTTCGCGCTCATTCAACCCGATGCGTTCGTAGAAGCTACGCGAACCCGGATTCTTCGCTTCGGCGTTCGGCAGCAGAATCTTGGTCGGGCAGTGTTCGAGAACAACATCCGCGATATCTGAGTTGGCAATGTCGCTAATCTGCTGCGTTGCCATAACGACCACAGCGTTTTTTCGGCGCATCGTCTTCAGCCAGTCCCGTAATCGATTACGGAAAAGCGCGTGCTGCAAGTAGGACCAGGCCTCGTCGAGTAGCACCAACGTGGGTGAGCCGTCGAGCCGTTGCTCAATGCGGCGGAACAAATAAAGCAGTACAGGGATCACGGCCTTGTCATCGAGCTGCATCAGATTCTCCGTCTCGAAACTCAGAAAACGGCCATCGCCGAGCATGTCGCGATCGGCATCAAGCAGCGATCCCATCGGACCCATGACGGTGAAATGCTGCAGCGCATCGCGAATATCGGTATCCTGCACGTTGGCCGAAAGCTCCGTCAGCGTTCTGGTTGGAGAAAGCTGTAGCCGAGTTAGTGCCTCCGCGACCGCGTTGCGATGCTTGGGGCCAAACTTCAAGCCATTCAGTTCACACAGGACTTCGACCCACCCGGCGGCCCACTGCACGTCCGGCTCGCCGTCGATATCTTTGAGCGGGCAGAAGGCAAGATCGGTCTTTGGGCCTGCCAGATCGTAGAATGCGCCGCCCGCGGCCTCTGTGAGCATCCAGATCGAATAGCCTCGATCAAACGCGAACACCTGAGCGCGTGGATAGCGGAACCACTGGGCAGCAATCAAACCCAACGCAGTGGACTTGCCCGCGCCGGATGGCCCGACAATCAGAGTGTGGCCGAGGTCGGAGACATGCAGGTTCACGCGAAACGGCGTCGCTCCGCTGGTCGCCGCAAACAGCAGTGGAGGACTATGCTTTGGCATCATGGCCGATGGATTTTCGCGTAGGCCGGCCCAAACCGACGTGATCGGTAGCATATCTGCCAGGTTCAGGGTGTGCAGCATGATCCGGCGGACGTTTGAGTAACCATCACCAGGGAGCGACCCCCGCCAGGCTTCAACTGCGTTAATCGTCTCGATCCTGCAGGAGAACCCGAGGTTCTGGATTGTCTTCATGACCGTGCGAGTGTTCTCATAAAGTCGGCTAGGATCTTCATCGAGGCAAATGACGTTTGCCGAGTACTGCGCGAACTGGACATCGCCCGAGGCCGCGACGCCCATAGCGTCTTCTGCATCGGTAGCCATTTGCTGGGCATGGATATCGATCGCGCCTGACTGTGTCTTGAAGATTTGATCCTTCCATCCGCGAATCTTCGAGCGCCATTTCTTCCGGTGCATGTCGAGCATGCCCCGTGCCTCTTCGGGATCGATCAGGATCGCGCGTGTGTTCCATCGGTATTCAATGGGAAGGTTGTCCAACTCGCGAAGAATGCCCGGCGAACTCATCTTTGGAAAACCGTCAATCGCGATAACGCACATATGCTTCCGCCCGATGCGGGGTTCGATTCCGCCGTAAAAGTCCTCGCACGCCAGAAGGTCGTTCAAGTAGCACGGAATCTCCGGCAGTGCGAACGGATGATCGTCGCCGTTCACACAGCGCCGCACGTACCGCAAGAGCCGATCATGCACTTGCGAAAAGCCGTAGTCGTCAATGACAACCATCCGTGTCAGCCGCTCCGTTTGGAACAACTGGCCGAACACGTTTTCGAATACGTCCACCCGGTTCATGAAGCGGTCGACGATCTGCTCCATTGTTCGGTTGGCACTACGCGCTGCGCTGCCTTCAAACATCCAGCCCTTCATTCGTTCTTCGACTTCGAGCGGAGGAAGGTACGTTAGCGTTAGAAAGTACTCGGACTCATAGTGAGCGCCCTCCTGCATGAACTGTTGCCGCCGCTCGTCGTCGATGACGCGCGTCACACAATCGGGAAATGCCCCCTCGTCTGGATACCCGGGTGCGCGTGATCGGATCGCGTCGCACTGAACCATCCAACCAGTCCCGAGGCGCAGCACTGAGTTGAGCCGTGCGCTGAGGGCATCCATTTCCGCCGGCGCCGCTGACATCATGTCGGGACCGCGATAGCTCCAGCCAGTCAGCAACGAGCCATCCTGCTGAAGCAGAATCCCGTCATCGATAAGCGCGTACGGCATGAGGAGATCCGCCAATCCGCGAGGCCGAGAGCGATGTTCATTCCGTTGCATTGATCACCTCCAGTTGCGCGGTATCGGCACACACCGCGACAGCAGACCGCTCTTGGCGGGGTAAAAGGCCTTACATCGGATGTGCCGTATATAAATTTGCCGGAGCAGCGGATCGGCTTTGCCCATTCGTTGCAGCACCGCCACCGCTCCGACCCAGAATGCAACGCTCAGGCCGACTCCCCACCAGCTCCCCAAACTGAACGCGAGGCTGATTGCGGTAAGCATCGCGATCAAAACCAGTTCACGATCCCCGCCGAGGATTTGGTTCGGTCGGTTCGCCGATTGGTGGATCACGATCTCTCGCGGCCTGTCGGTGATCTGCATGGTTTACACCACCGCCGCGTTGACACCGAAGGCGCTCGCAAGCAACGGAGCCGCGAACACCAACACTGACACCACCAACCCGATCATGCAGGCGCGCCGACCGAACTCTGTCAGTTCGCCGCCCCACAGCATCGCCCCGCCGGCAATTGCGATTCCGATCAGCCCGATGGCGTAGGCCACGGGACCAGTCAATGAAGTCGCAATGGCGGTCATAGGTTTTTCCCACGGTAGGCCCCCGGCTGCAGCAGCTTGTAGGTGAAAGCTGAACGCCATTGCGAGGGCAAACAAGGCCCCCAATCTGGGGCCGAGAATCGATCTACGGACAATATTCATGTTTTCAAGCTCCTTCTCTAAACGAATGCACCCTCTATACGCGCTCGACCTGGTAGCTCCCGTTGGAATACCCGGTTACGTGCAAAACTTCCCTGACCTTCCGCCCGGCTTTTACGCTGGACTCCTCGTCCACGAAGACCACAAGATCCACGGCCTCGGCGATTAAGTTCTGCTGAGGCGCACTCGTTGCCTCGGCAACGAGGCTTTCCAGTCGAATCAATCCGCTCAAGGCATCGTTCGCGTGCACGGTTGCTGCCCCGCCAGGATGCCCCGTGTTCCAAGCTTTGAGGAGCGTATGTGCCTCCGCGCCTCGCACTTCGCCCACGACGATGCGAGTTGGCTTCAACCGCATGCATGCGCGCAAACAATCGAGCATCGTCACTCCACCAACTGCCCTGAGATCGAGGTAGTTCATCACGGAGCACTGTAATTCAGTTGTGTCCTCAATCGAAATCACCCGATCATTCGGAGTCAGGTTTGCCAGCGAATCGAGAATCGCATTCACAAGCGTCGTCTTTCCGCTACCCGTGGAGCCGACAACTAGGATGTTCTTTCTCGCGCGCACAGCGGCGCGGATGACATCGCCGTGTTTTAAACCGCGCACCCCATCGAGAAAGTCATCGTGACGGCGGAGTTGATTTAGCGGATCGGCTCCATCTGTCAGAATTCCGTTCGATTCGTAGTCATTAAGACTGAAGATCCTGCGAGGGCGAAGGCGGATTGCAAATATGGGTCGTCGGGCGACCGGCGATACGATGCCTTCGAAACGGCTGCCGTCGATGGGAAGTTCCGTCTCAAGGATCGGATGTTCGTGATTTAATACGGTTCCCCGCCACGCCGCGATGGTTCCAAGTGCGCTGGCCGCTTGAGCCGCCGGCATCTCGCCAATCCGCGAGAACCCATGGCCCATCCGCTTAACCCATAGAGAGCCATCGGGATTGAGGAGAATGTCCTCGGTCAAATTGTCATCGAGCAGTCGCAAAACTTGCTCGCCGAGTTCGCGCCGAAGTTTCACTTCGAGTCGTTGATGCTGTTCGTCCTGGATTAAGGCCGGAGTTGACATATCGCCTGTTCACTTACCGCGTCCGTGCACTGTATAAAGGAAATGGCGGAGGGGGTGCGGGACGGCGAAACGAAAATAAAGTTTGCTCAGTTCCGAGGCAGTAGGGGCGACCCCATCATTTGCCACGAGCGGTTCGTCTCCCTGCGGGCTAGATTGCGCGACAATGGCAGCCATGGGAACCCTAGAGCAGGAACTTCAGAAGATCTACGACTCCGAAATCAACTTGTCTATTTCCTGGATGTGGGATGCCGGATTCGATTTGAAGCTTGGGGATGAGTTTGGCGGCTTCGTGGAGGAAGGGCAAGTGCGGAGTGTGGCGGATATACTTCCCTGGTTCCAAGAAGCAATCGCGAAACGCTATCCCACTTCCCAGTATCACGTCGAGAGGATGGGCGGGACATTTACACCTGAGTTCGTTGAGCCGATCAGAGGGTTAAGTGGCAGGCCAGCGCGTTCGCTCGATTCGTCTGATCGCTTTGGTGGGCCGCAGGAGTCCAGGACATCCTGGAGCGTGCGTGTAGATGCGTTCAGACCAGAGTACAAGCCTGTTGAAGGGACCTGCGAGGGGTAAGTCAAGTCACTGCCGGCCACGGCACCTCGAGGCATGCATCTCTCCGACTAGGCCGTTATCGTTCCTAAATTCTTAAATCCGGCCAGCTCCGCAGAAAGCAGTTCCTGGGAGCGCTCTGACAAGGACTTGAAGACCATCGAGATACGGAACCTGATTGCTTGGCCGAAGGCGGAATTAGTCCTCTATCTAAATTTGCCTAGAGTAATGTCTTGAAGCAGATCAATAATAGGACCATCCTCATTTTGCGCCGGTCGGATCGGTCTCTTGACTATCGACGAAAACCTCTTGAGGAGGCGTTGACACTGCCTGATGCTCGGTGCGGGACTCCGGGAAGAGCCGTTCTGAAGAACCGTACGGAGCGCGCGGCCAGTCCACTTGGAGAAGCCAAAGGCGGAAGGCTCGCAACTTAGCACTTTGACGCAATATGCCTCAGAAAATCGCGCACGCCGACCACTTCGTGGGCGTTCCCGGAGGGAAGTTACTGACGGGATTCGAGCCAGAAATCGACGAACCCATAATTGCACCGAACGGGCGGAGCAATTGAGTGCGGACGCGGCAGCGGCACAGGAGCCTCCATTCGCAACCAGCAGGACGGCTTCCAAACGGCGTATTTGGCGCCCATCTACCGCAAGGTTCAGAGCCTCTTGGAGAAGGCTGACGTAAGCTGTCGCTACGCGTAAAGGCACTCCTTGATGCGACGGATGTTCCTGCGAAGATCGAGCTCTGTTATCCATGCGTGAGGGCTATCTATAAGGTATTGCGTGAGTTTATCCTACGTAACCTCCAAGAAACTCGGATCGCCTTAGACCCAACCTCAAAGCGATTCGGGATACGCGCTTTCAATCACTTACGCTAACATGGCGTTTATCAATTCCGGACGAAGTAAACGCCAGATATTCTTTCGAAGCATTTAGTTCGCCGACCATTCTATGATCCAAGATATTGAAAACATTAACATTCTAATTCTTTGCTACCAGCACAACTATCCTTTAACATGGTAGTTTTACTTTTCTCTGGCATATACATCCCCCGGTTAGATCTCGATCCGAGAGTCCACTCTTATCGCATCCAGCAACTCAGGGGGTGTTAAAGGTGCGAGGCGCGTAAGGTCGGCCAACCGGTCCTTAATGATACGGGCTAACGGTTTCTTGGTGGCCAGCACGAATAGATTCGAGATGTCCCAACGCAGGGCGGCGTAGAAATCCAGAGTGTTCTTCCACCAAGGATCAAGAAGGCGCTCCCATATTTCGTCGGCTGGGTTCAGGGTCATTAGATGCTCGGCCGTGAGAAACTCCTGATAAGTGAGGTGCCCGAGCGACAAACCGCCAGTGGCCTCTTCCTCGAACAAACCGCGTCGCAGGCAGTCGAGTACAAGACCAGAAGGTTCACCGTGAATCTCCCCGACATAGAACCGTTTTGCCAGGTCGATCATGCCGTTCAAAGGCATGGCCCGGCGTTCACTCTTGTGCAATCTAAACGCTACTAGCCTCAGAAAATGCAGATACCTTTTCCTAACATTGTTCTGCATCGGAGCCACTCCCTTCGCTTGCTCCCACTTACCCAACAAAAGCTCGAACCGTTTCTGGTATAACTCAACCTCAGTCTGCGGCATTTCTGCATGAGCCTCGTACAGCGAACATAGCGATGCAGCAATGAGAGGCGTTCTGGCCACTTGCTTCATGGATTTGTTCGTACCCAGCCAAGCTGCAAGCCCGCCTCTCGCACTTGGCTCCGAGGAAAACCACTTAGAGATGAACTGGTCCAATTGCAGGTCGGAGAATGGACTCAGCTTTACAACAAATGCGTTTTCGAAGTTACCGTAATTGACTGTATCTCTTGAGCTAAGGATTATCCGGCATTTTGGGTACTGGTGGAGAAGAGACTGCACGGCATGGAACGCCTCTTTGGCTAACTTACCAGCCTCATCCAGTCCATCGAGACACATCCAAAGCCCGTGAGAGTTCATTCTAGCTTCCAGCGCTCCATGAGCAGCTTGGAATCCCAAGCGCTCCATCTGCTTCCCACAAGCCCGAATAATGCCCCCTGGGCTACCGTCGCGGAGTAGTACCATCGGCAGAAAAATGGGAAGCATTTCATTGCTTTCGGACGCGGCCGCTTGGGACATCCGCTTTAGGAGCGTCGTCTTGCCCGAGCCGGGCGGCCCCAGAATGAAGATCGGACGATCGATCTTGACCAAAACATCTGATGTGAAGGCACCAATGGACTGGTCTGTCGGGCGCAGGTCGAACTCGATATCAGACCAATACAGTCGGAAAGCCTCGTCCGATCTCAAGCGTTCGATTTTCCGCGCCACCGAAATTATCGTGTCCACGGCTTCAGAGTATGCGGAAACGGTTGTGTTTGGACAGGTTAACGCAGAGACCGCCGACATCGCAGTTTGCGTGCCCGCAGCAATTGCGTCAAATAGGCATCCAATGGAGAGGGAAACCTCCCCCATCTTCCCCGCCTCCTTCGATTCCTTTCGAGGCAAGTGGGCCGATGGTTGTTCAGTCCAGTCTGCTAAGAGCTGGTCAAGAGCGTCCGCCTTTACATGCGAAACTCGACGGGCTCTATTTCTTCTCTTGAAACGGGCTTTGGCAATTCGGTAGATTGTTGAATCCCCCAATCCCATAAGAGCGTCGACATAGATTTGGTCAAGGTTGATATCCCTTGTCGTATCGAACGCCACCCTCGCCTCGGTGATGTTGCTTACGTCCGCGGCTAACCGTAGCCGGTATTGTGATTGGACGCTAAACAACTTAACTGCCTCCGGCAGATGCTCGCGAATAAGGTCGAGTAGTTGAGGGCCGTCGATTAAAGCCAATCCACGAAGCTCCCTGGCGTCCGCCCGTTCTTCGAAGTCTTCGCGGAGGTGGGGCGGTATAGGATACGGGGTAATGAACACGACCCGGTTGGGAGGCCGCTTATGGTTGGTTGACGGGTCTAGAACCGGCTCGAATACAGCAGATCGCAACTGGTCGAGCAGCGCACCAAAACTCCCCTTTGACCCGTGCTTCCCTGACGGTTTGAACTTCTTTATTTGAATAGCGTAAAGTTCCGATCGACCAAAACTATCCTTTGTTGCAATGACATCCTTTCCGCGCTCCCGTGGACCAGACGTATCGTAAACATTTTTGAAACCCATGTTTCTGAGGAGGGGCTCGACGAACGTCGCTTGCAATTCGCGTTCACTCAAAGACACCAATTCTTCTAAGGCCCCCGAGAAAGCAAGATGCTCATGTTCAGTCGGCGTCGACTGTGCATCCCCACTATTTGATCGGTCTGCTTGTGGATTACTCATAGACCGCCATGCCTAGTGTACGCCATCGCGCTTAGGGCGGGCTGTCACCTGCTCTTATTCTTGGCGAGTCAGAGGAGAAGTCGGTCGGGTCCGAGTTCGAGATATTTCTGCCTGTCAATTCTGATTGGAGAGGTTTTGTCAACGCCGACGGTGACAGTTTTGCCGCTCGGGAAAGGGAAACGCGCCAGAGTCTTGAAAACCACACGAGCGAGAAGTCGCTACGATGATCTGTGCGGCCTGTAGTCCCGATACGGAGTTCGAGAAGATTACTCCTCTTATGTCGGCGTACGTCAGCTCGACGAAAAGCTTTGCCACTAGATCGAGCCTGGCGACTAGTTGGCGACGTCGCTGAGTGCACTGGGACCCAAATCTTTTGTAGTTGGCCCCGGTAAACTGACATGGCTTCTTCCTTTCCGACCCTTCCCTACACCTTCGTGTCTTCCAGTCCATTGGGACTGTGCCAGGAATTACCGGGAATTCTGATCCAAGCGCAATGTAAATGGGCTGCGGCGCCGCCATTCCTGATATGATCCGGTTGAATGCCAACTGACCAAATCGTTGCTCTCTTGATAGCTGAACGTGACAAGCTCAACGCCGCTATTGCATTGTTGCAAGGCGGAGTGAAAAGACGAGGAAGGCCACGAAAGAACGCTACGCCGCCCGCATGGGTCACCAGCAATGGAGCCGCCGCACCTGTGGAAGCACCAGCCAGGAAGAAACGGAATTTCTCACCGGCACAACGGAAAGCCGCCGCCGAGAGAATGCGTCAGATGTGGGCTAAGAAAAAGAAGGCAGCGAAGAAAGTAGTGAAGAGTTAGCTATTCGGATGCCCGTTCGTAACAATCTCGCGAGCAAGCTCAAGTGCTATGGGTTTCGCGACGTTCGATCTCTTACGTGTCGTTTTTCGATGAACGCGGCCATTGGCACTTCCAACCATGGAGCGGGCCGTCACAGTCCGCTGACGATCTGAACGGCCTTCGTCATTTGGTCGTCCCGGCCAACAGCCAGGCTATCAGCGGAGATTTCGACATCCGGCTCGACCCCATTTCCCTCAAGGCTGCAGCCCTTTGAAGTAAACCAGCCGGAGACTGGCAAGCGCAGCCAATAGCCGGAACCGACCTTGAAATTCATCGCGCCGAGAACGTTGCCACGGGTCTTCTCGCCGACAACGGTGGCCAGTCCGTTCTCGGATGCAAAATTAGCGACCATCTCCGCTGCGCTATTTGTCCATTCGTTGGCGAGAACGACGATCTTACCGTGAAAAGGCTGGTCACCCAGTCCCTGCGTGAGGAGCATCACGGATTTGTCGCTGAATGCGAACCGAGCGAGTGTGGACACAAGTTCCGTTCGGCTGGCAGGCATTGGGACGCGCGGCAACATCGCCGGGTCGTAGCCCTCTCGTAAACGCTTCGGTGTCAGGCTGTGGCCGATGGCGATCTGACCCGGGCAGAGATAGCTGGCGAGACGAGCGAATCCGAGACTGCCGCCGATGTTGCCGCGCAGATCTACGATCAGCCGCTCGCACTTTTGCTGTTTAAGATCGTCAACTGCTCGATCCAGTGCCTTCGCAAATCTCATCCCCGCGGCTCCGGGAAAGTAGGCGATCTTCAGTAGTCCGATGTCTTGCCCAATCATCGAGTGAATCGGGCTCTTCGGTTCCACGATTGGCGGCCGTTGTCTCGTCCCTTTCCGCATGGGAACCTCAATCACGGTCTCTCTTGCGCTCCCCATCCCAGGTTTCGAAACCAGCAGTTCGTGAGTGTGACCGATTGCAAAGTACGGTGTGGTTGGGGGCAGATATGGTGTGCCGTCCACGGCGTCCAGGAAGTTTCCGGGCCGGATTCCAGCGACATGAGCGGGTCCATCTTCGAACACATCCAGGAACATCCATCTGTGTCGGCCGTCTTGCGACACATCCCGCAAGCTTGCGTTGATCGTGTGCTGTGGCAACAATTCCGTCGGAAGCGAGTGATAGAAGAGCGTATGGCTCGTCTTGAGTTCCGCAAGCACCTCACGTACGCCAGCTTCAAAGCCAGCCACGTCGGTGGCGAGCAACTCCGCTGTTCGGCCATCAAGGCGCTCAGTCCATGCGCCATAATCGATTCCAGCGACATTGATGTGGTGGGCGACGACTAACTTCTTTATGGCTCGCAGAATGTTGGTGCGCTGCTTCGAATCTAAGGTCATTTAGTTATGGCTCGCCTTCACCGATGCCGGCCGTCCTGTCGCACCTTCGATGGTGAAGGCGGCCCACTGGTACGGCAGTGCTTTGTCCCCGAACGTCCGAAGCATGTCCCGTTTGGCGGCCGTCAGACCCGATGCGGCCGACTGGCCCGCCGTCAGGTGCGCATAAAACCGCTTCATCAGAAACAACGACGAACTGTCGTCAATCTCCCACAAGGTCGATATGACGCTTCCGGCTCCAGCCATAAGAAATGCTCGTGAAAGATTCGCGACGCCATCCTGGCCTTGCAGCGGACCGACGGCAGTATCACACGCCGAAAGAACTACGAGATCGGACGGAAAGCGCATCTGGGCGATTTCCGAAGCCTGCAGAAATCCATCTTCCCCTGCCGATGGATCGCTCAGTAGCACCAGCGCCGCTCGATCTGGAAAAGTGGAATCCGCAAACGCATGAACGGCGAGATGAATAACACGGTATTCGTTCATGCTCGCGGCTTTGAAGGCAGCCTCAGTTGCGGCTGGCCCCACCAGGAGGTCGGCTTTCCCATTGGGAAACGCTGCTTGCGCTATCCGCACTTCATCCCCCGAAGACGGGAGATCCACAAAGCCGCTCCGATTGAATCCTCGCGTGAGAACAGACTTGTTCAACGAACTCCCCGCGTATGGAACTCCGCCCACGGCCAGCAGCGACTTGCGCCCTGCCTGCGGGCGCTTCTGTTCCGCCAAAAGGAAAAAGCTGCTTGCGGAAGGCGAATAGACGACCGTTCTCCTTTCCACGACAAAGTGGCTGGACGCGTCTGTGAGTCCGTCGAAGGGTACGAGGGCGAGTTGACCGTCAGGAACAATAATGAGTGTGTCCTTTTGGGTAGTCTCACGAATCGGCCCCAGGAGCACGTCATAGAGGTTTCGCGCTTCGGACATAGCCGGAAGCTTGGCCTTTACAGCCTTTAGATAGGACGCGACGAGCGCCTCGATCTGGGCCCTCTTGCCCAGGCGTACGATGCGAGACCCGTTGCGCGAGATAACAAGGCAATAGGCATCAGCATCAGCCATTACGTATTCCAGGAGCACTGCAGTTGGCGGCAGAGCCTTTTCGATTTGCTCCATCACCACTGTCTCCCGAGGCTTGGATTTGAGCACGCTAGCACCTGGCGTGATCCAGCGCCTCTGTTCCTGCAGAAAGATTTGATCGCGGAGACCGCTCACCTCACTATTTGATCGAGCCGCCATCAGCTTGAGTCGCAAGCGAGAAATCGTCCGCTCGGTCGTCCTCGCCCCTTGTGGAGTAACCAAGCCCGAGGCCAGGAGATCAGCAGCGGCGCGCCCGCGCACCTGTTCAATGATGTCGTACGCTTTGCGTGGGTCATTAAAGTGGTCGGCGATGAGGCCGAAATGTTGCGAGTAGATTAGGCTGGATGCGGTAATCACCGCCGTCTGCTCCAGCCGGGTTGAGGCGTTGCCGATCGTAGAATCGAGAAAGGCCTCCGCCCGGTCATACGTGCGATCCGCCTCTTGGTACCTGCCGCGAGCAATCTGAAGTTCAGCGAGCGTTTGTAGATGCTGCGGAACAGACCACAGATCGCCACTTGCTTGTGTGGATGCGGACGACAATTCCGCGAAATGTTCCGCGCTTTCCAGGTCGCCACTCGCTTTGTAAATGTCCGAGGCTCCGAAATAGATTCCGGCGAGCAACCGCGTGAGTCCTGCAGATTCGCCAAGCGTTATCGCCTGATGAAGCGCAGCCGACGCAGCCTCACGATCGTTCCGGAGTACGGCGATCGTGCCCGCGAGCGCATACAAGTTGGCCTCATGGGCGGCATTATGAGTCTCGCGTGCCCTTGTCAGCAGTTCCTCAACGGCCTTGTGCGCCGCATCGAGTTGCCCCAGGCCCATTAACACGTTTATGCGAAGCGCTCGGGCTGTAAACTGATCGCCTGTGTCAGGAGTGGCGGTTGCTATCTTGATCGCATTGTCGACGAGCGCGAGCGCCTGCTCATACATCATGGTTTCGTTTAGGCCCGTTGCGAGTATGGTCAAGATCCTGATCTGTGCGCCAACGTCGCCGGCCGTCGTTGCCGCTACTAGCGCACCGCCAGCGTCCTTGCGTGCCGTCTCGAGATCGGCGTCGTAGAATGCCGCGATGCCAAGCTGTGCAAGCGCGCGGTACTGCCACTTGGCGTTGCCCAACTCTTTCGCAAACGTCTGAACTTGTACCCAGTCCTGCTTCATCGCCCCGGTATTCGTCTCGGTGTCAATGTCGCCCTTAACGACGAAGCAGAACATGCGGAGCTCTTTGTCATTCTGGAGCAGAGGATCGTCCTCCAAAGCTTCTTCAAGCTGCGCGGCGACCGCAGGTAGTGATTGCTGGTCATGATCGATGTTCGATCGTAGACGGCCGAGTTTTGCGTACAAAGCGTTTCGTTGATCACCCACGTCAGCAAAGAGACGCTCAGCCTCCGTGAAGACCGGTCCGGCGGCGTCCCAGTTGTAGAGATCGGCTAGGTGAAGGGCACGCGCCAACAGTTCCTTTGCTTGGGGCAGCTGAGCGTCCATAAATGAACAGCAAACGATGAGAAAGCCTGCTTGCCGAAGAAGACTAGAGAGCATCAATTACTCCTTGGAGATTCATAAACTCGGTTTTACTGAAGCGAATTGGACCATTTGGCCCACATCGCGATTTCACTCAACCTGGACCGGGAATCGCCGCCAATCTGAACTTCGCGGTCGAATCATCAATGTAAAGTTGCGCTGCGTCGTATTGGCGAGATCAATATCCATCTCCACTGAAGTGATTCCGTCGTTTAGGTGTCCAACCGCAGTCGTGTCAATCGCCACCGCCCCCGCGGAATCCTGCAATCGAATTTCATATTCGCCAGCTTCCATGCCGAGAGGTAGAAGGAACTGGGCGCGGAGGAGTTTGCGCGGGAGGTGGATCTTCTTTTTGGAGCCGGCATTGACATCGCCACGAGTTGGCGAGAAGGCTGCCAGATCCACTTTCAATGGAACGGGGACAATATGCGGTTGTTGCCGCTCGCCAGGCAACCTTTTCGTTATGGTCTGGTTGATCTTCGGGCTGGCATGATTCCATACAAATCGCGCCGTTACGAATAGGAGTGCCACTGCCGTTAGAGACACCGCAGCTATCCGGACTCCGCGGAAAAGCAGGGACGCGCGGCGGAGGCGCTCGTACTCTTGGAAACAGGGAGAACAGCTAACAATGTGGGACGCCGGGAGTTCTGCCAGCGTTAGGCGTTTGTCTCGGTTCGCGATGGCTCGCAACCGTGATTGGTTCGGGCAGCCTTCTCGGTTCGGATTCGGAAATCCAGTCTTTGAGTATTTTCTTCCAAGAGCGACAACGTCTCTTGCCAACTTCGAGGACGTGATGTGATTAGGTTCGGTCATCAGAGACTCATTCCATGCAGCGAAATTCATGCCATCGGCTGCGGTTTCTCACGTGAATCCTCATAAGCCTCGGAATCGCTCCAAGGCTTTATCCATCTTTCTGCGGAATACGACTTCGGCGCTGTGAGCATCCGCATGTCCCGTATACCTGGCGATCTTTCGCCATGTGAAGCCCATAACTCGAAGGTCGAACATTGTGCGGCCCGGGTCATCCATGCAGGCCCGGAACAGTTCAACTCGCTTAGCGTCGTCGAGCTTCCCCTCCAGGTTCGTCGATGCGGCACTGGCAATCCGATCGAGTCGAGCTCCATCGACATACTGAATGCGCCGTTGCTTTCGGGAGCGACGAAAGGATTGCCGACCAACCGACCTTAAGAGATACGCTTCGAAGGATTGAATATCCTGACGATTGCCCACCATGGCGCGAGACGCAGAGTCAACAGCAATCTCAAGAATCTCCGCCGCTTCGGCGTCGTCAGCAAGGTAGCGAATTACTACGAGACGAGCGCGCTCCCAAACCCGATGTGCTGCTTCGACCAACCTATCGTCGATCGTGTTCCCGACACCGTCGCGCTCTCGAATCCAAAGCCTTGCGTGGGAGTTGTTCCGCTCGTTCATGGAGGATCGGCCATCATCGAGAACGTTTCTCTCCACACACTAAAGAGGCATTGAGAAACACAAACCTCAACCCGAAGGCGCGTAATATCGAAAAGATTTTTTCTGACCAAGAAGAATCACGGGTTCGCACGATCCGTCGTTGAGCTTTTCGGTTTCAGAAGCCTCTATGTTTATAGGGAACCTCCTCTAGCCCTACGGGGATACTCCTCTGCTCACGCGCTGGGCATATTGCCTCAAGGACAGTACATGGACCCTTCGGAACACGAGAACCAAAACGCCTCGGATTCAACGGACAAGGGTGTTGGATTCGTTATCATCCCTTTCGACTACGAACGGTTGCCCGATAACAAACGGAGTACGATCGTTCCAATTTGCATCGCTTCCGCGGACCGCCATGGAAATGAGATTGCGCGAGTCTGGTTCGAGGAAGGCGTCGTTCCGATCCAGGACCAGCTTCGCGGTATCGCGCGGTATAGACTCGGGGACGTTCACCGCGTTTCGGAGTTGGCAGAGGCTACCGTACATAAACTTTGGGAGCAGCATGGCGAGAATGCTGGCTTCCTGCCATGGCACCGCGTGCTGACACGTGCCGAGTGGGAGGCGCGTCATCTGGCCATGGGCGGGTCTCCATGGCGCAAGGCTCACACTGTTCCACTGAAGCTCAGCTCGCTCGAACGACGCCTTTATCGAAAGCGCACGGGGGGCTTGAAAAGGTGGGAGGAGACTTATGAACGGGATCTGCTGGTGGATCTTGTCGAGCGCCAGATACTTAGGGAGAATCGCGAGGACTTCCGAGAGGCTTTCAAGATGCTGCGGGAAGGGTACGGTTGGGACGAAATCGCCGCACGGGTTCATGACTCGAACGCGGAAGCGCTAAAAAGGCGATTCTGGCGCTGGATCAACCGCACCTTTCGAAACGAACCTCAGCGCTGAAGTTTTGCTTAGGTGGCATATGCCATAATGACTTCACGAACATGAAGGGCGAAACACCGCAACAGCAATGGGAACGCCTACAATGCGAGTACCAGAAAGCGGTACAAGCCTCGTACCCCAACCCAGAACGGCATGGTTGTCCCGGAACCGACGTTCTACAAGACCTTGCGGCACGATCAGCCCGACATGAAGAGATCGACGGGGATGAACACTGGAAACACGTGATCCACTGCGCGCCCTGCTACCAAGAGTATTTGGACCTGCGCGCTGCGTTTCGGCTCAGCGCGGAAGCCAAGGTACTGATGAGTCACGTTGACCTTGCTATAGCGGGCGCGAAGCCGACTCCCCGCAGGGAGTGATCGGTTTGCACAGCGGCGTTTTAGGGGAGTTATTTGTCTACTTAGCGTTAGCCCTGGGAGACGTTTCAGCGTTGTCCCCCGAGGGTCCATTCTTCACGGGATGCTCAGTAATAATCCGGCGTCGGCACGACTTCAGGAAGATTCGAACCCGTGATCCCCTCCGCCTTGATCCTCGGCTTCGGGTCGCTCAGGTTTATATATGGAACGCTCATCGCGTCAAAGCCGAATGCGTTGTAAATATCGGCCATGAGCAGATACGCCTCGCGCTCTGCATCGAAGTCGGCCAGTTCCGCCAACTGGTAAACCTCAAGCTTTGGTCCGGGTGCTTTGCGGACATTGGTCTGAAAGCGCATCTTTCCCTCGGGCGCGCTTCCCAACGTCGCGGGTCCCGACGGTCGAGTCAAGTTATCAAATCCGACGGTGAGGCGAAGAGCCGGCGGCTTCGGGTCCGCCTCCTCGTAGATGAGCTTGGTGAGCCAGCAAAACATCAGTATGGACTCTGCGAGCACGAAGTTGCTTATGTGGATCGGCTTGTCGAACCCATGCGTTCGCCATCCGAGGAAATCTTCATCACCTGGAGCAATGAAGATAAACACGCCGTCTTTCCACAGCTCGATGAGGCGGCTGCCCGAAAGCATATTCCGCCTCATCTTTCCCTGAAGTATTTCCGATGCGTCGCCTGCCCAGATCTCGAATCCCTGTGGCCTCAACTGTGGGGGCCTTTCAATCAACCTGACGACGCGCTCGCCGCGCGACCGTAGCAGCGTTGGGAAATCGCATTCGCCTTCCGGAGTCGCCATGTAATACACCAGCGGCGCGTCATCCCTACCGACGGCCAGTCGGGCTGCCTTCAACCTTGAAATGCGCTCCGGTTCGGTGATGAGAAAAGCTGTTCCCTCGGGCGGTCCCGGTTTACCCCAGGCGTTCATGGTCGATTCGATCGCCTGCAAGCGCTGGTCGATTGAACCCCATTGCTGCCCCGCAGCAAGCCGCTGCTGAATCCTCTCAACCGTAATCGAGGGAATAACGTCCTGTTTACGCTCGAAGTACCCGAAGTGCGCGCCGACGGATCTTCCCGATTCGTCGATCATCTTGGAGACGATGTACGGCTTACTTGGGCCCTCGTGAACGACGATTGCTGCCACGCCCTTGCCGTCCGCCGCCTCATACAGGGTGATCTCCACATCAAGCGGCGGGTGCACGTACTCTTGGATGACCTTGCGGTAGCGATCCGAGTTCACCATATCGAGCGGAAATGGCTTGACCTCGCTGATCCGCTCACCTGCCGTCAGCGCATCCCGCGCCGTATCGAAGCCCAGAACGATAATGCCGCCGATGGAATTCGCCAAAGCACTCACATCTTTCGCCAATTCCAGCTTCTGCTTCAGCCCATCGAGGACGTAGGGACTTTCCTTAGCGTCCAGCCATGCGCTCTCCGAGACACCAACAAGGGCATTGAACTGCTTCGCCGCCAAGTTTTCTAGTAACTCGGCCACATTCTTCATCTGGACTCTGGCTAATTATCGCTTATCGTCGATGGCGTGTTTCGCCTGCCCCGCCGATCGAACCTGCCACCCACTTAGTTTGCGGAACATCTGAAATCCACTTACCTATGAATCCATGAGTTTTTCGAAGCAGGCCATGTGTTCCCGAACGCCATGTCTCACGAAGCAGCGCGGCGTTGTGTCGCAGCTTATTGAACTCGAATTGGGCAATCCGAGTAGGGCACTGTGACGTGAGACGTCCTAGTCGCGGAACAGGGTCGCATGTTTGTCCAGAAGTCCGGTTCCAGGAGATGTAATTCGCTGTCGGTCGAGGCCGCCTGGCGATTTTACTCGAACCCCGTTTGAACTAAGCCGCTGGCACGGCGGACGCTGCGCGTGTTGGTAGTTGGGCGTTGAGGTCGCGAGAGGAATAATGTCGGGTCACAAGGAGGTTCCCTGTGACCCAACTTCGCAAAATGATGCTGGAGGAACTCCAGCGTCGTAATTATGCCCAGACTACCGTAGAAGCTTACACGGCTGCTCTGAGGCAGTTCGCTGAATATTTCCATCGGCCGCCTGATCAACTCGGACCCGAACATGTCCGAGAGTTTCAGCTCCACCTGTTGCGCGATAAAAAGCTAGCCGCCAACACGGTCAAGCAACGCATGGCGGCGGTGCAGTTCTTCTTCGTCCGAACGTTGAAGCGACCGTATCTGCGAGAGGATGTCCCCTACCCCAAGGTTCCGCGGCAACTGCCCGCCGTACTCAGCCAGGAAGAGGTGACCAGGCTGATCGATGCGGCGAGTAACTTGTCGCATCGAGCGATGCTGATGACGCTCTATTCCACCGGCTTGCGCCGGAGCGAGATGGCTCGTTTGAAGGTCAGCGACATCGACAGCGAGCGCATGGTGATCCACGTTCATCAGGGCAAAGGCCGCAAGGATCGCGACGTCCCATTGAGTACCAAGCTGTTGGAGACGCTACGCGAGTATTGGCGCTGGAGGCGGCCGCAGTCGTATCTGTTTCCAGCCGGAGCCGCCAACCACGGCAAGGACCTGCCCATTACAGGAAAAGGAGTCTGGCATGCCTGTCGAGAAGCTGTCCGACGCGCCGGCATCCAGAAGAAAGTCGGCCCCCACACGTTACGGCATTCCTATGCCACGCATCTGCTCGAAGCCGGCGCTGATCTACGTACAATCCAACTGCTGCTCGGCCACACAGACATCAAACACACCACTGTCTATTTGCATCTGTCCCAGCGTCATCTGCACGCGGTGGCGAACCCGCTCGATGCACTGCCAGTCTCCGCTCCCCAGGACGCCAAGCGTTCACGGAGAAAGCAGCCCAAGTGAGCCGGCCACCCGTCGAGGTGGCCGATATCATTCGCTCGCAGGGCAATCGCTTCATCGAGAACAACCGGTCTTGGCTCCGCTGGCCGCACATCAAAGTGCTCCGCGCCATCGCACGCTGCCGCACCTCAGCTTTGGGCGGCCATCGAGATCGGTGTCCTCGCTGTGGCTATCAGTCCATCTCGTATAATTCCTGCCGCAATCGGCACTGTCCAAAGTGCCAAACCGCCACGCGCGATAAGTGGCTGGCCGCTCGGCAACAAGAGTTGCTGGCTGTCGGCTACTCACACGTGGTCTTCACTCTGCCTCAAGAACTCTCGCTACTGGCGCTGCAGAACAAAAAGGCCGTCTACAGTCTCTTGTTTCGCGCCAGTGCGGAAACGCTGCTCCAGATAGCAGCCGATCCCAAACACCTGGGAGCTGAAATCGGCTTCCTCAGCGTCCTGCACACCTGGGGACAAAATCTGTTGCATCACCCTCACGTTCACTGCGTCATCCCAGCAGGTGGTCTATCGCCGGATCATTCGAGCTGGGTGCGTCCACGCTACGCTTTCTTCCTGCCGGTAAAGGTGCTCAGTCGCGTCTTTCGCGGCAAGTTCGTCGCAGGCTTGAAGCGTCTGTTTCGGCAGCGCAAGCTCGTGTTTGCTGGAAAACTCAGACCACTTGCACATCCGAAAGCATTCAGCTCCTTCCTGCGGCCGCTGTTCCGTAAAGACTGGATTGTCTATGCCAAACCACCGTTCGGTGGACCACATCACGTGCTCCACTATCTGGCCCGCTACACCCATCGAGTCGCGATCTCCAACCATCGATTGATTGGCTTTGAAAACAATCAAGTCGCTTTCCGTTGGAAGGACTACGCGCACGGAAACAAGCAGCGCACCATGACGCTGTCGGCGGATGAGTTCCTGCGGCGTTTCTTGCTGCATGTGCTGCCTCGCGCCTTCGTCCGCATCCGCTTTTTCGGCTTCCTGGCAAATCGGCGCAGGAGCATTCTTCTTCCGCTTAGCCAGCAACTGCTCGGTCAGCAGGCCGCGCAGAACCGTGCACTGGCCGACCACTCGGTGACCCCGCCGACTTCCTGGCTTTGTCCGACGTGTTCCATTCCGATGCTGGTGATTGAGAACCTCACCACTACACCTGCATCGGTGCCGTGGGCTCGGACAACGCCTCTTGATTCGTCGTAAAGGAATCCACTTCCTGGCCAATCCACCACGAGCATCAGCTCGTACCGGCGACGTGTGCTCCGACGCTTGCCAAAGGTACGTCCGTATCATCTTGGCATCCAGCAACCCAGAATCTTTCCCGCATCCAGCATCTCCATGCCGATTCCCAAGCCCTTCAACATCGACGCTCGCCGTCGAAAAAGCAGGCACGAATAACCAAAAACCCTATTCAAATCCCATAGGTCCCGCGTCGCCGTAAGCGCCAACGGCTCACTTCAAACGTCTCTATCGAAAGTGCCCGGCGATCGACATTCGTGCTCGCCCCACCGCTTTCACGCCGCGCACTTCCGATACAGTTCTAACGTTTCCGGACCACGAGAGCCACAGATCACGATAGGCAAAAATAACCGGCCGATCTCTTTGGACCTCAATTCTCCGCGTAAGCGCCCTATAATCAAACAAATTGGCCGGTTATCTCCGGCTTATGTGGTCCAATCTGTGCACGCGCCACATTCTGTTTGAGTTAGAGCCGCGCGGACATCAGGATTGGCCATATAAGCCGACTATACATCCGGGTGCCCGGCGTTTTCCGATAACGACCTACCTTAGGTCCAACCTCCGGATTGGTGACGTCCAATGACGATTTGGAATGCGCGTAACGTGTGACAGATTGGTGGCTGGTGGGAATATTTGTTATCTACAGGGATCATCTCCACGTAGCCCCTTAACTGAACTTCGACCGAAGTGAGAATTCTGGCCGCGATCAGTCGTGGCGACGTTCTACATGTAAATGGGACCGGTCCGCACCCCGCCCACGCATCCCGTCTCCTGCAAAGATATAAGGGTCAAGGTCCCCGATCGGACTGATGTCGGATTCGTCATCCCGAAGATTGTTCTTGATACAATTCTCTTGTTCATGATGCCGGCGACATCGGACTTGAGATCACCCGGAAACTGGGCTGCGTACATTGCCGCCTCGGTTGCGACGATCTATGTTTGCGGATACCTTGTCCTCCGCTCTCAAATGACCGTTATGGGGGTCGCCTCTGGTCTGGAGTCCTTCGACCAACGTTATATCTTCGCCGGCGCGCGGTTCCTGTTGTATACCACTACCGGCGCGCCGATTTTGTTAATGTTCCTGCTTCCGATTTCGCCTATATATCCGGTGCTGTCCCGCCGATTGGGATTCTGGCCCGAGCATTTTTGGAAATGGTTAACCACGGGATCAGTCAGAGCCTATGTTATCGGGATCGCTGTTTCGGTGGTAAGCATCGAATTTCCGATGCGCCTCTGCCTGCAGTTTGAGAACGTCCTAGTAAAAAGTGAGCTTAGCGGACCCGGTGACAGTTTGTTTTTCGTCAGCGAGTGGAAGAAGCTATTGTTTCTGTTCGTCCTGCTGGGATCAATAGGGGTTGCCGTGGCAATTTGGCGCCGCGGTGTTTCTCAAGCCGATTCCGGGAATGCAGTGTGGTTGCATTATATTGGACTGTTCAGTATTGGAGTGCAATTCATTTTTCTGCCCATTAACTATGGAACATATTTCGACCAGCGGGAGGTTCCCAGGGTACGCGTCACGACCTCGGCTGGTCCGGCGCTGCGCGACCATACGACCTGGCTGATTGCGGAAGGGCCGGACGATCTCTCCTTCTTTGTCTGGCAAGGGCAAGGTAAGATCGTGAGCATTCCGAAAAGGCAGATCACGCAGGTGGAAATCGAATGCTATAACGACCTTCTGTCTGTGCGCTTCAATCACGAGGCGGTATGTCCGTCGTGATTCGATTCCTAGCTTTCATAGCCCTCGTTCCCCTGGCACTGAGCGCCGGGCAGTTGGCACTCGATGTCCAGGGACACGTTGGCCGGGTGATAGCGCTCGGTTTCACGAGCGATGAAAAGCATCTGATCTCGATCGGGACGGACGACTCCATCCGTATCTGGGATGTTGTGGACGGCTCGTCGCGCTTGATAAGGGGTTATCAGAGCTACAGTCCGGCGGGCCGTGGGTATGAAGTGCTGGCGGGCACATTTTCAACCAAGAAGGGAATGATTGCCGTCGCCGGCCGGGCGAACACGGTTGCCGGGGAGCAACGGGGTTTCTTGCGTTTGCACCTCTCGGATGGAAGCATTTACAGCACCCTTGAACCTAATGATTGTCCGCGACCTGTAACCGCGATTGCATTCTCCGCAGATGGCCGCAGCGTCGCTTTGGGAATGAATGATGGTAAGGTTGAGATCCGGACTGTAAAAGACCTGCAGCCCATCCAGTCGGTTGAAGCCGGGAACAGTCCAATCGAGAGCATCAGTTTTGCCGACGACGGGGCAACGTTCCTCGTAGTGTCCGGTGCGGAGGCAACCCCCTCGACGACATCCCGATACGTGGCGCGGCTATTCGACACGCAGAAAAGAAGGAACCCGCTGGGATTCACAGGGATCCAGAGCCGCTTTTCGGCGTTTGACAAGTCTACTGGCTCGTTTGTTGTCCGGACTGCTAGGCAGCTTGATTTCATGGACAGCCAAACGGGAAGCCTCCCCGAGGATATTCGTAATATTTTTGACCTCTCTCGAGACGTATGGCCCGTGCAGGCCGGCTTGCTTAAGGCAGACGACCATGAGAAAGATGGATTCGCGGTCAGCGAGGATGACCAGGTACTCCTGTTTTTAGGCGTGGACCCCACGGGGCCCAGAGACCGGGATGGAATTCGCAGACTTTGCTGGATTAAACCGTCGCGGATTCCGGGGAGGAGCGACGACTCTTTCGAGCGGCAACCGGACTGTGACCGAGAACCTTTCCCCCTCGCATCACTCGACGCCATTGCGGTATCGCGATCGGGCGACTGGAGGGCGACGAGTATCGATGGCAGCGGCGCTATTATAGTCCGGCATAAGGGCGATAAGCCGCGCGAACTGAGAGCTGCGGGAGGAGCGGTCACGAGGCTCGTTTTTAGTCGCGATCGCAAGTCGATCCTGGTGGAGTTTGACAAAGGAAGACTCGGCAAACGGGCCATCCGATTTGAGGATGACGATCAGCCCCGAATTTTTCTCGAGTCCCAGCCGTATGAAAGGAATTTTAGCGGTGATAATTTCGGATCGCGTTGCAGCGAGGGTAGGTATACGGAACGGACAGACGGCTACCGGTATCATTTTTGTGCGGATCTCTTTGGGGCGATCCGCGTAATGGCGGATGAGCGCATAGTTCGCACGCCAACACTGGCGGGCGATGCCGGGATTGAAAAACTCGCACTATCGGACAACGAGCAAACGTTGATTGCCGGCGGGGTGGATGGAACCGTGAAGGTCTGGCGCATTAGCACCGACGACCCTCCACGGCTCACGCTGCGTTTTACCATCTTCATTGACTCAAACGGCCGGTGGGTAGTCTGGACGCCGCAGAACGATTATGCGGAAAGCGCTCCCGGTGTGGCGTCACGGTATTTGAGTTGGCTGACGATGGGAGGTCCTGCCGCCCCTGCGCACTTCGCATCCCTGAATTCGGCCAGTGGTGATTGTGCCCGCGAGTCCGCGAAGCTGCTTGTCGAGCTTTATAGCAAACCCCAGTCAAGGTATGAGAGCGCGGAGGCAACGGTTGATCTCACGGGGACGACGGGATGCACGATTGCCGAACCGATGCCGCCGCTGGTTCGCACCGCAGCCGTGGCGATAGCCAAAGGATTGGCCGGCTCCAAGTCGCAGGCTGTTACGATCCAAGGTAGCAGTACTCCAACGGACCCATTCCAGCGCCTAGAGGTAACGGTAAACAATCGAACTGAAATAGTCCGCACGGAGGCCAATAACTACAAATTTGACGAGCAAGTAGTAGTTCCATTGGAGTCTGGACGACCGAACTCCATTCGAGCGATTGGATATCTCGCCTCGAATGGGCGCGTGGAGAGTGACCTTCTTCAGGTTGATGGACCTAAGGCGCCGCGGATCCAGTTCAAGGTGCTGGCAATTGGGGTTGGTAACTACAAAAGAGCCGAACTGCACCTGGCTGCTCCCTCAAAGGACGCAGCCTGCTTCCTGACGGCGTTTGCGAATACCTACGCGAGTGATTCCGTGTGCGAACCTGTCTTAAGTTCCGAGTATCAACTGCTGTCAGATGCAAGCGCTCAGTCAATTCGCCCCCACCTCGAATCTTTTGCGTCCGGTGGCGATGAGAATACCGTGCGGATTTTATATCTATCGGGCCATGGAGATTCGAAGGGATTTTTTGCCCAGGACTATGAACCGGGAGAAGACACGACTTTGATCAAATGGTCGGAGATGACAGATGCCCTAGTTGGGAGGCCGGACGGACAGGTACGACCGGGGCGGTCCGTAATTATTGTCGATTCTTGCGAATCGGGCGCATCAATCGATGGCATATTAAAGACCGGGTTCGAGAACCTTGCCATTCTTGCATCGGCTAAGAAGGGCCAACAGGTGCCGGAAGGGCCAGCGGGCATGAGCGTCTATACCGAAGGCCTGGTTCAACTGCTCCTTGACGCAAAATCAAAAGGCGGGACTTCCCTTTATGAGTTGAGCCACGACCTCGAGGTTAAGATGTTGGCTAGAGGGCCTGAGGTTCAGCCGAGACACCACGTTCCGGATACGCCCCGTATGTTGGACCTACAGTTTTTCAAGTGAGGTAAGAAATGCGCACATTGGTTATGGCGTCGGCACTGTCCCTCCTTACGATTTCTGCTCCGGGGCAGAGCGGGGCATCCGTTGCACTAAAATCCGATGCACCAAAGAAAACCGCTTACGAGGAATTCAAGGAGACTCTCGGAAAGTTCTGGTCCGCCATGACCAAGACCACAGCAGGTATGAAGGGCGGCCGTGACAAGCTCGTCTGCGGGCAGGTATTTACAACGGATTTGGATGGCAGGGACCGAACTGCGGTGAGTACTTCCGGTGACGCATACTGCTCCCCGGTTTTCGAGGCGGGTGGCCAGTCGCTATTAGCCGTTCGTGATGGTTCTTTGTATCGTCTGAGGCCGAGGACGCAGCCTGAGCTCCTGTGGGAACATCAGTCCCCGAATGATTCCATCTGGAGGTTGATCGGGGTGAACATGTCGGGCAGCGACGACAATCAGGTCCTCGCTCTAATTGGCAAACAGGACGCCGATTGGCCGCAAATCGGCATTCTAACGTTGCGGAGCGGGAACAAAGTTACCCTGAAGCCGATCGCATACCCACAGAATTATGATCCGGATTTGGTTCTGACACGATTGCTCAGGTGGGACTGCAATTTTGGTGACGTCAAAATCGACGTTTTGAAGCCGAACGACAGCACCGTGTGGAACACCCAAGTTACGAGGGATGGTAAGGCCGAGAATATATCGAAGTGCGAAAAAACGAATTGTGCTCAGCCAGCCCTGTCCTTGGAAAAGAGACGGATCGCGTTCGTAATGGAAGATAAGGCCGGCTAACAAGTCAGAAACCCGATTGGGGATCCGGGAGAAGATCGTGATGAGTAACTTCCCGACAACGCTCCCAATATTGGAATCTACTGGGAAGCTTCACTCGGGCCGGTTGCGTAGGGGATGTTTTGAGGCCGCTATTACAGTGCGGGGACCAACGTTGTAAACCCGGCCGTTGGCTCGAAGTGGATGCAATAAATATCGATCCCAACCTTCTAATCCGCTGCAGGTTCCTCGTTGCGCCGATCTAGCTCTTGGCTCGTGGTGATGCCTTTGGATTTGCTCTGCGGAAACTTCCGTGCGGGATGATCCAGGTTCCGGCGCGTATGGTTAGCCACTCAGAGAATGAAACCGAAGAGGCGTGTCGGCACGCGCGTCAAGCATAATCCCCTTCACACCAGAAACGGCGGAAGAATCATGGCGACGTCGAAGCCTGAAGACTCGGCCTGTCAAGCCCGATACCGGAAACTGGGGGCTCGGAAGTGTTGTCGAGATCACTTGGACGTATGACGGCCGACCGGTCAATTTGACCAAGTGACGACGGTCCCCAAGTCTCATTGGAGAAGTTACGGGATGCTGGCCGACTTGAACGAAGCCGAAGCGGCAGACGCTTACGCGTGCACATCCAGCGGCTTTGAGGGTTATCAGCGGCGACGTTGAATCGCGATAGGGTGCGTCACAAGGAGGTCTCTGTGACCCATCTCAAGAAACTGATGCTCGAAGAACTCGAGCGCCGCAACTACGCACCGAGTACGATACACGCTTATCTTCGGGCGGTCGACGAATACGCACGCTACTTCAACCGCCCTCCCGACCAGCTCGGGCCGGATCACATCCGCCAGTATCAGGCGCATCTGTTCCGCGAAAGAAAGCTTCAGCCCAACACCGTCATACAGCACCTCGGCGGCATCCGGTTCTTCTACATCAGGACGCTGAAGCAATCGTGGAGCGCCGACCTGACGCCTTACCCGAAGAAGGTGATCCATCTTCCCTCCATCCTCAGCCGCGAGGAAGTCAACAGTCTCATCGAAGCCGCTCCCACGCCTTTTCAGCGCACGCTGCTCATGGCCCTCTATGCCACTGGCCTCAGGCGCGCCGAACTGGCCCGGCTGAAGATCACGGATATAGACAGTAGCCGCAAGGTAATTCACGTGCAGGGCGGCAAAGGCCGCAGAGATCGCGACGTCATGCTGAGTCCGAATCTTCTCGAAGCCCTGAGAGAACACTATCGCAGTCTGCGCCGGAAACCCGCCGTGTGGTTGTTCCCGGGCAACCGTTGGCACACGGCCGACCATCCGATTTCCACGAAGGTAATCTGGCATGCCTGCAGAGAAGCGGCTCAGCGTGCCGGTATCCGCAAGGAAGTCCATCCCCACACCCTCCGGCACTGCTTCGCCACTCACCTGCTCGAAGATGGTGCGGACCTGCGGACGATTCAGATTCTGCTCGGCCATCGCGATCTGGAAGAGACCACCATCTACCTCCACCTTTCGCAGAAGCGCCTGAACGCTACCGCAAGCCCGCTCGACTCTCTGCCTCTTGCGCAAAACCGCGATACCGGCGGCGGTAAGAAGTAGATGCCGCGGCCGCCCGTCGAGGTGGCCGACATCATCCGCGCAGCCGGGGAGAGCTTTTTCGGAAGCAGCCGAAAGTGGCTTACCTTGCTACACCTCAAAGTGCTGAACGCCATCCTGCGCTGCCGCACCGCCGCGCTCGGCGGACATGTGGATGCGTGTTCAAAGTGCGGACATGAGGCCCTCTCCTACAACTCCTGCAGAAACCGGCACTGCCCGAAGTGCCAGGCCAACGCACGCGACCGCTGGCTCGAAGCGCGGGCGAAAGAACTGCTGCCCACTCGCTACGTCCACGTGGTCTTCACGTTGCCGCGCCACCTTTCGCCGCTCGCGCTGCAGAACAAGCGCGAGATCTACGCCCTATTGTTCCGGGCCAGTGCCCAGACGCTGATCGAGATCGCCCGCGATCCGAAGCACCTCGGTGCCGAGATCGGATTCTTCAGCGTCCTGCACACCTGGAACCAGAAACTCCAGCATCATCCGCACGTTCATTGTGTCGTTCCCGCCGGCGGTCTGGCACTGGACCATTCGCGGTGGATCGATTCGCAGCAGAAGTTCTTCCTGCCAGTCGACGTTCTCAAAGAGGTGTTCCGGGGCAAGTTTGTGGACGGCCTCAAAGAACTCCATGCCGAGCGCAGGCTCGGCTTCCACGGAAGCCTCACCGTGCTTCAGAATCCGAAGGCTTTTGCAGCGTGGCTCCGCCCGCTGTTCCGCTCTCCGTGGGTCGTTTATTCGAAGCGCCCCTTCGGTGGAGCGCAACACGCACTTCGCTATCTCGGCCAGTACACCCATCGGGTGGCGATCTCTAACCATCGGCTCGTCGCTCTTGCCGACGGCATCGTCACCTTCCGCTGGCGCGACTCGGCTCACAAAAACAAAAAGCGCCTGATGACGCTGCCCGTCGATGAATTCCTGCGCCGGTTCCTGCTCCATATACTGCCACCAGGATTCGTCCGCATCCGCCACTTCGGGCTGATGGCGCATCGCCGCCGAGGCGTATCACTCCCGCTCTGTCTGCAGTTGCTGGCAAAGTCAGGACAGGTCCGCAACGCCGCAGATAACGACGGAAACCCTGGTTCATCTCCAAGGCAGCTCTGGAACTGCCCGCATTGTGGTGGGCCGATGGTTCTGATCGAACGGCTCACCGCCATCGAACTTCGATTACGCTCCCCGCCCGTTCTCGCCACGCGACAACCATGACACGATCTTTCTCATCACCACTTCCGCCCGTCCCCAAACGCCCCCACCACAAGTGCGCTCGCGTTGCCGGCCGGATGGCGTCGAGACCTCCGAAAGTCTGCTCAACAAGACCCCGTCGAACTACTGCGGACTATTCATTCCGCGGCTCCCCAGCCTCCTCCCCCCGAACCGCCATTCAAAACCCATAGCACGACCGTTCCAAAACGGCTTCCTTCAAGTCGCTGTATCGAAAACGCTCCGGCTCTTGCGATCCCAGCGCTCCCGCATCCCTACTCGCCGGAGCGTTCCCGATACAGCCC
>CAVRZH010000184.1:0-12801 GCA_963725455.1 Bryobacterales bacterium
CTGAAGATCCGCGCAGCGGTTCAAAACGCCCAGATGTTTCTTGCGGTGCAAAAGGAATTCGGCAGTTTCGATCGCTACATCTGGCAGTTCTCCGGCGGACGGCCGATTCAAAATCGTTGGAAGCGCACGGATCAGCTGCCAGCCCGTTCCGAGCAATCGGACGCAATGAGCAAGGATCTAACCAGGCGCGGGTTTAAGTTCGTGGGCTCTACCATCTGCTATGCCTTCATGCAGGCCACCGGCATGGTCAACGATCATCTGGTGGATTGCTACCGCTACCGGGATTTGGCGAGTGCCGGGTAACCAACTCGCTCACTGTCCCGGCTCGGCTCGGTTGATCTGAGCCGTACGTAGGAGTAAGCGGAAACAGACTAAATGTCCGGCGCGTGCGATGATCCGATTTGGAATCCGCGATTCTACCTGCGCGCGGAACGTGTTCGCGTCGACAATGAAGACTCGCGTCCTGGGTTTTTCGAGCGCCGCAGGCAGCTTATCCGATTCCATTACAGGCACAAAATACCGATCACCGTACCACAGCATTTCATTCATCTCATCGAAGCGCGGCGCACCATCATCGTAGAACGTGATCAGTTCGCCGGGCGCCGTAGCGGCGGTGGAAGCTCGCGCGATAGACCGCGTATCGGCGGCGTGCAAATTGACCGGCGGCCGGATCGCGATAAACAGCACGAATAGCCCCAGCGCCGGGGTCAATACGCGCAGGCCGCTGCGGATGTGTCGCGCCGGTAACATCCACACAAGGCCGATGGCCGACAGAATCGCGAATGCCGGATAGGCGGGCAGCATATAGCGCAAAACCCGGCTTTTCGTGATCGCGCAAAGCACGTAGACCACAGCTACCCAGAGAATGAGGAAGCGTAACTTGCGATCCTTTTTACGAATGATGAAGACCATCCCGGCAATCATCGCGGGCAGCCAGGGCCAGTAGGATTTCGCGATCATCCAGATGTACTCGAAGGCGCCGGTGTAGCGCCGCCAGGGCGGCGACAAAGCTCCAGTGACCTCCTGATTCATATAAAGGGAATGGCTCACGAAGAACTCTTCGCCATATCTGTAGATCCACTGCGCGTACCAGGCTGCGGGCGGGAGAAAAGCAACCAAGGCCGCGCCGGCCAGGTAACCGAGAGGAGGCCGGCGGCGATTCGCGATTATGTCGACGGCAAAAAGCAGGGGAATGCTAAATCCGGCCAGTGCTCGCGTGAGTTGCGCCATCGCGGCGAAGGCTCCCGCAGCCAGCAGCCAGCGCGGGTCATCCTCAGCCAGCAGCCAGGCGCACACCGCGGCGAGAAAGAAAAACGTGAACGGAACGTCGGTCATGGCGCGCGCGGCGTATTTTACGAAATAAACGCTGGTGGCCATGACGAACATGGCCAGCGCGCCGGTGAAAGGATCGCCCGTCATCCGCCGTCCCAGCCAGGCCACGAGCAGAATCACGCCCAGACCGCATAGCGCGGAGGGAAGTTTAGCCAGCGGATCGGAAAGCCCGAACGGAATAAAAAGCGCGGCCTGCATCCAGGAGAAGAGCGGGGGATGTTCGAGCGCCGGTCCTCCGTTGCTTTCGATCTCGAGCCAATGGCCCGACAAAACCACATGTTTTGCAACTAAGGCATAGCGTGCGTCGTCATACCCAGCGAGATCGCCTACCCGAATGGGCGCCAGGAGCAGAATGGCCGATAACGCCGCGAGGACCCAAAAATAGCGGGTAGCGCTGGCCAGCGGGTCGAACGCCAATAAACTTCGGACGGTGAACAACCGATCATTATTGCATGTATAATTGCGACGGAGCCTTGTAAGCTCCCGAGCCTCTTTGTTTGAGGAAGGAACCTCTTTGTCGAGGAGATATGACGCTAAACTACGTTCGTTGTGCGCCTTTGATCTTTGCGGCCGGGATTTGTTGCGCGGTCGCCATGCAAGCCAAGTCCCCTTCCACTCCGCTCACCGCTGTGGTATTGCCGAGTGGTCCATATTCCCAGGTGGCTATCCGCGAAATGGGTCGCGAGGCCGCCCACATCTTAAAACAATCGGGGCTTTCATTGCACTGGCGTGTTGGCGCACCGTCTCAATCCGTGAACGGGCTCCTGGTAGTGGTGAAGCTGTTGGGCCGTTGCGACATGGACGGATCGCCGGCTTTTCTGGTGCCTGGTCCGCTAGGCTGGTCCGACGCCG
This sequence comes from Bryobacterales bacterium, assembly GCA_963725455.1. Classification (GTDB taxonomy): domain Bacteria; phylum Acidobacteriota; class Terriglobia; order Bryobacterales; family Bryobacteraceae; genus Palsa-89. Next base: position 2,185 of record CAVRZH010000184.1, read on the forward strand.
TGAACGGCACTATTCTGCCGTTCAGCGATCTGGCCTGTGACAACATTCGGGGCGCGGTGCAGGCGGCCATCACCGACGGGAACGTGGCTCGCGGAAACGTGCTCCTGGGCCGCGCGATGGGCCGCGTGCTGGCGCACGAGGTGTATCATATCGTCGCCGATACCTCCGAACACAGCCGCGACGGCGTGACGCAGGCCGCATTGACCCCGCGCCAATTGACCTCCGGCGAGTTGCAGATGCAGCGCTCGGAATCTCAGGCGGTGGAGAGCGGGCTGAGCCGGGGACGCTAAGAAGTCCGGAGTCCGTGTACCATGGGATTTTCCCGCCGTGCCCGAACTCCCGGATATCGTGGTCTATATCGAAGCGCTGGAGAAGCGCATCCTTGGACAGGCGGGACAGGTGGGACAGGTGGGACAGGCGGGACAGGTGCTGCAGGGCATCCGGCTGGTTAGTCCGTTTCTGCTGCGCACCACCGATCCGCCGCTAGGGAGCGCTGCAGGCAAACGGGTCCGCGAACTCCGCAGGGTGGGAAAACGCATCGCCATCGGCATGGAGGAAGAGATCTGGCTGGTGTTGCATCTGATGATCGCGGGGCGTTTGCACTGGCAGAAGCAGGGCGCCAAAGTTTCCCGGCCACGCGGTCTGGCTGCGTTCGACTTTTCGAACGGAACGCTGGTGTGGACCGAAGCTGGATCGCAGAAGCGAGCGTCGCTCCACGTGGTGCGTGGAGAAGCGGGGCTGAGCGCTTTGGATCCCGGCGGACTGGAAGTGTTGAGCACAGACCTGGAGCATTTCGCCGCGGTCCTGACGTCCGCCAATCACACGCTGAAGCGCGCACTCACCGATCCCAGGCTGTTTAGTGGCATCGGCAATGCTTATTCCGACGAGATCCTCTTCGAGGCCAATCTCTCGCCGCTGGCGCTAACGCAAAAACTCAAACGCGACGAGATCGAGCGCCTGTTCCTGGCGGTGCGGGCGACGCTTACTCGCTGGATTGACGAACTGCGAGCGGAAACGGGCGACGGCTTTCCGGAAAAGGTCACCGCGTTCCGCCCTAATATGACCGTGCATGGCCGTTACAAAGAAGCCTGCCTGCGCTGCGGCGCAAAAATCCAGCGCATTCGTTACGCGGCCAACGAGACTAACTACTGCCCGCACTGCCAGACTAACGGAAAGCTGCTGGCAGATCGCGCGCTCTCTCGCTTGCTGCGCGAGGACTGGCCGCGAACTCCGGAGGAACTCGAACTGCTTACCCGGAAGTAGCGATCTGTACTAGCGATCGCTACTTGTGGTGTTCTCCACCGCCGCCATGCGCTGGTGCGGCATGACCTGCCGGGCGGCCCGCTGCGGCGTGAGAGGGAGCGGCGTGAGACGGAGCGGCGTGAGCCGCGGGACGGCCTGCTTCGGCGCGTGCCGCCGGTCTGGCGCCCTGGGCCCGGGCCGCGGCAGCGGGTGAATGCGCCAGCGGCCGGCTTGCAAACTCGCCACGCCCCTCGGGTCTGGCACCGCCTGCTGGGCGATTAAAGCCAGACCGCTCTCCAACCCCTCCCCGCGCGAAGCCTGCTGCCCCTGGATGGAAGTTGGCGGGAACTCCCCGCCCTGCATGCTCGAAAACGCCGCGGTTGTAGCCGCCGAAGTGGCCGTGATTGAATACCGTTGCGCTGCGCGAATAATAGGCAGCATGGTTATAGAAGACGGGTCCCCCGCGCCAGTTGGGCGCCCAGCTGTTAAAACCCCAGCCATAGTGGGCGAACAATCCAATGGAAATGCCAACGGCCGCAAATCCGAGTCCCAGGCCGATGGCGAGTCCAAGTGGCGGCGGCGCCACATAAAAGCCAGCATACGGCGAAACCCAGCCGGGGCCATAGATGCGCCACGGATTGTAGTAAGGCACGTAAACCACCGCTGGATTTACGGGGGCGATCAGGATTTGGCCGCCTTCGTCATACACCCGTTGTTGCGGCGTGGATCGCAAGTAGCCGGCCTGCTGCGCCTGTACTCGGGCGGCCTGGATGGCATTCATCACGTCGCCCGGCTGGTTGTAATAAGCATTGCCAAGCGCGGAGGACCAGCTTTGGTTGCGCGCCAGGTTATCCAGCACGGCCGGGAACGCGGTGAGAGCTTTTACGCTCGGGTCCCATGGCATGGTATTCGCTATGTCGGCACGCTGCTGCGGCGGCAATCCGGCGTTTTGGCGAGACCAGTTGTCCGCATCGGTGATTTGCTGGGGATACGTGGATGCCGTCAAGATCTGCGCGACCAGCGAGTCCGGGTACAAGGCGATGGGCGCCACCAGTTGATCTAGCCCGGGGGCATCCAACGGCGCATAAGCTGGACCCTGCCCGTATAGGTTCCCCGACGCGAAGGGAATGAGTAGAACCGACAACGTGAGCGCGATTGTTTGTCGCGCGATTTGATAACCTGAAACTGCCTGGGCTTGCTTCATGGCTATTCCTCCTGTGCTTTCTCGGTTGTTTGCTGTTGTTATTTGCTTAACCGCTTGCAGCTGTTATTTACTTAACCGATGGACGCGGCCTCAGCGCCCGCCGGTTCACCTTAGAGTACCGAATGCTCATTAAAAACATTAACCCAAAAGACATTAACCCGAGAAGCAGCGCCGGGACTTGGGGGTAGAGTGCCATATTACGAGAAGGAACTCGCCGAGATCGTCGCGGAGCTAAACCGCGCCACTACTGTTCCTCGCGATACTGTGCCTCGCAATCCGCAGGAGCCCGTGCCGGCGGAAAACCTGGGAAGCCTGGACTCCCTGGATCAGTTGCTGACCTTGGCTGTCCGGCAGAACGCTTCCGATCTGTTGCTGATTGCGGGCGCGCCTGTCACGCTACGCATCGGTGGAGAGCTGAAGGCCAACGGCCCGTTGCTGGAGGCTGAAGACACCCGCGGTAATCTATTGCCCCTACTGACTCCGTCGCAGGCGCAGGAACTGCAGCGCAACCGGGCGGTGGACTTGTGCTTCCATCGGGAGGGCATCGGCCGCTTCCGGGCTAACATCCATTACCAACGCGGGACAGTGGCCGGCAGCCTGCGATTGCTACCCGAGCGCGTTCCCACCCTGGAATCGTTGAACCTGCCACCGACCTTGCGCCGGCTGGCGGAAGCGCGGCAGGGGCTGGTGCTGGTCACCGGACCCACCGGCTGCGGAAAAAGCTCGACGCTGGCTGCGCTGGTCGATTTGGTGAACACACAGCGGCGCGACCATGTGGTGACCATCGAGGATCCGGTGGAGTATCTGCACTCCAACCGTCAGTCCATCATCGAGCAGATTGAAGTGGGCCGGGATGCGCCCGATTTCGCGACCTCTGTCCGGAGCATACTGCGGCAAAATCCCGATGTAATTCTCGTGGGGGAAATGCGCGACCCCGAGACCATCGCTACCGTTTTGACCGCGGCTGAAACGGGCCACCTGGTGCTCTCCACGCTGCACACCAACGATACGTCGCAGGCGGTTTCACGAATTCTGGATTCTTTCCCGGCCGCCAATCAAGGGCAGATCCGCCAGCAATTTTCGCTGGCGCTGCTCGGAGTTGTGGCGCAACAATTGATCCCTTCGGTGGATAAAGCCACGCGTTATCCGGCCGTTGAGATTTTGATGGGGAGCAGCGGCGTGCGCAGTTTGATCCGCAAAGGCGACGATCACCAACTCTACAGCGCCATTTCAACCGGACGCGGCGAGGGAATGATCACCATGGAACAGTCCCTCGCCGAGATGGTGCGGAGCGGACGCATCAGCCGCGAGGTTGCCGCGGCACGCTGCTTCCGTCCCGATGAACTGAAGCGCTATCTAAAGGAGTAAGCCCGGGCGGCGAATTAGCGGCTGGCGTGCTCGCGCGGGAAGTGATCCAACTCGGCCATCAGAACGTGGCCTGCCGGAGGCGGCGGAACATCTCCATAAAGAATGGCATGTTCGCTCACGTCCATCCCGTAGAGCTTCCGATCCTCGCCACCGTCTTTCTTCACCACGGTTCCATCCAGCGATACGCCCGCGAAAACCCCATGCGCGCGCGACCAAGATAGGATCTCGGCATGCAGGGATGCGTCCGTGTCGGCCGCGGAGGTTCGGCCCACTGGACCGGCGGCTACTGAGGCATCGGCGCCCACTGTAAATTTATCGCTGGCCAGTTTCTCCATTCCCTTGCGATCCATCACCAGCATGACGACGTCAGTGGATTCCACACCTATTTGCGCACCGAAGCTTCCGCCGCCCAAAGTGATCGCGGCCGGGCCTGTCCAGCCGCCCGCATGGCGGCAGAGCGCGTAGCCCTTTCCATAATCTGCGCCGAACACAAAGCCCGCCTTCTTCAAGCCGGGAACGATAATGACGCATTGCGCTTTCTCGAGCAGATCGCGCGGGATACCCCGGTCTGGGGCGCCCATCATTTCATGAAAAACACTGGCCGCCGATCGCAGCCGATGGTCGGGAGTATCCTGTTGAGCCCACAGGCCGGTCGCCAGCACCGCGGCGCCCGCGGCAACAATTGTGAATGTTTTAAGCATATTTACCTTTCTACCTTTCACCACCTCTCCCTGTAGACGCCGCCCCGCACAAGACGTGTCCTTGCCGCCATCCATTAAAATAAACGAAGCAGGTTGGTCTGTTACTGCGTCTTACAAAACCATGCAAATTGTTGTGTCCTCTCTTATCGTGCTGTGGTCCGGTGTCTTAGGAGCGTCCCTGCTGGACGGCCAAGCCAAGCCCGCGCCAGCCCCGGCACCCGATGTCCTCATATTCACCGACGGGGAAAGGCTCACCGGGCATTTCGTCAAATCAACCGGCTCGGCGCTGACATTCAAGAGCGATGCGCTGGGCGACATCACGGTGGATTGGAGCAAGGTGAAGGAGCTCCATAGCTCCGCGAAAGTAGCCGTGATTCCCAAGGGCGTTCGTCTCCGTAAGCCGCAGGACGCCACAACTATCGCGCAAGGCACACTGTCGGTAGAGGATCAACAGGTGCACCTGGCCGCGGAAACGCCGCGAACAATTCCAGTGGCCGAAACCGGATCGATTATCGACCAGACAGGCTTCCAAAAGGCCCTGACTCACCAGCCCGGATTCTTTGAAGCCTGGAAAGGGACGCTGACCATCGGCGCAGCGGTGGTGAATGCGACCCAAGATAGCGAGAATTTCACCGGAGCGCTCAGCCTGGTCCGCGCCATTCCGACCGAGGACTGGCTGGAGCCGCGCAACAAGACCATCTTGAATATCACCGACGCGTACGGCGAAGTCACCCAACCGGGAACTCCGACCATCAAGACCTCGATCTTCCACGGCTCCGCCGAACGCGACGAATCTTTCAGCCCGCGCCTTTTCGCTTTCGGCCAAGCCGCGTTCGATCACAACTACTCGCAAGGCTTAGATTTGCAACAAACCTACAGCGGCGGCATTGGTTACACCATCATTCAAAGTGCGAACCAGACCCTGGATGTCAAAGGCAGCTTGAGTTACATCCGGCAGCAGTTCCACGGCGCGCCGACCGAGAGCCTGATCGGTTCCATCTTCGCTGAGGATTTCAATCGAAAATTCAAACACGGCCTGGCGTTCGATCAGCATTTGACGCTGACTCCGACCTGGAACGATACCAACGCCTATTCGGCGGCTTTCAACGCACTTCTCACCATGCCGGTTTACAAACGGCTGAACGCATCGGGCGGCTTCATCGATTCGTATCTTAACAATCCACCGCCCGCGTTCCGCAAGAATTCCGTGCAGATCACCATCGGGCTTACCTACGCCATTCAGTAGGCCTGCTAGCGGCGCACGATCACTTCCCGCAAATGGTCGCGGGTGAGGAAGAACTTCACCGAATTGAACTTCTGGAAGAGCTTCTCCAGGCTGCGATTGTTGAAATACTGAACCGGGCGCACCTGGTTGCGCGGGGTGAGCGACATGATCTTGGATTCAACAATGCGATAGGAATACAACGGCGCGGTCTGCGCTTTTTCTTCGGCGTGGAAAAAAGCCAGCAATGAGGATTGGGGACGCAGGATGCGATACAGCCGGTCCACTGTGTCCTGCAGCAGCGGCGGGGCCAGGAACTGCAGCGTGTCCCAGATGAGCGCTCCGTCAAAAGTGCGATCGGGAAACTCCAGGTTTTCGCGCAGAAACAGGGAGGCGCGTTCCGGGTCGGATTGATTGGCGATGAAGTCGCCGCCGGTGCCGAACGCTTCTTCCATGGTGCGCAAGGCATCGTTGGAATAGATCCGATGCCCCATGGATGTAATGAAGCTGATGTTGGCCTGGCTTGCGCCGGAAAAATCCAGGATGGAAAGACTTTGCTGGTCCTGCAGCGACGCGAAGAACTGATCCAGGCCGTTACTGGCGCGATTTTGCGGCCCGGTGCCCGATTTCTTGGGTGGTGAGTGAAGCGAAGGTGAAGACGGTTCGGATCTTAACCGGTCCTTCAGCAAAGCTCCACTCCTTCCTTCAGTCTCATTCCCGCGAGCGATCTCATTTCCGTGAGATCTCCAGATCTCATTCTAAAGAGATCAGGCAAATTAGCGCGAGTCGCCGGCAGCCGCGGTGGCAGGCGTCGCTGCGTTGGAGCTGGTGGCGCTGGCTGGTTGCGATTTCGCCTGGGCAGGCGCGGGTGTTCGAGCCGCCGACTCCGGCCGCGCGATGTCGATGCTGCCTTTGAAATAGGCTCCGTCCTCGATCACGATGCGCGCAGTCTTAATATCGCCCACCAGTTTCGCGTCTTTGCGAATGTCGATTTTGTCGGACGCCTCAACATTTCCGTGAATGGTTCCGAGCACCACCACTTCGCGCGCCTTCACTCCGGCCTGCAGCTTGCCGTTGGGGCCGACCGTCAGGCGGTGTTCATGCAATTCGACGGAACCATCGATCTCGCCATCTATGGTCAGGTCTTCGCGGCTGAAGATCTGGCCTTTGATCATGACAGATTTTCCGATGATGGCCGGTCCTCTGGACTCGGTGGGATGATGGCTGGGAGCAGGATTCGTCGACATAGGGGCGTTCTCCTTGATCTGGCTAGTAGGCGCGGCCGGCGTCGCGGGCGATTTCGGCGGATATTCTTCTTCTTTCCGTTTGTTCCACATTCGGAAGATCTCCTTGATTCAATCTCATTCAATCATGACGGTTTTGCACTATCGTACAACCTATAAGGATGCAACCATCGTACTACGGTCGTTGAAGTCTGTCATTGGGTTGTTATGGTTAGGGTGAGGATAGCTGGCGGGTAGTCGCGGCGGGGCGAACCTTGTCCCTAACGCCGCGAAATTTTTCCGTGTGGCACGGTCCACGCCTCGGATCGCGTGGGATAATAAATTGGTGTCCAGGGTAAGGGAACTCGAACAGCGCCTGGAGCGCACTGAGCAACAGTTGCGTCTGTTGCAGAAAATCAGCCGCTATCTGGTCCGGCAGACTAAACTCCAGGACGCGCTCGATGGGGTGGTGTCGCTGGTGGTAGAGTTCATGGACTGCGACTCCTGCCTGCTGTACCTGCTGGACAATCGCGACTTGGTGTTGCGCGCCAGCAATCGCCCTTCGGCCGTGGGAAACGTCAAGCTGGCGATGAACGAAGGGTTGACCGGCTGGGTGGCACGCGAGAAGCGCTTGCTCGCCATCTCCCGCGAAGCTTTTCGCGATCCCCGCTTCAAGTTTTTCAGCGACCTTCCCGAAGACACTTACGAAGCCTTCCTTTCCGCGCCCGTGATTTCGCGCCGGGGCGTGGAGGGCGTCATCAACGTCCAGCATCGCGATCCGCATTCCCATACCGGAATCGAAATGGAGCTGCTTACCAGCGTGGGCGAGCAATTAGGCTGCTTGTTGATGCTCTCGCAAACCGAGAAGGCAGCCAATGAAAGTGCGGACCTGGTTCGCGCCAACGGCTGAAATCAATTTGGCCGCGGATGAACACAGGTAAACACAGATTTGAACATAAAATTTTATCCGCGTTGCTCTGCGTTCATCTGTGGCTGATTCTCCCCTCGCTCTCCGCCGCGCCACGCTGGAAAATTCAGTTCTTCTACGATCATGCCGACTCCAACTTCGCCATTGAAGATCTGCGCTGCCCCTCCGCGCGGCACTGCGTCGCGGCCGGATCGATCGACGACAAACGCGGGCACGACCAGGGCGCGGTAGTGGTAACCGGCGACGGCGGCCTGCATTGGTCTGAGTATGAGTTGAAAGAACGTCCGCTTTCTCTGTTCTTCTTAAACGAGAGTCTGGGCTGGATGGTCACCGATCGCGGGTTATGGTCCACCGTGGAAGGGGGACGCGCCTGGATCAAGGTGGAATCGCGCAAAGGGATACTCCAAGCGTGGTTTCTGGATGCCAATCACGGCTACATCACGGGCGTCAAGGGCTTAGTTCTAGAGACTCGTGACGGAGGAAAGAACTGGTCCAAGCTGGAAACCAGCGGCCAGGCTCCTGACACAGCGTCCATCAGCTACGACATCGTCTCCTTCCATGGAACGCACGGCATTATCATCGGCTCCCCCGATGCAAACTCGCCCGTTCTATCCGAACCCGGCCAGGAGTTTCAGGCCAATAGAAAACTAACGGTGCTCGAAACCCTGGACGGCGGAAAGCAATGGACCTACGGCGCAATCCCCATCGACGGTGAATTAGGGCAATTCAAGATGTCCGATAAGGGCACGGTGGTCACCATCATCCTTTATAAAGATCCGAAGTATACGGTGGCATCGGCGGTGTTTGAGACCCACTTGGGATCCACCAAGGGACGCCAGATTTTCGCCGAGCGCGACCGCGCCGCTAGCGATATTGCTCTGTTGAGCGACGGCGGGGCTATCCTGGTGACCATTGAACCGCCCGGCAGTTCCCCACAGGTTCCGATCCCGGGCAAGGTCAAGATTTTCCGAAGCAACGATCTGAAAATCTGGCGGGAAATGGACGTGGACTATCGCGCCATTGCGCAACGCGCCATCATAGCCGCGCCCGACGCGCAACACATTTGGGTAGCCACCGATACGGGCGCCATTCTCGGGCTGGTGGAATAGAACATCCAGCGCGGCGGTTGTTTTATCCACATTTTGTTCACAGTGGAAATCCCAGAAGTGTCTGATTCTAAATAGCATAAAAGTTTTGGAAAAGGCTCTGTCATCGACATTTAACAGTTGACTCGCGCGGCCTTTCGCGCAATCATGGACCTGGTTCCAAGAGGTTCAGAGAGCAGTAAGCCTGGTGAACGGTAGCGAACCTGGAGCGGTGATCCGAGCGCGCTTAGTTAATAAGACTAATTAACGCATTCGGGGAGTGAAGGGACATCGGGCCGGGCACAAAGGTAAGCTTCTCAGATCGATCCGCTGACCGAGCGCTACGATCCTGTAGGGATGGAAGTCCCAAGGGGGAGCGAAAGTTGGATGGACGTTTGAGAATTCTAGGCTTGCGAGACGGCAACGGGCTTTGAGCGACGATCATCCCCGGCTGCGTGAAGAGCGTGGCAGAGGATGGGAGCATGAAGCCGAACGGGCCGGAAGAAAAGCTTAGAATTTCGCCGAAGAAATAGGCCGGGAGTGTTGACCTCACCGCGGTGGTTCTCGAAGGGGAACAGTCGTTGCGGGCGAGCGAAAGGCCGTTTCGAGGCGTTGGCTTCTAGCAGGTGGTAAGGCAAGCGAATTCTGGAGCGCTGAACCGTAGCCGGTCACAGAAAGACGGTTGCGGGGAGCAAGAGGATACGGCTTCCGCCACGCTGCATGCTATGCTCTGGCCGCGCATGCCGGCCGGGGAGCGGATTGCCGCCTGGGTCACCTGGAACCTTTTCTTTTTTGGTTCGTCAGAAAAAATCGTGGGTGGATTCGGGCTCGGGCAGCTTGCCAAGTGAGTGATAGAGTGCCAGTTCGAGCGTGCGGAAGGTTCTGACCCGTAGGATTTTCTCATAGTGACTTTTGCCTTGTTGTTTAGTCCTTCGACCACGCCGCTGGAGAGCAGTTTATGAGCCCGGAAATAGTTGAGGATCAATTCACGGTGTTCACGCAGGGAACGGGCGATTTTCTTCATGGGTTCAATCCGGGAGCGCATGACCTGACGACACCATTCATCAAGAAACTTTCCGGCCCAGGTGGGGGAGTTGTAATCCCAGAGCTGTTGAAAGGCTTCCTTGAGAAGGTAAGCTCGGACGGTCTTGAGGTTGTAGCGGACCAGATTGCGCAAACGGAGGCGCTGTTCGGTTTTCAGGTTCTCTTCTCGCCTGAGCAGCAGCCAGCGCGAGTTTCTCAGCAGAGGGATCATTCCTTCACGGGCCATGCGGCGGGATTCCCCGGCCCGAACTTCATCTAGGGCCTTGTTCATTTTGGCGACGATGTGGAAGCGGTCCAGGATATGCAGGGCCTCGGAGCACTTCTCCCGGATGGTCTTCAGATAAGGCTCCCACATGTCGGAACAGACGAAGACGATGCCTGAGGCAACCTCCTTCCCGATAACAGCGAAGAATCCCTGAAACGACTCGATGGTTCTCTCCCGACCAACCCAAAGCAGGCGCGTGATGCCGAGATCGATCTGATATACCAACGTCAGATACTTGTGACCTTTGGCGTACTGGATTTCGTCCACGCCGATGGCGTCGACCCGGCCGAGCACGCGGTGTTCCAGCCCGAAGGTGACGACGTATTCGACCGCAT
>CAVRZH010000185.1:0-67519 GCA_963725455.1 Bryobacterales bacterium
GAACAGCAGTCTGAAGACCTGGATTTACCGGATCGCGGTGAACGAAGCCTACAATCATCGGCGCTGGTTCTGCCGTCATCAGCGGCAAGAGGTGGCTCTCGGTTCCGAGGAGGGCACGCCCAACTATGCGGACGGCATGATGGCTCCCGGCCGCTCGCCGTTTGAACAGGCGGCGGACCATGAGACTCGGGCGCTGGTGGAGCAGGCGCTGGAGACGCTGAATCCGAAGTTTCGCGCGGCGGTAGTGCTGCGCGACATCGAAGATCTGAACTACGAGGATATTGCGACGGTTTTGGACGTGTCCCTGGGGACGGTGAAGTCGCGCATCATGCGCGGGCGTGAGGCATTGCGAAAGATTCTGGAGGGGCGCCTGGAAGTGGAGACTAATGTGCGTTGGTCTTCTCAGCCGCTGACGGAATAGTGACGAATCGTATGGAATGCTCTAGCGTAAGGCAACGAGTATCGGCGTATTTAGACGGCGCCGTGCCGGCCGAGGAGCGGCGTTTGCTGAAGCGCCACTTAAGCGGCTGCCGCGAATGCGCGCTCGAATCCGAACGATACTCGCAGATGCGCCAAAAGCTGCGGTCACTCCCCAAGCGAATTCCGCCCGCGGATTTAACCACACGCTTACGGGTAGTTGCTTCGAAGGTTCGGATGGAATCCTTCAGCAGTCCCTGGAGCCGCTGGCAGGATCGTGTCGAACTATCGTTGCGCAATCTGATGCGGCCGCTGGCGCTGCCGGCAGTCGGCGGGTTGTGCTCGGCGGTGTTCCTGTTTAGCACGCTGGTGCCGATGTTCAAATCCGCATTCGCGTTGAGCGAGTCTGGCGACATTCCCACCATGCTGAGCACCGGGCCGCTGTTGAAATACACTGGACCGGTTGATTACACCGACGGGGACGCGGTGGTTGATTTACAACTCGACGATCAAGGCCGGATTATCGACTTTACCATCGTGAGCGCGCCGGGCCAGCAAAGCGAGAAATTACGCCGCAGCATTGAGAACAGCCTTCTGTTCACTGAGTTCCGGCCGGCAACGACGTTCGGCCGCGGGGTAGCCAGCACCGTTCGTATTTCTTTCCGCAGCAGCCGCAGCAGCCGCATCGACGTGCGCGGATAGCGCGTCACCGATAGCCTGTCACCCTTTCATCCAGCACCACGGGGGACTATACTGCTTGGAGAGGTTATGCAAATGATCAACTCCCGACGGCAGTTCCTGCAGATCGCGTCCGCTGGTGCAATGGGTGCCGCGATCGGTTCCCGGCTCAGTGCAGGCGCTGTTCCCACGCTCGGCATGATCTTCCCGCCCGCGAACTATCCGGTTCCTCCCGAAGCGACGCTGCTCTATCCCTCGGGCGTGCGATTTCTCGCCGAGGGTGTAGGTCTGCAGAAAATGACGGCCGAAGAATACGATCGGGTGTTTGGCCGCATTTTACCCGCCGCCGAAAAGCTGGCCAAGGAAGGTTCCAACGCGATCTCAGTGATGGGAACCTCGCTCACCTTTTACAAGGGCGCCGAATATGAACATCAGTTGAAAGTCAACGTGACCAAAGCCACCGGGCTGCCGTCCACCACGATGAGCACCGGCATCGTCGAAGGGCTGAAGGCGCTGAACGCGCGCAAAGTTGCGGTGGCCACTGCCTACGATGAAGACGTGAGCCATCGGTTGAAGGTGTTTCTCGAAGAGTCGGGATTTGAAGTCGTGTCGGTGAAGGGGCTCGGCATCGTGAGTTTCAAGGACCGGGGGCCGGTGACGCCGGACGAACTGTTCCACTTCAGCGCGAACGTTTACGAAGGGGCGCCCAAGGCCGAAGCGCTGGTGATTTCCTGCGGTGGCCTGAAGACCCTGGACCTGATCGTGCCGCTGGAAACACGTTGCAAACGGCCAGTGGTGTCCAGCACGCCGCACGCGCTGTGGGCCAGCGTTCGCTTGCTGGGCCTGAGTGGGCAGGCGAAGGGTTACGGGACCGTGTTGGCCAAAGGCTAACGTGTCGGCACGGGACTAGCATGGCCGCATGAACGATCAAAGCTATCCGTACGAGACTCGGCTGAACCTTCGCTACCAGGCCTTGGAAGTGATCGAGGAGAAGGCCCTCGCGGACAATTGCGCATATAAGTGGTACAACCAGACGCTTTGCCAGGTGAACGATTCGGTGGTGCGTCTCGGCGTGGTGGAAGGTGAGTATCACTGGCATAGGCACGATAACGACGACGAATTCTTCTACGTCGTGGAAGGCGAGCTGTTGATCGACCTGGAAGGCCAGACCGTGGCGCTGCGGCCGAGACAAGGGTTTGTGGTGCCGAAAGGCGTGACGCACCGGACCCGGGCCAATGAGCGCACGGTGATTTTGATGGTGGAGAACGCCGGGATTATTCCTACCGGAAATTAGTCGGACGGCGGGAAACGCGCCTCCATTGAAACCTCCGCGCCGCACCTGTCACAATCCCGGAGCACCTGTCACAATAGAAGTACATGACAGGGAATGAGATCCGCGAGACGTTCCTCAACTTCTTCGCGGCCAACAGCCATCGTATTATTCGAAGTTCATCGCTGGTCCCGGCCAACGATCCCACGTTGCTCTTCACCAACGCGGGCATGAACCAGTTCAAGGACGTTTTCACCGGTCTGGAAAAACGCGACTACCTGCGCGCAACATCCTCCCAGAAGTGCGTCCGCGCGGGCGGTAAGCACAACGATCTGGACAACGTCGGTTATACGCGCCGGCATCAGACGTTCTTTGAGATGCTGGGAAATTTTTCCTTCGGCGACTATTTCAAGAAGGACGCTATCGCGCTTGCCTGGGAGCTGCTAACGCGCGATTTTGCGATTCCCAAGGAAAAGCTGTACGTCACCGTTTTCCGCGAGGACGACGATGCCGAGCTGCTGTGGCAGCAAGTGGCGGGCGTGCCGAAGTCGCGCATCTTTCGGATGGACGAAGCCGATAACTTCTGGCAAATGGGTGAAACCGGTCCATGCGGCCCGTGCTCGGAGATTTACTACGATTTCGGACCCGAAGCCGGCCCAGGCGAAATGCCCGGAGATCCAGGCGAGCGATTTGTTGAAATTTGGAATCTGGTTTTCATGCAATTCGATCGCTCGGCCGATGGCGTGATGACCCCGTTGCCGCGGCCTTCCATCGACACCGGCATGGGACTGGAGCGCGTCTCCTGCGTGCTTCAAAATAAGCTTTCCAATTACGACACCGATCTTCTGCGCCCCATTATTCATCGCGCGGCTGAAATGTTTGGAGTCGCGTACGGGGATGACCCACGCACCGACGTCGCGCTGCGCATCAACGCCGATCACAGCCGTGCCGCCGCTTTTTTGGTTCACGACGGTGTTACGCCATCCAATGAGGGGCGCGGCTACGTCCTGCGCAAAATCATGCGCCGGGCGATTCGGAACGCGCGAATGATCGGGCGGGAAGAGCCTTACTTATACGAGCTGACCGGATTCGTCGCCGAGCTGATGAAGCCCGGTTACCCTGAGATGCTAGAGAGCATCCAGCGCGTGGCGCGGGTGGTGAAGGATGAAGAGCATCGTTACGCGACGACGTTCCAGGTGGCGGAGAAAGTCTTCATTGATGAAGCCAAGTCGGCAGCCGGTGGAGTTTTACCGGGCACGGCCGCGTTCAAGCTCTATGACACGTTCGGACTCGCATTGGACGAGCAGGAGGAAATGGCGCGCGAGCGCGGCCTCTCCATCGACCATGAGGGCTTCAACGCCGAGATGGAGAAGCAGCGGACTCGCGCCCGTGCCAGTTGGCGTGGCGCCGATAAGGCCCAGATCGCGCCGGTTTACAAAGATCTTCCCTCCACCGAATTCATCGGGCGCGAAACGCTGGAATCGCCGATGAAAATTCTGCGTGTGATCGAACACGATGGCAACGCCGAGCTGGTTTTCAATCGCACGCCATTCTACGCCGAGGCCGGCGGCCAAGTGGGCGACACAGGCGTCCTGGTCTCGCCGCTGACAGGCGAGCCGGTTGGCAGAGTCCTGGATACGCGCAAAGTCGCAGGCGCTACGGTGCACAAGGTAGAACTAACCGTACCGATTCGCGAAGGAGACGAACTCATCGGCAAAGTGGACGGTGGCCGGCGCGCGTCAACCATGCGCAACCACACCGCCACGCATCTGCTACACGCAGCGCTTCGCAAAGTGCTCGGGCCGTACGTCAAGCAGGCCGGCAGCATCGTCGATCCCAATCGGCTCCGTTTCGATTTTACGCATTACGCGCACACCGATCCCGAAGAACTGGCCGAGATTCAAAAGCTGGTAAACGACGAGATTTTGAAGAATATCGAAGTCCATACCGACGTCATGGATCTTGACCAGGCGCTGAATACGGGCGCCATGGCGCTGTTCGGAGAAAAATATGGCGATCGCGTTCGCGTGGTCTCGCTGCCTGATGGTTTCAGCAAAGAGCTATGCGGCGGGACGCATGTGCATCGCACCGGCGATATCGGGCTATGCGTCGTCACTTACGAAGCCAGCATTTCGGCCGGAGTGAGGCGGATCGAAGCGATCACGGGTGAAGCTGTTCTCACCAAGCTTCAAGAAGAAAGCACTGCGGCGCGGCAGGCGCAGGAAAAACTGGCTGACGAAAAGCGGGTGCTCGAACGTCAGATCGAACAGATGAAGGAGAAGCTGGCGCGTTCCGAAGTCGCCGGCATTGAGAGCGGCGCTCGCGATATCAAGGGCGCGAAAGTCTTGGCCGCCCAGGTGGCAGGCATGGATCGCGAACAACTGCGGACCATGGTGGATTCGTTGCGGGTGAAGTGGAAGACCGCTGTCGTCATCCTGGGATCTGCGCAGGATTCGAACGTGGCCATCGTAGTCGGCGTCACCAAAGACCTGACGTCGAAAGTTCACGCCGGAAAGCTGGCGGGTTCGGTAGCGCAAGCGGTCGGCGGAAAAGGTGGCGGCCGTCCGGACATGGCCGAAGCGGGCGGCAAAGATCCAGCCGCGCTGGCAGGTGCGCTCGATTCCGCGTACAAAACCGTGGAAGGTATGTTGTGAAAAAAGCAGGGATGCTTTAGTCGTGGAGCAATTCGATGCGGTTGTCGTTGGCGCGGGACCCACCGGCCTGGCTTGCGGCATTGAGCTGAAGCAGCGCGGCCTGAATACAGTCCTCATCGAAAAGGGCTGCGTCACAAATTCGCTCTACAACTACCCTACCCATATGGTGTTCTTCACCACGCCGGAACTGCTCGAAATCGGCGGCCTGCCGATGACGTCGCTCAATGAAAAACCCGGCCGTACCGAGGCGCTCAAATATTATCGCCGCGTGGCCGAATACTACTGCCTCAACATCCGCCAATACGAGCGCGTGCTGTCGATTGATGGCGCTGATGGGGACTTTCACGTCACAACCAGCAAGGCCGAATATCGCGCGCGTAAGATCGTGCTTGCCACCGGATACTACGATGTTCCCAACATGCTGAACGTCCCCGGCGAAGAGCTGGAAAAGGTAATCCACTATTACAAGGAGCCGCATCCTTACTACAATCACGACGTGCTGGTGGTGGGCGCGAAGAACTCGGCGGCCATCGCGGCATTGGAGCTGTTCTGGACCGGCGCGCGCGTCACGTTGATCCATCGCGGCGCAGGCATTTCCGATCGTGTGAAGTATTGGATCAAGCCCAATATCGAGAATCGGATCAAGAGCGGGGAGGTGAAGGGGTACTTTCACTCGCACCTGGTTGCCATCCATCCAAAATTCGTCGACATCCAGACTCCCGACGGCCCCAAGAAGCTCGCGAACGATTTTGTTTTCGCCATGACCGGCTATCGGCCGGACCTGGAATTCCTCGCCTCCCTGGGCATCCGGCTCGATCCGAAATCGCAGAAGCCGCGCATCAATCCGGCGACGTTTGAAAGCGAGCGGCCCGGTGTTTTCCTGGCGGGAGTGATTGTGGCCGGAATGCACACCAACGAAATATTCATCGAAAACGGCCGGTTCCACGGCAAGCAGATCGCCGGCGCCATTGCCGATTCCCTTCCGGCTGCGTGATTGATATGATCGGCGTCATGATCACTCGTCGTGATTTCGCCAAGTTCGCAGCCGCCTCAGTTGCACTTCCTGCCCTGGCCTCTATCGATTCAAAAGTAAGTGGAGTAATGATCGGCGCGCAAACCTACAGCTTTCGCACTCTGCCTTCGCTGGACGATACCATCGCCGCCATGAAGCAGATCGGTTTGGGTTACGCCGAACTGTGGGAAGTGCAGATGGAGCCCAAGGATCGCGTGCAGCTGGCGGCCTGGCGCACCAATCCGCCCATGGATGAAATTCGCGGTATTCGCAAGAAGTTCGACGACGCGGGCATCGATCTCTACGCCTTCAACTACAGCTTCCGCGATGAGTTTACTGATGAGCAGATTGAGAAGGGTTTTCTCATGGCGAAGGCCATGGGCGTGAACAAGATCACGGCCTCAGCGAACGTCGATATTTCACCGCGCGTGGACAAGTACGCTGAGCAGTATAAGATTTATGTCGGCTATCACGATCACGACAGCATGAAGCCGAACGAATTCTCGACTCCAGACGATTGGAAGCAGGCACTGGCCGGCCGGTCGAAATATACCGGCATCAATCTCGACATCGGGCATTTCACTGCCGCGGGTTTCGATCCAGTGAGTTTCCTCGAAGAACATCACGCGAAAATCCTGACGATCCACATCAAAGATCGCAAGAAGAATCACGGCCCGAATATGCCGCTGGGCGAGGGCGATACCAATATCAAAGGCGTGCTCGAAGTCTTGAAGACCAAGAAATATCCGATCCCGGCCATGATTGAATACGAATACGGTAAGCCCGGGATGGATACGGTAGCCGAAGTTAAGAAATGCTTCGACTACTGCAAAGCCGCCTTGGCCTAGAGCGCGCCAAAATTCGCTTGCTTGCGCGCGCGGCTCAGTAGATGAATCCTCGTTACCGAGCCGCGACCGTAAGGCAGCCGGTCTCCTACGGGCTCAGCGTGACCGAGCGCCCACGGCCGCCGCTGGTTTGGACGCTTCGATGGGCGCCGGCACCGTCGGCGCGACGGCATCCGGGTCCTTGCGTACGAGTCCCAGCGCCTTGCGCAACTCGGTGTCGATGGCCTGCCGGATGTCGGGATTATCCTTCAAAAACTGGCGCGCGTTCTCGCGGCCTTGGCCGATGCGCTCGCCCTTGTAGCTGTACCAGGAGCCGCTTTTTTCCACGATATTCTGCGCCACGCCCAGGTCGATCAAGTCGCCTTCGCGCGAGATGCCTTCGCCGTAGATGATGTCGAACTCGGCTTCGCGGAACGGCGCAGCCACTTTGTTCTTGACGATCTTCACCTTGGTGCGATTGCCCGTCACGATATCGCCTTCCTTGATGGCGGCAATGCGGCGGATGTCGGCACGCACCGACGAGTAAAACTTCAGCGCGCGGCCGCCCGACGTGGTTTCCGGATTGCCAAACATCACGCCGATCTTCTCGCGAATCTGGTTGATGAAGATCAGGCAGGTATTCGATTTCGAGACGCTGCCAGTGAGCTTGCGCATGGCCTGGGACATCAGGCGCGCCTGCACGCCCATATGGCTGTCGCCCATCTCGCCATCGAGTTCGGCCTTAGGCACTAAAGCAGCGACGGAATCCACCACCAGTACGTCGATCGATCCAGAAATGATCAACGCGCTGGTGATTTCGAGCGCCTGCTCCGCGTAATCCGGCTGGGAGACCAGCAGATTGTCGACATCCACGCCTAGTTTGCGGGCATAGATGGGGTCGAGGGCGTGCTCAACGTCGATGAAGGCAGCCATTCCGCCGAGCTTCTGCGCTTCGGCCACCACTTGCAGCGCGACCGTGGTTTTGCCGGACGATTCCGGCCCGAAGATCTCAACAATGCGGCCACGCGGAAATCCTCCGACCCCGAGCGCGTTGTCGAGCGAGATGGAGCCCGAGGAAATCGCGGCCACCTGCACGATGGCTTCCTTCGACCCCAGCCGCACAATGGAGCCTTTGCCGAACTGCTTTTCAATCTGTCCGAGAGTGAGTCCGAGAGTGCGTGCGCGTTCTTTTTCGTCCATACGTAATGATCCTTAGAGGGGTGCCTATCGCTCGGGGGAAATCCTATTGTAACAGCAGTGCCGTCACAATTTCGGAGCGTAGTATCCTTTGCGGGCGCGCACGATCAGCTCTTTGTGGCCCTTCACGCGAATCTGCACCGTGTGATACAAGCCGTCCACTTTGAGCGGGTCGGGGCGATAGAAAATGTTGTACTGGTGCCGCAGCTCATTGGCGATGTTCTCGAACGATTGGCTTAAATCCGAAGCCTTAAATGGAAAGAACGACTGCCCGCCGGTCTCGTCCGCGAAATAACGCAACACCTTGTCGCCGTCGGTTTCGATACGCGTAATGTTGGTCGAGATGGTGTAAATGGTGACGTCGGCTTTTTGCGCCATCTCGAGCGCCTGATCGCGCGTGTAGCGGCTCTGGTTGTCCTCGCCATCGCTCAGGACCACCATGGCGCGACGGAATTTGTAGAGCGGCTGGTCCTCCATCAACTTGTCGCGGCAAGCGAAGAAGATGGCGTCGTAGAGCGATGTTCCGCCGCCCGGCCTTAGGTTTTCGACAGCCTTCTCCAGGTCGCTGATATTGTCGGTGAGATCCGCCACCAGCTCAGCCGACGTGTCGAAGCTTACGATCATGGCCTTGTCATGCTCGGGGCGCACGGTTCCGTCGATGAATGCCGTGGCGGCTTCCTGCTGGAAGTGGAAACGATCGCGAATGCTGTTGCTGGTGTCGATCAGGATGGCCAGGCGCAGCGGGAGGTCCGTCTCGGCGGCAAACTCGATGATGGTCTGGGGCTTCTTGTTTTCGAAGACCTCGAAATCGTCCTTGGTGAGATCGGTGACGAAGCGGCCTTTTTTGTCGGAAACCGTGTAGAGCATGTTGACGCGCGAGACATCGAGAGTAATGCGGGTTTTGTCGCTCGTATCGGGCGGAGCAGCCTTATCGTTATCTTTGGCCTGTTTTTTGGACTGTCCGGAGAGCACCAGCGACAGTGCGCACAGAGCGACAACCGAGTACAACTTCTTCATGAGCAGTGACTATATTATAGGATGCGCGCGGTAACCGGATGGGCTGGCGCCGCAGGTCGGCTCCAGGCAGAGGAAAACGTTCATCCCTGCAATATCGGTGGCTTGCGCCGGTGCCAATCGGTGGATTGCTGATAGGCGTGAGCAATCGAGAGAACCGTCGGTTCACGATACGCCGCGGCCACCAACTGCATCCCGATGGGCAGTCCGTCTTTCGAGAATCCGCAAGGCACGGTCATGGAGGGCGTGCCGAATTGGTTGAACGCTCCGGTATTGCTATGCGGGCGCTTGTGTGTTTCGTTCTCGGTCTCTGAAATCAGCGGAGCGGGCTCGCGCATGGTGGGCAGAGCCAGGATGTCGACCTGCTCAAAGATGCGGCGGATATCGCGCCGGCATTCACGGATGCGCTTCAGCGTCTCCACGTAAGGAACGGTTTCCACCAGCTTGAGGTGGTTCATCTGGCGCTGGGACCAGGGATGGTAGAGCTCGGGCGATTTGTCGAAATACGGCTTCTGAAAATGATAAAGCTCCACGTCGTACGTGCCGTTCTCGGCAACGTGCAGCCGCGGAAGAGTAACGTCGCGGACCTCGCGAACTTTGCCCTTCAAGTGACGAATGGCTTCTTCTACAGCCGCCGCGACGTCTGGATGCAGGTCTTCGAAGAAATAATCGCGCGGGACGCCTATCCGTAGATTCGCTATGGGAGCGTGTAACGCCGGCAAGTAGTCCGGCACCGGCTCCATCAACGTGATTGCGTCGTTCGGATCGTAGCCGGCGATCACTTGCAGGATCGCGGCCGCATCTTCTACGCTGCGGGCGATCGGACCGATGGTGTCCATCGAGTAAGCGGAGGGAACCACGCCGCGCGTGCTTACGCGGCCATAGGAAGTTTTGAATCCCACCACTCCACAGAACGCGCCGGGAATGCGAACCGAACCTCCGTCATCGCTTCCCACCGAACCGAAGCAAAGTCCCGCGGATACCGCCGCAGCCGATCCCGCCGACGATCCGCCCGTGATTCTTTCCAGATTCCAAGGATTGTGCGCCGCGCCGAAGCAGCCGGTGGTGCCAGTTCCTTCGAAGGCCATCTCATCCAGATTGAGCTTGCCCAGGAACACCGGTCCCGCGGCCTTCAATCGCCGCGTGACTTCGGCGTCTTCGGTTGGAACTCGATCCTTGAAAACGCCGGCCGCAGCAGTGGTCTTGATTCCTGCCGTGTCGATATTGTCCTTCAGAGCGATGGGTACGCCATAGAGATGACTTGGCACCCGGCCGGCCTTCCTCTGCCGATCACATTCGCGCGCTTGCTCCAGCGCAGCTTCCTCGGTCAGCGTGATGAACGCGTTGAGTGAAGGATCCAGCTTGTGGATGCGCGCCAGGCAAAGCTTCGTCAGCTCCTCCGACGACACCGTACCTTTCGCCAGTGCCTGCGAGGCTTCCGTGAGCGTCCAATCCAGTGGGTCGGAGGCGGCACGCGCACGCGAAACTGCAGCCAACGCCGCTGCCCCCGCTAGCACCGTGCGCCTGGTCAAGCCCTCAGAACTCATAACGTCCTCCAAACTGAATCACGCGAGGGCTGTTCAGCGTACCGCTATATTTTCCGAATGTGACGTAGTTGCTCAGGCTCAACGACATCTGATTTACGTCGAAGCGCACTGAATTCGTGACGTTGAAGGCTTCAGCGCGGATTTGAAAGCTGTGCTTTTCGTTGTAGAACATGTGGAAGCGTTTGGACAGCCCGGTATCGATGGTGAAGAATCCGTCGCCGCGAAGCGTATTTCGGCTGCCGCTTTGCCCAGGATAGGTAAGTTCAAACGCATTGAACGCAGCTTCCGGATTCGGAAACATATTGGGACCTCCGGTCGGCGAATTATTGGTTGTCGCTTGTTGGACAGGTCCGGTTTGTGTGGCAAACGGAGGATAATTCCAGTTCGTGGGCCAATACCCGCCATCACTCACGCCCACCGGAAGCCCGGAGGATTGACGCCAGATGGTGCTGACTTGCCATCCGCCGATCACCGCGTTCCAAAACTTGTTCGCGTTCCCGGCTAGGAAATGCCCGCGCCCGACGGGCAACTCGGCCACCATGAAGGCGCTTACCAGGTTGCGCACATCATAATCGCAGACGGCCCATTCCTGACCCGGATTCCAAGGATTTTGAATGAGGCCGAGACCCGAGCTCTGCGGTCCGTTGGGCCCATCCGATTCGCGCGTGGATCCCAGATCCATGCACTTGGAAAGCGTGTAGTTCACATCGAACTGAATGCCGTTGCTGAACTGTTTGCGAACCGTAGCTTCGAACGCGTTGTAGCTGCCCTTGCCAATGGAGCGAAACGCGGTGAGCGCCACGTATTGCGGGTTGTACATGGCGTTCGGTCCCAGAATACTGCAGGGAGAACAGCCAGTAGCGCTGGCGTCGATCACCTGCAGCGCAGTGGTGTCGCTGGCCGGATTCTGGCTCCAGGCGTTCGCGTAAATGTTTTGCGTCGCCGTCAATCCTCCTCCAGCATAGCCTGGATAAAGATCCTGAAAGAACGGGATGGAAGGAACCTTGTTGGCGGGCAAGTTTTCCCGGACATACTGCTGCATGATGGTTGCCGCCTGGAAATAAGTCTGGCCGGATTTGTTGTCGACTAAATTCGTGTACATCCCAACGTCGTCTCCCACCAGTGAATGCCGGGATTGGCGGCCAATGTAGGAGGTTTCGATATGAAATCCGTGCGGCAAGTCGCGGCCAATGCTGAAGTCCATATTCATCGTGTAGGGGCTTTGGATGCTGCTATCCACGCCGGAGGTGGCGGCGAACGCGTCGGGCGCAACTTGCGGAAACCCGCCCGGAGGCGCGGCGGGCAGCAGTCCCGAGGGGATTTGATTGAGACCGATGAAGCGTGGCACGGTCTCGTAAGTCTGCGTACCAGCGTTCTGAAGCGTGGTGGAGAAGCCTAAGGATGTTGCATCCGAAATGCGGATCAGGCTCTGGCCGAACTCGTCGTAATACATTCCGAAGCCGGCGCGGATGGAGGTTTTGCCAGCCCCACCGAACAGCGCCTTAAGGAATCCGGAGTCGGCTTGCGGAGAGTAAGCCAAGCCAACGCGCGGGGCGATGTGCTTCTGAAACGGATAGAGCGAGTGGCCTCCGGGCGCGTCCGCCAGTTGGAAGCTCAAGGGCGTAACCATCGATTGCGGGAGCCCCTCCTCGGCCAATCCGGCGCGGTCGTTGGCCCACACGCCCAACGGAATGTTGGTAGACGTCTGGTATCCGTTTACTTCATAGAGCGGCGGATCCAGATTCACATGCGCGCCGGCTGAAACTGTGAACCCGCGGCTCACTTTCCAGGTGTCCATGAGGAACAGTTCGAACTCGTTGTCGGCGAAGTCGCGGCTGATGCCTTGCCCTTGCGGCAGCAGGCCGCCCTGTTTGTTGTAGTTGTAATCCGCGGTCCCCTGCGACACCAATCCGAGCAGATTTACCATCTGGTTGGTATAGTCGCTCAGGGTGTTGGGATTCACATTCGGCTCCAATAGGTAGCGGGCGTTGTCGACAAACCATCCGGGCGTCATGGTGGCGTCGCTGTAGGAATTGGCAAAAGATAGACGATGGGTGCGAATAAAGCGTATGGACGTTCCCGCCACAACGGTATGCGCGCCCTTTGTCCAGGTCAGATTCTCTTCGATATCGTGGACGGGGATCTGCGCGCTAAGCGGCGTGGTGGAAGCGACGGGATTGTCAAGATCAGTGAAAGAAACGATGGGCTGGGTTTGTACGCCGGTATTGTCGTAGGACTGGCGGGTGAAGCCGTAGCGCAGGCTGTTGACCAGAGTGGGCGTGATGATCCAGGTGTGTCCCAACGCGATTCCTTTGGCGTTCTGAATCGTCACCGTAGAATCGGCCTGGCCGGGAAACTGTGGAAGCCCGTTCGATGTGCTGGTGGAAGGCACGTAGTGATCGTTCTGCAGCTGCGCGCGAAAGAAGATCGTGTGCTTTCCGTCGGAATCGACCTGATAGTCGGTCCGAGCGATGTAGGTATCGTACTTGAGCGGCACGGACGCGTTAAAGCGGTACCCAGCGGTATTCAATCCGTCGCCGACCGTGTTGTCGTTCGGTACGGGGTAAGACTGAAGCAGCTGAAGTACGGCCTGGCTCTCACCGATGTGCTGGGGATCGATCTGCTGAATCTGCGACGGAGTGAGTTCCGCGTTTGACCCGTTCGTTGTCTGGTACGTGAAAATTCCCTGGCGGAAAAGCATGTTTGGAACAACCCGGACCGCGGTGCCCTGACTGGCGTCCCTGCGTCCTTCGTAGTTCAAGAAGTAAAAAAGCCTGTTCTTCTTGATGGGGCCGCCGATCGAAGCACCGAAAACGTTGCGGATCAGCTGCTGGCGCGCGATTCCGTCCTCATTGTTGAAGAACGAATTGGCCGAGGTGTCCGTGTTGCGCGTGTATTCGTACAGCGAGCCATTGATCGAGTTGGTTCCAGACTTGGTCACCAACGCCACCTGGGCCCCGGAGCTGCGCCCCACGTCGGCTCCGCCGTTGGTGGTGGTGGTTCGAAACTCCTGAACCGAATCGAGCGTAGTTCGCAGCACGCTGGTGAAAGCGGTGCGGAACTGCTCGTCGTTTACATCCACGCCGTCCAATGTGACGTTGCCCTGATCGCTCTTGCCGCCATTGACGGAGCCGCTGCGGTAATCGTCGCGCTGGCTGGGATCGCCGAAATAAGTGACGCCGGGCTGAATGGAGAGCAATCCAATGACGTTTCTGGCGTCGAAGGGCAACTCGAGGATGGGGCGGGTGCCGATGGCGTTGCCGAGCGTTGCGTCCTGCGTATTCACCTGTGTGGTGTCGGCTGTGACGGAGACACTCTGCTGCACCGCACCAACGGCAAAATGAATGTCGACGGTGGACGGTGTATTCACCAACAGGTGAACGTCGTTAACCACCACCTCGGAAAACCCGGTGCCCCGCGCGGACACCTGGTACGTGCTGGGCTGCATCTGCTGGAACGAATAACGGCCTTGTGAGTCCGTAGTGGCCGTTCGTTTCTGGTTGGTATCTGAGTTGACCACCGTAATCTCGGCGCCGGGGACGACGCCGCCCGAAGGATCGGTGACCACACCGGTCAAAGACGAATTCGATTGCGCCTGCACGAGGGCAAGCGGAAGCACGAGTAATATTGCGATGCGGATAAGCTTCATTGCACGATCCTCTCTTGTCGTAAAAGGCCAGAAAGCTCAAAGCAACCCGGTCGACGAAGACTGGGGCAAGGTGCGGCAACGGAGACGGGCGCAAGTGTTCGTCGACGAAGACGACGGAATAGCATTGCCTCACAGATCTTGCAAAGCATGCAAAAAACTGAAATAGGATTATACAGAGCGTGTAAGTTCCCGTCAAGGCCCGCGTCGAGGATTCGTTTGCGGGAACCGTCTGGTCGGGCTTGGGCATTGGCGGTTACCAATGTATTCAAAGGCAAATATTTGACAACCCGCGGATGCTCGGTTATTCTTCTGGCTTGCAAGGTTTGGCAATAACCGCAAAGCGCACTCTGCCGCGTCCTGGTTGCGAAACAATAAACTACATGCGAGCCTTTCTGAAATTAACTCTCATTGCCGCTCTGGCGATGGCGGTCTGGGCGCAGCCGGCGTCCGATGCTAAGCGCCCCAGGGAAATCGGATATCCACTCCCGGTTCACGGCCGGCATGGCATGGTGGCGTCGTCCAGCAGTATCGCCACCAGCGCCGGGCTCGCGGTCTTGAAGCGTGGCGGAAATGCCGTGGACGCCGCGGTGGCCGTCGCCTTCGCCCTGGCTGTCACTCATCCCAGCGCGGGCAATCTGGGCGGCGGCGGTTTCATGCTGGTTCGCATGGCGGACGGGCGGGCAGCAGCCATCGATTATCGGGAAACCGGTCCTGAAAAGGCCTCGCACGATATGTACCTGGGCCCGGACGGGAAGCTGGTGCCCCAGCTGTCCACCGTAGGATATTTGGCCTCCGGAGTTCCAGGCACGGTCAGCGGGCTCTCGCTGGCGCTGTCGAAATTCGGCAAGCTCAAGTGGGCTGACGTGATTGAGCCAGCCGAGAAACTCGCTTCCGATGGATTCCCGGTAAGCTACTCGCTGGCATCCAGCTTGCGGAGTTCTCGCGCTGCTGGCGCCTTCCCGGAGGGCAAGCGCATCTTCCAGCGCGATGGAAACTTCTATCAGGAAGGCGAGATCCTTCGGCAGCCCGAACTGGCCGCCACGCTCGATCGCTTGCGGTCAGACGGGCCGCGGGAGTTCTACGAAGGCAAAACGGCGCAACTGATTGCCGCCGATATGCGCGAACATGGCGGGATCATCACGCTGGACGACCTGAAGAATTATCGCGCCATTTCGCGCGAACCCGTGCATGGCGCTTACCGCGGTTACGACGTGCTCAGTATGCCGCCGCCCAGTTCGGGAGGCATTGCCTTGATTGAAATGCTGAACATTTTGGAGCGCTTCCCCATGGCCTCCCTGGGATTTGATTCTTCCCAGAAGGATCACCTGATGATTGAAGCTATGCGGCGGGCTTTTGCCGATCGCGCGGAGTTTCTCGGCGACACCGATTTTGTGCGGGTCCCAGTCTCCGGCCTTATTTCCAAACAATATGCCGCCGAATTGGCCAAGACCATCGATCCGTCCCACGCCACTCCCAGCAGCGTGATCGGGCACGGCAATCCCGTCCGGGATGAGCTTCCGCAAACGACTCACTTCACGGTGGTGGATGCGGAGGGTAACGCGGTGGTGAATACGTACACTCTCAACGGGTCATTCGGAAGCGGCGTGGTGGTACGGGGCGCCGGTTTTTTCATGAACAACGAGATGGACGATTTCGCGGCCAAGCCGGGGGTTCCCAATATGTACGGGCTGATTCAGGGTGAAGCGAATTCCGTGGCCCCGCACAAGCGGCCCCTCTCCGCCATGACGCCCACCCTGGTGCTCCAAAATCAGAAACTGGTCCTCGCCCTGGGAAGTCCCGGCGGACCTACAATTATTAATACTGTATTGCAGGTAATTATGAATGTTCTGGATTATCACATGAATATTCAGCAAGCGGTCGACGCGCCGCGTTTGCATCATCAATGGATGCCGGATACGATAGCCTTCGAACCGTTCGGAATTTCTGAAGATGTCCGCGCTGCGCTCGAGAAAATGGGGCACCAATTTGCCACCCGGCCCGGATACATGGGGGACGCCGAGGCTGTTATGATCGACCAGGAAACCGGCATGCGCTGGGGTGCGTCGGATCCACGGAATCCCGACGCGGCCGCTTTGGGCTACTGAAAAGGACGGATTTCGTCTTTGGAAAAGGGGTGAAATGAGTGACGAAAACGACCTTGGAACACCTGGCTGAAAAGGCGCAAGTCTCCATTAGTACGGTTTCCCGGGTTCTCAACGGCAAGAAAGGCGTCAACGAAGGAACGCGCCGCCGTGTGCTCTCCATCCTGGCGGGAGCGAATTATGGAACCGCCAACGCAGTGGCCGCCACGCGCACCAATCGGGTGATTGGTGTCCTGGTGCCGGAGGCCGCGCAGCATTGGGGACTGCATTCCAATTTTATTCGCGAAGGACTGCAAGCGGTAACCGACATCGGACGCCAGGCGAATTACATCACCATGGTGGGAGCGTTTAGCCCGCATTTGGGCGAGCGCGCCGAGGATCGCATGATCCTGGACCGCGAGTTCGCCGGTGTCCTGCTGTTTCGCACGCGTGACGAGGAGCAGGATTCCAAGCCCTTTCGCGATCACAACATTCCCTATATCGTGGTCAATCGCCTGCTTCCCGGATCCGCCATCCACTACGTCGGCGTCGATCATTGCGAGGTGAGCCGTCGGGCGACCGCGTATTTGTTGCAGTGCGGGTACCGGCGGGTCGGAATCCTGCTGGGGGACACGCATTACATCAGCCATCAATTATATTCGCGCGGCTATGAGGAGGCGCACGCCGCGGCCGGCCTGAAGGTAGATCCGGCGCTGATGGCGACCATCGAGCTGAACGCAGAAGAGGGTTATGCCGGCACGGAGCGTTTAATGAAACAGCGCAAGCGGCCCGATGCGCTGCTGGTTCCGAGCGACCGGGCGGCGATCGGAGCCTTAAAGGCGATGCGCGATCTCCACATCCGGGTTCCGATGGATGTGGGATTATTGTCGCTCGATGGAACCAACGAGACGGTCTTTTCCAACCCCCCTCTTACGGCGGTGGAAATGCCTTGGTATGAGATGCTCGCGCTAAGCACAACGCTACTGATCCGGATGGTGGAAGATCAGCCGCCCATCGAACAAATCGGGATTCGGTTTGCCTCGCGGCTGGTGGTGCGCGAATCCACCCGAGGCCGAGCCACCGCCTAATCGCCCCATCCTGAACGCATGCATGTTGTCTAACGCCAAAACGATGCCCAATACCAAGACCAGCCCGGCTGGATTTCCTTACGCTGAGTTCGAAGCCCGCGTCGCGCGCCGCGATTTCCGCGACATGACCAAAGACGTCCTGCCGACGCCCTGCCTGGTGGTGGACGAGGGCCTCTTCCTGAAAAACGTGCAGGTGATGGCGGACGCCACCAAGGCCTTGGGCATCGCCGTTCGCCCGCACGTCAAAGTGCACAAAAGCGTGGATGTCGCGAAAGTTCAAATCGCTCGGGGCGCCATCGGCCTCACCTGCGCCACCATCGCCGAGGCGGAGTTGATGTCCGGCTCCGGCATCCAAAATGTGATGTGGACCAAGCAGCCCGCAAGCAGGAACGGGATTGAACGGGCCATCGCGCTGTCGATTGAGGATCCGACATTCAGCTTCGTGATTGACGACCCGCTGGTCTTCCACTGGGTGGAACAGGCGGCCGAGGCCGCGAACGCCCGGGTCCGGGTGCTGGTATCGGTATATGCGGGGATGACCAGGCAGGGCATCGCGAATGGCCAGCCTGCTCTGGACCTGGCACGCAAGGTCCACGCATCAAAGCGCATGACGTTTGAAGGCATCATGGCTTATTCCGGAGGCGCCGCTCATACCCCAACGTGGCAAAAACGCCGCGAGCAATCCGCCCAAGATCTGGCGGGGGCCAGAGAGACCGTGGAACTGTGCAAAAAGTCCGGATTGCCTGTCGACATCTTTACCGGCGGCTCCACGGGCACCTACAACATCGACCATGAAAATGGTTTGACAGAACTCGAAGTGGGCTCGTACGTATTTATGGACATGCGGTATTTTGTGATTGGTGGCAAGCAGGACGACGCCGCATATAACGATTTTGCCGGCGCTCTCACGGTGCTCACCACCGTAGACAATAAACACCATCGCTGGGAGGCTTCCATCGACTATGGCAACAAGGCGGGTGTCCGGTCGACGGATAAAGTAAAGGGAATGCCATGGCTGGAGGTGGGCAGCCAGGGCGCGGAATACGGCTTGCTGAGTTGGAAAGACGGCGATCCCGAAGTGACGCTAGGCGATCGTTTGGAAATTTATTGTACGGTGCTGGATGATAGCACCAACTATTACGACCGTTACTATGTCGCGCGCGGCGATCAAATCGTCGATGTGTGGCCCATCATGGGACGCAGCGGCGCGGCGCAGCGCTGATGATGGCGTCTTGCCTCGCTAATTCCCGCGATAATAAACGTGCCAGATGCGGCCCTTTTGGCTGTCGCCAATATACAGCGATCCATCGGGCGCTTGGGCCACTCCGTCCGGCCGTGCGACGGCATCGCTGGGGTTCATCAGTGGAGCCTTACCGGTGAATCCGCTCGCGAATACCTCGAACTCTCCCGCTGGCTTTCCCTTCGAAAACGGCTGGAAGGTCACGTTGTAGCCGGCTTGCGGTAGAGGAGCGCGATTCCAGGAGCCGTGAAAGGCGATGAACGCTCCGCCTTGATACGTCTTGGGAAATTCCTTGCCGGAGTAGAACATGAGGTCCACCGGCGCCCAGTGCGCGGGGAAGGCGGCGACAGGAGCGGTAAACGTGCCGCAACGATCCGAGCTCTTCCCGTCTCCGCCATATTCGGGGTTGGTGAAAAACTTCTTTTGCCCGTAATCATAAAAGCAATACGGCCATCCGAAATTAGAGCCTTGCACGGCACGATATAAGGGCTCGGCCGGGCGCTCGGCATTCTCCTGCGCGGTGAACTTCCCCGGCCACAGGACGTCGAGCTGATCGCGATTGTTCATGGCAATGTACAGGGCGCCATCGTGCCACGTGATGGCCGGCATTTGGCGCAAACCAGTGGCGAAGCGCACGCCGTCTTCCTGCGTCTGTCCCAGCTTATTCTCGTCGAACTTCCAGATGCCGCCATGCTTTTCGAGGATAGGGCAGGGATCCTGACCGGGCGATTTGGCTGCGCGGTCCTTGGTCTGGCAGGCGTTCGAAGGTGCGCCCACATTCACGTACAGGAAGCCTTTTCCATCGAAGGCGATCCCCTTGTCGCCGTGCTCGCGCTCGCCCTGCAAACCGCTGACTACCACTTCCGCGGCGCCCGCAGGCTTCAATTGTCCCGGAGTCATCTTGTACCGTTCCACCGAATTCACCTTCGCCACGTACAGGTAACCATTGCGCAACCCGATGCCGGTGCTGCTGCCTTCACCAAAGGATTCTTTCATGTCGAATTTGCCGTCGCCCTTGGTGCTGCGCAGCGCCACCACGCCACCGCCGCTCCCTCTCGGTCCGCTCTGCAGCGCGACGTAAAGGTCCCCATTCGGAGCCACCACCATGTGGCGCGCTGGACCCAGGCCATCGGCGGCTACCAGCGCGCAAAATCCCGCGGGCAGCATGATGCCGCCATTATCGGGATCGCACGCCGGCGGCGCCGCCGCAAACATTGATCCCGCGGTAAGCAATCCAATTACAAAGCCATTCAAGCGATTCATCAAGCAACATTCTCCCATACGAGAGCGGATCTCAGGTTTGTATTCTATCAGCGACACTGGTAGTGTATACAAGTCGCCTAAAATTAAGAGCAGAATGAGAATCGCAATCGGGTTGGCCTTTTTCGCGGCCATGGGCCTGGCAGAGCAGCCAGCGTCGGTGTGGGATGGCGTTTTCACCGCGCCCCAAGCGGACCGGGGAAAGGCGCTCTATGGGCAGAACTGCGCATCCTGCCACGGTGCCGCGCTGGATGGCAGTGGACAGGCGCCGCCGCTCTCGGGCCCCGACTTTCAGGGAAATTGGAACGGGCAAACCGCCGATGACTTGTTCGAGAAGATCCAGACGTCTATGCCCGCCGATCGCCCCGGTCAATTGAGCCGGCGGCAGAACGCCGATATCCTGGCATTTCTCCTGAATTCCAATGGGTTCCCCGCCGGGCAGAAAGAGCTTCCCAGCGACGCAGCGGCGCTACAGAAGATTCGCTACGAAAGTTCGAAACCGAAATAGCTTTCGATCATTGCTTGGCCGACGGCCCGGCCGGTGTTCCCCCGATTGGAGTGCCGATGATGTCGCCTGACACCACCATTTCCACGCGCCGGTTTTTTTGGCGGCCGGCGGCGGTGTCGTTAGAAGCCACCGGATCGTCTTTGCCGAAGCCCTTGGAGATGATGTCGTCCGGAGCGATACCTTCGCCGATCAAATAGCTTTGGACGCCCTGGGCGCGGTTTTCGGACAGCTTCTGGTTGTAGTCGTCGCTTCCGATGCTGTCGGTGTAGCCATCCACTTCCAGCCGCAGGCCGGGATGCGAAAGAATGATGCCAGAAATCTTGGCGAGTTTCTCACGTGCCGCGGGACGCAAGCTGTATTTGTTGAAATCGAACAACACGTCCGACATGTTAACGATCAGCCCGCGCGCGGTGTCGCGTGTTTCAAGAATGAGATTGAACTGTTGCAGTAATTGCTGGCGAAGCTGCTGCTGTGCTTGTTCGGCCTGCGCTCGCAGGCGATCCGCTTCCTCCGCTTTTTGCTGGGCCGCCTGGGCCTGCAAACGCGCCTGGTCGGCTAGCTGTTGCTGTTCCTGGGCCGACAGCTTGGCCTGTTCTTCTTTCAAGCGCTCCGCTTCTTCTTGCGCTCGTGCCGCTTCGGCCGCAGCTCTGTCCTCGGCGGCCTTCTGGGCTGACTGCGCGGCTTGCGCATCGGCGATTGCCTTTTGGCGAGCTGCTTCTTCCGCCGCCGCACGCGCCGCTGCTTCGCGATCCGCCGCCGCCTGTTTTTCGCGCGCGATTCGTTCGTCCTCTTGCCGTTTCAGAGCCAGCAGTCGCGCGGTCTCGGCATTTTGCACCGCTTCGCGCGACGTCATGATCACCGGCCGCGAGCCGGCCTTGCGCGCCTGGTAAGCTTCCGCCTGCCGCAGCAGATTGTCGGCGCTCTCGTAGGTGTCCTTCGCGTACTGGTCCGCATTGGCTACCTGGGCGATGTCCACTGCGTTCTCGGCTTCCAGCAACTGCAGCGGGACATTCTTGTCGGTCTTCACCTTATGGAACTTAGCCGGCGTTCCCGTCATGGTATAGGTACCGCGCTTCAGCAAATCGTACTTCACGCTGGTTTGCTCGATTTTGCCGAGCGTGTCCTGGCGCACCACGTTCTCCATCACCACCACGTCGCTCGGCTGGCTGACGCCGAAATACGGCTCGGCGGTCACGATGAGCGCGAAAGCCTGCAAATCCGTGGTGACGTCCAGGTGGGAGTTGCCGCCATTTAGAACTACCTCGCCGAGATTCTTCGAGCGCCCCTCCGGCGTGATCGCCCACAGAACATAGGTGAGGTACTCGGGCCCGTATTGAGAAGCGGGGAGCAGCTTGTGCATCTCTGTCTTCACTTCGATGTAGCCTTGCCGGCTGTTGACGTCGGCATATCCGGTGGCGTCCGGCGCGAGCGGCGTACCCTTGAAATCCACCTTAGTCCAGCCGCTGCGATTCCGGTAGCTGACCGCGTTGGTGGTTCGCTCTACTACAGTGACGTGGAAAATCGGCTGGCCGCCGCTGGTGTCGGGAGGCTCCGGGGCCTGAGCCCGCAATCCTAAGGTGAGTGAAGATCCGATAAAGAATAACAGCGTGCTGATCTTAATCATAGTTAGACCCCCTCGCGGCCTTGCCGACTCTCAGAGTCACGGTTAGCAACTGCGTAGCCAATGCACAACAGGTTTATTTTGAGCTGCCAACGGCCAAGAGCCAAAGGCAGCCCTGAAAATTCTGCCAGGTCGCGGAATACCAAGAAGCATGAAAACCTCCCTAGAGAAAACCCCGAATCCTCATATTCAGACGTGGGAGGCGATGTTATACTGTAAAAAGTTGTAGCGTAGGCGGGTGAATTACGTGTCGCGCGGCTTAGCACGGGTTGGAAGTTTCGGCCTTCTTGCATCTGTCATCCCTGTCGTTGGGCTGCTCATCGCTACGCCATGCTCCAGTACCGCCGATGACGACAAAGTTGCCGTCACTCCCCGCTCCAAGCCCTCCGATAAAGCACCAGTCGTAGAGGAGCGTGCCGGAAGCCTCCGCGTCGATACCACGCTGGTCCAGATTAATGTTACCGTCACCGATCCTTTGAACCGGTTCGTTACCGGCCTTGAAAAAGAGCATTTCCGCCTCTTTGAAGATAAGGCTGAGCAGAAGATTCTGGATTTTTCGAGCGAGGACGCGCCCCTTTCCATCGGGCTGGTGTTTGATACCAGTGGCAGCATGGGGCCCAAGCTTCAAAAGTCGCGGCAGGCAGCCGTACAGTTCTTTAAAACCGCCAATCCGGAAGACGAATTCTTCCTGGTGGAGTTTAACGACCGGCCGGAGCTGGTGGTTCCCTTTACCCCCGATACCGAAGACATTCAGAACCGCCTGGAATTCGCGCAGTCCAAGGGAAAGACCGCGCTTTTGGATGGCGTTTACATGGCCATGAATCAGATGAAGAAAGCGCGCAACCCGCGCAAGGCCATCCTGATTATCTCCGACGGTGGCGACAACAACAGCCGGTATACTGAAAGTGAGATTAAGAACGCCGTCCGCGAAGCCGACGTGCAGATTTATGGAATCGGCATCTTCGAGCCCATTGGATCGCGCGGCCGGACCCCGGAAGAACAGATGGGGCCAAGCCTGCTCAGTGAAGTGGCTGAACTGACCGGTGGCCGCAGTTATAATGTGGAGAACCTAAACGAACTTGCCGATATCGCCGCAAAAATTGGAATCGAACTTCGCAATCAATACGTGCTCTATTACAGCTCCACCAATCAGACGCGGGATGGAAAGTATCGTCACGTCAACGTCAAGCTGGTGCAGCCGCGCGGCCTTCCTCCGCTCAAGGCATATTTCCGCCTCGGGTATTATGCGCCTTCTCAGTAGTTTCGCAACCCTTTCTCTGCTGGCTTTCTCCTCGCTTGTTTGGGCTCAAGATCCGCCATCGGCCCAGCCTGCCCCTGAAGATCCCACCTTCACCGTGGGCACGCGCCTGGTGGTGCTGCCGGTAAGCGTTCTGAACAAGGACGGCAAGCTGATTACCGACCTGCAGCAGAAGTCGTTCAAGGTTTTTGAAAACGGCGTCGAGCAGCCCATCAAAATTTTCCGTCGCGAGGATGTTCCCATTTCGCTCGGGATCATCATTGACAACAGCGGCAGCATGCGCGAGAAGCGGCAGAAGGTGGAGACGGCTTCGCTTGATCTGGTGCGGGCTTCCAACCCCCAGGACGAGGTGTTCATCGTCAACTTCAACGACGATCCTTTTCTGGACGTCCCGATGACCAGCGACATCAAGAAGATGGAAGAGGGTATTGCCCGCATCGATTCGCGCGGCGGCACCGCGATGCGCGAAGCCATCAACGGGGCGTTAGACTACGTCAAGAAGCAGGGTCATCGCCAGAAGAAGGTGCTGCTGGTGATTACCGATGGCAACGATAACGCCAGCACCATCAGCCTGGAGAAGCTGGTGGGCCGCGCGCAGCAGAGTGAGGTGCTGGTGTATTGCATTGGCTTGCTGAACGAAGAGGAGCGGCACGAAGCACGCCTCGCCAAACGCGCGCTGGACGCCATCAGCCGGGATTCCGGCGGCGTCGCTTTTTATCCTAAGAGCCCGGCCGAAGTGGACGCCATCGCTCTGCAAGTAGCGCATGAAATCCGCAATCAGTACACCATTGCGTACTCGCCGACGGTGCCGCAGATGGACGGTAGTTTCCGGCAGATCAAGGTTACGGTGAACAGTCCCGGACATCCGACGGTCCGCACCCGCACCGGCTATTACGCTACTCCCGACAAAACTGTGAGCCAACTGCGCTGATGTTGCGCTTCCTGTGGCGCAGTGGCAGGGGCTATCGATTTCGCCCCTGGCACAGCCCCTATTTGCGCTGGCGCATGGAAACCTACTGGGGAATCCCAGCCGACCAAATCGGATTTCGGGACTTCTGGCGCTTTATCTGGCAGCACCGTCGCGACCTAATGCGCTTCCTGGCGTGGGCGGGACGTATGAAATAACGTCCGTATCAGATACAGCCCGAATGAGATAACAGCCCGAATGCGCTACTTGCCCGGACCCGCCGGACCGCCCGCACCGAAGTAGGCGTCGTTCAGTACAACCGCCGTGTGCGTCTTGATCTGTTCGAGAGATGCCTTCGCCATCTTCGGCTTCAGAGCCTTTTCGATCGCCGGCTTGGACTCGTCGAAAGTTTTGGTGGTACGCGACGTAATCTTGATGAGGTGATAGCCGAACTGTGTCCGCACTGGCTCGCTGACTTGGCCCACGGGCACAGAAAACGCTGCCTGGTCGAACGGACCCACCATCTGTCCATGCTTGAAGGTGCCCAATGAACCGCCCTTGGCGCCCGTACCCGCATCGTCCGATTCGGCCTTCGCCAGGGTGGCAAAATCGGCGCCGGCCAGGATTTGCTTGCGCAGATCCTCGGCCTTAGCCAGAGCTTCTTCGGGCGTGAGATCTTTCTCGTTGGGCTTCAATGGAACGCTCGATCCCTTGAAGCGAATTAAGATGTGGCTTCCTTCAGCTTCTTCGAACTCGCCCTTGTTGGAGTCATAATATGCCCGAAGATCGAGCTCGGTGAAGTGGGTGTCATCGGAGATTCGCTTGGCCAGCGCGTTGGCGAGAAAGCTGTCGCTCTGGATCGCCATCATCTGCTTCACTTCCGGGCTTTCATCCAATTTTCGTTTGCGAGCTTCCTGCGCCATAGTTTCCAGTTCCGCGTACTGTTCGGCCACTTGCCGCTTTTGGGCTGGACTGGTGGCGGGGCGCCCGTTCTGAGCCAAGGCTTGCAGCAGCACTTCGAATTGAGCGCGCGTCATTTTTTGATCGCCAATGGTGAGAACCACGGAGTCGGGTGTGAGATTAGTATCGGGAGCAGTCACGGAAGTAAGGGCGGGAGGAGCGGATGTACCAGTTTTTGGGGGACTTCCTGCGGCAGGCTGCTGCGCAATTGCGACGGCGGCAAAGCCGGACAGGGCCAACACAGGGGCAAATACAGATAATTTCATGCGTGCCTTTATTGTACCCGGTCACGCTGCCATGCGCCATTAAGCAGGCGGACCCCATACACTGGACAAATGCCGCGCCTGGGAGGGATCGAAGCTGGGGGATCGAAGTTTGTATGTGCGGCCGGCAGTGGCCCGGAAGACATCCAAGTCTCGGAGTTTCCCACCACCTCCCCGGCGGAGACCATGGCACGAGTAGCCGAGTTTTTTCGTGCCCGCCAGCCGGTGGCCGCCATTGGAATCGCCTCCTTCGGGCCCATCGATCCCAATCCGGAATCACCCACCTTCGGGTACATCACCTCCACGCCGAAACCGGGCTGGAGGAACTTCGATTTTGCGGGAACAGTTCTTCGGGCGCTAGGCAAGCCGATTGCTTTTGATACCGACGTGAACGCCGCGGCGCTGGCCGAATCCCGCTGGGGCGCCGCGCGCGGCTTGCGCAGCTTTCTGTATGTCACTGTTGGCACGGGTTTGGGCGGAGGCGCCTTCATCGACGGGCGTCTGCTGCATGGGCGGTTGCATCCGGAAATGGGCCACATTCGCGTACCTCATGATCGCGCGCGCGATCCGTTTCCGGGCAATTGCCCCTATCATGGGGACTGCCTGGAGGGGCTGGCCGCGGGTCCCGCCATCGAAGCCCGTTGGGGGCAGCCCGGGCATCTGCTTCCCGGCGGACACCCGGCGTGGGACCTGGAGGCTGAATATCTGGCCCTCGGCATCGCCAGACTGGACATGTACGCTCTCGCCCGAGCGCTGTGTGTTGGGTGGCGGGATCATGCAGCGCCAGGAGCTGTTCCCCAAGCTCCGTGCCCGGGTAGCCCAGTTGTTGAATGGATATCTGGAGCCTCCTGACATCGTTCCACCGGATCTGGACGTCCGCGCCGGCGTACTGGGAGCCATCGCGCTGGCGGAAGCCCTTCCCAAAGGGTAAGCGCACCGTTTGCAGCCCCTGATCGCAAAACAGCCTCCACGCTGGCGGTCGATTTCGCGTCATAATTGTTGTCATGGTGCAGCTTCGCAAACGCCGCTCCGGCGGTTTCTCGCTGATCGAACTTCTGATCGTGATTGCGATCATCTTGATTATTCTGGCCATCGCCGTTCCCAAGCTGGGCAGCGCGCGCATGAACGCCAACGAGATGGCCGTGATTCGCGAAATGCAGACCATCAACACCATGCAAACCCAGTACATGTCGCAGTTCCAGAGGTTTGCGACCACGCTGGCTGAACTGGGCCCGCCTACCAGCGGGGGACCTGGGCCGCAGGCTGCCGACCTGATTCCCGCGTCGCTCTCCACCGGTGAAAAGGACGGATACATTTTCACCATGACAGCCACGCCTTCGGGTTACACCTTGAATGCAAATCCGAAGGTATACAACACCTCCGGCCGGCGCACATTTTTCAGCGACCAGAACATGATCATCCATCAGAATTGGTCCGCCGAACCCGCCAACGCCAGTAGCCCTGAATTCAAGTAGGGTTGCACGATCGCAACCTGGCTTGTAGCGGCTTAGCATCGTTTTTGCCCAATTGGCATAAATCATTTCTCCGGTGCGATGTGCGCTTCTGGGAACCGGTGTTCGCACGTGGGAATAACGCGTTTGATCGTCTTTTTCAGCAAACGAAAACACCAGCGCATACGTAGAGAGCTTTATGAGTGCTTGTGAGGTGGTCTCCACACCAAGTAGTGCGTGTCCTGTTACCGATATTGCTGGAAGCACAATTCGCCGCCGCGACGTCGCGGGATTCTCACTCACCGAAGGTCTGTATGCAGAAGGAATCTCTCTGGCGCGGCACTGCCACGCGAACTCTTATCTCACCTTGGTTCTTTCCGGCGGCTACAGCGAGAAGCAAGCGGGTCGTGAGTTCGAGTGCTGCGAGGGTGCACTGCATCTCTTGCCGGCCGGTGAGCAGCACGAGGATCAATTTTCCACTGCCGTTCGCGTGTTGCGAGTCAAGATTGAATGGACCGCGGTTCGAAAGCTGGGCGAGGAACAGGCGCGTTATCTTTCCGAACCGCGCGAAATCGCCAGTCCTTTAACGTCCTGGCTGGCCAACCGGATTGTTCGCGAGTTCATGTCGCATGACGATATCGCGCTGCTGGCCATGGAAGGGCTGCTGCTCGAACTGCTTGCCGAAAGCGCGCGCGCTGCGGATGCGATTCACGGATCGAATGCGCCCAATTGGTTGCGGCGAGTGCGCGAGTGCCTGCAGGATTCCTATCTCGATGCGCCGGGGTTGACGTCCTTGGCGGCCATCGCCGGCGTCCACCCGGTGCATTTGTCGCGCGAGTTTCACAAGCACTATCGGATGACGATCGGGGAATACATTCGCAAGCGGCGCATCGAGCGCGCTTCCGAACTTCTCTCCAGTTCGGAGCTTTCCCTGGCCGAGATCGCGAGCGCCTGCGGGTTCTCCGATCAGAGCCATTTCTGCGCGCTATTCAAGAAACATTCGGGGATGACGCCGGCCAAGTTCCGCAACTTGTCGGGCGCCATGCCGCGCCGTCCGGCCTAGACCCGTCAGGCTTTTCAAACTAGACCCACCAGGCGGCAGCCGGCTTCTCTTGGATCACAATTCCATTCAGGAATGCCGCGCCTTTTGCGAGGCCTTCTTCGGGCGACATCAAGGAATCCTCGTGCTCGATGGACAGCACATAATCGTACCCGAACATTCGCAGCGTGGAAATGAATTCCTTCCACCAGCCGTACCCATGTCCATAGCCCACCGTCCGAAAAATCCAGGAGCGGTTCCGTTCGTCGGTGTACTTCTTGGTATCCAGCACGCCGGTCTTCGAAAGGTTGGCCGCGTAGATCTGGGTATCCTTAGCGTGCACGTGAAAAATAGAGTCGCCCAGCTCGCGGATGGCGTGGATCGGATCGATCCCCTGCCAGAACATGTGGCTGGGATCGTAATTGCATCCGACGGTCGGACCGGTGATGGATCGCAGTTTCAGCAAGGTCTCCGGGCTATAGGCGACAAACCCCGGATGCATTTCTATGGCGACTTTTACGCCGTGGTCTTTGGCGAACTGCGCGTGCCTGGTCCAATAGGGGGTCACCTTCTTCTCCCACTGCCAGTCGAGAACTTCCAGATATTCGGGAGGCCAAGGGCACGTCACCCAATTCGGATACTTCGCGTTGTTGCTGTCGCCGGGACAGCCCGAAAAATCGATCACCACGGGTACGCCCAGCTTCTCGGCCAACCGAACGGTCTTACGGCTGGTCTCCTGATAAGCTTTCGCGACCGCCGCGTTGGGATGCAAAGGATTTCCATGGCTGCTCAGCGCGCTGATTGAAAATCCACGGTCCTCGAGTTTCATCTTGAACTCTCGTAGCGCAGTGCGATCGTTCAGCAGCGACAGCGGGCAATGCGGATCGCCCGGGTAGTTGCCAGTGCCCAGTTCCACCGTGTGTATGTCCAGGCTCTGCAGCTTTTCGAGGACCTGGACCAAAGGGAGTTTGCTCAGGAGTGCCGTGAAGACGCCAATTTTCATCGAAAGATCATTATACGAACGCCCAGGGATGGAAGTCGCCGCCATGTCCTGTCCGCAGTAACGGCGGTGGCACGGAGTTGTTTCGCCAGAGTGAGGCACGCTCGATCGCCCAGGGAGAGCCCGTGCGATTTGTTGAACTGGGTAAACTCGGCGCTGAGATACGCCAAGTCTTCGGACCAATCAACCACTGTCAGTTCCATGGCGCTAAGTAGCTGTCGTACTGCCGGCAAAGAAGGCGTTTCCCTAGCAAGCTTGTTGACGATCTCGGCTAGATTAACAGTGCTAACTATCGAGCGATCAAGAAGCCCTGCAACAAGTGCATGGCCCGGTTCCAGCGCGAGCAGGGCGAGTAGAGCCGATGAATCCAGAACATATTCAGCGCTTGAGCTCACGGCGCGCTTCCTGGCGACGTTCCTTGATCAGTTCCTCCGACCAGAGTGTTCCGGCCGGGCGTAGCTTTGAGAAATATGCCTGAGCCTCCCGAAGGGCCTGTGCTCGGGTCTGAAGCACGAGTTGTTCTTCGTTCACGCGCGCAATCAGGTCCGAACCCTGCTTCAGTTTGAGCTGTTTACGAATTTTGGCTGGAATCAGTATTCTTCCCGAACCGTCTACCGTTACGGTGAATCTTTCCATACTGCCAAGATTAGCAAATCTGCCAGATTTCAGAAATCTGCCATTTATCCCGCTGCGCTGCGATGCTCGATGCCCAACTGCTGGCACTTCTTGTATAGATGACTACGCTCCAGGCCTAGCGCTCGCGCAGTGTCGGTCATTTTATAGTTGTGCTTCTTCAACTCGGCCAGGATGATATCGCGCTCATGCGCGTCCATCCGTTCGGAGAGCGGCCCGGAATCGTCCCGTACCGGCGGAGCGTAGGAATCCAAGGGAAGCGCCAGCCGCGCGGTGGAAGCATCCACGCGATCGTCCGTCAGGAGCAGGAGCCTCTCGACAACGTTTCGCAGCTCACGCACGTTCCCGGGCCAAGAATAGCGCTCTAATTCCGCATACGCCTCCGGCGCAATTTCACGTGCCTTCCAATCGTTCTGCTCGGCGACGGCTTGCGCGAAAAAATCCACTAGTAGCCGGATATCCTCGCGGCGTTCCCGGAGCGGAGGGAGCAGGATCGGAAAGACGAAGACGCGGTGGTACAAATCCTGGCGGAACTCGCCCTTGCGCACCAGTTCGTCCAGGTTGCGATGGGTGGCTACGATAACGCGCACGTCCACGGTGATAGGCCGGTCGCCACCGATCCGTTCCACTTCCTTTTGCTCCAGAACGCGCAGCAGTTTAGCCTGCATGATCGGCGGCATATCGCCGATCTCGTCCAGGAACAGCGTGCCCCCGTGCGCCTGTTCGAATTTGCCGGCATGCCGAGTGGCGGCGCCCGTGAATGCGCCCTTCTCGTGCCCGAAGAGTTCGGATTCGATCAGCTCAGCGGGAACCGCCGCGCAGTTGAGCGTAATGAACGGTCCGTTGCGGCGTGAGCTCTTCTCGTGCAGCGTGCGCGCGATCAGTTCCTTACCCGCGCCGGTTTCCCCCAAAATCGCTACGCGCGTTTCGCTGGGCGCCACGCGATCCACCTTCCCCATTACACTCTGCATCACGGCCGATTTCCAAATCAGCTCCTGTTTGCCCGCGCGCTGGCGAAGCCGTTTGTTTTCGTCTTCGAGACGCGCCAGCTTCACCGTATTCTCGACAGTCACCAGTAGCTTCTCGGTGGATAATGGCTTCTCCAGAAAATCCACCGCGCCCAGGCGCGTGGCCCGTACCGCCATCTCGATGCTGGCCTGTCCTGAGATCATCACCACCGGCGCCGCCACGCCCGCCGCTTTCAATTCAGCCAGCAGAGTGAGCCCGTCCTTGCCTGGCATGACAACGTCGGAGAGGATGACATCAAAACGCTGCGCTCTCGCGAGTTCCAGCGCTCGATCGGCTTGATCGCACACCACTGCCTCATGCCCCGCCAGGCGAAAGGCTCGCGCCAGCGACGCCAAAGTGTTCGCGTCGTCGTCCACCAGAAGCAATTTGCTCATGCCTTCAGCTCGATTCGAAAGGTTGTCCCGCTCCCTGGCTCGCTCTGTACCGTGATGGTGCCTTTATGATCGCTCACCACCGACTGTACGATGGCCAAGCCGAGCCCTGTGCCGTGTTGTTTGGTGGTGTAGTAAGGCGTGAACAAGCGGTCGCATTCCTCGGGAGTAAGTCCCTCGCCCGTGTCGGACACTTCCACCGCCACCTTGCCGTCGTGCCGCGCCGTTCGGATGCTGAGCGCTCCGCCTTGCGGCATGGCGTCCAGCGCATTTAGAACCAGGTTCCGCAATGCACGGCGCAATTGGTCGGGATCGGCTGGAATCTCGCCAACATCGGAGGCGAGCTGCAATTGGGTTTCGACCGGTGGTTGGCCGGGCGACCGAAGCTGCGCTTCGAAAAGCTGAATCACCTCGCGCGCCATTTGATTCACGTCTACCGGTTCCAGCTGTGGCGCGGGCATCTTGGCGAAATCGCTGAAGCGCCCGATGATGGTCTTCAGGTGCCCCAACTCGGCCAGCAGAGTGGAAGTGCTTTCGCGAAAGACCTCGTCGAACTGCTCAGGCGAGCTATCGCGAGCGCGCTGCAAGTTCTCGATGGTGATCTGAAGCGGAAATAGTGGATTCTTCAACTCGTGAGCCAGCCGGCGCGCCAGTTCACGCCATGCCGCCACACGCTCGGCCTGAAGCATGCGATCGCGCTGTTCCACTAGTTGTTCCGTCATGCCGTTGAAATCGCGCGCCAGTTGTCCCACTTCATCCGACGACGATACGTTGGCACGCGTATCCCACTTGCCTATCGCCACTTCCCGCACGCTCGACGCCAAATTACGCAAGGGACGCGTCACGCGCGACGCCGTCCAGAAGCTCAGCATTAGTCCCAGCAGCACGCCCGCGCCGCCCACAATGCCGGCCGTTCCTTGAATGGTCTTCTTCAGGCTGGCCAGTTCCGCGCGCGAATTCTCG
Source organism: Bryobacterales bacterium (assembly GCA_963725455.1). Classification (GTDB taxonomy): domain Bacteria; phylum Acidobacteriota; class Terriglobia; order Bryobacterales; family Bryobacteraceae; genus Palsa-89. Next base: position 31,935 of record CAVRZH010000185.1, read on the forward strand.
ATCAGGAGTATCGCCAGCAATTGCTGGTCGCGGCCTCGTAGAGGAATCGCTGTGATGGTGGCATCGTTATCGACTCGCGTTAATTGCCGTGGTTGGCGGCGAACATCTTCCACCAAGCCGGCCGCCAGCTTGGATCCCAATGTGTCGGGCGCGGGCAGAGGTTCAAAATTGCGGTAGAGCCGCAGGCGCACGCCATCGGTGGCGGGGAGCGATTCCAGAAATTCCTTGTCCAGCCGTTGGCCGCCGGCGACATAAAGCATCTTATCCCCGGACGTCACACTCCGAACAGTGATCAAGCCGAGCGCGGGTCCATCCGCCAGTTCTTCTTTCTTCAAGAAGAATCCTTGCGCTTTCCAGTCCACGGGCTGTGACAGCCAATCCTCTTTGTATCCGAATCGCGCCGGCCATTCGGCTGAGCTGATGATCGCGGTGTCCGGCCCTACCAACTCCAGGAAGTCAAGCGATTGCGCTTGCGCCAGCATTTGGGCCGCCGCGAAGTATTGCGAGGTGTCCGGTTGCCCGCCAGCTTGTCCAGACAGATTCACCGCCAGCCGCTGCACGTCGTCTGAATCGGCAACAGCTTCCACGCGGCGCGCTACGTCCGCACCTCGCCGATCGAATTCACGCTGCATTTGGGTCACTACCGCGGCGGTGCGCTGGGCATCTCGCCGCTCGAAAGACTGAGTGACCAGCGTTGAGACCACCGCCGCGACAATCCACACGGCCAGCACCACTGTGCCGGTGATGCTGAGAAAGACCTTGGTGCGAAAGCTCACTTATCGGCTCTCTGCTCCGCTGGCTTCTCAACCCACGCGTCTTCCAAATGCAATTGGAATGGGTCGGAGGCCAGCCCCTGAAAGTGAACTCGCGGCCCCAGGCCGTAAGTTTCGCGCAAGTACACGAGCGGGATGATGCGATGCTCATCCAGCAGCGAGCGTTCCAGCTCGTATAGCTTTTCTGGCTTTGTGGGATCCAGCTGCCTGGCACGCTCGCCGGCTCCGGCCGATTCCGCCATGCGGCGCAGTTGGTCGGCTGCATCGGTCGATTCGAGCGGCCATTCCATCAATCGCAAATTGGCGTTGCCTGTGGACGTGGTCTGGATCGCGATTCCCGCGTCGCGCGCGTTTAATGCGATGCGCTCGGCCACCGATCGCAGAAACAAATCGTTGGCCGGGTAGCCGAGGCTCATCGTCGCCAACCTGAGCGCTGAAACCAGCTGCCGCGCTCGCGTGACATCCGGCGCGGACTGAAACAGGAATGCGTAGCCTGAGAGCCACTGCGGCAACAGACCGAACGCGGCTTCCGCCTTGTGCTGCGCCAATACATTTGCGATGGGTGCGCGATCGATGGCCAGCGCCAGCGCCTGAAGCACCACCGGGTCGGCAATGACCGCTTCGATCGCGAGCAGCGTGCGAGGCTCCGACGACCATGTCGCCAGCCCCTCCGGAAGTATCCGGTGCGTAGGGCCAACCGGGATATCGAACAGATCGGCATGCCCGCGTTCCGTTCCGAACTCGATGGCGACGGCATCCAGGTACGGCCGTCCACCCCAATAGTCCTCGAATGCCGCGAGCGTCAGGCGCCGGCCTGGTTCCCAGGCGGTGGCGCGAAACGGTCCTGTGCCAATCAGGATATTCGCCTCGCCTTTCCGGAAAATCGCGGCGCGCGGCAAAGCCAGCTTGTCCAATAGGTCTGGCATCGCGCGGTCGGATGCCACCACCATCGCCTGGCCCCCGGCCTCAATCGAAACCTCGCCGTAGTCTGCCTTCAAGGCCGCCAGTAGAGAGGGCGCCGCGCTAGCGCCGGTGAGCGCTTCCCCATCGTGGAACGTTACCTTCGGGCGAAGTGAGAAGCGCCAGCGTTTAAAATCCGGATCGTGTTGCCAAGCCAATGCCAGCACCGGTTCTATCTCACCGCGCGAGTTGACGCGTACCAGCGTCTCGGCGATAGGAGCTATTAGCGCGGACTTGGCGCCGCCGGGATCGAGCGTAGTCCAGGCGGTGGATAATTCAACGGTCAGAGTTCCACCGTAGCGCGGACGCACCGCCGCCACCAAAGAAATTGCCAGAAGGAGGCTACTCAGTGCAAGCGACAGCCAGCCGGGAAGCCTCATATTGTCCAGTCTGCAAGTTGTAGACCACCAGCGTCGCCTGCCGGGGCGCCTCCGCCGGCCAGAGCGCAGTGACGGGACCAGGCAAAGGAAGCGGATCGCTCGCCTGGTTGGCTTGGCCATCCCGGATCAGGTACGCGCGAACCGAGTCATGTTCGGAGTCGGGGCTGCTCGCGATGACGACTGTGCCCGCTGCGCAAGGATCGGCGATACTCGCCCAGTCGCTACCCCAGCCCTCAAAACTTGGGGTCGGAGCGTCCCCTTCCAGGACGTTTCGATCTGCTACCCAATGCGTCCCGAACGTGTCAAGCCAATTCGCGATATCGCGGGTGCACGTCATCGTAAGCTCGGGGTTCCAGGCTCCACTGCAGGTGGCAACCGGCAGGAAGGCCTCAAATCCTTCACCGGTGGCTTCCAGGCGTCCCCTCGGGTCCCGAGGTATTGGCCGAGATAGCACCAGCGAAGCTGTTGCCGATGGTGTCCACTTGTTCCCCACCAAACGATAGCTGGCAACTTCGTCCGTGCTCAAAACCAGCATCTGGGAGTCTGAGTCCAGAAGCTGGACGTCGAGTATGGGTAGCGCCTCGGTCCAGAGCAGCTTCTTAGAAAGCGTGATTGGTGGTTTAACGGGTGCAAAAGGCGGCGGGTTCCACGGCAGCATCACGATCTGCCGATTCGTTCCGTTCAGAACCTCAGCTATGAAAACAGAGCCGCTCGGATTCTCTGAGAGCGTGATGCGCAGACGCGATTCAGGCGGCGTCGCCGCTGTCGCCGGCCCAGCCGTCTCCACGCCCGATTTGCGCAACTCGTCCTGCAACAGCTTGCGGAAGCTCGACCACTCCACCCCTGGTATCGACGTCAGGGTTTGAAAGTCGAACGAAACCGCTGCGCGGCGCGGCAGCAGGGAGGAGATACGGGCTGCCGAGCTGCACTGCTATTGAGGCCATCGCCGGGGCCGGCGTCTGGGCCGGCAGCACTTGCGCCGGCAACAGCGACACCGAGCCAAATAATAGAGCCAGTATGACTCGGATCATTGATTACATTATGCGCGATTATATTACGGGCCACATTATATTGTTGGCGCGTCATCAGACTGAGCAGAAGCCGCAGGCAGAGGAACGCGAGAAGCAGCGCGCAGGCCAAGCTGAATGCCAGACCCAGGACCATCTCCGGGAAGTCGCCGAGCGCGTTCAGCAGCGTCATTGCAGTCCTCCAACGCTTCTAATATCGGCTGGAGCGACCTTAGCCTGTAGATGTTCCGCCGGGACTGGCCCATCAATTTTTTCAAAGAGGCTGGCTTCTTCCGGCGTCGGGTTTGCCACCAGGTCCACTTCGTCGCCCACCCGGACGAGTTCAAACAATTCCTCGACATCATGATTTCGCAGCCGGATGCAGCCGTGCGACGCCGCGTGACCAATAGATTCCGGATGATTTGTTCCATGGATGCCGTAGCCTTTGAAGCCGATACTCATCCAGCGCGTGCCCACCGGATTCCCGGGTCCCGGCCTCACCACTTTGCCCGCATGCGAATAAGTCGGGTTCACCACGTGGCTCGCGATATGGAACGTACCGCTTGGGCTGGGCGTGCTGCTCTTGCCCACCGCCACCGAATACATTTTCACCACTTTGCCATCTTGCACCAGTGCGATCTTGCGGGCTGGGAGATTCACGATCAATCGCCGTGAGGGTCCGCTTTCCGCCGCCATCTCACTGGCGGCCGCCACCAGGATCGCGAAGAATTTGATGGTCTGCATCGCTTGTTCTCCTCTTCGCCCAGGAGATATGCAGAACGGTAGCCGAATTGTAAGTATTTGAAAGAAAAGGGATTCCGATCTCGCTACGCAGTGTTTATCGTGACACGAAGTGTCAAGTTCGACACGTCATTTCCACGCCATACCCCTTCGTCGTGTGAGGGCATGATAAAGCCCGAAAAATGCCGCGCTATTCACCATACAGAAGTAAAACGGGAGCCGGAGCGCCCGGGGCCGCAGCCGTCCGGTGAGGCCGACGGCCGCCAGCGAATAGAACACAAATTGGATGCCGAATAGGACCCGGTATCCCTCCCGCCCCATCAGGAATAGATTGACGGCCAGCGCCGCGAGCATCGCAAACGGGACCAGCAGCCGGATCACCTTGTGCGAGAGGAAGAAAAACAAAGCCAGCGGCTGCCATGACGCCAGGAATTGCCCCAGGTGCCGGAGCTGCTGGAGATTACCGGCCACGATCCGGATGCGCCTCTTGAAACCGGTCATTTCCTGCGCTTCCTCAAAAACCTGGGCGGCGGGCTCGTAGACGGCGCGGAACCCTCGCGCCAGCGCCGCCAGCGGAATGACGTAATCGTCGTTAATTGTCTCTGCGGGCGGAAAAGGATACAGCTCCTTGCGAATGGCGTGTAGATGGCCGTGTGCGCCCAGCGTGGATCCCAGGCGCGACTCCTGGGTTTTGAGAAAAGCCTCGTATTTCCAGTACAGGTCTTCCGGAGCGCCAATATTTACCTCGTCCGGCTTTACCACCCGGTAGCGGCCACTGGCCGCGCCGACCGACGGATCGGCGAAGTTTTCTACCAGCCTGCGCACCGCATCCGGCGCTAGCATTGCGGAGGCGTCCGAAAACACGATGATTTCGCCGCGCAGTTCGGGTACCGCGGCATTAAGGGCGGCCACTTTTCCACGATTTGTCGGAAGGGCGAGCACGCGGACCCCGCCCATCCGCTGGGCAATCTCGGCGGTCCCGTCGGATGAACCGTCTGAAACCACCACTATCTCGAGTCGACCCGCGGGATAATCCAGAGCCAGCGAGTTTTGGATCTTCCGCGCGATCACGCGAGCTTCGTTGTAAGCGGGAATCAGCAGCGATACCCGTGGCAAAGGCACGGGCGAAGGCGGCGTTTTCCTCCCCCGCCGGCGAATCACGAGTCTGAGTCCAAGCAGCACGACTGGATAACCCGCAAACGCATACACCGGTATCGCGACGGCGATCCAGAAAAGCAATTCGCCCCACATCGGTTACACCGCGCAAGCTTCCGCGGACGTCGCCCGAGTCCGCTGCCGGCCATCCTCTCGAAACCACAATTCCAGCATGAGCAACTTCCAAAGGTGGTGATGATTATCGCGGCGCCCGCGGTCGTGCTCTTCGAGCAGGTGCGTCACAAACTGGGGCGACACCATGCGGCGGTCGAGGAAAGCCCGGCTGGTCAGGTGGTCCCAGACGAAGCTGCGGAGGGATCCGCGGAGCCAGCTGGCGAGGGGCACGCCGAACCCTCGCTTGGGCTGGCACAGCAGCTCGGGCGGCAGCCGATGCCCCACGGCGCGAATGAAAATGTCTTTTCCCCGGCCATTTTTCAGCTTCCAGGAATGCGGGATGCGCGCCGCCAGTTCCGCCAGTTGGTGATCGAGCATGGGGCAGCGAACCTCGAGCGAGTTCGCCATCGACATGCGATCCACCTTCACCAGCATGTCGCCGGTGAGCTTGGCGGTAGCTTCGAAATAGAGCGCCTGAGTGAGGGCAGCGGTTCCAACGGCAAGCAGCGCATGCGTCATCTTGCGCGTCAGAAACGCGGCGTCGGCGGGAGGCATCCACTCCGGCGCGAGTAAGCGCTCTAGCAGATAATGCGGCGATGCGCTTTCGAAATAGCGCTCCAGCGCCCCCGGCCGGCTGATCATCCGGAGATAGTTTTTCCCGTATGCCGAGTAGGGAAGCAGGTCGGCAATGCGAGAGATGAATGCGCGCAGCGCGGAGGGAATGTGGTCCAGCAGCCGCAGCCGCTCGATATCGAGAAAGCTCTCGTAGCCGGCGAAAAGCTCGTCGCCGCCATCGCCGGTGAGGGCCACTTTCACGTAGCGGGCCGCGAATTCCGACACCAGATAAGTGGGAATCGCCGACGAGTCCCCAAAAGGTTCATCGAAATGTTGCACCAGTTTCGACACCAGATCCACCGAATCGGGCCGAACGATCATATGGTGATGCTCGGTGCCATATCTTGCGGCCAGCGTCCCCGCTAGCGAAAGTTCGTTAAAGCCGGGCTCTTCAAATCCAATCGAAAATGTTTTGACGGGCTTCGCGCTCTGCAGCGCCATGGAGGCCACTACCGAAGTGGAATCGATTCCACCGCTCAAGAAAGCCCCCACGGAAACATCGGCGACCAGGCGTATTTTGACGGCGTGGTCGAATACGTTGCGCACGTGGTCGCAGGCTTCCAACTCGCTGAGGCCTTCGGGAGGCTGCTCGGCCGGGGTGGGTAACGTCCAATAGCGGCCTTCCTCGATACGCAGGTCGGCGTCGCAGCGCAGCCAGCCGCCGGGGGAAGCTTTCGAATGGCAAGATAAGGCGTCCACGGATCGGGAATGTAGCCCAGCAGAAAGTAGAGCTGCAGGGCTTCACGGTCATGTTCGAGCGGAACCCCCGCCGCGCGCAGACACTTTAGCTCGCTGCCGAAATAGAGGCCTTGCGGCAGCGCCGCGTAGTAGAGCGGCTTCTTTCCGAACCGATCCCGCGCCAACAGCAGTGACCGCTGGCGCGAATCCCAGAGGGCGCAAGCGAACATTCCGCGCAGGCGCTGGAAGCCGTCCACGCCTTCCTCTTCGTAAAGATGAACCAATACCTCTGTGTCGCTTTGGGTGCGGAACCGATGGCCGCCGCGAACCAACGACGAGCGCAAGTCGCGATAGTTGTAAATCTCGCCGTTGAAGATCACCCACACGGTTCCGTCTTCATTGGAGATTGGCTGACGGCCGGTAGTTAAATCGAGGATGCTGAGGCGTCGCATGCCCAGCCCCAATCGCCCCTCGATCCGGTAGCCCTCGTCATCCGGGCCGCGGTGCCGGATCTGGTCGCACATGGCCTGGACCTGGGAGAAATCGGCGTTTCTCGATCGCAGAAAATATCCCGCTATTCCGCACATAAAGGTGTGAGACCTGACAAACGTGTGAGACGCGTGAAACTTTTATCCCGGGCCTGGCAGGAAATTATCAACCTGATCCTCACCGCGCTACCTCCCAGTCCCACCTTCGACGACGGCTTTCATCCGCGCTTGCCGTTTCCCAGCGGTGTGGCCGGGGACGAATGCGCCGAGCAATTGATCGATCTCGCCAATCAGATCCAGCGCCACCAGTTTCCAGTTTTTGGCATTAGCGCTAACACCGGGCCCGAGATCCACTGGCGCCGCGATTACGTTCGTGGCATCGAAACCGGGCTCAGCTACTTCCGCCGCATTCCGTACCTGGACACGCCGCGCGCCGGAGACCACAAAGTGATTTGGGAATTGAACCGGCATCAGCACCTGATCGTTCTGGCGCAAGCCTACCGGGTGACAGGCGACACCGGGTACCTGGAGGAGATTCTCACGCAAATTCAGAGCTGGATCGCGAGTAACCCGTTTCATCGCGGAACCAATTGGGCGAGCGCTCTCGAAGTTGCCTTCCGGACACTGTCCTGGCTGTGGGTCGATCACTTTGTCGGCTGCCAAATGCCGCTCCAGTTCCGTGCGCGATGGCTCCATATGTTGTATCTACATGGTTGCCACCTGGCGAATAACCTCTCGTTCTATTTCTCGCCGAACAATCACCTGGTGGGTGAAGCGCTCGCGTTGCACGCTTTGGGGCTGTTCTTTGCGGGATATCCGCGCGCGGCGAAATGGGAACGGCTGGGCGCCCGCGTGATGCGCGAGCAGATGGATCGCCAGATCCGCGCCGACGGATCCAGCTTCGAACAGTCCACTTACTATCAGGCTTATCTCCTTGACATGTTTCTACTGCACTCCACACTGGCGCGCCCCGATGCGGCCTATCTCGCGAAGCTCGACCGCATGGCCGAGTTCCTGCAAGCGGTAACCGGGCCGTCCGGCCGCCAGCCGATGCTGGGGGACGACGATGGCGGCCATCTGGCGCTTGGTTCGATAAAGCGCCCCAGCCGGGCAGAGAATTGCGCATCCCGCCTCTTTTCCGATGCCGGTATCGCCATCATGGCTTGCGGCGGTACGCACGCCGTTATCGACGCGGGCCCATTTGGCGCTCTGCACTCAGGCCACAGCCACTCCGACACGTTGAGCATCATCATAACTTCCGGCCAAGAGGAAATACTGATCGACCCAGGCACGTATACGTACACCGGCGATCCGGAATGGCGCGACTGGTTTCGTAGCTCGGCCGCGCATAACACCGTCCGAATGGATGGCCGCGATCAGGGCGTGATGGCCGGCCCGTTTCGCTGGGCCGCCAAGCCTGAAGTCGCAATACTAAACTGGCAGACCAATTCCGAGCGCGACCTTCTCGAGGCCGAATGCAGTTACGCGGGCTTCACTCATCGCCGCCGTGTTGAGTTCCAGAAGCCTAGCGTTTTTCTGATCACCGATCATCTCAGCGGACCTCCCGGCGAGCATGACGCGGAGCAGTTCTGGCACCTCGGATCGCTCGCGGCCAGATCCAAACTCATCCTGCCCGAAGACGCCGAACTCACTCCCAGCTGGCGATCCACCACCTTCGGTGAAAAGCACCCGGCTCCCATGCTGCGTGTTTACCGGCACTGTCCGCTGCCGTTATGTTTGGAAACTCGAATTGATCTTAGTCGCTGAGCAGGTGCAGGATTATACTTCGCCGGTGCGGCCTCACCCGATGCTCGAACAGGTACACGCCCTGCCAGGTCCCCAGCGCCAGTTTGCCGCGATGGATCGGAATAGACAATTGAGTCTGCGTTAGTGCCGACCGGATGTGCGATGTCATATCGTCCGGCCCCTCCGCCGTGTGCCGGTAAAGCCGGGTATCTTCCGGGACCAGGCGCGTCATGAAATCCCCCAGATCGGCCACAACGTCGGGATCGGCATTCTCCTGAATCAGCAGCGACGCGGAAGTGTGCTGGCAAAAGACGGTCAGCAGACCGGTTTGCGTCTCATTTGCACGCAGCCAGCTTTCGATCTCACGCGTGAAATCATACAAACCCTTGCCGTGCGTTGCGACCTGAATTTCGTGACTAAACTGCCTCATCGGGCCAATCTCGCGAGCGAAGGCGAGCCAAAAGCCAGCCCCAGCAAGCGAATGCGAGCTACTCCACCGTCACGCTTTTCGCCAGATTGCGCGGCTGATCCACGTCGCATCCGCGGCGCACCGCGATATGATACGCCAGAAGCTGCAGCGGGACGATCTCAAGAATTGGCAGCAACAGCTCCGTGGTAGCAGGAATGGGGATGGTGTAGTCGGCCACCTTCCCGACCTCTTCGGCGTCCTGATCGCACACCACCGCGATGACGATGCCGTTGCGCGCCTTCACTTCCTGGATGTTCGACAACGTCTTTTCATATCGCACCCGGCTGTCCTCGCTCGATGGATCGCGCGTCGCGATCACCACCACCGGAAGATTCTCGTCGATCAGCGCATTTGGACCGTGCTTCATTTCGCCGGCTGGATAGCCTTCGGCATGGATGTAGGAGATTTCCTTCAGCTTGAGCGCGCCTTCCAGCGCCATCGGGAAGTGGATGCCGCGACCCAGGAACAGGAAATCCGTCGCGCGGAACAGCTTCTTCACCAATTCGTCGTAGATGGCCTCATGGCTGAGCACGGTCTCGAGCCTACCGGGCAGTTTCACCAGTTCCTCCACCAGGCACGCCGATTGTTCCGGGGTCAGCGTTTCGCGCACCTGGCCCAGATACATCGCCAGGATAAACAGGGCGGTGAGCTGCGATGTAAAGGCCTTGGTGGATGCCACGCCGATTTCAGGGCCCGCGTGCGTCATCAACGTGCCCGAAGCCTCACGCGTGATCATGGATCCCACAACATTGCAGATGGCCAAGGTCTTCGATCCGTGCTGCTTGGCTTCGCGTTGCGCCGCGATGGTGTCGGCCGTTTCGCCGGATTGAGAGATTACCACCGTCAGCATGTCGCTCGAAACGATAGGATCGCGATAGCGGAACTCGCTGCCATAATCCACTTCCACCGGAATCCGCGCCAGCTTCTCGATCATGAACTTCCCGGCCAGCGCCGCGTGCCAGCTGGTTCCGCAGGCGATGATCTTGAGCGATTTGAACTCCTGGAACGCTTTGGGGTTGATGTCCATCTCGTCGATGAACACGCGTCCCGTCTCCTGGCCTACGCGGCCCAGCACCGTATCGCGCACCGCGCGCGGCTGCTCAAAAATCTCTTTGAGCATGAAGTGCTTGTAGCCGCCTTTTTCCGCCATGATGGGGTCCCACAAAATATGGGTCACCTGGCGTTTGATGGGACGTCCGTTGAAATCGGTCAAGTGCACGCCATCCGGAGTCAGCACCGCGATGTCCCCGTCGCCCAGGAAGAACATATCGCGGGTATGGCTCAGGATGGCCGGGACGTCGGATGCGACGAAGTATTCTCCGTCTCCCAACCCAATCACCACCGGCGGACCCATGCGCGCCGCCACAATCTTGTTCGGATCGGAACTTGCGATCACGCTCAGCGCGAATACACCGCGCAGTTCCCGCACCGCGCGCCGGACCGCATCTTCCAGATCGCCTTGGTTGTATTTCTCCACCAGGTGCGCGATCACCTCGGTGTCGGTTTCGGTAACGAACTTGTGCCCTTCCTGCTGAAGCTGGTGTTTGAGAGTCAGGTAATTTTCGACAATGCCGTTATGCACGACGACGATATCGCCGGTGCAGTCGCGATGCGGGTGCGCGTTTTCCTCCGTCGGCCGCCCGTGGGTGGCCCAGCGCGTGTGGCCGATGCCGTAGGGTCCGTCCATGGGATTGTTGCGAATGGCATCTTCCAGGTTCCGCAGCTTACCGGAAGCCCTTCGAACTGACAGATGCTGATTACCATTCAGGACCGCGATACCAGCGGAGTCGTACCCGCGGTATTCGAGCCTGCGCAGGCCATCCAGAATGATGGGGACTGCTCTTCTGTTCCCGATATAGCCGACAATGCCGCACATGTATCTAGGATACAGGGAAGGCGGTAGAACTTAGGTACTGGAAAGTTTGGGCTCAGCGCCCGCGGGCGCCGGCTAAGCCCTCGGCCGGGGTCTAATTGCGTTACTTTTCCTACGAGTTGCGCTGTAGTTACAGAAGTAGCTGCCATAAAAAGTGAAATGCGAAAGGGACGAAACCCATGCGCCGCGCGGCGAGGATGTTACCCGGATTATCTCGATGAGAAAGGCAAATCGAAGTGAGCAAAAAATCTATCAAGAGCGACTTGGCGAGGCTTGACCGCAGAAAGGACGCCGACATCGATTATTCGGATATTCCACCACTCGCCAAGACCTTCTTTGCAAAGGCCGCCCAAAGGTGGCCCCACAGAAGTGTCAGTTGACAATTCGTCTGGACGCAGACGTCCTGGGCTGGCTGAAATCAAACGGGAGGGGCTACCAGACACGTATAAACATGATCTTACGGGCGGCGATGGAAAGCCAGCCTTCGCGCCGGTCTAGCCCCACGTCGCCATCAAGGAAGAACGGTCGATCGCTCACACCTAAGAACGCTTGAGCCTATGGCCTGCAATAGGCAGGCCTGGGTCTCTGGCCTCCGTTAAGCTCCTGACAACGCCCGGATAATCAGATATGCCGCCCCTACCACAAACCCGATCAGTGCCTGGTACTCGCGATTGCGAACGTACAATTCCCAGCGGAAATGTCCCGGTTTCTTGAGCGGCTGGAAGGTCGGCCAGAGAGCCGGCACGCGATCAGCGTATGTGGCGAAATCAGGAAACAGTTTGCGCAGGTGTTGTTCTTCCAGCTCAATCGCCGGCAGATAGATGAACAGAAACACCACCGCAAATAACACAGCGAGTGGCCATTGCCGGGATGCGATCGCGAACCCTGCGGCAACCAGCAACGTCCCTAAATACAGTGGATTACGAACGTAAGCGTAAGGACCGCTTGCGGCTAGCCGGATGTTTTTTTCCACGTGCCCGGTGGCCCAGGCGCGTAGCGCGAGGCCAAGTGCCGACACCGGCAGGCCGATCGCCAGCGATCGCGCATCCGGCCGCGAGAACCAGGCAAACGCGGCGACCATAATAAATCCGCAGGTCACGCGCAGACGCGCCACTAGATCTGCGTACGGCTTGGGAAAAACATGCATCATTTGCTTGCGACGGCGCTCAGCGATCTTTGTGGGTGGCAAGTATCGGCACCAGTGCTTGGAACACCTGGTCGGGCGAGATCTCGCGCATGCTGGCGTCGGGTTCCGGGCTGCGGCGATAGGTGGTGACCGCCTCAGCGGACCGCAACACACCAATAGTGGCGCCGTAAGGACCGTGCCGCGCCGGATCGGTGGGGCCGTAAATCGCCACGCCCGGCTTACCCAGTACCGCGGCCAAATGCATCGGGCCGCTGTCCAGACCAACCACCGCAGTGGCTCGGCGCGTGGCATAGATCAGGCCCGTAAGCGTGGACACATGCGTCTGGGCGCCTGGCACGTACAGCGGATACGGCGCGTCCAGCACCAGAGGCATCCCGCATTCGCGATCCAGACGTTCGGCCAACTTGGCATAGTATTCGAGAGGCCATTGCTTGGCGCCCCATCCGGCTAGCGGACTGGCCAGCACGAAGTCGCGTTCGGGTAATGCGGCCTGGCGCTCGCCGGGCGGCAGGGGAAAGGTGCGCAGGATGTTCGACGCTCCCGCGGCCGCCGCGAGATCCAGATTCCGTTCCACCGCGTGGTAAGAACGAATGGGCACCTTCGTCGAATAAAACCACGACGCCGCCGATTCACGCGCATACTCGGCGTTGAATCCGAAAATGCGCTCCGGACGAGCCAGCGTGGCAACGATGGCCGATTTCACCAGGCCTTGAAAGTCCACAGCGAAATCGAACCGGTCTGACCGCAGCTCATGCCACGCATTCCGCAACCCCGTGAAGGTGCGCCGGTCCAGATGCACCACCGAGTCAACGTACGGATTGCCTTCGAGGAGCAGGCTCCACTTCGGATCGATCACCCAGGTGATCTTCGAATGCGGGATGCTGTGCTTCAGGCTGGCGACGGCCGGCAGCGCGGCGATCACGTCGCCCATGGACCCTAGCCGGACCACCAGGATACGCGCCGCGGAGTTCATCGCGCGGATTCCTGGCGGTGGCGGTCGAGCACATGGTCGACGAAGCGTTCGGAAATATCGGCGTCCGTGCCGGTGGCCGTGTCGCCGAGCACTACGTAGTCCACCATCGATAAGGCGGCCACCAGCTCAGCCCGCGCGCGCTGCGCCAGCAGGGGCTGCGCGGGATTCGTAACTTGCACCACCAGAAGCTGCCCTGGTTTACGGCTTTGCGCGAGCCTGCGGACATGTTCGGCGAGCAAGGGATCGAAATGGCCGGTTACCCAGTGGGCGGCGCCGCTCCCGAGCCGCTCCGGGAGTTCGTGGAGCGGTACTATCTTTTTTCTTGTGTCCAAAAACAAAGTCTAGCAGTTACGTGTCGATCTGGCCGCTCCCCGTTCGACGCATAATTAGAGCCGGTCCAAAAAAACGAGCTCCCAAACACACCTAAGAAGAGACCAACGATGCGATTCATGATGATATACAAGCCTGCCAATGTGAAAGACATGGAGGCCGGTACGCCTCCCACTCCGGAGGGCATGGCCCAAATGGAGAAATTTATCGGAGAGCTGGCGCAAAGCGGCGTGCTGCTGGCCACGGACGGCCTCACGGCTAGTTCCAAAGGAGCTCGCGTCAAGCTTTCCGACGGAAAGGTGACCGTAACCGATGGCCCCTTTACCGAGACAAAGGAGCTGATCGCCGGTTTTGCCATTGTCCAGTTGAGGTCCAAGGCTGAAGCCATCGAGCTGGCCAAACGTTTTCTCGCGGTGGCGGGCGATGGCGAGAGCGAGATCCGCCAAATGTACGATGTTCCCGCTTACCCGCCGCCGAAGTGAAGTTGGAGCCAACTATGCCAAAGAATCCATGGGCCGGGCGCATCCTGGTCGCCCTGTCCGCACTCTTTCTGCTCTTCGACGCCGCCGGACATTGGATGGTGCCGGCACCGGTCGTGGAAGCCTTACATCGGCTCGGCTACCCGCTGGGTCTCAGCTCAGTCCTCGCGATCATCGAAGTTGGCTGCCTGGTCGTGTACCTGATTCCCCGGACGGCGGCTCTTGGTTCGATCCTGCTTACGGGCTATCTCGGCGGGGCCGTGGCCGTGCACCTGCTGGTCCACGACCCGTTATTCGATACGATCTTCCCGATCATTTTCGGCGTGCTGGCATGGGGAGGGCTCTACCTCCGCGATCAGCGCCTGCACGCCCTGATCCCGTTAACTGAACCGCGACCGTGAGGCCGCGTTAGCTAAAACCTACAGGAGTAATAGTCATGCGATTCATGATGCTGATGATCCCCAAAGGCTACGAACAGGCCGCGCCGGGCACCCGGCCGGACCCCAAGGCTGTCGCCGCCATGATGAAGTACAACGAATCCCTGCAGAAGGCCGGCGTGCTGCTGGCGCTGGATGGTCTCCATCCGCCGTCCGCGGGAGCGCGTGTTTCCTTCCAGGGCGGGAAGGCGAAAGTCACCGACGGGCCGTTTGTCGAGGCCAAGGAGGTGATCGGCGGCTACTGGATGATTCAGGTGAAGTCCAGGGCAGAGGCTATTGAATGGGCCTCGCGCTGCCCCGCTTCCGACAACGAGGTGATCGAGGTCCGGCAGGTGCAGGAAATGTCGGAGTTCCCGCCCGAGATCCAAGAAGCCGCCGCCATGAAATAGCCAATGCGCTTCGCAGCCATGCACAAGCTGGATAAAAATTCCGAGGCCGGGATACCTCCCAGCCAGGGGTTGCTGGAGGAAATGGGCAGGTTCCTTTTGGAAGGGGCGGCGGCCGGCGTCTTTCAATCGGGCGAGGGTCTGCATTCCAGTTCGAAGCGTGCACGCCTCACCTGTTCGGCCGGCCATTGTACTGTCGTGGATGGGCCGTTCACCGGGTCGAATGAATTGATCGCCGCATTCGCCATGCTCCAGGTGAAGTCGAAGGAAGAGGCCATCCACTGGGCCGAGCGCCTGGCCGCAATACTAGGGGATGTCGAGATCGAGGTCGGCCAGGTGAAAGAGCCTTGGGATCTCGGCCTGGGCTCTAAACCGGAAAACGCAGCGATGCGATTTCTGCTGCTCACCAAGTCCGATGTCAACTCGGAGGCTGGGGTTTCGCCCACCCCGGCCTTGATCCCTGAGATCGAAAAATTGACCGGCGAAATGCGGGTGGCAGGCGTCCTTCTTCTGGCTGAGCGGCTCCAGCCAAGCTCCCAAGGCGCCAAGCTTATATTCTCAAAAGGCAAGCGTACCGTGCTGGATGGGCCGTTCACCGAGTCCAAGGAACTGATTGGCGGTTACTCGATCATCCATGTCTTGTCAAAAGGTGAGGCGATCGCATGGGCCACCGCTTTCGCCAAAGTGTTATCGGACAACGTGACCGACGACATCGACATCGATGTTCGCGCCATGGCATAGGAGCCTTGCATAGGCCACTCAGGACATGCTGTGATCGGTAGCGGTGACCGGTCCCGAAGCGCAGAAAGCCGCCGACATTCATAAGGCGATCGACGCCGTCTGGCGAATCGAGTCGGCCAGGCTCATCGCGGGTCTTGCGCGGATCGTGCGCGATATCGGCATGGCGGAGGAATTGGCGCAGGATGCGCTGGTTGCCGCGCTAGAACAGTGGCCCCAAATAGGCATTCCGCGCAATCCCGGCGCCTGGCTGATGGCGGCCGCTAAGAATCGCGGCATCGATCATCTGCGCCGCAACAAGCGCCTGGAGCGCAAACATGAGGAACTTGGCTACCAGCTCGAAGCCGAGCAAATGGCCGTGCCGGATTTCGAAGCCTCAATGGACGATCCCGTTGGTGACGATCTGCTGCGCCTTATCTTTACGGCCTGCCACCCGGTTCTGTCCCGGGAAGCGCGTGTCGCGCTCACCTTGCGGCTGCTGGGTGGCCTGACGACTGGCGAGATCGCTCGGGCTTATCTGGTGGCGGAGCCGGCGATTGCCCAGCGCATCGTACGAGCCAAGCGGGCGCTGAGCGAAGCCGGCGTCCCGTTCGAAGTCCCGCGCGGGCCCGAACTCGCCGCGCGTTTAGCGTCGGTGCTCGAAGTGATTTACTTGATCTTCAACGAAGGATATTCTGCCACGGCAGGAGACGATTGGATGCGCCCCGCTCTTTGCGAGGAGGCGCTCCGGCTTGGGCGCATCCTGGCGGAACTGGTTCCGCGGGAGCCCGAAGTCCACGGTTTGGTGGCGCTGATGGAGATTCAGTCATCGCGCTCAAAGGCCCGCGTGGACGCATCGGGAAAACCTATCCTGCTCTTGGAACAAAACCGCGCGCTGTGGGATCAGCTCCTCATCCGCCGGGGCCTGTCCGCGCTGGATCGTGCGCAGAATGTTTCAGCCGGTTTCGCGGGTCCCTACGCACTCCAGGCCGCCATTGCTGCTTGCCATGCCCGAGCCCGCGTCCCGGAAGACACCGATTGGGAGCGCATCGCCGCAATCTACGGGGAACTCGCGCGCATCGCGCCCTCTCCGGTAGTGGAGCTCAACCGGGCGGTCGCAGTCGCGATGGCATTCGGTCCAGCGGCCGGACTTGAGATTGTGGATACACTGATGTCGGAACCCGCCCTTCAGAATTACCATCTCTTGCCGAGCGTTCGTGGCGATTTCCTCTTCAAACTCGGGCGCTTCGACGAAGCCAGCGCGGAGTTCCAGCGTGCCGCCTCTCTTACCCGCAACTCCCGCGAGCGCGAGCTCCTGCTCGATCGCGCGCGATCGAAGTAGCCAGCTGAACCATTTGAAAAACTGTACGGATTTGGGAACCGTGCGTCCGCCACCGGCCGGGCGGCGGCGGGTCATATTTCCTGCGGTGAGCTGCAAGTGTCTAACTCGACGGGGGTTCGCGGCTCAGTAGCGATTGGCAGGCGACCTGTTACTGGTATCGGCATGCGCGCCCTCATTGCAGACGACCAACCGGATGTAGTGGAAGCTTTACGCCTGCTGCTGAAGCAGGAAGGCTATCAGATCGAAACGGCAAATTCCCCCGCGTCAGTGCTCGCGAATCTTTCGGCGGGAGAGTTCGACCTGCTGCTGATGGATCTGAACTATGCCCGCGACACCACGTCAGGCCTGGAGGGGCTGGATTTGCTTCGCTCCGTGCGGGAGTTGGATCGCGCGCTGCCGGTGGTGGTGATGACGGCGTGGGGCAGCGTCCCGCTGGCGGTGGAGGCTATGCATCGGGGCGCCGGCGATTTCGTGGAGAAGCCCTGGGATAATTCGCAATTGCTTTCCACTCTGCAGCGGCAGGTACGCAGTGGCGCAGCCGAACGGGAGCTAGTACGGGAAACAGTGGCGACGCAGCAGGCCTTACTTCCCAGAAGCATTCCGCGAATCCGCGATTGCCAATTTTCCGCTTACTGGAATCCGGCAGGCAGCGTTGGCGGCGATTATCTCGACCTGGTCCCGCTCGGCGAGGAGCGACTGGGAATCTGCATTGGCGACGCATCCGGCAAGGGGGTTTCCGCGGCGCTGATGATGTCGAACTTACAGGCGGCCGTGCGCGCTCTGGCTCCCGAGTCTACGTCCACCGATAGTCTCACCAACCGCCTGAATCGGATTCTATGCGCGAACACGGCGCCCAATAAGTTCATCACGTTGTTTTATGGCGTGCTGCAGGGACGACGTTTGACCTATACCAATGCCGGGCACAATGCGCCCATACTGATCCGGGCCAATGGCGCGCTGTCGCGTCTGGAGCAGGGAGGCGCGGTGCTCGGCATGTTCCCGGACTGGGTCTATGAGCAGCGTGAGGTTTTGCTGACCGCCGGCGACCGGCTGGCGCTTTTCACCGACGGCATTACCGAGGCCGAGAACTCGGACGGCGATCAATTCGGCGAAGAGCGGATGGCGAGCATTCTTCTGCAACACCGGAAATTGGACGCCGGCGCCTTGCAGAGAAAGATCGTCTCCGCGGTGGCCGATTTCTCCGATGGCGCCTTCTTCTCCGAAGCCGGCCTCCGTGACGACGCCACGCTACTGGTAATCGGAATCGAGTAAGGTTTTGGTATGTGCCGGAATATCAAGACCCTCTTCAATTTCGATCCGCCGGTGACGGAGGAAGAAGTTCGCGCCGCGTCCCTCCAGTTCGTGCGAAAGATCAGTGGCTTTACGAAGCCGTCCAAGGCCAACGAAAAATTGTTCCAGGCGGCGGTGGATGAAATCGCCGGCATTTCATCGCGCCTGCTCCTGTCGCTCGAAACCAACGCGGCGCCCAAGAATCGAGAAGAAGAGGCTGCCAAGGCGAAAGCTCGATCGGCGGAGCGATTCGGAACGTGACGGCGGAGGCTAGTCGGCCACGATGTGGACGTAGCCTTGAAGCTGCAGATTGACGATTGTCGTCAATGCCCAAAGATCCAGCTCGATCTGGGGCGCTATGGTCTTCGGGTCGATCTTGTGCGCCAATACCGCCTGGCCGCAGACGCGAAAGTCGACGCCGGCTTTTTTCATGCTCTGAATCAAAGCTACATTGGGATTGTCGCGGCCCTGATTGCGTGCCTTGAACGTTTCGTTGTTCACAACGATCTCGGTCGCGGCGCGATGGAAGACCACAGCGATCCGCCGATGATCGGATGGGACGCCATATTTCGCGAGCGTATTGACATAGCGTGCAGCCTCGCTCAGCCCGGGATTCACCTCGTCCACTTTGGGAGCGGCCGCGGCGATATCGAACACAACCTTATAGGTGAGCTTGGGGTCAGGAAGCTCTTTCGCGCCGGGGACTTCGTTGGCCACCCCGCCGCCGACGATTGGCAGTGTCTGCGCGAGTGACGAACTCGATAGCCCAGCGAAGAAAGCGACTAGCGCTATCTCAGTGATCATCCATGTTCTCATTTCAACCTCCAACATGGATTCTATTTGAAACCGATGCTTCGTTCTGACCGAGATTACTGCCGAGCAGGGGCCTTCTCTTGATCCTCGCGCTCTTTCTGCTTCCAGCCTTCCTTTACTTTTCGAGCACTATCCTGTAGCTGGCGCTCGCTTTCCCGCAATTGGCGCTCGGCTTCGGCAGCGGTTTTTGCGGCCTGTTTTGCAATGTCGTGCGCGGCGGCGCCGGCCTTGAATGCCGCCGAGTCCCGGTCGCGTTCCTGGCGCGCACCAGGGCGGGAGCAGCCGCCGATGGTGAGTACGATCAGTAACCCTACGAGGCGTCGCAAGTAAGAGCTCCATGCGATAGATCGGTAAACTTCGCTTAGCCCTTTAACTCGGAATGGGATCAGACAGCTATGCCGCCACCACCCGCCAACGCCCGTAAGCAACGAAGACCAGAAGCACGCCGACCACCAGCGGGAACAATGCAGTCGCAGCCGTTTCAGTCATCAGCGTAACTGCGATGGCGCCGATCATAATCACCCCCAGGCACACGGCAGCCAGCGGCGTCAGGATTGGCCGAATCCGCAACAGCATGGGGAGGATCAAACCGATCGCTCCCAGTACCTCACATATTCCGATGAATCGCAGGAAAGTGGCCGAGAACATCGGAGCCAGCTTCACCAGGTCAGCGGGCGGTAGAAACAGCTTAACCGCGCCCGCGAACAGAAACAGGAGCGCCAGCAAAGCTTGGATGATCCACAACGTCCGGTTTTTTGTCATGATTCCACGTCACCTCCCACGTCATCCTTCCACTTCTTGTCCGAGCCGGTCGAGCGTCTCGCTCCAGCCCTGTTCCATCCCGGCCAGGTGTGGCGCCGCGGCAGCCTTCACCTTTGACACGCGGGCGTGCAACGTGAGTCTAGTCTTCGTGCCTTCGGCCGCAAACGTCACCGTATTTAATACCTCAAACAACGGCTCGCCGTTGCGGCCCAATGCGGAGCTGGTAAACACCA
Organism: Bryobacterales bacterium; assembly: GCA_963725455.1. Taxonomy (GTDB): domain Bacteria; phylum Acidobacteriota; class Terriglobia; order Bryobacterales; family Bryobacteraceae; genus Palsa-89. The sequence goes on from CAVRZH010000185.1 coordinate 51,843, forward strand.
GCCGTTCCGGCTCCACGATCTCATGAAAAACGCCGGTCATCGGGTAGACGACGCCGTCCGGCGCGCGCATGTGAATTCGAATCGCTCCGCCCGGCCGCACATCCACATCGCACACCGGATTGGTGAAGCCCTTTGGCCCCCACCAACGCTGCAGTTGCTTAGGATCCGTCCAGGCTTTGAAGACCACCTCGCGCGGTGCGTCGAAAATACGCGTGATGATCAGGCCCTGCATCTTTTCTAATTGCTCGGTCAGGCGATCCAGCGTCTGGTTCGCGCCGTCGATCGCGTTGTACTTCGTCGCCACAGCCTCGCGTTCGGCGGCCGATTGGAACATCATTCGCATGCTGAGCTGGGTCTTGTCGCCGTGTTCCGCGAAGATAACGGTGGTCTGAAAATATCCCGGCGTGCCTTTGTCGTGGTGATCGTAGACCAGCCGTTCGGGCTTCACGATTTCGAGATGGGTGATCTTGTTGGGATAATCCACGCCGTCCGGCCCATGCATGTCGAACAGCCAGACACCGCCCGGACGCACGTCCATGGAATGCGTGGTGATTGTAAAGCCTCGTGGTCCGTACCAGCGCCCGATGTGTTTCGAATCGGTCCAGGCGTCGAAGACCAGAGCGCGCGGAGCATCGAAGACGCGTGTGACAACGATGGAACGTGCAGCCTCGTCCAGGTAATCATCCAGAACATCCAATGCGCTGGTCCATCCGAATTTGTGCCCGTCGCGCGATTCCACCGACGAAAAGCCGGTCTGACGCAACGTGAGTTCAGTCTTGCCGTCGCGTTCGGCCAGCGTGACGCTCACCAGAGTCTCCTTGCCGGGCTTGCAGCCGGCGTCCAACCAGACATGCGTGAACACCACACGCTCCGGCTTCACGATTTCGCGATAGTGGCCCTCCAGCCAGCGGTCCACTCCTTCGGGTGAGCGCATGCAGATCCTAAAAAAGCCGCCGGGCCGTATGTCGGACTCGCTCGACGTCACCGTAACTCCGCGCGGGGCGCCTTGCCAGTGTTGCAGATGTTCCGGCTGGGTCCAACATTGGAATACCAGTTCACGAGGCGCGTCGAACACCCGCTTGATCAATAGTTCCGGCTCCGACGATTGCGCGGAGGCCATGACCCCAAGATGTTCGGACAGCCGGTCATAGGTCTCTCCGGCTCCCTGTTCCATTCCGGACTGGATCACCGCGTCGCGAGTCTCCATCGACGGGTAAAGCACCCTGGTGGTGAGTGTCGTCTTTCCATCCTTCTCGGAAAAGGTCATGGTGTTGAGCGATTCGCCCGGATAGTCGTCAAAGCTTTCTGTCGAGACCAGCCGGTCATACGGCTTTATCTCCTGGTACACGCCTCGCATCCCCAAGCTTTTGCCGCCCGGCCCACGGAGCAGAAAGCGCCATGCGCCACCAACGCGCAGGTCCACTTGGCACTCGACGATGGGGCAGCTATGCGGACCAAACCAGCGCAGCAGGTGTTCAGGCTTGGTCCAGGCTTCAAACACCAAGCGGCGCGGCGCATCGAACACGCGCGTCAGCACGATCTCTCGATCGGACGGCATGGTCACGGTGAGTGGTGAGTTAGCTTTTGCGGTGCTTGCGGCCATGTTTCTTCTTCTCCTTGCTCTCTTTGCTTCTGCTCTCTTGGGTTTTCAATTCGATCAGATATTCGTCCAGGCGATCAAAGCTTTCTTCCCAGAAACGCCGGTAGTTCTCTACAAAGTCGGCTACGTTCTTGAGCGGAGCTGCATTGAGACGGCACGGCCTCCACTGAGCTTCCCGCCCGCGCGCGATTAGCCCGGCGCGTTCCAGAACTTTCAGGTGTTTGGATATGGCGGGCATGCTCATATCGAAGGGTTCGGCCAGCTTGGTAACTGAAACTTCGCCCGACGCCAGACGCGCCAGGATCGCGCGCCGCGTGGGATCGGCCAGGGCCGATAAAGTTGCGCTCAATGCATCGGGCGGCGCTGCCTGTAAGCTCATAATCGCTATAAACCGTCTGGTTAAATAACCATTGAGTTAAATATACTGCGCGCCGCAAAACCTGTCAAGAGTTATTACGGTGATGGCTCATGGCTTCGGCGGTGCGCACGGCGGTCTCTATCAACTGGTCCCAGTCGTTCTCTCCCAATGCCCGCCGCAAGCCTTTCTGGGCCGTTTGCCAGTAGGGCAGAGCACGCTGGTACCCGCGTCGACCCGCCGGAGTCAGCGAAAGGCGCAACTCGCGCCGGTCGGTTCCCTCGGCCGACCGCAGCCAGCCTTTTTTACGCAAGGGGGCCAGCGTTCGGGTGAGGGTGGTGCTATCGATCTCAAGCAGCTGCGCCAGCTGCTTCTGCGAGATCCTGGGCGCCAGGGTCAAGGCCTGTAACAGTGTGAACTGGGTGATCCGCAAGCCGCTGGGGCGGAGCGCGTCGTCATAAAACTGCGAGACCGCGCGGTCGGCCCTGCGGAGATTGGCGCAAGCGCAAGGCAGCATATACATGTAGTTACATCTATCAGCCTAGACCGCGTGACGCAAGCTGTTTCCTGCGACCCAGATAGATGCATATACATCTATCTGGCATGAACAACAATCTGGTTCCCGCTTATCTGTTCCCTTATGTGCTGATTGGATCTGTGGCGGTTGTCGCCACCGTGATCGTCGGCCTGCGCCTGGTTCTCGACTCCGGCAGCCGGGCCTTTCCGATTCTGTCGGCGGCGCTCGCGGCTTGGTTCTTCCTGGCGCTCGGGCTCGCCTGGTTCGGCTTCTATCAAGGCACGGCCTCGCGTGTTCCGACCATCCAATATGGTTTGTTGATTCCGATTCTGATCGGTATGACGCTATTCTGGCGCTGGCCGGCGCTTCAGCGGATGGTTGAAGCTACGCCGCAGCGCTGGATCGTGACTGTTCAGGTGTATCGCGTGTTAGGCCTCATTTTCCTGGCGCTTTATGCGGCGGCAAGGCTGCCGGCTGAATTTGCCTGGCCCGCTGGCGCCGGCGACTTTCTCGTCGGCCTCTTCGCGCCATTCGTTGGCCTCGCCTATGCCCGCGGATGGCGTGGATCGGCTGGTTTGGTGCGAGCCTGGAATCTATTGGGCCTCGCCGATTTGGTGGTCGCCGTCACCACCGGCTTCCTGTCTTCGCCCTCACCGGTTCAAATACTGGCGCTTGATCGGCCAAATCAGGCTGATCGTCGCGTTTCCGCTGGTGATGATTCCTGTTTTCCTGGTGCCGCTTTCGGTCTTACTGCACCTGGCGTCACTGCAAAAACTGCGCCGGACCGCCCCGAGGCCTGCCTTTTCGAACACAATGAAGTACGGCGCCGTTTAAGGCGCGCCAGCAACAGGAGTGAGCAATGAGACTCAATCCGCATCTGAGCTTTGCCGGTAATTGCCAAGAGGCTTTTGAGTTCTACGAACGGTGCTTGGGCGGCGAGGTCATAACGATGCTTACGTACGGCAGTTCGCCCATGGCCGAACAGGTGCCGCCGGAATGGCGTGGGAAGATCGTACACGCGACACTGAAGGTCGGCGACAACGTCTTATATGGAGCTGACGTTCGTCCGGATCAGTATGAACGGCCGAGGGGTTTCCACATCACGCTAGGCATGGACGACCCTGCGGAGGCAAGACGTGTCTTCAGTGCGCTGGCTGAGAACGGAACGGTGCACATGCCGATCGAGAAGACCTTCTGGGCTGTCCTCTTTGGCGTGCTGGTAGATCAATACGGCATTTCATGGGAGATTAACTGCGAGCAGGCACAAACCTCCAGTTGAGCCGCCCGCGCCGGTAAGCGGTTCGTAAGAGAACACATTATGGCCGCTGGCGAGTAACCTTGGAGCTCATTTTAGCTACTCTAGCAATAGGAGCAATTCTCACTCGTGTTGTGTTTCCCAAGGGCCCTGGTTGCGACCCTGCTGTCGGTGTGTCTGATTGGCTGCGCGCAGCGTAACGACAAAGCCAGCAAAGCAAGGGGTGGCGTGCCGCCCACGCCGGTCACGGTCGCGCAAGCGCAGGCGCGCGATATCCCCATTCAGATTCGTCAGATCGGCTCCGTTGAGCCGGTGGCGGTGATCGCGGTGAAAGCCCAGATCAGCGGCGAACTGAACCAGGTCTTCTTCAAGGAAGGCCAGGAAATAAAGAAGGGCGACCAACTTTTTGAGATCGATCCCCGGCCCTATCAACAAGCTTTGGATCAGGCCCAGGCTGCCGTTCAAAAGGATCTGGCCTTGGTAACGCAGGCCGAAGCCAATCTGGCGCGTGACCAGGCTCAGGCTCTGAACGCCAAGCAACAGGCCAAGCGCTACGATCAGTTAGCCAAGGAAGGCGTGATTTCGAAGGATCAGAACGATACCTACCAGACCACGTCGCAGGTATCGGACGAAGCTGTGCGGGCCGACCAGGCTGCGATTAACAGCGCCCAGGCGTCCGTCGTTTCCGATCGCAGCGCCATTGAAACCGCGAAGTTGAATCTTTCCTACTGTTATATCCGATCGCCCATCGATGGCCGCGCCGGCAGTCTTCTACTGCAAGCCGGCAACCTGGTGAAGGCCAACGACACTACTGCGCTGGTCAACATCAACCAATTGCAGCCGGTCTATGTCACCTTCAGCGCACCCGAGCAGCTACTGCCCGAAATCCGGCGTTATAATGCGGAGCACACGCTTACAGTGGTTGGCACGGGCGTGGCCAATGGCTCCAACAACGGAGTCACCGCCACCGGCCAGCTAACCTTTATCGACAACATCGTCGACAGCACCACGGGCACCATCAAGCTGAAGGCGACCTTTCCTAACAGCGATCATTCCCTTTGGCCGGGCCAGTTCATTAACGTCATCATGACTCTGCGGACTCTGGACCACGCCACCGTGGTGCCGTCGGAAGCGATTCAGTCCGGGCAAAAGGGTCAATTTGCTTTCGTCGTCAAACCGGACCAGACCGTGGAAACGCGCCTGGTTTCGGTTGGCCAGACCATCGACAACCAGATTGTAGTGCAGAGTGGAATTTCTCCCGGGGAAACCGTCGTAACAGACGGGCAACTGCGTCTGTTCCCAGGTGCTCGCATTCGCGTGGTTGCCGCGGCCAAGGCCGACGCGGGGGCCTGATGAATCTCTCGGATTTTTTCATCCGGCGGCCCATCTTCACCACGCTGACGGCGTTCGGCATTCTGCTGTTCGGCATTGTGGGTTACCGCGCCTTGCCGGTGGCGGCCCTTCCGAGCGTGGATTACCCCACCATTCAGGTGCAGGCGGCGCTGCCGGGCGCCAGCCCCGACACCATGGCCGCTTCCGTAGCCACGCCGCTGGAACGCCAGTTTTCGACGATCGCGGGAATCGACTCCATGAACTCGTCGAGCTCGCTCGGCAGCACCAACATCACCATGCAGTTCAGCCTGGATCGCGACATCGATGCTGCGGCGCAGGATGTCCAGTCCGCCATCGCCAAGGCCGGCGGCCTGCTTCCACCCACCATGCCGCGCCCGCCCACCTTCAACAAGGTGAATCCGTCCGATCAGCCGGTATTCTTCCTGGCCCTCAGCTCGGACACGCTGCCGGTCTACACGGTGGATGAATACGCCGAAACGGTCATGGCGCAACGCATTTCCACCGTCAGCGGCGTCTCGCAAGTGCAGGTATTCGGCGGCCAGAAATACGCGGTCCGCATTCAAATGGATCCCGACAGCATGGCCACGCGCGGCATCGGCATCGACGACGTGCAGGCCGCCATCCAGGCCAATAACAGCAACCTTCCCACGGGAAAACTCTACGGTTCCAAGCAGGCCTTTACCATCGAATCCACCGGGCAATTGACGAATGCAGCCGAGTACCGGCGGATGATTGTCACTTACCGGAACGGCAATCCAGTGCGGCTGCAGGAATTGGGCCGGGTTCTGGACGACGTGGAAAACGATAAGATCCGGGCCTGGATGAATGACCGGCGGACCATCATCCTCGCCATCCAGCGGCAGCCAGGTACCAACACGGTTGAGGTGGTGGACAGAGTCAGAAACCTTTTGCCCCTCTTCCGTTCGGAAATCCCTCCCTCGGTGAACCTGGACATCCTTCACGACAATTCCGAATCGATTCGCGACTCCATTCAGGACGTGAAGTTCACTCTGGTGCTTACCATTTGCCTGGTGGTGATGGTGATTTTCATCTTCCTTCGGAATATTTCAGCTACCGTGATTCCCGGCGTGGCGGTTCCACTGTCGATTGTCGGCACGTTCGCCATCATGTACCTGCTGGGCTACAGCCTGAACAATCTTTCTTTGATGGCGCTCACGCTTTCGGTGGGCTTTGTGGTGGACGATGCGATCGTGATGCTGGAAAACATCATGCGCCACATGGAGCTGGGCGAAAGCAGACAGGAAGCCGCTTATCGCGGGTCGCGCGAAATTGGATTCACTATTCTTTCGATGACCATTTCGCTCGTGAGCGTCTTCATTCCGGTGCTGTTCATGGGCGGCATCGTGGGACGCTTGCTGCATGAGTTTTCCGTCACCATCGCGGTGGCCATTCTGGTGTCGGGCTTCGTATCCCTGACGCTTACGCCCATGCTAGCCAGCCGTTTTCTGAAGGTAAGCCACAATGCCCGGCACAACTTCCTCTACAACGGACTGGAACGCTTTTTCCAGGGGTTAACGCGCCTCTACGAAGGTTCGTTGCTGGTGGTGCTGCGCCACCGGTTCGCTACGCTGGTGGTTTTGTTCGGTCTTCTGGGCGGGACCATCTGGCTATTCTTCATCATGCCGAAGGGCTTTCTTCCCAGCACCGATAGTGGCGTGCTCAACGGGGCCGCGGTGGCTGGACAGGACATTTCGTTCGATTCGATGGTCGATCACATGTGGTCGGTGAAAGCCATCTTAGAGCACGATCCTAATATTCGAAGCGTGTTTGCTTTTGTGAGCGGCGGCAATCAGGGAAACGTCTTCCTGATGCTGAAACCCCGCGATCAGCGCGCGCTCTCAGCTCGATCAGGTGCTTCAGGAACTGCAGCCCAAGCTTCAATCCGTTCCCGGTATTCAGGCGTTTCTGCAGAATCCGCCGCCCATCAACATCGGCAGCAACAATACCCAGAGCCCGTATCAATTGACGCTGCAGGGTTCCGATCAAAATGAGATCTACCGTTGGGTGCCCATCCTGCTGGACAGAATTCGCACCCTGCGCGGCTTCATCAACGTGACCAGCGATCTGCAGATCGCGAGTCCGCAGGTGACGCTGGATATCGATCGAGACCGGGCGCAGACCTTGGGCGTGACGCCGGATCAAATCCAGAATGCTCTTTTCACCGCCTACGGTACCCGGCAGGTGTCCACAATCTATACGCCCTCGAACGAATACCAGGTGATTTTGGAAGTAGAGCCGCAATACCAGCGCAATCCGGACGCCCTTTCGAAGCTCTATATCCATTCGGCCAAAGGAACGCTGGTTCCTCTGGACACCGTGGTGTCGGTTCACCGCACGGTGGGCCCGCTTTCGGTGAATCACTTCGGACAACTGCCGGCCGCCACCATTTCATTCAATCTGGTTCCCGGTTTTGCACTGGGCGACGCAGCCGCGGCCATTGATGGCGTGATCCAGGAACTACGCATCCCTCCCACCATCGCGCCGCTCTATCAGGGCACGGTGCAAGCTTTCCAACAGTCCTTCCGCGGATTGTCGATCTTGCTGATCGTAGCCATACTGGTGATCTACATGGTGCTGGGAATGCTATACGAAAGCTTCATTCATCCCATCACGATTCTTTCGGGGTTGCCGTCCGCCGTCTTCGGCGCCCTGCTGACGCTCAAGATTTTTCACAAAGAGTTGGATCTCTATGCGTTCGTCGGCCTGATCATGCTGTTTGGCGTGGTGAAGAAGAACGCGATCATGATGATCGATTTCGCGATCGAGGCCCAGCGCGTGGAAGGCCGGTCTCCTTTTGATGCGATCGTGCAAGGGTGCATTCTGCGCTTCCGGCCCATCATGATGACGACTCTCGCCGCGCTGTTCGGCACGTTTCCCATCGCTCTGGGAATTGGCGCGGGAGCGGATGCGCGGCAGCCGCTGGGCCTGGCGGTAGTGGGCGGCCTGTTATTCTCGCAATTCATCACGCTCTACATCACGCCGGTGGTCTATCTTTACCTGGAAGCCGTCGCGCGAAGGTTTGGAACCATTCGCATTTGGAGCCGCCGCGCTCAACCAGCTCGCATTCCTGATCCGGTAGCGAATTAGCTCCGCCCTGGGCCGCGCGCCCGTCCTGGAACCGTACACGCGTTCGGTTCTGAAGAATCTCGAGCGGCGGCCGATAAGCCAAGCGACATATGAACTGCCGAAATCATCGTTTGGAGCTTATTGCGGCTCTGCTTTTCACCCTGGGGATTTTTGCGAAACCGCTTGCGGCCGTCGACCCTGGGATCCAAGACAACGAGATCCTGATCGGCCAATGCGCCGCTTTGACGGGCCCCGCGCAGGGTCTGGGCACTGGCATGAATGCCGGTCTCAAGGCGGCGTTCGAAGAAGCCAATGCCAAAGGTGGCGTGCATGGCCGGCAGATTCGTTTGTTGGCCGATGACGACGGCTACGAACCCGACAAGTGCGTGGACTGCACGGGCAAGATGATCGAGGAAAAGGGAGTCTTTGCGCTGGCCGGCTACGTGGGAACTCCCACGGGAAAAGTAGCGGCGCCAATGGTCCAGGAGTACAAGATTCCCCTGGTCGGTCTGTTCACCGGCGCGATGTTGCTGCGCGAACCGGTGCAGCGCTACGTGATCAATATTCGCGCCTCCTACGACGATGAAACAGAAGCGCTGGTCGAGCAAATAACGAAGGTCCGGGGTCTCCGAAAGATCGCCGTGTTTTACCAGAACGATTCATTCGGGTTTTCGGTGCTCACGGGAGTGGAAAAGGCCTTGCAGAGCCGAAGCCTTGCACCTGTGGCGAAAGGTTCCTTCGAGCGCAATACGTTGGATGTCAAAGGCGGGTTGGCGTCCGTGCTGGCAGGCGCTCCCGATGCCGTCGTGATTGTGGGGCCTTATCAGCCCACCGCCGTATTCGTGCGCGCCGCGCGGGAGGCTGGCCTGAAAGCGCAGTTCGCGACCATTTCGTTCGTGGGCACGGAGAGCTTGATCGCCGAACTCGGAGCGGCCGCAGACGGCATGCTGATCTCGCAGGTGGTTCCTTCGCCCACGGACGCCACGTTGGCTCTATCGCGCGACTATCGGCAAGCCCTAAAAACATCCGCGCCCGCGCTGCTCCCCACGTACGTCAGCTTCGAGGGGTACGTGGGCGGCCGGGTGCTGCTGGCGGGGCTGGATCTGGCCGGTAAGGATCTCAGCCGCGAAAAGCTCATCGATACGTTTCAAGCGATGTCCAAGCTGGATCTGGGTGGCATGATTATTTCTTTTTCCCCATCCAATCACCAGGGCTCCAATGCGGTTTACGTAACAACGGTGAAGGACGGCAAGGCGCAACCAATTCCCTGAGCAGGGCAGGAACGGTTATGTCTACTCGAAGCCAGCTTATCCTGCTGGTTGCCGTATTGATGGGCGGGATGAGCGTGATGGCGGTGGTGTCCCTCGGCGCGGTCTTCCTCATCCGCCGAGAGATTGTCCATCTCTCACGGGACACTTCGCCTACGCAGGTCAAACTAGCCAAGCTACAGCAGGGATTCGAGCGTATCAGCGGTTCGTTCTCCCGGATAGCCGCGGCTTCGACACTGGCCGAGCTTTCCGCTGTTGAGTCCGAGCTGGGCCAGACCGTCGCCGAGGTGCAATCGATCGCCAAAGAGCTGGCGGCCTCCGGCGGCTCTGGTGACGCCGAGAGCGCTGTCGTTCGGGAGATGGCTCATACCGGCGGGGAGCTGCTCCGGATGTCGCATCAGAGAATTGAGGCGCGCAAACGGATCGCGGAAGCCAATCGCAACGTTACCGCGGAAATTGAGACGGTAACGGCATCGACCAAAGTTTTGTCGGCCGCCATGGCGCAGCTTCAGAAGTCCAGCCAGGCGGCTCTAGTAACGTCCAAGCAGACCAGCCTGGATGCCAACGCCGCCATTCAAGCACTGCTAGTGGAGCGCGAGAAAATTGAGCAACTGCGCTCCAGCCTGGAGGAAGTCCGCCTGATCGACAAGAAATTTCGCCTGAACCCGCTGCGCGATAAAGTGGGCGGAGTGCTGGACAGCATGGCGTCGCAGGAATTACGCAACCGGAGCCTGGCGGCGCGGGTGAAGGCTTTTGTGGCCGGTTTTACAGCGGGAATCAATGGAGACAGCGGCGTGCTCGCGGCACGGGCCGCCATGCTGGCCGCCCCTCAGGATGAAAAAGCCAAGAACGATTTTGAGGCGCGGCTGAAGAACTTATCTGCGGCCCTGGACGAGCTCTCGCGCCAGATCGCGGCGGCGATCGATCCCCTGGACCTGGCTGTCGGCAGCGCGAACACGGGCATGAATCGGGCTACTGAAGTCATGGCGGAGGTAGCCACTGTCTCCGCGGCGTCGGCCGAAGTACAGGCGCGCGGACGATCCATACAAGCCCTGGGGTGGGAGCTTCTGGCGGCGTCCGATGCAAACTCCGTCGACAGGATGGCCCGAGACGTGGCCGGGCAGTGCGACCAGGTGAGCCGGAGCCTGTCATCGATTTCTGAGAGCCTCGCGAAGCTGAATCGCTCCCCGGATGGAGGCGCCGCCGAAGCCGCGCGGAAATCCTTCTTAAGCGTTCGGGGACTTCTGATCGGCCCGGCCGGCGTGTCGTCTGCCGTGCGGGAGGGCCTGGATACGCAGCGGCAGGCCGAGCGGCTGTTTGCAGCCTCCATCGAATCCATCCGGCAGGTAGCGCTGGCCGGATCAAAACGCGCGCACGATGCTGAAGGCGCTCAGGAGCATGCCGTAGTGCGCATTCAGAATCTCTCCGCCGTGACGTTTCTTTTGGTCGGCGTGGTGGCTCTGGCCGCACTCGCGACGGGCGCGGCGGTCGGGCGCCGGGTTGGCAATGACATCCTGTCTTCGGAAGGAGCCAGGGCCAATGACGCGAACCAGATGCGCCAGGTGGTGGAACGCATGAGCGCCGATGCCCGCGCGCTACGGGCCACCTCGCGCGGCCTCACCGATGCCAGCGAACTGGTTACACGGAATGTTGAAACGATCGCTGCGGGCGCCGGCCATATGCAATCCAGCATTCACAGCATCGCCGCCAGCGCCGCGCAGGCATCCGAGGTCGGCGAGGGCGCGGCCAGCCTGGTGGAGTCAGCGGCGTCCGCTGTCGCTAACCTGCACAAGGCCAGCTCGGAAATCGGCAAAGTCACCGAAATGATCCGGAGTATCGCTTTGAAGACCAACCTTCTCGCCCTGAACGCGGCTGTGGAAGCCGCGCACGCCGGACAGTTTGGAGCGGGCTTCAACGTGGTGGCGGGCGAAGTCAAGAATCTATCCCAATCCGCGGCCGAATTTACCACGGAGATCGATTCGCGTATTGCCGCCATGAGCAATCAGGTGAGCAACGTCACGGTGGCGATGGACGGAGTGGCGGTCATCATCAAGAAGATTCGCGGAATGCAGGACACCATCGCGGCGGCTGTAGAAGAGCAAACCTTCACCACCGAACAAATCGCCGCCAGCATCGCCGAAACGGCCACTGGATGCCGGGGGAATTCTTCGCGCCAGGGCATTCACGCGATGTCGATGGAGCTGTCCGGCTTAGCCGAAGATTTGGAATCGCTTTGCCAAATACCGGGGGCCCAGCCGGAATAGAAAACCTCAGCGTTTCTTCCAGCGATCCGCCAGCGCCGCTAGTTTATCGTCCATGGTCGGCTGTGGCTTAGGTATTGGGGCAGGCTTAGGCGCGGGCTTCGAGCCCGGCGTCTTCATCGACAGTGCGATGCGTTTGGTCTTGGCGTCGGCGCTCAGCACGTGCACCTTTACGATCTGGCCCACCTTCACCACATCGCCCGGTTCCTTGATATATCGGTCCGCCAGTTCGCTGATATGCACCAGCCCGTCCTGATGAACACCGACGTCGACGAAAGCTCCAAACTTGGTCACATTGGTGACCACGCCTTCGAGCGCCATGCCCGCCTCGAGGTCGCCAATCTCCTTCACGTTGTCCTGAAAGCTGGGCGCGAGGAACTTATCGCGCGGATCGCGTCCGGGCTTGCGGAGCTCTTCCAAAATGTCGTTCAGGGTGAAGACGCCGGCAGAGAGGCTGCTCTTATCGAGCTTGTCGAGCAGCGCGGGCTTTTCGATCAGCTGTTCGATGGGAACTTCCAACCGCTGTGCGATTTGTTCAACAACCGGATAGGACTCAGGGTGAACCGCGGTAATGTCCAGCGGATGATCGCCGTGGCGGATACGCAAAAATCCCGCGGCCTGTTCGAAGGTCTTGGGGCCGACGCCGGGCACGGCGGTCAATTGCACGCGTGAGCGGAAACGGCCGTGTTCATTGCGAAATTCGACGATTTTCTGCGCGGTGCGTTCGTTGATGCCGGCCACGTAGCGCAACAGAGCCCAGGAAGCGGTGTTCAGATCCACGCCGACGCGGTTCACGCAGCTTTCAATTACCGTCTCCAGTGACTTGTGCAGATGGTTCTGATCGACGTCGTGCTGGTACTGGCCGACTCCGATGGACTTGGGGTCCAGCTTGACCAGTTCGGCCAGCGGATCCTGCAAACGGCGCGCGATGGAGATGGCTCCGCGAACCGTAAGGTCCAGATCCGGGAACTCCTGGCGCGCGATTTCAGACGCGGAATAGATGGACGCGCCGGACTCGTTGACCGTCACGCAGAAGATCGACGTGAGGCCTTCCTTTTTCAAAAGGTCGCGGACCAGGGCGTCGGTCTCGCGCGAAGCTGTGCCGTTCCCGATTGCGATGGCGCGCACGTTATATTTCTCGATCAAAGTCTTCAATGTGCGTTCCGCGCCGGCCACGTCATTCTTGGGCTGGAACGGATAGATGACATCGTGAGCGATAAACTTGCCGGTGTCGTCGACCACCGCGATCTTGCAGCCGGTGCGAATTCCGGGATCGAGGCCGAGTACGCTGAGCTGGCCGGCTGGAGGCGCGAGCAGCAGGTTCTGAAGATTTTCGCGGAACACCTGGATGGCGTCGGCGTCGGCGCGCTGCTTCAACTCCAGCCGGACTTCGGAAGTGATGGAACTGTTGAGCAGACGCTTCCAGGCGTCTTCCGCCGCCAGGTTTAATTGAGGCGTCCAGTCTCCAGGCTGTTTGTGGATCTTGCTCTTGATGAGGTCGAGCGGGCGTTGCGGATCGAGCTCGATCAGAAAATAGAGAACGTTCTCGGTCTCACCGCGGCGGATAGCCAGCATGCGATGCGACGGGATCTGCTTTACCGGCTCGCGGTAGTCGTAATACATCTTGAACTTCTGCTGTTCGTCGACGGCGTCCGTGGTTTTCTTGCTGACGATCACACCTTCCTCGAACATGGCATGGCGCAAGAGCTTGCGAATGTCGGCGCTGTCGCTGATGGTCTCGGCCAGGATGTGGCGCGCTCCTTCCAGCGCCTCGTCCACGCTGGCGACGCCTTTTTCGGGATCGACAAAAGACTCCGCGAATGTTTCGAGCGGCGTGACCGAAGGTTCCTGATTCCACAAGTAATCCGCCAGCGGCTCCAGACCTTTTTCGCGCGCGATCATGGCCTTGGTGCGGCGCTTGGGCTTGTAGGGAAGGTACAGATCTTCCAGCTCGCTCTTGTCCAAAGTCCGGTCGATGCGCGCCTTCAATTCGTCCGTCAGTTTGCCTTGTTCCTGAATGGACGCAAGGATGGTTTCTTTGCGGGAAACCAGTTCGCGGAAATAGGCCAGCTGCTCTTCGATGGCGCGAATCTGGACCTCATCCAAGTTGCCGGTGGCCTCTTTGCGGTAGCGCGCGATGAAGGGCACGGTAGATCCTTCGTCCAGAAGCTGGATGGTGGCCACCAGACCGTGCAAGGGCACTTGGAGCGTGGCGGCAATGTGAAGGAGAAGATCGGGAGATAACGGCTGGGTTTCAGACATGGAAAGAAAGACCTATTTTAACGGCTCCATGCCGGGTTTCAAAGAAAGTGAAGAAGAATGGTGGCCTCGGTCGGGGTCGAACCGACACTCCCTTGCGAGAACAGGAACCTAAATCGTTTCATAGGGATACCGATGGGTGCTGATAGGTCCTGACTTGTTGAAAATTCAAGAAATCGGTGTCTGACTGATACTGGCAGATCCGGGGTCATAAGGCACAATAAGGCACAGCGCTAGGCCGGTAGTGCAGATAGTTAGTCCGTACCGGTACGCACGGGCACTGGCAGAGAAATCAAGCTTGCGCTAATAATCAATCCCATGATGGATACGATCACGCTGGAAGATGATTGGGGGCGAACGGCAGAAGTGCGCACTGTGACGTTCATAGAAACTGACCGGAAGGGACGGGTTAAAGGTTGCCTAGTCGGTGAGACTGGCAGCGGGACGCTGTTTCGATTCGTCGCTCGGCTTCGTGGTGGTACAAAACCGTGCATGGATCTCTGGGAATCTGAGGATGGGTATATCTGGGGGCGGGATCTTCGGCTAGCCTAGCTCTTAACCAACGCTGTCGGTCAACGCCGGTAATGGTTGCGCTCCATCGATATGATGCGCTGTCACTATTGTTCTTTTGCTCCCCTCATCATTTACATCGCGCGTTTCGGCTTCGCGCCTTGCGCCCCAAAGTCCTTCTCTTTTTAAGAAGGCATCGAGGAACCCCTTACCAGTGGTGTCACAGAGTATGTACTCAGCATAAAGGGCATCCCTGGCACCTGGAGGCGGTGGGTCGGACTCAACCATGTAGGTATTCGAGCCGAACAGAAAGCGATCATCCATCAAGGCTCGTGCCTGCTCGGCCTTTTCGAACCTACCCATGAGCCGCATCACGTCCTGAGGAGTTTTCAGAGTGGCCGGGGTTCCGCGATCAGAAGCCCATCGGAGTGCCAGCGGTAATCGCGTTATTGTCCCCTGCCAGGATGGTTCCTGTGGGAGTTTCACGGCTAGATCGAAAGAAATCGCGTATCCTCCGCACGACTCGCACTTCACGTCTGACATTTCCACGGGCGCATGGAGACCGTATTCAGTAAGCTTCTTACACACTGGACATGGCTGCAACATCAGCATCACACCTCAAAATCATTTTAGCTGGAGAATGATCTGACTACTCCTCGCAAGGCAGAGGCTGCGGTATAAAAGCCCCCCGCGTGGCGCGCCCGTTTAGGGTCTCCGAACCAAGCGCCACATATCCGAACTCAAGTTGTCATGGTCATTGGTGATAATGACGCGGCCATCTCGGTGGATCAATTCTCTGACGAAGCCCGCTTCGTGATGAGCGATTCCCGGAATGCATCTGCCCACAGGATAGACCTTCGCTTCGACATCGGCCACAATCGAATCCATAAGTGCGCGCTCCTCTTGCCAGGTCATCATTGGCTCAGCGTATCATGAGTCTGACCGACGCTGTTACGCTTCGAGTAACCATACCAGCGTGCCGGAGCTACACTGAATCCATCATGGCTGAGAATTACCAGGGGCAGCAGTTACCGGCCACGGCTCGCGCTCACATCCAAACCCAGCGCACTATCAACCTGGCTTCCAAGTTCGTAGCTAATCTCCAGGCCAACATCCCCATCCCGGTACCGGGCTTAGCCCAGGCGCTCGAATTCGACGGGCTGGAGCGGATGGCCGGCTTTCTGCTTCTGCGCGGTCCTACAGCAGCAATCA